>NZ_CP091285.1:667407-1334814 GCF_021650975.2 Flavobacterium jumunjinense
TAAATATTTACTCATCCTTATAATTTTGCAACAAATTAACGAATAAAGAGAGAAACAAATAAATCAAAAATGGTATTTTTACCAAAAATTTCATCTATGTTTTCTGAAAAAGATTTTATTGCTTCTAATTATTCACAAGTTGACACCGCTAACTTCCATTGGAGCGCTCCAAGTAATATTGCTTTAGTTAAATATTGGGGTAAAAAGGAGAATCAAATTCCTGCCAATCCATCAATCAGTTTCACTTTAGAAAATTGCAAAACCATTACAAAGCTAAGTGCAACTAAAAAAGAAGGCTATGAAAACTTTTCATTCGATTTATTATTTGAAGGAAAACCAAAAGAAGATTTCAAACCTAAAATTCAAAAATTCTTAGAAAGAATTGTTCTTTATTGTCCTTTTCTAAAAGAATATCACCTAAGCATTGATACAGAAAACACATTTCCTCACAGTTCTGGAATCGCATCTTCTGCATCAGGAATGGCAGCATTAGCGATGAACATTATGAGTTTAGAAAAAACAATTAACCCTTCTATTTCAGATGATTATTTTTATTCAAAAGCTTCTTTTTTAGCTCGTTTAGGTAGCGGAAGTGCTTGCCGAAGTATAAAAGGAAAAGTTGTAGTTTGGGGAGAAAATAAAGAAAATTCGAAAAACTCTAATCTATTTGGTGTTGAATTTTCAAACATACATAGTAATTTTAAAAACTACCAGGATACAATTCTGTTAGTCGACAAAGGAGAAAAACAAGTTTCAAGTACTGTTGGACATGAATTGATGCACAATCATCCTTTTGCTGAAAAGCGTTTTGAACAAGCGCATGAAAATCTATCCAAAATTAAAACAATTTTAAAAGAAGGACTTATTTCTGAATTTATTAAAATCGTAGAAAGCGAAGCCTTAACTCTTCATGCTATGATGATGACTTCAATGCCTTATTTTATTTTAATGAAACCTAACACTTTAGAAATCATTAATCGTATTTGGAAATATAGAACAGAAACGCAAACTCCTGTTTGTTTCACTTTAGACGCAGGTGCAAATGTTCATGTTTTATATCCGGAAAAAGACAAGGAGAAAGTTTTAGATTTTATTAAGAATGAATTAGTTGGCTATTGCCAAAATGAGCAGTATATTTGCGACCAAATTGGAGATGGTGCAAAATCATATTAATTTTGTATCTTTACTTAAACCTGAAATTTATCATTTATGAAAGGACCATTATTTTACTCAAAAATATTACTCTTTGGAGAATATGGAATTATTCAAGATTCTAAAGGTCTTTCTATTCCCTATAATTTTTATAAAGGAGCTTTAAAAACAGACGAAAATCCATCTTCTGAAGCTATTGCGTCTAATAGAAGTTTAGATAATTTTACTGGTTATTTAACAACGCTACAAAACAATCAACCAGAATTAGTTACATTCAATTTAACTGCTTTGAAAAGCGATATTGCTAATGGAATGTATTTTGATTCTAGTATCCCACAAGGATATGGTGTTGGAAGTAGTGGTGCTTTGGTTGCTGCTATTTATGACAAATATGCTACAACTAAAATTACAGTTTTAGAAAACTTAACTCGCGATAAATTACTTCAACTTAAAGCTATTTTTTCTCAAATGGAATCTTTTTTCCATGGAAAGAGTTCTGGGTTAGACCCTTTAAATAGTTATTTAAGTTTACCTATATTAATCAATTCAAAAGATAATATTGAGCCAACTGGAATTCCTAGCCAAAGTACACAAGGAAAAGGTGCAGTTTTCTTAATCGATTCTGGAATTGTTGGAGAAACTGCTCCAATGGTTAGTATTTTCATGGAAAATCTAAAAGATAATGGATTTAGAAAAATGTTGAAATCACAATTCATAAAACATACTGATGCTTGTGTTGACAATTTCCTACATGGCGACATAAAATCGTTGTTTGCCAATACAAAAAAACTATCGAAAGTTGTTTTAAATCATTTTAAACCAATGATTCCAGAACAATTTCATCAAATTTGGCAAAACGGAATTGAAACAAATGATTATTATTTAAAACTTTGTGGTTCTGGTGGTGGTGGATATATTCTTGGTTTCACAGAAGACTTAGAAAAAGCAAAAACATCATTAAAAGATTATAAGTTAGAAGTAGTATATAATTTTTAATTAGACGACAGGAAAGCTATTACCACACACAACCTAAAAATCTAAATGCTAAATAGAAAATCTAAGTTTTTTTTAAAAAAAATATTAAGTTTTTTTTCTGTAATAAGAGGTTATAATATTTGGGTAATTGCTCTAGCACAATACTTGTCTGCTATTTTCATCTTAGCTCCAGAAGAAAGAGCCTTAGACATTCTATTAGACTGGAAAATGTTTCTAATCGTTTTAGCCTCGTTCTTAACCATTGCATCAGGATACATTATTAATAATTTTTACGATGCTAAAAAAGATTTAATTAATAGACCTAAAAAAGCAATGATCGACCGATTGGTTAGTCAATCTACCAAGTTAAAAGTCTATTTCACAATCAACTTTTTAGTAGTTACTTTGGTAAGCTTCATTTCTTGGAAAGCAGTCTTGTTTTTTTCAAGTTATATTTTTCTAATTTGGTATTATTCGCATCGAATTAAAAAAATCCTTCTAATTGGAAATTTAACTGCTGCAATATTAGCAATCCTCCCATTTTTTGGAATTTTAATGTATTATAAAAACTTCTATAATGTAATTTTTGCTCATGCAACATTCTTATTTTTCCTTATTTTTATTCGTGAATTAATTAAAGATTTAGAAAACATTGAAGGCGATTTAGTAAACGAATACAAAACAATTCCTGTACTATTTGGCGAAAAAATTGCAAAAATAATTATTTCAATCATTACCGTTTCTACAATTATTCCTGTCTATTTCCTAATTGATGTTTACGATGTAGGTTATATGGATATTTATTTCTACATAAGTTTGATAATGTTAATATTCTTTCTACTTAAATTATGGAAATCAAAACAAAAAACAGATTATCTTAAATTACATTTTTTATTAAAATTTATAATTGTTAGTGGTGTTTTTTGTATTATTTTAATAGATCCTATCGTTTTGATACATGGAAAGAAACTAATATCAAGTTATTAGTCATATCTTTGCATAAAATATTTAGAGAATGACACGTCACCAAGGAAATGATAAAAGCAAGCCAGGCTCTGGAAGACAAGGCGGTTTTAAGAAAGCTAGTAATTCTAAAGGAAATGCTCCTATTAGAAAAACACCATCAAAGTTTTCTGTAAAACCATCAGAATCAAAAGCACCCAGAACACCAAAAGCACCGTCTAATCCAAAAGCGCCATCTAATCCAGATGAAATGCGTCTAAACAAATACATTTCTAACTCAGGAATGTGTAGTCGTAGAGATGCAGACATTTATATTCAGAGTGGTAATGTAAAAGTAAACGGAGTTCCCGTTACTGAAATGGGCTACAAAGTTAAATTAACAGATATAGTTCAATTTGATGGAAGTACAATTACTCCAGAAAAGAAAGAATACCTTTTATTAAACAAACCTAAAAACTTTTCTACTGCTGGAGATGATGCTAAAGGAGATGGAAATGTATTAGATTTGATTAGAGGAGCAAGTAAAGGAAACCTTCAACCTATTGGAAGAATGGACAAAACCACTACTGGTTTATTACTTTTTACTAACGATACCGATATGGCTCGTAAATTTACAACTCCAAATCAACGTTCTTCAAAACTATATCAAGTTACTTTAGACAAGAACTTAAAATATGAAGATTTAGAACGAATTACAAACGGAATAACGATAGATGAGCATAAAGTTTATGTTGAAGAAGTAACTTATATCGAAGATCAACCAAAAAGTGAAATAGGAATCAAGATGAAAACTGCCAATGTAAAAATTGTCCGTAAGATTTTTGAACACCTTAAATATGATGTAATCAAATTAGACAGAGTTACATTTGCTGGATTAACAAAGAAAAACCTTCCAAGAGGAAATTGGAGATTCTTAACAGAGCAAGAAATCATAAACTTAAAGAATAGCTAAAACTTTCTTACACCACAGATTACAACACTTTTGTAATCTGTGGAAACACTCTTAAAAAATGCCAGAAAAATCACAATCTATTGCCTTTCGTTGGCTTGAAGCTTTCAATGAAAAAAATCTTGAAAAACTTTTAGCATTATATGATGATGAGGCAAAACATTTTAGTCCAAAACTAAAGATACGTCAACCAGAAACAAATGGGTTAATTGAAGGCAAAAGCGCTATGCATTTTTGGTGGAAGGACGCTTTTGAAAGATTACCAAATCTACATTACAAAGTAACATCACTTACAGCAAACACTGACCGCGTTTTCATGGAATATATCCGACAAGTAGAGAACGAAGAAGATATGTCTATTGCTGAAGTATTAGAAATTAGAGAAGGAAAAATTATATTCTCTAGAGTATATCATGGATAATAAAAAAAGACTATCTAAAACATTTTAAATAGTCTTTTTTTATTATTTATTTTAAAAATTATTGTTCAGTGAACTGATAATCTCCAAAAACATCTTCAATTTCTGTAAAAACATCTAATAACTGATGTAAATCATCTGTAGTCACTAACTTTTGTTTGTATTCTTTAAAACTATGAATACCTTTAAAGTAATTTGTATAATGCCTACGCATTTCTACAACTCCAACACGTTCGTTTTTCCATTCTACAGACCAGATTAAATGATTTCTTGCAGCTTCTATTCGATCTTTCATTGTCGGCAAATCCAAATGTTCGCCAGTATTGAAAAAATGCTTAATTTCATTAAAAATCCAAGGATAACCAATCGCTGCACGACCAATCATCATTCCATCTAATCCAAACTTGTTTTTATATTCTAACGCTTTTTCTGGTGAATCTATATCTCCATTACCGAAAATTGGCATTGTTATTCTTGGGTTGTTTTTAACTCTTGCAATATGAGTCCAATCTGAATGCCCTTTATACATTTGAGATCTTGTTCTTGCATGAACTGTTAAGGCCTGCACTCCAATATCTTGAAGTCTTTCTGCAACTTCATCAATATTAATTGAACTATCGTCCCAACCTAAACGCGTTTTAACGGTTACAGGTAGATGTGTGCTTTTAATAACAGCTTTCGTTAAACGAACCATTAAATCAATGTCTTTTAACACACCTGCTCCTGCACCTTTAGAAACTACTTTCTTTACAGGACATCCAAAATTAATATCTACTAAATCTGGTTCTACGGCTTCAACAATTTTAGCACTTAATGCCATTGCTTCTTCATCTCCTCCAAAAATCTGAATACCAACTGGTCGCTCGTAATCAAAAATATCAAGTTTTTGTTTGCTTTTCATTGCATCTCGAATTAATCCTTCAGAAGAAATAAATTCAGAATACATTAAATCTGCACCGTGTAATTTACACAAACGTCTGAACGGAGGATCGCTAACATCTTCCATTGGCGCTAATAAAAGCGGAAAATCTGGTAATTCTATATTGCCAATTTTGGGCATTGTCTTTATTTTTTTTGCAAAATTACACATTTTTTGGCGTAATCAATCATAAAGCTACAATCTATAAATATTTAACTATGAAATGATTACAAACACCAATACACAAACTCTTTAAAAATCGTTTTTTCTTTTGTCAAAGAAGTTAATCGGTTTTCTACTCATTGGATTGAAAATTAACTTATTCAAACTTTCTTTTGTAGCGAATTCAATTTTAGGAGTCACCCTCAATTTTGCTCTAAAATGATCTTTAATTTCTTGTAAAAAAACAGGATTTTCATCCTTTACTGCTATTTTTATCACAATTTCATCTGTACCAATTTCATTCGTCAACACCTCAATAATATGACACTCGATAGCATCAAAATCATTAAGAACATCAATCATTGCAGGCGGATATAAAGTTGTGCCCTTATATTTTATCATTTGTTTTTTACGTCCAATTACTGGACCAACTCTTGTTGTGTTTCTTCCACATGTACAAGGTTCTTCATGAAGCTGAACAATATCTCCTGTTTTAAAACGGACTAAAGGCATAGCTTCAACTCCTAAAGTTGTAAAAGTCAACTCACCTGGCTCTCCATTTTTTACTGGTTTATTTTCTTCATCCAAAACTTCAATGATAATTAATTCTGGGTGATGATGACCTCCAATTGAATGTTCACATTCTGTAAACGCAGTGCTCATTTCTGTTGATGCATAGGTAGAAAAAAGATCAATATTCCACTTATCAGTTATTTTCTTTGATAAAATATTCATAGAAAAATCCTGATTTCTAAGCGGTTCACCAATACAAATAGCACCTTTAATTCCGGATGCATTAAAATCTATATTATGATTTTCTGCATACTCTATCATCTTCAATAAAAATGACGGCACTGTAATTAAATAACTTGGTTTGTATTTCAAAATTGAATCCCATTGTAACTCAGGAATTCCTGCTCCTACTCTCACTACACCAACTTTCATTTTACGCAGTCCAAGAAAATAAGCCAATCCGGCCATAAACCTTCTATCCATTGTTGTCATTAACTGCACAACATCTCCTTCTTTTATGCCAGCACAATCAAATGAGATTGCTTCATTATATGCTAATCGATCTAAATCACTATCTGTAAGTCCGAAAGTAACAGGATCACCTAATGTTCCAGATGTAGTAGCAAAATCTATAACTTTAGATATTGGCACACACATGAAATCATCATTATACCGTTGTAGATCTTCCTTATTAGTTACAGGTAATAATTGTAAATCTTCTATGGTTTTTATATTTCTTATTTCTATATTATTCTCTTTGAAGAGTTTTTTATAATAAGGAGAATTTTCATTAACATATTTCAACAAATCCATCAATTTTTCTTCTTGAAAGAACTTTATTTCTTGCTCGGTTTTAGTTTCAATCTCTGGAATCATTGTATTTTTTTATTAATTTTCAACAAATATTTCTCAATTTCTTTTCTTGATGGTAATGTTGTTATTTCCTTTTTCAAAGCTTCTTCAAAATGTACCTTTGCTTCTTTATATTGTTTCTTTCTATAAAAATGCAAACCTACTTTATAATGTACAACCCAATAATCGGGATTTAAAGATTGATAATTCGCTACAAATTCAACAGAAAAATCTTGATTATTTTCTAAAAAAGCATCCATTTTTCTATCTTCAATTCTGAATTTTTCGTAATTCTTATATGCTTCAGTATCTAAGAAGACATCTCTAGCAATATTCATCTGTTCTGTTTCTAAAGATGATACTCTATTTTCCAATTTCTCATCGTTAAAAATAGTATTCAAATCATAACAAACAAACTCTCCTAATTGATAAGGATTTGCAGAAACCCATACTTTTTTTTCATTTGGTTTGAATATAACTCCATGATGTGCTAATAATTGATTTAATGCTTTTTCATTTCCATATCCCAATGGCAAGTCATTTAGTCCGTCTTTATTTCGAAGAATATTTGCTGCAATTTGAGGATTAATCTTTTCATTGTACTTTATCAACTCTTCCATTCTATCAAAACGATATTTTGAATGACTATTTATTTTTTGCAATTGATTTCTCTTATCTTCTTCAAAACTTTCACTTTGAAAGTGATTGGAACAGATAAGCTGATTAGTGTTTGGAACATCATAAACTCCAAAACCGTTCGGTGCTACTTCAATTAGTATCGCCTTATTATCATGTGCGCTTCCAATCATAATAGATTCAGAAACAAAAACTTTCCTTTTTTTTGCTATAACTATGGCTTCGTCTATATTTTTAGCATATTGAAGAATTTCCCTTGTTAAAATTGATATTGGTGTTTTTGCAATTAAAGGAATCTTAGATTTTCCTGCATTTATTGTTACCGTTAACCCTTCATTATTCATACCAGAACACACACCAACCATTCCTGCCCAAGTAACCATCATGAAAGGATATCCTTCATCTGGTTTAACAAAAGCAACAACTTTATCTTTTGCAAATTCATCTCCAGCATAGAAATCGAAATTTCTTCCTATTATTAAATTACCATCTTCTGTTTTATCATCCCAAGCTGCAAAAGAAGAACAACCTACCAGTGCTAAATCTTGAAGCGCGTGTCCAATATCATGAGCTCCATGAAGGTATAAGCTTCTTAAATATTGAGGAGCGATATAATCAAAATCATGTGAAGTAAATTTTGAAACTCCATAAATCTCTGTTTTATATTCTTCTGGAACATTCAAATATAATTTTCTATTATACCATTTCAAAAATGACCGAAGCAATTTTAGTTTAAATTTTGAAGGTACAATTTCTTCAATTTTAGAAAAGAAAATCGATTCTTGTTTTTTAAGCAAAGAATCTGTCAATGATCCCATTAACAAACCTCTTTCTAACGGATCTCCTTCAACATACAGTTCCCAAAGGTTTTGTTTGTTTTTTAGAAAAAAGTTATGTCCAGAAGTATATTGTGTATCTGATATTTTTTTAATTATTGGTAACTGATCATTATAACCTTCTGTGATTGGTTTATGGGCTAATGATTTTGATGTACCGCAAGAGGATAGTAACAAAACAAAGAAGCTACTAATTAAAACACTAGTTTTTAGAATTATTTTATAGCTATCAATCAATTGAAAAATCTTTAATTTTATTCACTAAATATTCTTTCCCAACAATATCTGAACAAGTAACTACTGCTCCAATTGTTACACCAAGAACACCATGCATATTTACACTTTGCCCAGTTAAAAGCAAATTATCTAATTTTGTTTTAGTAGGAATAAAAGTTTTCATTGGCTCATTTGAATCTTTAACATAACCGTACATATTTCCTTTGTGACCACCAATATAATCTCTATATGAAAGCGGAGTTGAAGTATGCACTGATTTTATACAGTCTCTAATTCCTGGGAATTTTATTTCTATCTCTTTTAAAAAAACTTCTGCTTTTCTATTTTTAAATTCCTCATAAGTTTCTCCCCTATTATTTTTTTCTGCAACAGTATTAAATGTGCTTTCCCATGCATTTAATTCATCAAAATGCATATATGTAATAAATGTCATTCCATCTGCCCATTGCTCATCTTCACCAGAAGAATTCATTGATGCCATATAAGCTTTTGGCCAAGATTCTTCATTATATTCATGTGCTGTCCAAACACCTTTACTATCCTTAAAATGATAAAAGTTATTATTAAAATATTTAAAAGTTTCAGGTTTAAAAACAATATATAAACTAAATGAAGAGATCACACCTTCAAGACTTTGGATTCTTTTGTAAAATGATTTTCTAAAATGCTCTTCCCCGACCATTTTTAAAGTCGTTTTCAATTCTATATTTGAAATAAAATAATTTGCAGATACGCTCGAACCATCTTTCATTTCTACAGAAGTCACTTTATTATTTTCAACATTAAAGTTAGTCACTTCTTTATACTTATAGACTTCTCCTCCGTATTTTTTTAACTGCTTAATTAACTGTTTTGTAATTTGACTCCCTCCGTTTATACATCTATAAGCACTTTGAATATAAGAGTTTACAGATAAAGCATGAACGTAGAAAGGTGATTTCTCTTGAATTCCTGCATATAAAAAATTCGTTCCTGCCAAAACAGCTTTTAATTTTTCATTATCTGTTATTGTATCAATATATTCTTTTGCGTTTACAGAAAGTATTTCACTTTCATACTGTCCTTCCCATTCTAAATTGTATAACGGAAATGAATCACATACATTTCTTACCTTTTCACAATATTGATTAATTACCGCTTCTTCTTTAGGAAAACATTTAACTAATTGGTTAATGAAATTATCATAGCCTTGGGCATGAGGAAACTCTTCATTTGTATCTTCAAACGATACTATATCAAAACCATCCTCATCCAGTTTTTTGAGCCTTAAGTCGTCCATTATACCTAAATATTTAAAATATTTATATAAATTTTGACCTTCACTTAATCCTCCTATGTAATGAATTCCTGTGTCGAAAATAGTCTTATCTCTAACAAAGGTTTGCAAATTACCTCCAAACTGATTATTTTTTTCAAGCACACAAACGCTATAGCCTTCTTTGGCTAGGATAAGTGCAGAAACTAATCCGCCTAATCCACTTCCCACAATGACTATATCATACTGTTCTTTCATTCTATCTTCTCTTTAAAACAATTATTTTATCTTCTTCACTTTCTAACACAAAATCCTTTAAAAGTACATCTTCTTTATACTTTTCAGCATCTAATAGAATAATACAATCTGAAATTGATAGTATATCTTTCATCTCAACATTTGAGTTTTTATCGGAGAACAAAACTACATTATATTTATTTTGCAATATAGTTTCAAAAATATCTATATAGTTTAATTTCCTTTTTTTAATTAGGTAATTGGTTTTAGCAACACCTCTCTTTTCTTCATCCGCTATAAAAGAGGTAATCTCTCTTTGGGATTGTTGCAATAACAACAAAATATCACATTGACCATAATCATTAGCAATATGTAAAATTTTAGCCTTTTCTGAAATAAACTCATTTAGTTTATGATACAGTAATGCCTTCTCTTTAAAATCATCTTTTACTTGATTAACAACAATTGACTCTTTATAGTCAAAACTATTGAAAAGCTTTTTCTTGAAATAGTCAGGTTGCTCTAACTCAATCCTTTTCTTTTTGTATTGTTCTTTAAAAAATAAACTTAATTTTTTTGTTCGCTCACTATAATCTTTTCCAAAAAACTCATCATCGAAAGAAATTCTTGGTAATATTTCTACGTTTGTTGCACCACCATTAATAACAAAATCACCTTTTGGAAGTACTTCAGAATAACCATGAATAATTACAGGCACAATATCTAATTCAAATTGCTCTGCAAGATAAAAAGCTCCTTTATGAAAACGTTTTACAGTATTATCTTCTGAACGCGTTCCTTCTGGAAAAACCATCAATGAAAAACCTTGTTCAACTTTAGAACGTAAATGCTCAACACCATTATCGATACCACTAGAAACAGGATAAAAACCTGCTAAACGCACTCCTTTACCAAAAATTGGAGAATTATATACCCAATCACTTACTAGGAAAATAATTTTCGGACTTAAGCTTCCGATAGCTAGAATATCCAAAAAAGAAGTATGATTTGCAATTATCACTGCTGGTTTTTCAAATTTTTCTTCTGTTTTATTTATTACTGTTTTTTTATTTGAAGGATACGTTTTTAAAACGGACAACATAAACTTCGACAATACAGAATGAAATATTTTTAATTTTTTACCTTTTAACATTGGTGAAATCTTCATCAATAAAACACTTACAATTGACAAAAGAAAACCACCCAAACCATAATAAATAAAAGATAAAATAGAATGGATTAATCGTTTAATCTCAAAAGGAGGCAATCCTTTCTTCACTCTACTTGTAACAAAAAAAGCAAAAACTAAAGGTTGCACAATAAACGTAATCAATAATGCAGAAAATATTCCAATAATTGCTATTATTGAAATAGACTTTAATGCTGGATGCTTTGCAAAAATTAAAACTCCAATACCTAATATTGTTGTAGCAACAGAAAGCATTATCGATGTTCTATAAGTAGGCAATTCACTTCTTCCATACGTATGCTCTTTCTGTAATGCTGAAGTCATAAAAATACTATAATCTACTCCAATTCCAAAAATTAATGTACAGACTATAATATTAATAACATTAAATTGTAAACCAAAAAGCCCCATTAAACCAGTTGTAAAAACCCAACTTATCATAATAGGAATAATACTCACAATCACTAATTCTATTCTTCTAAATGAAAATAGGAGAATGAAAAACATTGCAATAAATGAATAGTTTATTAATGTTCCGAAATTATCTTTTAATGTACCTAGAAAAGTTTCGTTTGTTTGCTGACGATCAATTACAACAAGGTTGGGTTGTTTTTTAATCTCTTCTACAAAAGCATCTCTTTTCTCTTTAGAAACCTTAACTATTGTTGAAATAGTATGAAAACCGTTTTTTTGAGCAACAAATTCTTCTATGAAAAATGATTTTATTTTTTTATAATCAGCAATAGAAACAGGAATAAATTGCATTTCTAAATGATCGTAGAAATTCTCAAATGAACTTTCTTTAAATCCGTATTTATTTCCTTCGCTAATTAATCGTTCTTTCAATTCATTTTTCTTTGAATTACTCCAAAAATAATTCCATAATGCAATTTTATCATTTTGAACTTTTTCAGAAAACACCAATCCTCCAATGGAGCTAAAATTAACTATTTTCGAATCTTCTTTATTAGCATTTAAAATTTTAAAAAGTGTATTATTATCTTTTAAAATGGCATCAAAGCTATCGCCATAATTGGCTAAATAAATCGATTTTGAATTTCCATCAGTAATTTTTTCTAATTCCTTTTCGGTTTGTTTTAATTCAGCAGACATGAAGTTAAGTGACGCTAAATCATTATTAAAAGTTACCTTAGAATAAAACAATGAACTTACTATTAAGAGAACAAGCATAGCTATGACAAAAAATTTATTCTTATGATAAGAATAAGCCGCTAACTTGTCCAAAATATTTTTTTCTCCACCAAAAACTTTTATACCAATAATTGATTTTTCCTTTTTAAATTTATACAATAAAGGAATTAAAATCAACGAAAAAACAGAAGTAGCAGTAACACAAAGAGCTGCAAAAACTCCTAAATCTTTCAATGCTTCCGATTTTATAAAAAACAAACACAGAAAGCTTATTGAAGTTGTAATTCCGCATAACAATAAAGGTTTTGAAATATCATTGTAGAGCAATTTAACATCTTTATTATTTCTCAAATGCGTTAATACATAGATTGAATAATCTGTCGTTTCTCCTAATAATATTGAACTAATCCCAAGAGAAATAGCAGAAACACTACTTTTTGTAAAATACAAAATAGCAAGAGCAAAAACAGCTCCTAACAATGAAGGTATAAAAATAATTATTGGAGTTGTTATACTTCTATAGAAAAAAGCAAGAATTAATATTAATGCAATTCCAGCAAAAATTGATGTTAATTGTACGTCTTTTTTTATTTGAGTTGCATTACCTACTGCAACAGGTGTAGCACCAAAAAAACTTAATGATGCTTTGTCCTTAAATTGCGTATTTAGACTATCTTTAATTGCGTTTAATTTATCAACAAAAACAGTATTCTTATCCGTTTCATTTGTAGGTAATACTGGTGTTACAAAAAGCAGAATATTTTTCTTATTTTTTGTAATAATATAACCATCTTGTAGTTGAAAATCATCTCCAATACTAAGCTGTTGCATTTTTTTCAACGCTATAAAAGAAATACCTAATGGATCTCTTAGAATGAAATCTCTTGATACAATTCCGGTTGGAGATATTAATGATTTATAGCTTGATTCAACAATTTTTGAAATACTATCCTCTTGAATTTTATTTTCTATAGATTGGTAATCTTTTTCATCTAAAAATAGAGGTAAATTATTATATACAAAATCAAATACTTCTTCAAGATTCTCATCGTCTAATTTCCCTTGTACTTCTTCAATATAACCTTTGCATTCTTGATCTAAATCATCTATAAAAAGGTTTGCCATTTCTGATAAAACTTCAGCCTCATTTTCTCCTTCTAAAGAAATCTTTACCGTAATTTTATCTGAAAAATTTAATTGATTTAAAACTTTTGTTGTTGTACTAGTTTTATCGTTCGTTGGGATTAATCTAGTTATATCTTCACTAAATTGAATTTTAAAAGCAAAATGCCCTACAATTAAAAAGAATACAAAAAAAAGTAAAACAGAAAATAATTTTCTCCTATTTACATAAGAATTAATTGCAATAAAAAAATTTTGCATGATTATTTTTTATTTTTAAATGTACTAAAAATTATTAAGAATAAATAACTAACAAAACCAAAGACAATTGCTGCCAATGAAGCCAAAACAAAACTTCCAACAAGATATTGTAGAATATTGTTTTGAACATCGTCAAAGGTAATTGATTTATTTAATTGAATTGGATTGTTATTCTCAATAAAAAAACTTCCAATTTTTAATGAACCATAAATAACAAAAGGTATTAATGGAGGAATACTTATGTTTGAAGCTGCAAAAGAGATTGCTTTATTTAGTTTAAAAAAAACAGATAGACCAATAACTAGTAGGGTTTGAAATCCCCAAAAAGGACAAATACCTATAAAAACTCCTAACGCAACAGATAATGATTTTTTTAAAGGACTATCTTGACTATGAAGTATGTTTTCTAGAATGAATTTCTTAATTCCTTTTTTTTTTAAGCTAAAAAGTAAATTTCTAGGTTTTATATAAAATATAGCTATAATAACTAATATTGTATTCAATATACTTATTCTTGTGAAGTCTTTGAAAGGTCTAAAATGAGAAACTCTTTCTAAAGGATCATACAAAACTTGAATAGGAATATTTTTAACCGTTATTCCTTTCCATGCTGATCGAACAATTATTTCAATTTCAAATTCAAATTTATTGGTAAAATATTTCTTCGGAATCATTTTTAAAGGATACAATCTATAGCCAGACTGTGTGTCTTCTAATTTAATTCCTGTTTCAAACCAAAACCAAAAATTAGAAAATTTATTTCCAAAACTACTCTTCTTCGGAACTCCATCTTGAGCCATATTTCTACTTCCAATAAGCAAAACAGTATCATTTAGAGTTATTTCATTTATAAACTTTGGAATATCCGAAGAAAAATGTTGCCCATCTGAGTCTATAGTAATTGCATATTCATAGCCCAAATCTATTGCTTTTTTAAAACCATTTCTCAATGCAGTTCCTTTTCCTGAATTCTTAGGATGATGAACCTGAATTAAGTTTGAATAAACATTTAAAATAGTTGATGTTTCATCTGTAGAACCATCATTCACTATAATTACTTGATCAGTATATTCTAATATAGAATCTAAAACACGCTTTAAAGTTTTGTCGTTATTATATGTGGGCACAATAACACAAACTTTAAATTTATCGATACTATCTTTTACGGTCTTAAACTCCATTTTTAATTAACAGATTTTTTTTCTTCTTTTGAAAAACTTTTAGATTGAAGTATAAAATTTTTCAAATACTCTCTCAATGTTGCTGATTGAGTAGTATAATTTTCTAAAACAAAACTCTTATCTTCAGTTATGTTTTTGTGGTATTTAACAATTTTGGGCACACTTTCCTGAACACTCAATCGAATCATTCTCAATTCAATATTTTCAGGTTGAGAAGCAATACTAGATTCAATTAATTTGGCACCTTCTTTAAAAGCCTTGATTTTTTGACCTGCTTTTTTTTCATACTTTGAAACCATAGCCATTGAAGCTCCTTTATATGCTACTAAAACTAAATCGTTATCTGAAGATATACTTTCTAGTTTCTTAGCAAACTCTTTACTATTCACTTCTGAATCATACGCTTTTACATATAGTTTTCTAATCTCTTCAATATTTGTATTAACAGAAAACAATAATAAAAAGAAAAATGAGGCTATAATTTTCATTGCTATACCGTTTTATAAACACTCAACAACTTTAAAGCTGTGGTTTCTCCAAAGAAAGTAGTGTTTTTTACTTTTATTAAATCATCTTCTGTCACAGTGATATCCAATTCTAATTTCAATTCTGGTGTAACAAAAGGATTAATTAATGCCATGAATTTCACATTGGAAAGGCTTTGCATAAAAAGTGAACGTTCTGTTATTTGCTCTGTTAGCTCTTTAATAATTTGCATCATACAAACACCTGGCATAATTGGATTACCTGGAAAATGTCCTTCAAAAACATTATGGTTTTCATTTACCAAAATGATGACCACGTACTTGTGATCATCATTTTTAGTTAATGAAATTATTTTATAAAAATCTTTTAAAATCATATATATTATTTTACATCAAAAGTATAAGTGGCTCCAATGCTAAAAACTACGTTAGTATGGTTTCCATCTGAATAATAATTATTATCATAGTCATAATCATCCGATAAAACAGGAATAATTCCTTTTTTTACTCTTGCTTCAATACCAAAATTATCTGTAAACTGATATCCTGCTCCTAAAACAAAAGTTAAATCTACACTATTATACGCTGGAAAGTTCTCCTCAACTTGAAAATCTAATCCAGGACCAATATGAATATTAAATTTATCTGCAAAAGTAAATTTATTCATTATTTGAACTCCTAAATATGAAATATTAAAAGTACCTTCTTGAGAACTATTATTGAATTTAAGCTTAGAACCTTGTCTTGAATAATCAATTTCTGGTTGTAATGTGTAATGATTTGTCAATTTTAAAGCCCCATAAAAACCTAAATAAAAATCAGTCTTAGAGTTAAACTCTCTTCTATTTGATACACCACCATTACTATTATAAAAATCATCTCCTTTAGTAAAGTGAGAAAAATTCAAACCTGCTCTAACTCCTGGTTTGAAAGACACTTGAGCCTCAATTTGAGACATTCCAAAAATCGCAAAAATTGCAATAAAAATTTGTTTTTTCATAATTCAATCTAAATTTATTTAAAATAACTCAACACAATTTTTAAATCTAAATTGTAATGTTGTATTACAATTTGCTCCGCAAAAGTATTGTTTTTTGCACTAAAACTGATATTTATTTTTTGCTTTCTTTTTGATGCATGAATAATATTAGTCAATTTATTATCTGTACTAGAAAGTATAACAAAATTATACTTGTTCTTATCTAATGATTTTAGAATTAATTCCGTTTTCCCTTTATAACTTTCACTTATTTTAAACTGACTTTTTAATAATAATTTAAAATCGGTTTTTAAAGTATTAATTAATATCTTTCTATCTAATTCTGGAACTATAGAATTCACTTTGAATTCGTTCTCAGATATTTCAAAATCTAAAAGTTTATTCCCAAATTCGGTTGTAAAAACTACACGATGTGTTGAATCGCTAATCTTTTTCGCAATGAAAATCCCAGACAACTCATTTCCATAAACCGAAATATTTGCTTTATATACATAATCAATCTCTGAATTAGAAAAATAACTCGGATAAAAACTATTGCTTTCTGTTTCAATTACTTTTTGATTTGTAACGACACTATTCGTAGCACAGGACAAGCAAAGAACAACTAAAAAAAAATTAATTATTAAAAACTGAATCCTCGATTTTCCCATTAAGCTTTTTATTATTTAAAACAATTCTTGTGTAATCGTCTGAAGATTCTATTAATTTCACCTGAATAACTGTAGCATCATCACTATCAAAAGTTAATTCAATTTGTTTGATGTATTTTTTCAATGAAGCATCTTTTGGTAACAACCTTGTAATGTTATTTGTTTTTGTTTTAAAAAAACTAATAGTAAACTCTTTCTCATCGAACATGTTTCCGCTTACACTTCCTACAATTAGTGTGTTTATTTTTCCAAATATTTTACTATTTCCAATATCTACTGTATTTTTCTTACCTTCATCATCAATGAAAATTTTATTATTTTTAAACAAGATAGAATAATTATAAGGATTCTTATATTGCCATTTTAATAGATTTGGAGCAGAGAAATACATCTTTCCTGAAGTTTCAATATCTTTAGAAAGAAAGTCCATGTGTTTATACTGTGTAAAATCTGAGGAAAGTGTTTGGATTTTTTTCGCAACTGCATTTACTTTTTGTTTAAAAGCTACAATTTCAGAATTCGTCATTTTTTGCTCTTGAGCAAAACCAATCCAACTAATTAAACTAAGAAATACTATTATTACTTTATTACTCTTCATACGCATTTAAATTTAATAGTTTATCTACAGAAACTACCTTATAATTATTATTCTGCAAAAATAGCAATAACTGTTCCAAAACACTAACAGTTACCAATGAAGTATCATGTAAAAGAATAATACTTCCAGGTGAAACTCTCTTGAAAATCCGATTTAATATCATTTTTTCATTCTTCACAATCCCATCCATTGATCTTATGTTCCAACCAATTACATTATGATTAGTGATTTTCAAAGCGCGTCCAATAGAAGGGTTTGTAACACCGTATGGAGGTCTAAAAAAAAGAGGTTTTTTACCTATATTTTTTTTTATAATTTCATCAGTAGCATGCAATTCTCTTATTACTCTTTTTTTTCTGTAAAAATCAAAAAAATGAGAATGAGAAAATGAATGATTACCAATTAAATGCCCACGCTCGTTAATTTGCTTAAGAATTTCAGGATATGTTTCAATATTTTTACCAATACAAAAAAAAGTAGCTTTTACATTATACTTTTCTAATATTGCTAAAATTTGTGGTGTAACTAAATGTGGTCCATCATCAAAAGTTAATGCTATTCTTTTTTCTTTTTCTAATGGGTTTTCACAAAATGCATCGACATGAATACTCAAATGAATAAATGAAGAGCCAATTAATAAAAGTATAAATCTAAAAATAAAAAGCAGAAAATAACACCACCATTCTACTGTTATAAAAAAACTAGAAACAAACAACAGTAAGAAAAGAGTGAGAAAAAAAATATTTATTTTTTTATAGCTTAACATTTAGAGATTAAAGTAAAGCTATGATCTAACCCTTTGTATTGGTTATATAATAATATTCTTTTATACTCGGGTTTCTCAATTGCATTTATTTTTAAAATATCTGGAATCCCTTGTGTTTTGATAATTTTACTTGCTACCCATAATCCAAAAGCTGAAGCTGTATTATATTCACCACTCAAATGCTTATAATAAATTTGAGTGGTGTTTTTCAAAACACTTTCAGCCACACTCTTATAATAAATATCATATTCAACATCTCCATTATAACCGAGAACAACAGCATCAATATCTTTAATATCTAGATTATTCAGTTTCAAGAATTCTATCATTTTATTTTGAACTTCTTCAACTGTTAAAGTATTAACCATATCGACATCGATAATCTCAGCATAAGTTGAAGCTGTCTTTTTATTTTCCAAAGTAAAAAAAGTAGCTCCTTCACTATACACAGCTCCTTTTGTTTTAGAATCTAAAACTTGATAAGGTGCATCATCATCCGCTTTTATAAAGCCGGATAATTTGAATAACCTTGAAGTATATTCGCTCATTTCATCTATACCTCCAACAAGAATTGCAGACGATTCATCAGTATCAAATTGCATTTTAGCATCTAAAAGGGCAGATTCAAATGAAACAGCAGCATTGACATAGGTAAAATTATAAGCCTTACATTGAATTCCCAAAGCAATTTGTGAGCCAACAGTATTATGTGTTGATTGAATAAAAGAGGTAGGAGTTAAAAACTCTTCATTATTATCAATTAAAGCTTTCAGAAACTTATCTGAATCCTCAATACACCCCATTCCAGTTCCAGTAATTATTGCATCTAGGTTTTCAACACCTGCTTCTTTCATCGCTAAATTCGCAGCAACGATACCATTCTTTACTCCTTTTGCCATACGTCGAATAGCTACAGGTGGAATATAATCTTTATAAACTGGTGTTTTTACAGGGAGAACATTCTCATTTATATTACAATCAAACTCTTCCAAAAAAACACCTTCAAATGTTTTTTGAGCAGAAATACATCCAAGTCCATTTATATATGTCTTTCCCATTAGTTTTTTGAAAAAATTACAGTAGAACAATTTCCTCCGAATCCAAAAGAATTAGACAAAACATGATCTATATTTTTATTTTTTAATGTCGTTTGAGGCACCATATTAAATTCGCTCATTGGTGTTTTAAAATTCAAATTTGGAAAAACCACATTGTTTTGAATTGCTAAAACACTATAAACTGCTTCAATTGCTGCAGCAGCTGCCAAAGTATGCCCTGTAAAAGGCTTTGTAGAACTAAAATCAGGAACCAAACCTTCTCCAAAAGTCCTAGTAACAGCTCTTCCTTCAGATAAATCATTATTTGGAGTTGCTGTTCCGTGTACGTTTATGTAATCTATTTGAGATGGTTTTAATCCAGAAACTTGAAACGCCTTTTCCATAGCCAAAAAAGCTCCTTCACCATTTTCAGAAGATGCTGTTTGATGAAAAGCATCATTAGCATTCCCATAGCCAGAAACTCTTGCTAACACCTTTTTATTCTCTCTTGCGACCACTTCATCAGATTCTAAAACAAGAAAAGCAGCAGCTTCTCCTAAATTTAGCCCTTTTCTATCATTATCAAACGGAGTATTGTAGGTATCAGACAAAATCATTAATGTTTTGAATCCATTAATAGTAAACTTTGCTAAAGCATCTGTTCCACCAACAATTACACGATCTAATTTTCCAGATTTGATTAATCTAGCTCCCATCATTATAGAATTTGCTGCAGAAGAACAAGCTGTACTTATAGTAGTTACTAATCCTTTCAACCCTAATTGTTCTGCTATTTTTTGCGCAACGTCTCCACCATCATGAGCACTAATATATTTTACTACTTCAGGGTTCTCAAAATATTCATAATAATACCTCTCTGTCATATCCATTCCACCAACACTTGAAGCAGAAATCAATCCAGTTTTATATTCATTGATTGCAGTTATCCCTGCATTTTCAACTGCTTGCTTTGCCGCAAGCACTCCAATCATTGCAGTTCTAGAATAATTATTATCTTTCGAAAGATTTAATTCATTAGCAAGCTCTTCATTGGTTTTTTTAATTTCACCAACTTTTATTACATCCTTATGAATTGTAACAATATTATCAACAGTTGTAATACCGATACGATTATTAAGTAATGACTCTAAATTTTCTTCTACCGAACTTCCGATAGCTGAAATAATCCCCATTCCTGTTATTGCTACTCCCTTCATTTCTATTCTATAATTTAACTTTTCACAATTTCATGCATTTAATAAGACTGTGAGAACACATTGCTTTTTGATCTAAATACGCTTCTAAATCTACCTATTAGATGTAACTTTCCTTCATTATATTGTGCTACAGAATTTTACTAATTATCGACATATTTTCAAATGTAAAACAAGTCCAAATTAGAAAAAAACGACTACACCTAATGAGTTAAATCTATATTAATGACAATAAATCCTATTGATTGGATTTATTGAGGAATAAGTTATTTAGTTCTATGCTCAGTAATATAAGCTGCCATAGTTTCAATAGATTCGAAAATCGTTTTACCTAATTTCGGATCTAATAATTTTATTCCATATTCTTTGTCTAACAAAACAATAAGTTCTAAAGCATCTATAGAATCAAGTCCTAATCCATCTCCGAATAAAGGATCGTTATCATTAATATCAGCTACATTAATATCTTCTAAGTTTAAGACTTCAATGATTTTTTCTTTCAATTCTTGTTTTAATGCTTCCATAATTATTTATTAAATTCTATTTCTATATTATTTTTTGTATGTTCAATTTCTCCTTCATCTGAAACCAAATAAAAGAAACCTTTATATTCTTCATTAAAATATTCTACCCAACCACAAAGTACTTTATCTGCTTTCTTAATATTCAAAAGTACGTTTGCATAATTCTCCATAAATGAAGAATTAAAGGTGTCAAATATAAAAAAAGAATTTTCACTTTTCAATTGATGCTTAATACTAATTTCTCCTAAACAAATATTAGGTAATGTATACACAAAAACTGCTGGACTTGGAAAGTAACTTTCTGATTCAGAAATAGATTCTTGGTATTTAACATCAGTATCTAAACTTGACGATTTATTAGCGAATAAAAGACCTATATTATTTTCTTTTAAAGGATCGATAATTGGCTTTAAAAGTAATTCTGCTCCAATAAATGCTAATTTACTTAAACTATCCATTTTAAAAAATTTAGGATAAGCTATTTCAAATTCTTGATAAAACTTCTTTGCGAAGTCATTAAATCCTTCTATTTCATTAGAAAAAATACTTTCTCCATTCAGAACAATTTTATTTTTCTGAATAACACAGGTAGAATGTATATATGTTTTATTTTCCAATATTATTTTATTTTTTCAAATATAACCGCTGTATTGCAACCTCCAAAACCTGAGGCTGTTTTTAAGAAACAATTTAATTCTTTATTTTCCGTTTTTTCTATAATATTAATTGGCTTACTAACACCCATTTCATCAAAACCTAATGAAGCAAACAATTTATTATGTAATAAAGATTGTATACCTATTACTACCTCTAGTAGTCCCGATGCTCCTAAAGTATGTCCGTAATACCCTTTCAAGCTATTTACAGGTGTGTTTTCTAATCCTATTCTGCTAAATGCAATAGCTTCCATCTCATCGTTAAATGGTGTTGCTGTACCATGTGCAGAAATGTAATTAATAGAATTGGAATCAATATTTGCTTCTTTCATTGCACTTTCAATACTTCTAACGAGTCCTTCTCCTGTTCTTGATGGACCCGAAATATGATTTGCGTCATTTATTGAACCATCACCCAAGATTACAACTTTTGCATTCTCTCGATTAGATGTCACCAATACTGCCGCTGTTGCTTCCCCAAGACTTACTCCAGTTCTGTTTTTAGAATATGGCCTACAAGGTTCATTACTCATTGCTTGGAAAGAATTAAATCCAGAAAGAACAAATTCAGATACTATATCACCTGCAACTACAAATGCATCATTATACATTTCACTCTGAATTAATCTTTTCGCAACCGAAATTGCCAAAACGCCAGAAACGCATGCATTAGAAACAACTATAGGTTTAGTTTTAAATCCGAAAAAATTAGCAATTCTTTTAGCTAGAGTACCCAAATGTGCTTCTTCAATCGATTCATCTGATTTATTTTTCAGAGCCTCGATATTTCCCTTAGTAGTTGAAAGTAAAAACGCTGTTTTATCCGTTATTTCGACTTCATTCACTATAGGAAACAAAGCTAAAATCATCATCTTTTCTAACTTTGTAAATTTCCCTTCTGAAGTAACTTTTGCAAAAGCTTCATCTACATCATTTTCATTTACAATTGAAGCACAAAATGAATCTTTCATCAAAGATTTATCTTCATGTTTCTGAATTCCTGTAATTCCTTTGGTAATATTATCAATATTAGTTTCTACATCAAACCCCAATGGAGTGATGCAGTTAACATTAGATATATAAACTTTCTTTAGCATTTATTCTTAATCTTGAATCATTTTATAACAATTCATTATTTTAACAACCCTACTTTTCTTTTCCATTCTTCAAAAAAAGGTGGATTTGTAAGCATTAAATCCCCTTCTTTATTTAAAAACACTTGAATTGTTTCACCTGTACAAGCAACTTCATTCTGGGCATTAAATATTTTATATCTGTATATCATTTTTGCCGCAGGAGTATCTACAATAGTTGTTTCAACTCGAAACACATCACCATATTTTAATGGTAATTTATGCTCGCAACTGGACTTAACAATCGGTGTTGTATATCCACTTTCAAAAACATCTAAATAAGACAAACCATGTTCTCTACCGAATGCCTCTCTTCCATCTTCAAAATAGGTAATATAATACCCATGCCATACAATTCCTAAAGGATCTGTTTCATTAAACCGAACCCTCACTTCTTGACTTACAACCAAACCCTCTACTTCTTTAAACACTTCTTTTCTTCTCATCGTATATGATTGCTATTGTAGTTGTAATTATAAAAAATAGAAACAGTAAACCTATTTCTGGCAATATCTCTAAAATAGTTGAATTTCGCAAAAGTACATCATAAAAAGCATTTAACCCCCAATTCATTGGCGAACATTTTGCTATTATTTGCATCATTTTTGGCATTGCGAAAACAGGCACCCAAACTCCACCAATTGCAGCTAGAACTATAGTCGCAGTTGCTCCAAAAGGTGCTGATTGTTCTTGTGTTTTTGCAATTGTACCTACTAATATTCCAAAACCAATAGCTGCAAAACCAGAAAACAAGGCTACAATACTCATTAAAAACAAATTACCTTCAACGTTTAATGCTGGCAATCCAATTTGAGGAAACAAAAAAACTGCAACCACAACCATCATGTAAAACTGTATCATACAAATTACAGCATAGGTTATTGTTTTCCCTAATAAAACCAGTGCATATGGAACTGGATTAGTTCTGAGTCTGACAAATGTTCCTTGATTTTTTTCTTTAACGATATTAATTGATAATGGAATTACAATAAAAAATATTGCAAAAAGAGTCCAAGCTGGAACATTATGTTGTGCAGAATTTGGAATTATTTCTTTATCATTTTTTCTAGGAATTATTTCTTTAAAAGAAATGAAACTATTTTGTTCAAAACTATCAACACTTTCCCCTAACTGGTCTTGAAAAGTACTATAGATTGATTGTGTTTCTATTTGAGAAATCATTTTATCTACTGAACTCATGACAGCATTCTTGAAACTCATTTGCACAGCTGGATCAAAATAAAGTTTTACTTCTTTTTGTTGTACAATATCTTTTACTTCTTCCTGTATTGTATCTGTTTCGGTGAAACTATTAACTATTTTCTCAACATTTTGATCAATCTTAGACTGAAGATCATTGCTTAATTCTGAAGGAATTACAATAGCTAATTGATATACTCCTTTAAAAACAGCTTCCTTTGCTTGAACTTCAGTAATTAACTTCCCATCTATCTTGGTAACTACCGAAAAAGCTTCACTTTTTTGTAGGTTTTCGAGAACAGATTGAGAAACCATACCATTATCATTATTGACTAATAATATTGGAATTTTAGCATCGTTTACCTTTTTAAAAGTACTATCTTGAATTAATGTTACTGCAATAATAAGAACAAGAGGCATTACAAACAAGATAATTACGCCTCCTAAATCTCTTTTTAGCAATAAAAACTCTTTATAAATGGACATTAAAAGTTTATACATCATCGCGCAATTCTTTACCTGTTAATGCTATAAAAACGTCTTCCAAGTTTCTAGCTTCTTGGGTAGATTTTATTAAACTATCTGGAGTCCCTTGAGCAAATATTTTCCCACGATCTACAATTGCTATATCAGTACAAAAATCTTGTGCTTCCTTTAAATGATGCGATGTATAAACAATAGTTGTTCCTTCATCATTAAGTTTCTTCAAATAACCTATGATTGCGTTCTTAGACTGCACATCTACACCAACTGTAGGTTCGTCTAAAAATAAAATTTTAGGATTGTGTAAAATTCCAGCAATAAGATTTACTCTTCGTTTCATTCCCCCAGAAAAAGTTTCAACTTTTTTATCGGCAAACTTCAATAAACCTAACAAGTCTAAACATTCAGATACCTTATTTTTCAAGTCTCTTCCTTTTAAACCGTACATACTTCCAAAATAAAGCAGATTTTCTCTTGCTGTTAAAGTTGCATATAATGCATATTCTTGAGGAACTACTCCTATTGTTTTTTTAATCTGAGTAGCATTATCAGAATACATCAAATTATTTATTGTAAAACTTCCAGAAGTAGGCTTCACTAATCCGCAAAGTATCGAAATAAGTGTAGTTTTTCCAGCTCCATTTGGCCCAAGTAACCCAAAAATTTGACTTTCATATATGGTCAAAGAAAAATCTGTCAAAGAAAAATTCTCTGCATCTTTATACTTTTTTGACAATGAAGCTATTTGGATAATTGGTTGCATTTAACTAATTGCTAATTTTAATTTTTTAAAAAAGACTTCTTCTTTATCTGCAATTGCTAAAAGTTCATTTGCAATCGTATTATAAGCATCATCTTGAGTACTTCTATTTTTATATATTCTTGAAGCATTAACAGCAAAATCTCTCCACATATCACCAATAGCAGTCATTTCTGTAGAAAGTTCATTTAATTTTTCATTCTTTAAAACAACAGAAGCCTCTTGTAAAAATGCAGCATAAATGAATCTAAATCCACCACCTCCTGTACCAATCTCTTCTTGCATTCTAACTACTTGAGCTAAATAATGATTTGCTTTTTTCGTTCCATGCTTAAGTGGCCATTTTTTTATTTTATTTGCTACAAAACGAATACCTCTAACGCCAATAATTGGCATAGGAGCAAGCATATCGCGACATGTATTCTTAATTCCTTTAACGATAGCACCTTTTAAGTCTATCACTTCTGGTAAATATACTGGATAATACATTTGACCACGAGGTGCAAAAGCTCCTTTAGCAAAACGAACTTTATTAAGTTCAGAATGTGTCAATGTAGTTACTGTTTCCATTACTGGGTCACTAATAAGATAATCCGTTTCTGTTTTTCCGTATACTACTAAATTATGAGCATTAAAATGAAAACGATATTCATCTGGAAAATAAGAAAGATTAAAAACACCAACCTGAAGTCCAGTTGGGATATTATTTTTTAAATTATCATCTAATGCTTTTGAAGCATTTGCTTCACTAGAAAATTTTACTCTTTTTACCTTAAGCCCTAAACGTTTTGCAAATTTATTAAAAATTGCACCTGGCATTGGCCTATAACTAATTGCTGGAGCATAATTTACTTTTAAAAAAGGCAAATAAACAAAAAACAAACCCGATCCAATACCGAAAACCATTGGCTCACTCACATTGAATCCGTTATGTTTTAACAAATTTGAAGCGACTCCATTTTCACAATGTGCTGATTGATGATGTGTAAAGTTCGTTTCCATTATTCTGATTTAAAATTTTTCAATTCCACAAGGGATATATTAAAAGCATTAGCATATTTATTCAAAATTGAATCGCTCAAAGCAGCAAAGTTCTTAGGCTTAAAATGTCTTTTCACACGCCATTTCCACATTTCAACATAACTTGAAAGAATACTAATATCCATTCTATTAAGTTCCATGAAATAATAAATAGGACTCATTTCACCATTTATAACTTGCGTTTTAGCTATTTCAATACGCTCATTTATTTCTTTTAAAGAGTTACTTAACGCAATAGTTTTGGGTTCCCAACCTGTACTTAATGTTGTAGTATAATTACCGTCTTTATCTGTCGCATAAATCAATTCCTTGATATTGCTTTTACACAAATCACTCTTATCTTGTGGTACTTCCTCTTCTTTCATTCAAATTAGGTTTTAAAAGTAAAGCTATTTTGTTTCCTGAATAAATAAATTTATTTCTCCTTCGAGAATCAAACGTTCTCCAAGGAAAGTTTCACATTTCATAGTACACAATGTGTAATCATCGGTTACAAAAGTGGAAACTAATGCTGCTCTGTTCTTTATTGTATCTCCAACTAGTACTAATGCATGAATTTTTAGGCTTTTTAAAGCACTAATAAACCCTACAACATTCACTTCTTCTTTGTCGCAATTATTTTCATCTACATAAAACCCCTTAGCCACTATAGAAGAGCAAGTCTGAGCTGCATTTTCAATCAAACCAGCCTCTACAAAAAAGCCGTTTTGAACAAAAATATTATCTTCTCTAATCTTAAAAATGGTTTCTACATATTCAGAATTCATTTCAATAATTTTATCTACCATCAACATCGGTTCTCGATGTGGTAGATAATCGTTCATATTTATAGAAACTTCCATTTATTTTGCTAAGACCGTTTTCATTTGACTTGTAGCTAATATTTCATCGTTAGATCTTGTGACAATATCTACTAATGTAATTCCTGCAAATTCTTGAAGAATCACCACTTCTGTTTGAATATTTTCATTCAAAATTGGCAATCTATTAATTTTCACTTCTTTAATCGAACCTATGTATCCCGTTGGAGCATCTTCCTTTCTTAAATAAAAAGCATATCCAGTATGTAGAGCAACAGACTGAGCCATATGTTCAATTAATCCTGGCTCTAAAAAGAAACCATCATTAAAAAATATATTATCGTTAGAAACTGTATATCCAGATACTAATGATGTTTCTGTAAAATTATACATCTTATCAACCATGACAAAAGGAAACTTTTGGGGCAATAATTGTTCAACTAATTCTTTTTCTAAAATTGTTTCCATTTTTTAATAAACAGTTAAGTATGCATATGCGAATGAAAACCTTCCACTTTCAGGTACTGAAAGCAAAATCTTTTCTCCTTTTTTTAATTTTCCAGAATTCATCAATTCATCTAAAGCAAGATAAATAGACGCTGACCCAACATTCCCCACTTTAGATAGATTCATAAACCATTTTTCAAAAGGTATATCTATTCCATTTTCAGACAATGATTTTTGTAATCCATCAACAAAGAAATTAGAAGAAACGTGTGGTAAAAAATAATCAATATCATCTGAAGAAATGTTATTTTTATCCATAGCATTTTTCATACTCTCTGCTCCCTTAACTAAAATATTTTTATCTAATACTTTAACATCTTGCTTAATTGAGAAGATAGAATCATTAAATAAAGCTTCAGTACTGTATTCACTCCATGGTTTAATTTCGCCATTTTCTAACTTATCTCCACCTGCATACATACATGCTTCTAATTCATGAGCGTAAGAATAAGCCTCCATCCACTCCATTTTCAATGAAATTGATCCTCTTGGACTATTTTCCAATAAAAACGCACCAGCACCATCAGACAACATCCAACGAAGAAAATCCTTTTTAAAAGCTATAATTGGTTGTTCTTCTAGACGCTTAAGATTTGTTATTTCTTGTTCATATTTATTCGACTTCATCCAAGTAGAAACTTTTTCTGAACCTGTACAAACTGCATTCTTAGTATTACCCGATTTTACCGAAAGGTAACCGAATTTTAAAGAATTCATTCCTGCACAGCATACTCCTGACGAAGAGTTCAACTCTACAGACTGGTTTTTTAGTAAACCATGAACCATTGCTGCATGTGAAGGTAAAAAAACATCTGGTGTTGATGTCCCGCAAGATAATAGTTCCATGTCCTTAGACGTGAAATCTTCATCAAACAGACTTGCAACAGCATTTCTTGTTAGTTCTGCATTATTATGCGTACTATTTCCTTCTTTATCAATCGCGTAATAACGACTTATAATTTTATTATTTCTTAAAATTATCCTTCTTGCTTTTGATGCTGTATCATTAATAAACCCCAAAAAACCTTCCATTTCTTCATTAGAAACGGCTTCATTTGGTAAATACTTCCCGGTTTTTGTAATATATACTTCAAACATAATTCAATTAAATCTGCTAAACTCCTTGATAATACTGTTTTTCTTTTTGTATTTTATTCCTTTTTAAAGGATATGTAAAAACGTGCAAGATATACACAATTGGTGAGATTAACCAAATTGCAAGCCATAAATAAACATTAAATATTTTTAGCCAAAATCTCCTATTTTCTTTCTTTTTATCTATAAGAGTAGACCATTTGCTAAATATTTTATTTGCAGTTTTATCTACCTTAACTAAATAAGAACTTATCTTTACAGCTCCCTGTGCTACTAATTCTGGTTGTAAAGTAGTATAATCGCTATTAATTACTGCTTTAAGTATAGACGTTCCAAACTTAGAAGACTCATTAATATCTTTGTCTGAAACACCAGGCATTGGGAAAACACCCAAATACTTTTTCTTAACACCTGAGAACATCCATTCAACAATTGTTACAACACTTATTAAATTCCCAACTCTATCAACAAGAGCAATATTTCCTTTTAAAATTGCGTTATTCTGTTTCAAAAGTACTTTCACTTTCTCTTGTGCCATAACCCACATATTCCTTGATCCACTTATAGTTATAACTGGAGTATCTTTCAATACTCTTTCCGCTTCAGGACTCTTTAAAAAAGAATTAATTGGAATTGAAGGTGACAAATACCAAACTTGATAATGAAACAAAACTAAATCATATTTTTTATTTAAAATTTCATTAGAAATTGGTTCAATATTAGCAGGTTTTTGCAAAAATGATTCTGGAAAAGCATCAAAAAAAGCATCTTTATTCCACGGAAAAGGAAACTCTTTTTCCATTTTTATCTCATACCAATCAATATTTACTTCTTTCGAATTCAACATTGGCTTGGTTATATTCTCTGCAATTGACTTCAACTGTCCTGATTGAGAATAATATATAATTAGAATGTTCTTCATTTTTTTATTACTGGGATACTAATTTAATAAAAAACATTTTAAGATTTTTTAATCTCTTTAAAAGTTCTCACTTTATCTGATCTTTTTACATGAACCCATTCTGGCCATGTAGAAGCGTCCTCTGCATCATAAATTCTTATTTTTTGATTTGCATCATCAATAATCAAATCCTCTTTCTCGCAATTTAAAATTAATGCTGCTGTAGAAACTCCTGAATGTGTTGCTCCTGCAACTCCATGCGAAAGCGTACTAGCTCCACAAAGATATAAATTCTCTATTTCTGTTTTGTTTTTAAAAGAAAAAGGACCTACTTGATTTAGAGTTTTCTCGGTTCCATAAACATTTCCGTTTGTTGAATTAACGTAAAACTCATTCGTTTTTGGCGTTCCTAATTCAGCTTGAACAATATGCTTTTTTGCATTTGGAATGATTTTTTCCATATTATTCATAAACTTATTAATTACTTTTTCTTTGAATATTTTATACTCATCAGTTTGATACTCAATTTCGTTCTTGAAATCAGGTAATTTATCATAATCAATATAGGTTACTACTTCAAAATTATGATACCTACCATTAAAACTAACTGGATCTTTTATTGTTGTACAACTAATAAACAATGCTGGAAACTCATCCCCTTCCTCAACACCACCTTTAGTCAATTCTTCAAATTGGGAATCCATATCATCATCCTTCATCATCCAAATATTCCCAGAATCTATCCCAAATTGAGTCACATCGATATCTAATGTCAAAAACAATATCAAAGAGGTAACCGAATATTTAGTTTTACTGATTTTTTTCTGAAGACCTTTACTCAGGTGTTCTTTACCTATTAAGTCTAAATAGGTAATTGAAGGATCTGCATTTGATATTATATTTTTTGCAAATAGTTTTTCACCATTCTCCAATTCAACACCCAATGCTTTTTTATTCTCAATAATTATCTTTTTAACACTTTGTTTAACTCTAATTTCACCACCATGTCTTTTAACTCCGTTTGTCATTGCCTTAACAAGTCCTCCACCTCCTCCCATTGGATAGAAGCCTCCATCAAAATAATGACTCATAACAGAACAATGAACAGGAAAACAAGCCCTACTTGGCGGAAGACCATGATCTCCACATTGAATATTTAAAATCGTCTTTAATAATGGATCTTTTATATGCCAACCTATTACTTTCTTTAACGGAAACAAAGCAAATTTTCCAAAATGTTTCGTTCTGAAAGGAACAGTAATTTTTTGCCACCAACCTCTTAATTTCGGCATTAATTGAAGTTCATAACTCACTTTTTCAACTAATGAAACATATTCCTTTATATTCTTCTCTTCTTTAGGAAATTGAGCTATAAGTGTAGATTTAAGATTTTCTACACCTGCGGGTAAATCATAATTTTGATTATTTATCAAACAATGCTCATAGGCTTTTTCATTCATTCGAAAAAAAACCATATCATTTGCTATCCCTAATCCTTTATAAAGTTCACTTGTAGATTGCCCTTCATCAATTAGTCCTACATAATGCACACCCGGACTAAAGCGTTGTCCATTTAATGTAAAACTATGACTCCAACCGCCTGGAACATAATGTTGTTCTAAAACCAAAACTTTTTGACCTGCTCTAGCTAAACAAATAGCAGTTGCTAATCCACCTACACCAGAACCAATAATAATAGCATCAAATTCTTCCATACTTTATAAAAATCTACTAAAATACAAAAGAATATATCTAGTATTTATGTTTTATCACTTATTAAATTCGTCCCAAAAATCAAAATAATTAAACCACTGCAAAGGATACTTTTTAACCATACCCTCTACACTTTCACAATATGCCTTTAACAATGCCTTTTCATCTCTATGCTTTGCTTTAGATTCTCTTGTATAAAGATGATAATGTAGATTTGGTTCTTTCATTACATATACAAAAACCACAGGCACTCTTAATCTCGAAGCGATAAGAAAAGGACCCGCAGGAAATTTAGCACCCTGTCCTAATAGTTTTTCGGTCATTGATTTTACTCCTTCAAAATATCTATCTCCAGTAAAACAAACCAATTCATTTCTAGCCAAAGCAGCATTTATATCAAATATATGAGATAAATCGTCAGATATAATAATAAATTTAATCGTTGGTTTTTGAGTTATACTTTCAAGATATTTTTTAATAGCAGAATGTTCTAAATCTGTAGTAACTAGGTTTATTTGAAAATTTACATCAATTTCACTAAAAAAATGCTCTGCAATTTCAAAATTCCCCATATGAGCACTAATTAGCACCCCCCCTTTTTTCTCCTCTAATAATTTAACAATAATTTCACCTCCATCATGTTCATAAGTAAACTTATTTTTCATTCCGGCTCCAATTGCAATTTTATCAATTATTGTTTGTCCAAAAGTATAATAACTTTTGAAAACCATTATTTTAGATTTTAAAAACGAAAATCCGCATCTTTTATTAAAATAATAGAATATAGCTTTATTACTTGATTTAAGAAAAATGAAGTAATAAGTAGCTACAAAATATAAAATAAAATATGCAGATTTAACTCCTAATTTTTTTATGCAAAAAACGAAGATTTTATAACCTAGAACAGTTCCTTTTGATTTACCATCCCATTTACTCATTAAACAGTCTTAAGCTTAATTTTGTTTTCAATTAAATCATAAAAATTCTGAAAAGTAGAAATACCAACAAAATCAACTTCGACTAACTTAACACCGAAAATTGACTCAATAGAAACCACTAAATCTACATAATCTAAACTATCTAAACCTAATGTATCTTTTAAAATAGCGTCTGGTTGAACATCTTCTACTTCTACCTCAAATTCATCAACTAAGAACTCTTTAATTTTATCTATTATTTCTGTTTTATTCATCATCTCTTTTATACTTTTTTACTACTAATGCTGAGTTTGTTCCTCCAAACCCAAAAGAATTCGACAAAAATATGTCAAATTTTTTATTTAATGTAGATTTAACAAGATTTAATTTTGCTGAATCCTCATCTGGATTTTCGATATTAATATTAGGTGCAATAAAATCATTTTGCATCATCAATATCGAATAAATTACCTCACTTGCACCTGCCATCCAACACTCATGCCCCGTCATCGATTTAGTCGAACTAACGTAAGGATTATTTTTACCAAAAACCTCAAAAATAGCTTTTGCTTCATTTGCATCTCCAACAGGAGTTGAAGTTGCATGTGCATTAATATACTCAATTTGTTCCGGACTTAAACCTGCTTCTTCTAACGCTCTTTGCATAGCAATAGCTGGCCCTTCCATATTTGGAGTTGAAATATGACCTCCATTTGATGAAAACCCATACCCAACAACTTCTGCAACAATATTAGCTCCTCTTTTTACAGCAGATTCGTAACTCTCTAAAATTAATGTTGCGCCACCACCACTTGGTACCAAACCATCTCTCGCAGCGTCAAAAGGTCTTGATGATTTACTTGGCTCTTCTTCGCGGTTAGAGAAAACACCTAAGCCATCAAAACTACTCATTGCATATTTATTAATTTCCTGTGCACCACCACAAATAATCATATCTTGAAATCCATTCTTGATTAAGAAATAACTCAATCCAATTGCATGTGAACCACTTGCGCAAGCTGCACTAATTGTTAAATTGACACCTCTTAATCTAAAAATTGTTGAAAGATTCATTGTTACTGTTGAATTCATAGACTTAAAAATAGCCCCTGATCCAATTAATGAAGTATCTTTTTTCTCTCTAATAATATCTGTTGCTTCAATGATTGCTTTAGAAACACTATCGTTTCCATACATAATACCAACTTCATTATCATCAAAAAAAGCATCTTCTATATTAGCATTCTTCAAGGCTTCGATAGTCGCTAAGTAAGCATACTCACTTTCCTCTCCCATGCTAATTCTTTGCCTACGAGACAATAAGTTTTTTAAATCCGGTTTAGGCACCATACCTGTCAAAGAAGATTTAAATCCGAATTCTTTTCTTTCTTCATCAATCTGTATCCCTGATTTCCCTTGGTATAATGACTCTTTAACTTCGTCTAAAGATGTACCTATGCATGAGTAAATACCCATACCAGTTATAACAACTCTTCTACTCATTATATAAAAGTAATTTTATGAATAAATTCCTCCGTTTATATTAATAATTTCTCCAGTAATATAGCTCGCTTTCTTTGACACTAAAAAAGAAACCAAATCCGCAACCTCTTCCGCTTCTCCGAAACGATTCATAGGCACTAACTTAATCAATTCTTTCTCGTCTAATTGACTTGTCATATCTGTTTTAATAAACCCAGGTGCTACAGCATTTACTGTAATATTTCTTTTAGCAACTTCTTGTGCTAATGCTTTTGTTGCAGCAACTATTGCTCCTTTAGCAGCAGAATAATTTGTTTGTCCTGCTGTTCCTTTTAATCCTGAAACAGAAACCATATTAACAATCCTACCATACTTGTTACGCAACATCTTCTGAATAAAAAAGTTAGTTACATTAAAGAATCCGTTTAAACTTGTATTTACAACACTTGTCCAATCTTCATTACTCATCCACATAAACAAACCGTCCTTAGTAATCCCAGCATTATTTACTATTGCTTCCACAATAGCATCTGGATTTGCCTCTTGCCAAGTTGTTAAAACAGATTTTACTTCTTCATAATTAGCAACATCGAATTGAATAATTTCACCAGTCGCACCATTTTTCACAATCTCTTCCAGAGTCTTTTCAGCTGCAACTTTATTTGATTGATAATTAATTAAAATATGGTAATTAGACTCTAACGCTAATTTTTTACAAATTTCGCTACCAATTCCTCTTGAACCACCTGTTACTAATACACACTTCATATTAAAAATTATATATTTTATTTATTTTAAAAAAGGTTCAGCGTTATCAAACCATTGTCCGCCAATTGCGTTTCCTTCTTTATTTATAAAGCCCCATTTTTTATCTTTTTTCACTCTTGCAAGTCCATCTATAAAACCTTTATCTTGATTTTTAAAAATGGACAACATTCCTCCTGCTGAAATTTCATAGAGATTTGGTATAACTAATTTACCTGTAAGATCTATAAAACCCCACTTTTCATTCTTCACTGGTGCTAATCCATCATTACTAAAAACTTCTGCATCATCATAAACAGGCTCAACAACCATTTTTCCACTTTTATTGATATAACCCCATTTTTTATCAACAAATACTGGTGCCATATTGTTTGAAAAAGCTTTCACTTTATCATATTTTGGTTCAATTACCCATTCTCCTTTCAAATCTATAAAACCTATTTTTTTATCTTTTCTTGCATAGGTTAAATCCTGAGATGAAAAATCCCAGATTTTATCTACTCCTTCAATAACTTTAAAGTTACCTGCAATAATTAGACCAAAAGACTCTCCACTTCTCGCCCATACAATTTCTTTATGATAATCACCAATTTCGTTATATTCGGTTTTAACAACAATCTTTCCTGTTTTGTCAATTATACCCCACATTCCGTTATTCCTTACTCTTGCAAAATCACCTTCAAAGGATTTAATAACATCATAACTAGGTTCAACAACGACTTTAAGATGAGCATCAATTAATCCGACTTTCTTTTCTTTTCTTATAAACGCAATACCGTTTTCAAAATCGTAAATCTTATCCGAATCTGGAGACTTTAACTCTTCTCCCTTTTTATCTATATAGAACCATCTTTTATCTTTTGCAACTACACAAATACCGCTGTCGAAATATTTTACATCATCGAAAGTTGCAGGAATAACGATTTCACCTTTAGTATTGATAAAACCCCATTTCTTATTCTCTTCAAAAGCAGCTAAACCATTAGAAAAGTTTTTTGCAACTTTAAACTTTGGTTCGATTGCAAAATTTCCTGATTTTAAGATATAACCAAATTTGCCATCAATTTTGACTAACGCTAATTCTTGAGCATTTACAAATTGCATCAAAAACAACAATATAAACAAATACTTCTTCATGTTATTGATATTTTATACAATTATAAGCATATTTTATACAATTATACAGCTATTTATATAAAAATACAATTTACCAACAATTATACATTATTATAATATAAACTAATAACACCCTACTTAGGTAATTATTTATTCATCAAATAAGCCTTCACATTCTGAACAAAAGGATACATAACTTGATCATCTTTAAATTCAGCAATTATAGCTCTAACATCATCATATATCTTTCTAGTTACTGATGAAATTTGATCTTTTTGTTCTAAATAATCAATAGCTTGAACAATTGTAATAAGCTCAATACTCAATACTTCAAAAGCATTTTCAATAACTTTAGAAGTAATTACTGCAGAATTAGTACCCATACTAACAATATCTTGGTTATCATTATTATTTGGTATACTATGAACATACATAGGATTAGACAACATCTGACTCTCTGCAGTTGTTGATGTAGCAGTAAATTGCACACCTTGCATCCCAAAATTAAATCCTAACTTACCTAAATTCACAAATGGAGGAAGAATTTCATTAATTTTAGAATTCATCAAGTAATTTAATTGTCGTTCTGCTAACATTGTCAATTTAGTAATAACTATTTTCAGTTTATCCATTTCTAACGAAATGTAGTCACCATGAAAATTACCACCATGATATACATGTTTATTTTTAACGTCTATAATTGGATTATCGTTCGCAGAATTAAACTCGTCTTCTAAGACTGTTGAAACATTATTTATTGTTTCCAAAACAGGTCCTAAAATTTGCGGAACGCATCGTATTGAATAATATTCCTGAACTTTTTCTTTAAAAACACTTTCGTTGTTTGAACCAGAATATAAATGTTCTTCACGCTTTCTTACTAAAGCACTATCAGAAAGATTATCTCTCATTCTTTTAGCCACTTCTTGTTGTCCTTTATGCCTTTTTGCTCCATTAAGTTCTTCCGACAAATGATCATCGTATGCTTTTACTAACTCGTTAATTGCACATGAACATTTAATAGACCAATCTAATAATTTATTTGCATTATGAACATTAACAACGCCAATACCTGTCATTACAGAAGTACCATTCATTAATGCTAATCCTTCTCTAATTTCAACTTGAATTGGTTTTAAGTTTTCTATTTCGAAAACTTCTTTTGTCAATTTACGTTCCCCTTTATAAAAAACTTCTCCTTCACCAATTAACACCAATGCTAAATGTGCCAATTGAACAAGATCTCCACTAGCACCAACACCACCATGTTCGAAGATCAACGGTGTAATGTCACGATTAATTAACTCTTTCATTAGGTGAATCACAGAAGGATGAACACCTGAACACCCTAAAGAAAGTGTATTTAATCTAGCTAAAATTGCGGACTTCACAAATAAAGGACTTAAAGGTTTCCCTACTCCTGAAGAGTGACTTCTTATTAAGTTATATTGTAATTGATTTCTATCTTCGTCTTTTATTCTATATTGAGCCATTGGTCCAAAACCAGTATTGACCCCATAAATAATTTTGTTTTCTGAGAAATCTTTCAAGAAATTAAAACTCTCATTAACTTTATTCAAAACAACTTCGCTAATTTCTATTTTATCAGTTCCGAATATTATTGATTCAAATTCTTTTAAACTTAAAAATTCATTAATTGTATTCATTCTAATTTGTATTGTTTACACAATAAATTAAAAAATAATTTTTATTTAGAATATATTGTGGTTAATTTGACGGATGCAAATGTAGTATAATATCATTTATTAAATGTACATTAAATCCTCTTTTTAAAAAGAATTTACTTTTTTATGCAAAAACTACATTTTCAGCCACTTGCAAACAATGGCGAAACAATATTATAACAAAATAAAAAATAATGAAAGATTTTGGTTCCGACAAAAAGAATGTCGTTCAAGCAAATTTAGACGCACAAAAGATTGCTTTTGCCCCAATTATGTTTCAAGCTGCAAAATCTTTACGCAATTTAGGGATTTTAAAATACTTATTTGACAATAACAGAGGAAGTATCGAAACCATTTCAGAAGCTTTAGATTTATCTATTTATGGTGTAAAAGTTTTACTTGAAGCAGGATTAAGCTTAGAAATGGTGTATTTGAAAGACAACGAATTCATTTTAACAAAAACTGGTTATTTCATTTTAAGAGACAAAATGACCAATATCAATATGGATTTTACTCAAGATGTAAATTATCTTGCAATAAATCATCTTGAAGAAGCCATTGTGAGTGGAAAGCCTTCTGGCTTAAAAGAATTAGGAGATTGGGACACTGTCTATATTGGACTATCTGAATTACCCGAAAAAACAAAGAAAAGCTGGTTTGATTTTGATCATTTTTATTCAGATTACACTTTCCCAGAAATAATGCCTATTTTATTTGGCAATAATCCTAAATCCTTTTTGGATGTAGGTGGTAATACTGGAAAATTCTCTATGCAATGTGCAAAATACAATCCTACTGTAAATATTACAATTTTAGATTTACCTGGTCAAGCCAATGTTGCAAGAAAAAACATAGCTGAAGCTGGATTTGAAGATAGAATTTCCGCAATTGACACTAATCTATTAGACAACTCTATCCCTTTTCCGAAAGGAAATGACATTATTTGGATGAGTCAATTTATAGATTGTTTCTCTCTTGAAGAAATTTATGGACTTTTTAGAAGAGCCTATGAGGCAATGAATGATGACACATGTTTTTACATTTTAGAAACATTCTGGGATTTACAAAAATTTCAAGCATCTACATACAGTCTACATGCTACTTCGCTTTATTTCACAGCAGTTGCCAATGGAAATAGCCAAATGTTCCATTCAGAAGATATTCTAAAAGTAATTGAAAAAGCAGGATTAGTCGTTGACGAAATTCATGAAATCATAGGAATGAGTCATACACTCATTAAATGTAAAAAAAGAGCTGTATAAACATATCTTCTTTTCACTATTAAGTACCTAGATTATATTTTAAAGTTTATTTTTGCTCCAAAATAAACTTTTACCCGTTACAAAAAAATTAAATTAAATAAGAAATGTTACAAGAATTCGTAGATGTTTTAATTATTGGAGCAGGTCCATCTGGATGTGTATCTGCTTCTTTTCTTCATAAAAATGGTATAAAAGTGAAAGTAGTTGAGAAAACTAAATTCCCAAGACTTGTTGTTGGAGAGAGTCTAATTCCTCGTGTTATGGACCACTTTGAAGAAGCTGAATTATTCGATTCGTTAAACGCTATGAATTTTGAAAAAAAACTTGGTGCTCGCTTTATCAGAAACGAAGAAGTTTGTGTCTTTGATTTTAGTAAGAAACATGGTGATGGTTGGAATTGGACATGGCAAGTACCTAGAGCTGATTTCGACAATACAATGGCCCAAGAAATAATCAAAAAAGGTATTGACTTAGAATTTGAGTCTGAAGTAACAGCAATATCGTTTAATGGTAAAAAATCGATCACAATTGTAAAAGAGAGTAATGGAAGTTTAAAAGAAGTACATGCTAATTTTGTCATTGACTCAAGCGGATATGGTAGAGTTTTGCCAAGACTTTTAGACCTTGACACTCCTTCACAATTAGCGCCACATTCTGCAATTTTTACTCACGTAGAAGACATTAATAGACCCGAAGGAGAAGAAGGCACTTTAATATCATTCGACATACTTGAAACAGAGGTTTGGCTTTGGGTTATACCATTTTCTAACGGAAAAACAAGCTTAGGAGTTGTTGGACCGACTGAATTTATAAACAATCTTTCAAAGGACAACAATACCACCGAAGCTTTAAACAAAGCAATTAGCAGGTCTGATCATTACATAAAAAGATTTGGTAATGTTCCTTTTAGCTTCGAACCTATAAAACTTGAAAACTATTCTCGCTCTGTAAAACAAATGTATGGAGATGGGTTTGCGTTAACTGGAAATAGCTCGGAATTTCTTGACCCTGTTTTTTCATCTGGTGTTGCTTTTGCAACTGAGTCTGGAATACTAGCTGCTAAATTATATTTAAAAGAATCGCAAGGAACAACGGTAGATTGGGAATCTGAATTTACAGGATATATGAAAAACGGAATTAATGTATTCTCTACCTATGTAAAAGAATGGTATACTGGAAATTTACAAACTTTATTTTTTCATCAACCAGAGAACCCTGAAGTTAAAGAAAAAATATGCGCCGTTTTAGCTGGATATGTTTGGGATCAAACCAATCCGTTTGTTAAAAAACACAATAACATTGTAAAAAACATGGCATATGTTATTAACATGGAAAAAGCATTACAACAAAATAAAGAAGCCTAGATATCTAGGCTTCTTTTACAATCTCTTCAATTGCATAACTATATTTTTCGCTAATTTCTCATAAGCTCCCGCAATCCTATTACCTTGATCGTAAGTTAACTCTTTAGAGATACCTATAACCTTATTGTATTCAATTTGAAAAAGTATATTTTCTGGTTTTTGAGTTTCAAAAAAAGTTAATACCGCACTAATTTTAGCAGGTTCAACAGCTGCAAGAGTATACCCTGGGTAAATCCAAATAGTTTTAACACTTATAGTAAACTGCAGTGTTTCGTTTTTTTCTACTTTCATTTCTCCATTTTTAAATCTTTCATTAAAATAAGAAATAAAACTTGGCTCATATTTATTTACCCTATCTAAATACCAATCTTCTTTAAATTTTTCTGCCTTACTTTCCTCATTACTTCTTTTATCCATCTTTTCAGCCAAGTACTCTTCTTCAGATTCATATCCATGAACCACTAAATCAGAATAATCGAATGTGATGTTATATTCTGAAATTTCTTTTAAATTCTTCAAATCACCCGACAAAACTTTAAACCTTTGAGAAAAGGTAATCATTGAGCTAAACAATAAAAAAACCAATATTATTCTTTTCATTTTAAATTAAATTAAATTAAAAAAACCCTAGCGAACTAGGGTTTTACTTATAACTTTTATAAAGCTATTATTACATTTTTTTCAAAGCTTTAGCTATGTTTACAGCTAATGTTTTACCTGTTTTTGCATAACCTTCTGCAATACGATCTTCATTACTAAAAGAACCTCCAAAAACATCACCAGGTGCGTTTTCACTTGTCATTTCTAAAACTACATTCTCTCTATTTGCAGTTTCAACAAATTTCAAAACTGTAGATACTTTTGCACCTTTTTTAGAAACCATAACATTATAACCAGGATAAACCCATACTAAGTCAACTATCAAAGTATATTTTGCATCTGTTAGTCCTTCTTGAAAATCAATTTCTCTCTTTTGCTTAACCAAAACCACATTTATTAATTCAATAAATTTTGGTTCAAAAGCATTATCTCTACTAGAATACCATTTTTTCGCCCAAGTATCTCCTTTTCCTTTTGATTTTTCGTTTAACTCACTACTTCTTTCTTTAACGTACTCTTCGTCAGTAAGATTTTCTTTCATTACTTTCAAATTATCGTAAACAAACTCAACATTAACTGCAGTTTGTCCTTTAAGAAAACCATAATCTCCTTTTACTACTTTAACTTTCTGAGCTGACATTGCAATAGATACAAACATCAAAACGAATAACACTTTTTTCATATTTATTATATTTAATTTAATACTGGCAAATATATTAATTTAGATTCGCTTTTTTTAAAATATTTAACGAAATAAAAATCTTACAAATTCAACTTAAAAACACAATGTAATTTAAACACTATTTTCAAGCTAAAAACCCATTACATTACCCTAATTAGCAAGTTAAAACATCAAATAATCAAATTATTTTATATTCATTCTACAATTCTCTAAATAACAATCGTTAATCTTAATTCGACAATCCAAAACTTTAATTTATATTTGCAAATTATATGGTTACTTATTGAATAAATTTGACATTTAAAACTAGCGCTTTACTATAGCATTTAGGTTTTACAGTCCAAAAAATAACGAAGAAAAAGTAACAACCTAACAAGAAAACTAGAATGAAGAAAATTAGAAACTTTTGTATTATAGCTCACATTGACCATGGTAAAAGTACTTTAGCAGACCGATTACTTGCTGCTACACAAACTGTAACAGCTCGTGAAGAAAAAGCACAATTACTAGACAATATGGATCTTGAACGTGAACGTGGAATAACAATCAAGAGTCATGCAATCCAAATGAATTACAATCACAATGGGGAAGATTATATTTTAAATTTGATTGATACACCTGGTCACGTAGATTTTTCATACGAAGTTTCTCGTTCTATTGCTGCTTGTGAAGGTGCACTTTTAATAGTTGATGCTGCACAAAGTATCCAAGCACAAACAATTTCTAATTTATATTTAGCTTTAGAAAATGACTTGGAAATTATTCCGGTTTTGAATAAAGTAGATTTACCAAGTGCTAATCCAGAAGAAGTTAGTGATGATATTATTGATTTATTAGGTTGTAAATTAGAAGACATTATTCATGCGTCTGGAAAAACAGGTTTTGGTGTAGATAAAATTTTGGAAGCTATTATTGAAAAAGTACCTGCTCCAAAAGGAAATGTTGACGAACCTCTACAAGCCTTGATTTTTGATTCACACTACAATCCTTTTAGAGGTATTGAAGTAATTTTCCGTGTTAAAAATGGTGAAATAAAGAAAGGTCAGAAAATTAAATTCATGGCTACTGGTAATGAATATTTTGCTGATGAAGTAGGAACCTTAAAACTAAACCAAGTCCCTAAAAATGTAATATCTACAGGAGATGTAGGCTATTTAATTTCTGGAATCAAAGAAGCAAAAGAAGTAAAAGTTGGTGATACCCTTACTGATGCAAAAACGCCAACAACTAATATGATTACTGGTTTTGAAGATGTAAAACCAATGGTATTTGCTGGTATTTACCCCGTAGATACTGAAGATTTTGAAGACTTACGTGCTTCAATGGAAAAACTACAACTAAACGATGCTTCTTTAGTATTTACTGCTGAAAGTTCTGCTGCATTAGGTTTCGGTTTCCGATGTGGATTCTTAGGAATGCTACACATGGAAATTATCCAAGAACGTTTAGAACGTGAGTTTGACATGACTGTAATTACTACGGTTCCTAACGTTTCGTATCATGCTTATACAAAAAAAGAGCCTGATACTATTTTAATTGTAAACAACCCTACCGACTTACCTGAGCCATCAAAATTAGATCGTGTAGAAGAACCATATATAAAAGCAACAATTATTACAAAATCTGATTTTGTGGGTAATGTAATGAGTTTATGTATTGAAAAGCGTGGAGTTATAACAAATCAAACCTATTTAACTACGGAACGTGTTGAATTAAATTTCGACATGCCATTAGCTGAAATAGTCTTTGATTTCTACGATAGATTAAAAACAGTTTCAAAAGGATATGCTTCATTTGATTATTCACCTATTGGAATGCGCGAATCTAAATTAGTAAAATTAGATGTCTTATTAAATGCGCAATCTGTAGATGCACTTTCTGCATTAATTCACGAAAGTAACGCTTACTACATTGGTAAAAAAATGTGTGAAAAGTTAAAAGAATTAATTCCAAGACAACAATTTGACATTCCTATTCAAGCTGCGATTGGAGCAAAAGTTATTGCTCGTGAAACTATTAAAGCGTTGAGAAAAGATGTAACTGCAAAATGTTATGGTGGAGATATTTCTCGTAAACGTAAATTATTAGAAAAACAGAAAAAAGGTAAAAAACGTATGCGTCAAGTAGGAAATGTTGAAATTCCTCAAGAAGCGTTTATGGCGGTATTAAAACTGAACGATTAATAAAAAGAATAGATAGAAAAAAGAGAAACCCGATAACTTTCATTATCGGGTTTCTCTTTTTTTATTGTGTCTAGAAATTCAAAAGACTCTTTTTCAAGTTATAAATCGATACGATTATCATTGGAATTCACATCAATTAATTTATTGAGTGGATCAATTCCTACTTGACTTGGAACTTCATCTACTATCACTGTTATTTTATTATTTATTTCCGTTATTTTATGCTTTTTCAAATAGAGTTCTTTATCCGTTTTCTTTCCGTTTTTTTCAACTTTAGAAAACACTCCTACATCTATATAATCAGCTAAAGGATATGATTCCGTTTCGTATTTATCATCTTTACCCTTATGTTTTAATGTCTTCCCTGATTTATCTTTATAAACTCTTTCTCCTAAATCATCCGCCTTATATTTTACTACTTCTAGTTCCATATCAACTTGATACTTCCCGTTAGGCAATTTTTTATACGTTGCGCTTTTTACACGATTTTCATACAAGGTAATCGTTTCAAACATATCATTAATTACATATTGTAGTGAATCTGGTGTTACATCTCTTAACTCTTTAACCATCTCTAATGAGTTTGTATAAGGTGCTTCTTGGAAAGCAACTTTACTTACATATTTCTTCAATGCATTATTCATGTTCTTTTCTCCAATATAATCACTCAAAGCATACAAAACCATAGATCCTTTGTAATAATGAATATACTGTTGATTTTCATTATACATTAAAGGTTTTTCTTTTTTATTCTCAAAACTTCTTCCTGTTAAATAAGTATCTAAAGACTCTTTAAGGAATTTTCTCATTTGCGATTTTCCATATTCTTTTTCTAGAACCATTAGAGAACTATATTCCGACAAACTCTCCGATAACAATGTTGCTCCTTGAACATTAGCTCCTATAACTTGATGTGCCCACCATTGATGTGCAACTTCATGTGCTGTTACAGAAAAAGGGTAATCTACTGATTTCTCATCTTCATCATCTACCGCAGCAATGAAACCGATACTTTCTGAAAAAGGAATTGTATTTGCAAACGATTGTGCAAACCCTCCTCCTGTTCTTGGAAATTCAATAATTCGAACTTGTTTATGTTGGTACGGACTGAAATTTTCTGTGTAATAATCTAACGACTTTTTTACTCCTTTAATCATTCTGTCCAAATTATACTCATGCCCTTTATGGTAATAGATTTCAATATTAACATCGTTCCATTTGTCTTTTTTAACTTCATATTTAGCAGACTGAAAAGCATAGAAATTTAGCATCTTCTTATCCATCTTATAATGAAAAAAGTTTCTCCCATCTTTCTCCCATTTCTTTGTCAAATATCCTGGAGCAATTGCTGTTTGATCATTAGATGTACTAATTGTTGTTTCAAATGTAATCCAATCTGAGTCTGAACTAATATAGGTGTTTTTTCTAGCAATTGAATCGGTAGGACTTGCCATTCGTTCTTTTGGTTTCAAACCATATTTCTCTCTTATTTCGTCATCTGAAATCTCTCCTCCATCGGAATATCCAATAGAAGGAAACGCTCCGTTATTTATAAAAGTACCATTATTTATTATAGGTGAATTATCTTTAAATAAAGTATTTGGCTTGTTTTTAATTGCAAATGTCATTGTTATAGAATCACCTGCTAATAGTGGTTTGTCTAATTTGTAAATATCAAAATTAAAAACTGTATCCTTTGACACCACTTTATAAGCTACATTAAAATCAATTTTCGCTTCTTCTGATCGATTTATAAAAATTGTATCTATTGCACTATTTGTTTTGTTTTTTAAAACATAAGTACCATTTACATTATAATTTCTTTCATCTGGAAAAATATCCAAATCGATTTTTACATCTGTAATTCTTGGTTGCAATCTGTTTTCATACTTTTTATACTTCTTCTCCCATTCAACTCTTTCTTTTTCAGCATCATTTGAAGATTTATAAGTATTTACTATATTGTCTTGATAATATATCGTACTTCCTAATGCAATAAAACCAAGAAAAGATAATGTTAAAGGAATTGCGGTTCTTTTATTCAATCTTGAAAACGCTTCTTTTATTCTTTCTTTTGCTGGTTTTCCCATTCCTCTTTTAAAGAACAATAACCCTAGGAAGAAAAAAACAATACCTAGCAACAACCAATATAATTTATATACAAAATACAATCCTAAAGTGTGTCCATAACCATTCATATCAGAATAACGATAACCAGTATCACTATTAAATTGAAAAACATCTTGTTCTATTCCCATTACTGATAAATAATTCAATCCAATAGACAGCATCAGTAATACAAAAAAACCAAGTAAATAATTTTTGAATAATGACTGAATGACAATAGCTAAAAATGCCCAAATAACATAATGAATCAAACTAATCGTATATAATTCTTTTAAATAGTGTCCAATTTCGAAATTAAAATACCCTTTATACATTTGAAAGAGTATTCCTGAAATCATTATTACCGCCAATAAAACTATTTGCATTTTAACAATTGCGATGAATTTAGACAACAACAAAACCCAATTTGGTGTTGGTGTTACATCAACTAAATGATTCATTCTTGTAGTTGCTCCTCTATGAATCAACAAGCCTGTAAATAGAAAAGTAAGCATATTAATGAACAAACCAAAAATATTTCCTGGTACTGCTAGCATTTGCCAAGTAGTTGGATATGTTTCGGTACCATAGAATTCTCCCGATGATACTGCCATTAATAAAATAAAAATCATTCCTACTAATAGAATACTAATAAAAATCCAGTTTTTAACAATGAATTTAAAATCTACTTTAGCTAAACTCCAAGTGGTTTTTAATTTTTGTAGTATTGAATAATCATAGGTTACTTTAGTTAGATTAATCTTAGTGATTCCACCAAAATTATTCTTCACCATTCTATCACTACTCTTACTTTTTCTAAATGTTAATGCGTTTTGAGTAAAAGAGAAGTATTTATAAATAAATCCTAAAATAAGTACAGAAATGGAAAGCCATAGAATACGATTATAGATTAAGACTCCTTTAAAAGGGAGTACGTTATTATTTTTTTCAAAAACGGTCCAATATTTAGTATAATACTTCAAAGCATCACTTCCAAAAGGTTCGAATAATGCTACCAAAAACTTATTGTCTACATTTTGTGTAAAATTACTTACTATCTCCTGTAGAAAAAACAATATTAATACTGTAATGAATCCAATTGAAATGTTTCTAAAGATAGTAACTACCGCAAAAACAATTACTCCATAAGTAAACAAGTTTGGGATAATAAAAATCAAATAAGTTTGTATATATGCTGTAAAGCTATGTTCGCCTAATAAATTTGGGTTTACTCCTGGCAAGAAAGAAGCCAAAAAAGCAGCTATTCCAATAAAAACAGTAATAAGTATAACTATTGAAAAAGAGCTTAAGAACTTCCCCATTAAATAATCCCACTTCCTAAAAGGATAGGAAAATAAAATAGAATGCATATTATATTTAAAATCACGATATACAGATGCTCCTACAATTGAAGGCAGTAAGAAGTAAATAAATACCGAAAGACTGTTCAACATTTGATTAATAGCTATTGGAGAGTTTGCCAATGCTCTTGAAGAAGTTGTTGATGAAAAACTATCAAAAATTCCTAAGCTACTTCCCATTATCAATAATGAAATCACAAAAAAGATAGCTATGTATATGTATAAAAGTGGACTTTTCAGCCATCTTTTAATTTCGAAAGTAAAAATTGTTTTAAACATAATTAATTATCGTTTTTTAGAGTCACAAAATATACATCTTCTAAAACAGGAGTAGCTTTAGAAAAGGTTTCATTCGGTTGTTCATTACTAAACACTCTTATGTTTAATGTATTATCTTCATTATAGTTTGATGAAATTACAGAGAAGTCTTTTTCATACTTTTCTAATTCTTGTCTATCTACAATCTTTGTCCAAATTTGCCCTTCTAACTTTTGAGTTGCTTCTTTTGGAGTACCTTTACTCAGTATTTTACCTCCATTTAAAATTGCCATTTCATTACATAATTCTTTAACATCCTCTACAATATGTGTAGAAAAGATAACTGTATTATTAGTTCCTATTTCTCTCAATACATTTAGAAAACGATTCCTTTCGGCAGGATCTAAACCAGCAGTAGGTTCATCAACAATAATTAACTTTGGATTGTTAAGCAACAATTGAGCAATTCCAAAACGTTGTTTCATTCCTCCAGAGTAACCATTCACATGTTTCTTTCTTACTTCATATAAATTAGTTACTTCTAAAACTTCTTTTACAATAGTTTCTCGTTCTTTCTTTGAAGCAATTCCTTTCAAACGCGCAAAATAGTCTAATAAATCTTCTGCTGACATACTTGGATATACTCCAAATTCTTGAGGTAAATAGCCTAATATTTTTCTTAATTCAATTTGATCTTTTAGTATATCAATTCCATCAAACTCTATAGTTCCTGAATCTGGTTGTTGAAGCGTAGCTATTGTTCTCATCAAACTTGATTTCCCTGCTCCATTAGGTCCTAATAAACCAAACATTCCAGCACCAATTTCTAAATTTAAGCCATCAAGTGCTTTAACCCCATTACCGTAAGTCTTACTTAAGTTATTTATCTTTAGCTTCATAATCTACTATTTGTTTATTTTTTTAATATACTTTTGCCGTCCATTTTATGCATTATGCATTACAAACCGTTCTTTATTTTAATTCTATTTTTCATTAATTAACTCCTTTATATGTAAACAAACCTTCATAAAAGTTACAGTTTTCTCTAAATTCTTTAACATTTTTTTCACAAATTGGAATAGAAACACATTATTAACCAATAGTAAAACCAACATTTTTTCTTTTAAACAAGATATACTTAAAAAAAATCCTTAACTTTATTATAATCAATTGATTTTCAAACCCCAAAGATATCATGATAAAAAAACTACTCCTACTAGTATGGCTTTTGCCATTAACCGCCTATTCCCAAACAATTACAGTAGATGACACAAGCAATACGCCTACTGATTTAGTCAATTTACTACTTGGGAACTCTTGTACAGACGTGTCGAATATTCAAATTTCTTCTAGTCAATCTGTTGCTTACTTCAACAATAACGCTTCTGTTTTTCCTATAAATGAGGGAATAATAATACGAAGTGGAATTGCGAGACATTCCGAAGGAGCTTATACCGGAAACAATCTAGATAGTCAACAAAATACTCAAGGTGATCCTGGTTTACAAAACATCATCAACAATCTTGGACAATCTGGAAATATAACAGATGTTGCTTTCCTGCAATTCGATTTCATTCCGTTATCTTCTAACTTTAGTTTTGATTTTCTATTTGCTTCCAATGAATATGGACAATGGCAATGTGCGTCTTTCGATACTTTTGCCTTTTTCTTGACAGATTTAGCAACGAACACAACAACAAACTTAGCTGTTATTCCAAACACAAACACACCTGTCTCTGTCTTAAACATTAGAGACCAAGCCTTCAATGGTAATTGTTTGTCTTCAAACCAAAGCTTATTTAGCACATACAACGTTAGTAACCCAAGTGCTTCAACCCTTAATATGAGAGGCCATACTAATGTAATGAATGCTTCGGCTGCCGTTGTTCCAAATAACACGTATCGAATTAGACTTGTAATTGGTGACTACCAAGATTTCAGGTATGATTCTGCTGTATTTTTAGCTTCTGGAAGTTTTATTACTACGCTTGATTTAGGACCCGATACCACAATTTGTTCTGGTGACAGTACTACCATAACAACAGGCTTAAGCAATACCGACTTTAATCATAGCTGGACAAGAAATGGTAATCCATTAACAGAAACGAGCAATACATTAACCGTTACTCAAAACGGAATTTACGAAGTAACCGCAACTAAAATTGGTACTAGCTGTATAATTACGGATCAAATTGAATTTACCGATCTTTCAGTTTCTAATCCTACAGACTTAATTGCGTGTAATTCTGGAAGCGCAAATTATAATTATGAGTTATCTAGAAATAATGAGTTAGCACTTGGCATCGACGATGTTGTTTATGATATTGAATACTATACTTCTATTGCTGATGCAACAGCACACATAAATGCTATTCCACAAGCACAGTGGAACAATTATTCAAGCTCTGGAAACGAAACTATTTATTTAGCATTATTAAATACTAATTCTGGAATTTTTTGTGATGCCATTTATTCCTTCGATTTATTAATCGATACACCAATTACAATTAATCCAATTGGCACTATAGAGAATTGTGATTCTCCATCTGGACTTACAGTAGACTTAGTTAATCATATATTAACCAGCAATCCTCAGCTTTCTCCGAACTACAACCTCCTTTTTTATGCGACACAGACAGAAGCACAAACTGGTGGAAGCGGAAACTTCTCAAATCCGAACAATTATGCAGTAACTACAGGTGTTGGAACACAGACTATTTGGGTGAGAGCAGAATCTTCAGCGAATTCGCTTTGTTTTGAAGTTGCTAATTTTGACATAACGATACATCCGTTACCTTTAATTGACACTCTTGCAGATGTAATTGAATGTCAAGACTACACGCTACCTGTTATTACTAATGGAAATTATTTTTCTGGTCCAAGTGGTACTGGCACAGCTTATAATGCGGGAGACATAATAGATATTGGTGGCACTTACTTTATTTTTAACGGCCCTGATGTTAACGGATGTTCAAATGAGTCTTCTTTCCAAATTACATTGATTGACGATTATGCTATACCTTTAGAACATTGTGGTGAATTCATCGTTCCAGCCCCACCAGCTGGAGCCTTCTACGAACAAACTGGAGGACCGACAAACGCATCAAACATTGTAATACCTAGCGGAACTATTATTACTTCTAACCAAACTATCTATTTTTATGCTGATGTAAACGGGTCATTTTGTAAAGAAGAAGCCTTTCCTCTTATCATTCATCCTTTACCTCCAGTTGATACATTAACAGACGTTACAACTTGTGTAAGCTACAATTTACAGCCTTTAACTAACGGAAGTTATTTTGATGCATCTGGTAACCCACTCAACGTGGGTGATGCTATTACTTCAACACAAGTAATTACTATTATGAATGGCCCAGATATTAATGGTTGTACCGATCAAAGTACGTTTACCATTTTTATAATCAATAATGTTGGGAATCAAATTTCATGCGGAAGCTATACTTTACCAAATCTTGATGCTGGAAATTATTACACTGGCCCAACTGGAACAGGAACATTAATTCCCGCTCAAACCGTTATTACAACATCTCAAACGATCTACATATATGCAAATACTAGTACAGCACCAAACTGCACAGACAATATGTCTTTCATTGTAGACATTCTACCTGTACCTCCAGTTGACACTTTAGCAGATGTGACCGAATGTGAACTTTTTATTTTACCTACCTTAACGAATGGTAATTATTTTACAGCTCCTAATGGTGGTGGGACGATGTTAAACGCTGGTGACATAATCGATCTAAACGGAGCCAATCTTCCTGGTACCTATTATATTTATACCCCAGCCAATAGTGTTGGTTGCGACAATCAATCTTCATTCAATGTAACAATAAACCCCCTTCCGTTGGTTGATACTGTTGGTGACTTATATTTCTGCGCCCCTTATTCGCTACCAGACCCTATTAATGGCGACTATTTTACAGAACCAAATGGAGCAGGTACATTAGTAACACCGTCGATGGTATTTGATGAAACACAAATGTTCTATATTTATAATATTGAACCGAGTACTGGTTGTTTTGTGAATATTCCATTTACAGCCTACTACAACTTCATTGGACTACCAGATTATGACAATGAAATTGGATGTGATTCTTTTACTTTACAAACTTTAACACATTCTGCACCATATCCAGATAATTATACAATAAATTATTATTCTCAATCAGGTGGAAATGCTGTTGATTTAATTAGTCCAAGTAATTATACACTTACCAACACACAAACCGTTTATGTTTTTGCAAGTAATGGAGATCGTTTCCCATGTACAGAAGAAAAGAGTTTTACAGTGACTATTTCGGAAACACCCGATTTAAATAGTTATGCAGTAAATTTCGCGTCACTTGATGGGACAAATCATTGCGGGTCGTTTACATTACCCACTTTGACACCTACTACCTATACTCTAAACTATTATAGTCAAGCAGGTGGAAACGCCTCTGATATTATAAATCCGAGTAATTATACATATTCTGTATCTCCTGGTACAACGAGTCAGACTTTTACAGTATGGGTATATGCTACAGCAACCGACAATACTAATTGTTCAGATGAGACACAGTTTCAATTTACCGTTTATCCACTTTCAACATTCAATGTTGAAGATGGTATAATTTGTGTGCATCCCCAGACTGGAGTTGTTGAAAACACAACTACATTACAGATAATACAAAATGGGAATTTCAATCCTACAAATTACAATATCGAATGGTATTTAAATAACATATTAATGGGTAACGGTTTCCAATATGTTGCAGACCAAATTGGTACTTATACAATAGTTCCAATTCGTTTAACTCCTGAAAACGCACCCGATTGTTCTTATGCACCAACAACTGCAACAGTTACACAATCTAGTGTTGCAGTTGCAGAAGTTGTACTAACGGACTCATTTGAAGAAGTAGCCATCGCGACACTGGTTATTAATAATGGTTTTGGAACTTACGAGTATCAATTAGATGATGGAAATTTTCAATCTAATAATCAATTCTACAATGTAAGTTCTGGAGATCATACTATTACTGTAAATGACATTAATGGAAATTGTGGAGATACTGTAATTTCATTTACTGTAATTAAGTACCCTAAATTCTTTACACCTAATGGAGATGGCTATAATGACAGGTGGAATATTTTCGACTTAGAAGATGATGGAACAGCAAACATTTCTATATTTGATCGCTATGGAAAATTAATAAAACAAATTAGTCCAAGCGGAAGCGGTTGGGACGGAACGTTTAATGGGACCCCTTTACCGTCAACCGATTATTGGTTTGTTGTAGATTACACCTATAATAATCAAAAAAGAAAATTTAGAGCTCATTTTACCATGAAAAGATAGATCAAAAAAACGCTTAGTGTTTCACTAAGCGTTTTTTTCTTTTATACTTTTAATCCTAACTACATTCCAGTTCTAATTGCCTCCACAGGATCTAATTTTGATGCAGAAATCGCTGGAACAATTCCTGAAATTAAACCAATGAGGGCAGACAAACCTGTTCCTAACATCATATTTTGTGTACTCAAAACAAATTCAAAATCTAGAGCTGCACTTAAACCAACTGCACAGAGCCAGACAAGCAGCATTCCAAATAGACCACCAATGATCGCAAGAATGACCGCTTCAAAAAGAAACTGAAAAAGAATGAATTTATTTTTTGCGCCAAGCGCTTTTTGAATACCTATTAAATTGGTTCTTTCTTTTACAGAAACAAACATAATATTTGCAATACCAAAACCACCAACTAATAATGAAAAACCACTAATTAGCCAGCCTACAAAATTCATTTGACCAACAATATTATCGATAAAATCGGTAAAACCAGAAAGCACATTAATAAAAAAATTGTTAATATCTCCAGATTTTATACTTCTAAAGAGTCTCATTTTTTGTATTAACTCTGCTTTAAACTCTTCAATATCGACACCTTTTTCTGGTTTAATCAATATAGCTGGTGTAAGCGTTTTATTGTTATCGCCATACATTCGTCTCAAAAAATTAACTGGAAAAAAAACAGCTACGTCATTACTATCTCCAAAAGTAGATTCCCCTTGCTTTTTCAACACACCAATAACAGCAAATTTTTGTCCATATAGTCTTATTTTTTTTCCAATAGGATTAGTCTCTCCAAAAAGTCCAGTAGCTACTTCACTTCCGATTACTATTACTGCAGAACCAGAATTGGATTCAGACTCATTAAAATACCTACCTGTTTCTATTTTTATTGGCTCAATATCTATAAACTCTCCCGTTGAAGGCTTCACGCGTATGGAATTTACTGTTTTACCTTCGTATTTTATACTTTCATTTCTTGTAAAAAGATTAAAAGACATTTTATCAACACCATTTAACGTACGTCTTAAATGTTCATATTCTTCATACGTTACATCAGGAAACTGTTCTCTTTTCCATCTAGGCACATCGGATGGACCAAATGAAAAACGCATTAAGTAAACGGTATTTAGATCCATATCACTTAAATCTTCCTTTATTTTTTTATCCATCGAATCTACCGCTGCCAGTACCGCTATGATAGAAAAAATCCCTACCGTAACCCCTAACAATGACAATAGCGTGCGTAGTTTATTGTTTCGCAAAGCACTCAATGCAAAACTCAAACTTTCTTTAAGTAATCTAAAATATAACAACATAATACAAAACTAATTGTCTTATTAGTAGAATAAAGAAAGAGATTGTTACAAAAAAAGAATAGAATTGTAGTTACACTCTTTATATCCCTATTTTCTAGTCTGCTTATTACTTCTTTTTAATTCCCTAATACTTCTTCGACTTACATTCGACTTATATACGGCTTTGATATGGCTTTGATACGGCTTTAATACGGCTTAGTAACTTTTAAATTCATTGCCTACAAATAGTTTATTTCTAAATAATCAAATTAAAAAATACAGTTCTACATCACTAATAAAAAAAATGCATTAACTATTAAAAATATCTTTGAATCTTTTAATAACTATAACTACTTTTGCAAAACTAAAAAACAATTCAATCTAAGTGATACACATTTAGATTAAACAACACAACACAATGAACTCATCAAAAAGCATTCAATCTGCATTAATTTCGGTATTTGATAAAACAGGATTAGAACCTATTGTTAAAGCTCTTCACAAAAATAATGTTACTATTTATTCTACAGGAGGAACAGAATCTTTTATAAAAGATTTGGGTATTCCCGTAGTAGCAGTAGAAGATGTAACGTCTTACCCTTCTATCTTAGGCGGGCGTGTAAAAACACTTCACCCTAAAGTATTTGGTGGAATTTTAAACAGACAAGACAATCCAACAGATGTTGCTCAAATGGAAGAATTTGAAATTCCACAAATTGATTTGGTTATTGTTGATTTATATCCTTTTGAAAAAACAGTTGCAAGTGGTGCTGTCGAAGCTGATATTATTGAAAAAATTGATATTGGTGGCATTTCTTTAATTAGAGCAGCTGCAAAAAACTTCAAAGACACTGTTATTGTGGCTTCTGTTGATGAGTATGCCACTTTTTTAAAGTATTACACAGAAGGAAATGGAGCTACAACAATTGAAGAAAGAAAATTATTAGCTACAAAAGCCTTTCATACTTCTTCTCACTATGATACTGCTATTTTTAACTACTTTAACACAGAGGATACTTATTTAAAAATGAGCATTGATAACGCTCAAGTATTACGTTATGGAGAAAATCCACATCAAAAAGGATTATTTTTTGGAGATTTCGACAAAATGTTCACTAAATTAAACGGAAAAGAGTTATCTTACAATAATTTACTAGACGTTGACGCTGCTGTTAATTTAATGAGTGAATTTAAACATGACCAACCTACGTTTGCAATATTAAAACACAATAATGCATGCGGAATTGCAACTAGAAACACAATGAAAGAAGCTTATGTTGATGCTTTAGCAGGCGACCCAACATCTGCATTCGGTGGCGTTTTAATTGCAAATGGAAATATTGACCTTGCTACAGCAGAAGAAATTCACAATTTATTTTGTGAAGTTGTAATTGCTCCGTCTTATGACAAAGAAGCTATTGACCTATTAGAAGAGAAAAAAAACAGAATTGTATTAGTAATAAACGAAATTGCTTTACCAGAGAAACAAGTAAGAACTTGTTTGAATGGCATTTTAGTTCAAGATAAAAATAACATCACTGATACTAAACAGCAACTAAAAAACGTTACTACTACCGAACCAACAGAAGAAGAGATCGACGATTTAATTTTTGCCTCTAAAATATGCAAACACACAAAGTCGAATACAATTGTCTTAGCAAAAAACAAACAACTTTGTGCGTCTGGAACAGGACAAACATCAAGAGTTGATGCTTTGAGACAAGCTATTGAAAAAGCGACCTCTTTCGAATTTGATTTAACAGGAGCTGTTATGGCTAGCGATGCATTCTTCCCTTTCCCTGATTGCGTGGAGATTGCAAACAAAGCAGGAGTTACTGCTGTTATTCAACCTGGAGGCTCAATAAAAGACGAATTAAGTATTAATTATTGTAATGAAAACAATGTGTCCATGGTATTTACAGGAACACGTCATTTTAAACATTAATTTTATTACATTTGTAGAAACCGAACATTTACTAACACAAAACCCTAAAAAAGCATATGGGATTTTTTGATTTCATGACCGAGGACATCGCAATTGACCTTGGAACCGCAAATACCTTAATCATTCACAACGATAAAGTTGTCATAGATAGTCCATCTATTGTAGCAAGAGACCGAATAACTGGAAAAATTATTGCAGTTGGTAAAGAAGCCAATATGATGCAAGGGAAAACGCATGAAAACATCAAAACCATACGTCCTTTGAAAGATGGTGTAATTGCTGATTTCGATGCGTCTGAAAAAATGATAAGCATGCTTATTAAAAGTATTCCTGCACTAAAGAAAAAACTTTTCACGCCTGCATTAAGAATGGTAATTTGTATTCCATCTGGAATTACAGAAGTGGAAATGCGTGCCGTTAAGGAATCTGCAGAAAGGGTAAATGGTAAAGAAGTATATCTAATTCACGAACCGATGGCTGCAGCAATTGGTATTGGTGTAGATATTATGCAACCGAAAGGAAACATGATTGTTGATATAGGTGGTGGTACTACCGAAATTGCAGTAATTGCATTGGGAGGTATTGTTTGCGATAAATCTGTTAAAATTGCGGGTGATGTTTTCACCAATGATATCATATACTACATGAGAACCCAACACAATTTATTTGTTGGAGAAACGACTGCTGAAAAAATTAAAATTCAGATTGGTGCAGCTACTGAAGATTTAGATAGTCCACCTGAAGAAATGTCTGTTCAAGGTCGTGACTTATTAACAGGAAAGCCTAAACAGGTAGATGTATCCTATAGAGAAATTGCAAAAGCATTAGACAAATCTATACAAAGGATTGAGGATGCTGTAATGGAAACACTTTCACAAACACCTCCAGAATTAGCAGCCGATATTTATAATACTGGAATTTATTTAGCAGGTGGTGGTTCGATGCTTAGAGGATTAGACAAACGAATATCAATGAAAACAGACTTACCTGTTTATATTGCGGAAGATCCGTTAAGGGCAGTAGTTCGAGGAACAGGAATAGCATTAAAAAACTTAAACAAATACAAAAGCATCCTTATAAAATAAAATAACACATGCAGCATATAATATATTTATTCATAAAAAACAGCCATCGATTGCTGTTTTTGCTGCTTTTGGGTATTTCATTTGTGTTAATTATAAAATCACATTCCTACCACAGGAGTAAGTATATAAATAGCGCAAATAGCATTACTGGAAGTTTTTATGAAAAGGTTAATTCCGCAGAAGAATATTTAAGTTTAAAAGAAAAAAACGCTATTCTTGCTGAAGAAAATGCAAGACTAAAGCAATTACTTTTTAATAAAAAAGACACACTGCTTAATTTCAAAAACATTTCTTATAATGATGCCGAATTTTTCAGTGTAACTAAAGCTAAAGTAATTAAAAACACCTTTAACACTAGACAAAATTATTTAACCATAAATGCTGGAACCAAAAACAATGTGAAAGAAAATATGGGTGTTATAAATGAGCGTGGAATTGTTGGAGTAGTTGAACACACATCAAACAAATATGCAACCATTATAAGTATACTAAATATAAATCAAAAAATAAACGCAAAAATCAAGAACTCTGATCATTTTGGGACTTTAACATGGGACGGAACAAATGCAGGATATGTTCAACTTGTTGATGTACCACGATTGGCTTCTATAAAAAAAGGAGATTCTATTGTTACTGGATCTGAATCGGTTTTCTTTCCTGAGAATATTCCAATTGGGAAGATTGACAAAGTTTTTATCGATAAAAAAACAAATTATTACACTATTAATGTTAGACTTTTTAATGACATGACGGCATTAGGCTATGTATATATCATTGAAAACAAAAACAAGGAGGAACAAGAAAGTTTAGATAAAGAAACTACAATAACAAAATAAATTGAATACTACAGTTTTAAATATAATACGTTTTATACTACTACTTTTTTCACAAGTACTACTATTCAATCGTTTCGATTCTTTCGGATATATAGACCCTTTGCCTTATATTCTATTTATTCTTTTATACCCTGTTAATGGAAACAAAAACTTACTCCTTATTAGTAGTTTTCTTTTAGGTCTTTTATTAGATATGTTTTGCAATTCTGGTGGAATTCACGCTTTAGCCTCTTTAGTACTTGCATTTATCAGGCCTAGCATGTTTCGTTTTTCATTCGGATTAAGTTACGAATATCAAACTGTTAAAATCGCTGATAAAATATCTACAGAAAGAATAACCTTTATACTGCTTTCTATTTTTATTCACCATTTATTGCTATTTACTTTTGAATTATTTAGTATCGAATTAGTTTTTGATATTATAAAGCGAACATTAATAACAACACTGTACACATTTGTTTTTTGTTTACTAATTATTTATTTAATAAAGCCAAGTAAGCGATGAGAAAGTTAGTTTTACCAATCATAATTATAATTACATCAATTATATTAATTGCTCGCATTTTTTATTTACAAGTAATCGATGAAACTTTAAAATTGAAATCTGAAAACAACGCAATAAAAAAAGTTTTCGATTTCCCTGAAAGAGGTTATATCTATGACAGAAATGGCAAATTATTAGTTGCAAACCAACCGTCCTATGATATCATGGTTATTCCTAGAGAGATAAAAAACATTGACACACTAGAACTTTGCAACCTGCTTAAAATTAAAAAAGAATATTTTATAAAGAAAATAAAAAAAGCAATTGTTTATAGTCCAAGACTTCCGTCTGTTTTCATGTCGCAATTAAACAAAAGAGAATATGCTTCTTTTCAAGAAAAAGAGCGAAAGTTTGAAGGTTTTTATGCCCAAAAACGTGCTTTAAGAGATTATCAAATACAAGAAGGAGCAAATGTCTTTGGATTCATTACACAAGTTAACGAAGCGATAATTAACCAAAATCCATACTATAATAGTGGGGACTTAATTGGAAAACAAGGTGTTGAACAAGAATACGAAGAAGTATTAAGAGGCGTTAAAGGAATAAAATACCTACTGAGAGACAAACACAATAAAATCATTGGTCCTTACAAGGAAGGAAAATTCGATACACTATCTAAACAAGGAAACGACCTAACATTGACTTTAGATTACGAACTCCAAAAATATGGAACAGATCTAATGATTAATAAACGAGGTGGAATTGTAGCTTTAGAACCAAAAACAGGAGAAATTTTAGCATTGGTTTCTGCTCCAACTTATGACCCTGCTCTTTTGGTAGGAAGGCAACGTTCAAAAAACTATACAAATCTATATAGAGATTCTATTGCCAATCCTCTTTTCGACAGAGGTCTTTTAGCACAATATCCTCCAGGTTCTCCTTTTAAAATAATAACGGGATTAATTGGTTTGCAAGAAGAGGTGATTACTGAAGAAACCGGTTTTTCTTGCAACCATGGTTTTTCCTATGGAGGTGGTCGTTTCATGAAATGTCATGATGCTGGTTACTCTAGATTTAACAACGGAATCTATCTTTCATGCAACACTTACTTTTGTAGTGTTTACAGAAATACTATTGATAAATTTAAAAACTCTTCCAAAGGTGTAGATGTTTGGGCCAACCACGTAAAAAGTTTTGGCTTAGGAGATTACATGGGCACTGACTTACCAACTGGAAAAAAAGGAAATATTCCAACATCTAAAACCTATGAACGAATTTATCCGAATGGCGGATGGAAAGGATCAACAATAATTTCTAACGGAATTGGTCAAGGTGAAGTTCTAACAACTCCACTTCAATTAGCAAATATGATGGCCGTTGTTGCAAACAAAGGTTATTTTTACACACCGCACATTGTAAAAAAAATCAAAGGAAAAACTTTAGATAAAAAATTCACAACAAAGCATATATCTACAATAGATACTAAATACTTTGACCCTATGATACAAGGTCTAGCAGATGTATATAGAATTGGCACAGCTAAATCATTACAAGTAAAAGACTTGGAAATTTGTGGAAAAACAGGTACTGCTGAAAATAAAATAAGAGTTGGAGGAAAAACATATCAATTAAAGGATCATTCCATATTTGTTGCTTTTGCTCCAAAGGAAAACCCAACTATTGCAATCGCTGTTTTTGTTGAAAACGGATATTGGGGAAATAGATATGCGGGTCCAATTGCTACATTGATGGTTGAAAAATACATTAATGGTGAGATTACAAGAAAAGATCTTGAAAAAAGAATGTTTACTGAATCATTAGAGAGTGAATATAAAAAAATAGAAAACATTATTTATCAACGTTTTCCACAGCAGCAAAAAGCAAAAGATTCATTAACAACTAATATAGCTCGAAAAGAGGAGGAAGTCAATTAAAAATGAAAAATCAAAGCATTGGAATTAGCATAGATTGGTTTACCGTATTTCTATATTTTGCACTTGTAATTATGGGCTGGATGACTATTTATTCTGCTTCATTGCCCCTTGAAGAGACTTCATTATTTGATACTAGTCAAATATATGGTCGTCAAATGCTTTTTATATTTTTTAGTATTCCTTTAATTTTTGTTTTACTATTTATTGACGCAAAGATTTTCGAACGCTTTTCATTTGTTTTTTATGGGCTAGGTATTGCACTTCTTTTAGGTTTATTTGCCTTTGGGACAACAATTAAAGGCCAGACAAATTGGTACAAAATAGGTGGCTTTGGTTTTCAACCTTCTGAGTTTGTCAAAACCGGAACAGCTTTACTTTTGGCAAAATACTTGAGTTTTTCTCAAATTAATTTAAAGAACACCCAGCATCAACTAATTGGTTTTGCAATTATATTTTTACCTGTATTTCTAATCATGCTGCAACCCGATGCAGGAAGTGCTATGATATTCCTATCATTGATATTTGTTCTAAACAGAGAAGGACTACCGAGTTGGTATTTGGCTTCTGGCTTTGCTGCAATTGTACTTTTCTTTGTGGCTCTAAAAATTGAACCTAAATATATTGCTCTCGTTATTCTAGGAATAATGACAATACACTTCTTTAAAAACAGAAGAATTAGTAGAAACCCAATTTTATATATCGTATTATTTCTAATTATTTCTGGTTACATATTTTCCACTAATTATGTATATAACAACATACTAGAACCTCATCAAAAGGACAGAATTGATGTATTGCTTGGCGACAATGTAGACGTAAAAGATGAAGGATACAATCTTAATCAAGCCATGATTGCTATTGGATCTGGTGGGCTTACAGGAAAAGGATATTTAGAAGGCACACAAACAAAAGGAGGCTTTGTTCCTGAACAACATACCGATTATATTTACACTACCGTTGGTGAAGAATGGGGCTTTGTTGGATCGGTTATCGTTATTGTTTTCTTTGTTGCATTGTTCTTACGAATTCTTGTACTTGCTGAAAAACAAAAAACGAAGTTTAGCCGTGTTTATGGTTATTGCGTTGCCACTTATCTTTTTACACATTTCTTTGTAAACATAGCCATGCTTATTCGACTTTTTCCAACAATTGGGGTACCATTACCTTTCTTTTCATATGGTGGCTCTAGCTTATGGGCTTTTACTATTATGCTTTTTATTTTTATTAAATTAGATGCTAATAAAGTGAATGAGTGGTAAATAATTACTTCGCTTTCTCTGTCTTAGATTTTCTACTGAACATACTTTTAAACTGATAAAAGAAACGTTCAATCAAACGTAAATCTTCTGTTATTATATCTGCCGAACCAATCATTTCTTGTTGGAATATAATTTTCTTGTCGTAAGAAGTATCTAATCCGTTTGGTAAACTAACATCAATTAACAGATTACCATCTTTATCTGGTGTTGCCGAAATATTTTTCACTATCCCTTTAATAATTCCAAATTCTGTATCTGGGAAATTTGCTAATCGAATATTTACACTTTGACCCGCTTTTAACTTTCCAGAGTTTTGAGCTACTGCTTTCACTTTTCCTACATAGACTTCATTATCGATTGGAACTACCGAAAAAACTTGGTCACCTGCGCTCACCGTTTGATTTTCCGCCCACAACTGCATAAAAGACACCTTTCCTCGCATTGCAGTTCTTAGAACAAAATTTAACTCCCAATCTTTTACCGCTTTTTTCAATTGAAAAAAAGCTTGAATAACATTACGTTCTAAATTAATTGCATCTTTTGTGGAATTAATTTTTGTTGTTTTACTACTTCTGTTAAGCTCATTTAATGAAGATTTTAATTGTGATATTGAACTTAATAAGTTTTTATAATTCTTCTGAGATTGTAAATAAGACATTTTTTGCTTCTCAAATTCTTGATCTGCAATTACTCCATTTTTATATAAAGTTTCATATCTATTCAAATCATTCTTTTGAAGCTCTAACTCTGTCAAGTTTATACTCTTTTGCGATTCTAACAAAGACAAACGCTCACTGATTTGTCTTGCTTCAAAACCTTGTGCAATAGTTTCTACTTGATAGGGTTTTAATTGTTTTTGCAATTCTTCTGCACTATATTCTTTTTGAAAAATCGCAAATTGACTTTCTACATCGCCAAATTGTGTATACTGCAACTTTTCAAACGGAAAAGGTGTTCTACTTAAATTAATTGTATCTAAAATACTTTTCAATAAGAATACATCTTTATAATTTGCAGAATTTTCTATAACCGCAAGAGGCGTACCTTTTTCAATAACCTGATTATCTTCAATTAAAATAGTTTCTATTCTACCAGAAGTCCTAGCTGTTAATTTTTCTGGGGGAACAAGAGTCGTTATGGTTATTTGCGTTGAGTTGACATCTGGATACTTAATAAAATAGGAAAAAAGCAATACTAATAATACTATTATGAGTATCAATAAATTTCCCCATCGAATCATCCAATGCGGAATTTTAGTTAGTATTTCTTGAACTTGCTCACTTCTTAGCTCTATATTGATGGCCGCTGAAGTTTCTGTATTTGTAGACGGAATATTATCGTTTGTTGGCATTTTCTTTCTTTGTAGATTATGTTACAGTTATTATAAATTAGTTCTTTTTCTGAAAAAGTATTGAATTTCTGGTTACTCAAAAAGAACTTCCATAATTTCAAAGTACTTCATCAGGAGTACAAATTTCGGCTAAGTTCCGAGCTGTAATTGATTCTTTACTAATTCATAATAACTTCCTTTTTTCTCTATTAATTCCGTATGAGTACCTGTCTCTATAATTTTTCCTTTTTCTAGAACTACTATTTGATCCGCATTAATCACCGTACTTAATCGATGTGCAATAACCAAAACTGTTTTGTCTTTGAAAAATACATTTAGCTTTTCCATAATTTCTTTTTCGTTATTAGAATCTAAAGCACTTGTTGCTTCATCAAAAAAGAGCATTTCTGGATTTTTATAAACCGATCTTGCAATTAAAAGTCTTTGTTTTTGCCCTGTACTAATCCCTACACCTTCTGAACCAATTTTAGTATTATATCGTAAAGGATAATCATCAATAAAATCTTTAATATTGGCAACATTGGCAGCATAATCTAATCTTTCTTTATCAATTACATCTACTCCAATAGCAATATTATTAGCAATTGAATCGCTAAATATAAATCCTTCTTGCATTACACAACCAACATGATTTCTCCATGCTTTTTGTGATAAATTACTTAATGACGATTTTCCTAAGGAAACATCGCCTTCACTAGGTTCGTAGAATTTCAACAACAACTTCATTAATGTTGTTTTTCCACTTCCACTTGTTCCTACAATTGCAGTAATTTTCTTAGCTGGAATTACCATATTAAGTTCTTTCAAAACATTTGTATCGGAACCTAAATATCGAAAAGATAAATCTTTAATAATTATATCTTCATCACAAGGAATTTCTGTTAACTTATCTTTTTCTCCTTGAACTTCATCATCCATTTCATGAATTTCAGACAATCTAGCCAATGATATTTTAGCGTCTTGCAATTCTCTAATGAATCCAATTAATTGTACAATAGGACCATTTAAAGTCCCTACAATACTTGTAATTGCCATCATTTCTCCAATCGTTAACTCACCGTTAATTACAGAAAGTGCAGAAACAAAAATGATGAATATATTTTTAAGTTCATTTATAAAGTTAGAACCGATACTTTGAGTTTGCTCTAGCACTAAACCTTTTAAAGAAACCTTAAACAATCGTGCTTGAATATATTCCCAGCCCCATCGTTTTTGTTTCTCTGCATTGTGCAACTTTATTTCTTGCATTCCATTTATCAATTCAATTACCTTACTTTGTTCTTTACTGACTTCTGAAAAGCGTTTATAATCTAAGACCTCTCTTCTCTTTAAAAATAGAATAACCCATAAAAAATAGAGAAAACTACCTACAAAAAATATAGCAAATATACTTAGGTTATAGTAGGCTAAAACTCCACCCATGATAATCATATTAATAAAAGAGAACAACACACTTAACGACGATGTTGTTAAAATTCGTTCTATTCTATGATGGTCATTTATTCTTTGCATTATATCTCCTGTCATTTTCACATCGAAATAGGAAATTGGCAAGCTCATTAGTTTAATAAAGAAATCGGATATTAATGAAATATTAATTCTAGTAGAAAGGTGTAATAAAATCCAACTACGAATTAATTCGAGTCCTGTACGTCCAAAAAACAAAAACAATTGCGCAATCAAGACAAGATAAATGAAATGTATATTTTGATTATGTATTCCAACATCAACAACGCTTTGTGTTAAGAAAGGAGTTATTAATTGCAACAGACTGACTGCAAAAAGTCCAATTGCTAATTGTATTATAAATGCTTTGTATTTAAAAACATATTGCGAAAGAATTCCAAAACCGTATACCTTTTTTTCTTCAAGATCTGATTCAGATTCATGAAAATTCGGAGTCGTTTCTAATAATAAAGCAATTCCTTCTTCTGTTGTTTTATCTGCGTTGTTACCTATCCAAAACTTCAAAAACTCAGTTTCAGTATATTCTATCAAACCAATAGCAGGGTCAGACACATAATAAGTCCCTTTTTTAATTTTATACAAAACCACATAATGATTGTGATTCCAATGTAGAATACAAGGTAAGGGAGCTTCTTCAAGCTTTTCTAAAGACAATTTAACACCTAAAGAACGAAAACCAATCTGTTCTGCAGCATCACTTAGAGTAAGTAAGTTACTACCTTCTCTAGTTGTCTCCGAAAGCTCTCTTAACTTTTGAGTGTTAAGCAGTCTCCCATAATGCTTAGCTATAATTTTTAAACAAGTAGGACCGCAGTCTTTACTCTCTGTTTGTGTATAATGAGGAAATTTTTTCAAAATTTGTTTATAGTTTGTTCAAAAATAACGCAAAAAAATTAAAAAAACTTAATTGACGTTTATATCTTTTAACAATAATTCGTTATTATCTTTATCCTTAATAGTCAGAAAAAAATTACCTTTAGGTATTTCTAAAGTAATTTTAAAGTCAACTACTTTTTTAATTCTACTTATAATCGGAATACTTCTTGAGTTATACTTTACATACTTTTTTGTTTCATAAAAACTAACAAGTACTTCTTGCCCTTCTATTTCTTTAAGAATAGGATCATTAATTGTAAATTTAGTTACATCGAAAAACTCAGAAAATGAAGGCTTTATATTATTAATCAAAAAGTAATCAACATTACAATTTACTTTTTCGACACCAGCAAACTCCTTTGATTCAAAAAACAATAGTTCTTTAGAAACATCTGAGACAATTTCAACTTGATCAATAGTTAAAGGATCTAACCCTGTTTTTTCCTTAAATAATTCTGCCATTCTTTTATTTGAAACATTATCTGCCTTTTCTAAAATATGATCTATTCCAGCATATACAAAAATTTTTGCCGAAGAATCTTTATCAATTATATACTTCAAATTTTCTGCTTGTACTTCTTCTCTATTTGTACTATCAAAATCATCATATCCAATTATTTCAAAGCCTAAGCTACATGCTTCTTTAATAAGGTTATTAAAAAAAGGCTCTCTGGTATAATAGCCCGATGTTTTGATTGGAAATTTTCTGCTGTTTATTAAACTATCTTGTCCTTTCTCTAATGCTTCAATAGCTAAATACTTATATCCTTTCTCTCTTAAAGGCTTTAACAATCTATATGCTAAAACTCTATGCTCTGGTTTCCAATGCATCTCATTCAACATTAAAACCTTATGATTCTTTGAAATTTCAGCTATCTTATGTACTATAGAATCTTCAATCTGATTACTCTCTAATAAATTCGCTTTTTGACTACTCAATAAATCGTTAAAGTAACTTCTGCGTTTGTTTTCAAACTTTTTTATTAATTCTTTATATCTATAATATTCAGTGTCGAATGATAAAACCGTTGTTAGTAATTGAAATTTTGTCCATTCATTCTTTTCATCTTTATCGATTGGAGCATTGTCAAATTTATTCATTATAAATAAATGATTGTCTTCATTTTTATATGAATTAAATATATCCATATAACTTAAGGCATTCTTCTTAACAATATTAAATTCCATTGAATTGATTATACTTTTTGCATCTTGCAAGATAGACGAATTTGATTTATGTTTTCCTATACTTTTAATTAGCACATAAAAAGATTGAATACCATCCGTTTTCTCATATAAAACTAAATTACTTATTGTATCATTAACTAACATTTTGGTAGTTACATCTAACTTTTTCTTTGATAATTTAAATTTCTTTTTTTTTAGAAAAAGAAATAATTCATAAAATGGAATTTCAGTTGTCTTTCCATAAACTAATAAATCCTTATTACAAAACTTATAAAAATCTAAAACAGAAGAGCCCTTACTCAATTCATTAATTCCATAATACTTAACATCACCAAAGAAACTGCCACTTACATTTAAAGGATAATTATAAAATTCTGAGCCATTAAAATAATTAAATTTCCTGTTTTTTTTGACAGTATTACAAGATATTATCGAAAAACACACAATAAAGGTGAGTACATTATTTCCAATTATTTGTTTTAGGGTCATAATTACATGTGTTTTCATGAAAATATTTTTTGTTCTTTTGAATAGGAATTCTATTATCAGGACAAATATATCTGAATTCACAAACGTTACAAACTTCAATCATATCTTTATTAATTTTCCATAATTCTTGAAAGGAATTTGAAGCGATAATTTCAGATATTACGTCTTTTTCAATATTCCCAAAAACCTTTTCATGATTAATATAATTCTTAACGTCTCCTTTATTATTTATGTAGACTTTTCTATTAAAAAACAAATTATAATTCTTAGCTTCCATGAACGCATCAAGATTTGGGACTAAATCATTTATACCACTAATCTGTTTTGATAAAAATTCATTACAACTACCTGGATAAAAATTAATCCATTGATTATTGGAGACTATATCATTAGGAGCGTTAAAGAAATTGACATCTCTTAGCCTAGGAAACCTAGCAAAAAAATGCTCTATATCTAAACTATCTTTTGAATATTCGGAAATAAGACTTACTACATTTAATTTAGATTTCTTTAAAATTTCAAGTACTTGTTCAATCACATCGAATTTCATATTTGATTTTGACAGCAAAACCAATTGTATACATCCTAAATTATCAATTTCATTTAATAATTTAATCTTAAAATCCTGTAAATCGTCAATTTCTAAAAAAACAATATCACTTAAAAACAAATAATCCTTTTCTAAATCTAAATCTAAAAAGTGATTGGGTTCATCAGTAAGAAAAATAAGCTCATTTTCGATTAAATAGTTTAGATTCCTTGTAACTAACTCTTCATAATCTAAATAATCTTCATATATAACTTCTATTTTTTTATCAAAATAATCTTGTAACATATCTGTCAAAGAATTGGAAATAAAATATAGTTCCGACCTTTGAAGGTCATATATAGCAGTTCTATTAAATCCTTTCACAGGAATACAAGAATTGTAAAATTTAAAATATTTATCTTTATCAATCATATGAATGCAGGTTTGTAAAAGGAATTACACCTCATTTTTTGAGTTTGATGAAAATCTGAAGCTACAAAAGCCAAATCAATATTTTTTATTGGTTGATTTTCCTTTCCTTCAACAAAAAAAACATTAATGGGTAACTTATCTATAAATTCACTATCAATATGATTTATTAATTTATTTTTCATTATTATCTATTAAATAGTTAGACACTTTTTGATGTAGATTAAAATTACATGGAATGCTTGTCATTCCAAATTGTCCTGATGGATTAACCTCTAAAAAATAATATTCATTATTTACAGATTTAATAATATCAATTGAACCAGTATTTAACCCCATTTTATTCATCAATTTAATTATTTTTTCTTCAATTACTAAAGGTAATTGATACCTACCAACTCTATTTGGCTTATCAATATCATAATTTCGAAAATCAATTTTAGTTTTTTCATTGTTTTGTGAAAAAATTACCATTGTATAGAGCTTATCATCAAGAAAAAAAGTTCTTAATTCATATTTTTTATTTATATACTCTTGAAACAATGATGGACTAAAGCTATCAGGAAGACCGTCAAGTGATTTTATTATCTGTGTAAAAAAAGGGTAATTCTTATTATTAAATTCAATATGCTTTCCCTCTCCTATTGACTTAGAAATAATTAAATTATTATTCTCCTTAAAAAAAAAATCTAACTGTTTTAAACTAGAAGTAATCAAACTGTTTGGTGTTTTTAAACCTATATCACTAGCATGTTTTAAAATTTCTATTTTTGTTAACATGTTAGATCTTTTAAATAGCCATTTTTTTTCTTCTAATAATTTAAAAATTAAGTTTCTAATAACTGAAAATTCAGAATATATATATCGAGTTAAATCATCTTTTTTACCAAAAAAATCTTCATACGTTTTAAAAAAACCAAATTTCCTCATCCATACAACTTTAACGTCCGAGAAATAGATCTTCTTGTTGTCCCTAACTAAGTAACTTTTGTCAAGGTCATTTGGCGCTAAGTTAAGTGTAACTAATCCAGACATTATGTCCTCGTCGTTTAATCGAAAAAAATCAGCATTACGAGATTGTAAATTTTCAACGACTATCTGTGTATCAGTATCCCTAGGAGTACTTAATATTAATATCATAATTTATTATTAATATTTAAAAAGTGCAGGAAACTCCTGCACTTTCTAAACAGATTACTTGTTTTACCTACAGATCATCCCATTCTTCATCAGAACCGTCATCACCATTACTTGGAGCACCAGGCCCAACTGTAACTGTGTTTTGACTAAATGTGTTTGCAGCTAATCTACGTCCTCCGTAAACCGAATTAACCTCAACTTTATGAGATTGAAAATCTTCTAATTTTTTCATAATAATAAAATTTGTTTTTAGTAAATACTCAAAAAATTTTAAGTCAATTGAGACCTTGACTATCGTTGCAACAATATTTTGATTGTGAATTTAAAATTCTAAAATATAAATTTGGAACGCCTCTACTTTACTTTACAAAAAATACAAGAAAGACAATAATACAAAAAATACTTTTTCTTGCATTACAGTTTTATTGCCGTTATTGTTAAAAAAGTTTTAATTAACCAAACAAACACACGTTATACCTCTTTTAAAAAGGTAATTAAAGAATATAAAAATAAATTCACAATTATATTAAAGACCTATATAATTTTAAATACCTGCAATTTAATCGCAAAACATTGTACATCTTCCAAAAGCATTTCTACATTGTCTCCATGGACATGGTTTTGGTTCATCATCCATAAAAATATAACCTCCTGAAATACTTTTCTGCTCACCTTTCGATAATTCTTGAGCACCTTTTAATTTTAAAATTGAATTTTTCATAATCTTTTCTATTTAAATATTAATATCCTCTATCACAAGCTGACCAACTACATCTTCCAAATTTATTTCTACATGTGTTAAAACCACATCCATCTTCTCCTGGACCATTTCCTCCTCCTGGATTGAAAACTAATCCTCCAGCAGTTTCTTTAAGTTCATTCTTAGATAATTGTTGAACTCCTTTTAAATTTAAAATTGATTTTTTCATAATTAAAATAGTATTGTTTGTTTACTACAAAACGCTTAAAGTCAATTGTAGCTTTTGACTATCTATTTTGTAAATGCAAATTAGAATTCTAATCTACACCAGATTCTATTTGAACCTCCGCAACCTCTTACCCATCCTATACCAGGAGAAGCACTAGACATTACACAACCTCTTGACAAACAAGCTGCCATTTCTTGAGTAATACCACCAACAACCGTTTTTTGCTCTCTTTTAGATAATTCTTGAGCACCGCTTAATTTTAAAATTGAATTTTTCATAATTAAAATTCTGGATAATAAGTACATAAATGACCTGGTGTTCCATAAGGATAACAAACACCGCTTGAACAACATTGACCAGCACCACATGAATTATTTGAGTTACATGATCTTCTTCCTCCATTAAGGCTTTTTTGCTCTCCTTTAGATAATTCTTGAGCACCGCTTAACTTTAAAATTGAATTTTTCATAATTAAAATAGGAGAAGCACTAGACATTACACAACCTCTTGACAAACAAGCTGCCATTTCTTGAGTAATACCACCAACAACCGTTTTTTGCTCTCTTTTAGATAATTCTTGAGCACCGCTTAATTTTAAAATTGAATTTTTCATAATTAAAATTCTGGATAATAAGTACATAAATGACCTGGTGTTCCATAAGGATAACAAACACCGCTTGAACAACATTGACCAGCACCACATGAATTATTTGAGTTACATGATCTTCTTCCTCCATTAAGGCTTTTTTGCTCTCCTTTAGATAATTCTTGAGCACCGCTTAACTTTAAAATTGAATTTTTCATAATTAAAATATTAGTATTTATTTGTTTACTACAAACCTTTTAAGTCAATTGTAGTTTTTGACTATCGTTGCAACAATATCTTTACACCAAAACTGGTTGTCCTTCTTCTAAGTCGGAAAGGAAATACCTTAATTCTTTAATTTCATATTCATTGGGTATAATTTTATTATTTACCAATTTTACTGGCGTATAATTAAAATCATTACTTAAGCACCATTCGTATTGGCTCCTTAAATTATCACCCACTGATAACGAAATAAGCTTTTGACTCCATTTTTCTGTCCAATCCTCTAAACTCATATTTTGAATATGCCAATCGGAAATAGCTTCTTCTATTTTATCTGGTAAATCTTGATCTATTTGAAAGAGGTTTTCAGCAATTGTATAAAAAGGATTTTCCTTATTATCTGGATTCAAATTAAAAAAGATAGCCAGCTTAACTCTTTCTTTATTTGCTTTCATTAGATCGATTGCCTCCTTAAAAGCAGTATGACAATGACCACAACTTGGACTCAAAATGAGAGTAACTACTACTGGAGCAGATTGAAGTCCTAATTCTATTTTAGAAATTGTAGTAAGTTCTTCTACGTTTACCACTTCTTTTTGAAGTGCATTAAAGACCGTAAATCTTCGTTTAAATTTCGTTAATTCTAAAGTTTCCTTCTTACGCTTTTCTAAGTCGAAAAAATATGGTTTAATAAAAAACCAGATTGGAACAACTACAACAAAAGACAGTAGAAATACCTCGTAATTAAAATCGATAACACTTTCATATAAAAGAAACAAACTAGATTGAGCAATCAATAAGACTGAAATTGCCAAACACAGAACGCACCATTTCTTTAATTTTATTTTCTGTAACCAAAGCGAATAGAGGATTAATGGAATAGAAAGAACACTTATAAAGCTTAATGCTATTAGTGCTTTCTCGTTGATGAGTGCTATCAGGATACCGAAACTAAAAAAAAGAATAGGTAAATCTGAAAAATCAAGCCAGGTTGTAATGGCTGCAGATTCTGATTTTATAACAGAATCGCACGATGTGTTTTTAGATAAAGTGCATATTTTAGAAGCTATTCCGTCTGTTTTATGCAGTTTTTCATCTATAATTAATACACTAACAAAAAAACCAATTAGAAGTATTGCTAAATGAATAGACGAAAAGAACGTTAATAATTGCATTTCGATTATAAACAACAGAAGCAAAGTGATACCTAATAAAACGATTTTATTATTAAACAAATTGATTTTTTCAGGAACAGCCTCGAGATTAGGTTCAATGGCTACAACAATTCCATTCCAATTGTTTAAAAATTCATCCGTCGTTATTTTTTGCTTGCTTTTGCCTTCCGTTTCAACAGCAATGCTATTCTGTTCTTTTTTTACGAGTGTAACCTCGTCCTTAAATAGCGCTAAAAAAGATTCTGGCAATTCTAAGAATTGTTCCTTTGGCACTTTAGCAGCTATATTCTCAATAGACAATAAATCGAACGTATCGGTTATAGCAAAAAGACTAGGATAATTTGGATGAGATAAAAATAAATTTTCAAAATCATTACTTTCTTTATTATAATTATTATTGTATAAATACTTCTCAATTATTGCTTTCATTTTATACTTTTATTAGCGCTCAACTATTTTATATTTTTCAAATTCAGCTTCTAATTTTGGTTTAAAAAAAGAAGCTTAGTCCATACATTCGACTAAACAAATATGAGCGTAAAAAAAGGAAAACAAAAAGAGTTTCCTTGACAATTTATAAATTATACATTGACAATTTATAAATTATGGCTAACAAAAAAAGACCTAAAGAACTACAAAACAAGGGATTAATTAAAAAAAAAAGCAAAACTATAAAACCGAAGTATGAAATCTGTTTATATATCTCAAAATTGAAGTAATTTTGAGATATAACTATAAAACAAAATTTATGAAAACTAACATTTTTGCTTTAGAAGATTTTTTCAACCATAAAATGGGGAACAAACAAATGACTAAAATAGTAGGTATGATTGATCCTAAAAAGCCAAAACCAAAACCTGAATTAAATGATACGGTTAGTAGCGAAGATAATGGTGATGGAAAACCAAACGATCCAAAACCTACAATAGCGGTGATAATTCTTTAAAGAACCGTAGTATCTTTTTCAATTTTTTTTATAAACTGAACAGGTGTAACGCCTGTTCTTTTATTAAAAGACTTTGCAAAAGACACAGCGTTTTTAAAACCTACAGTTTCTGCAATTGCCTGGGTTGAATATTTCCTAAATGTCGGATTGGTAATCATTTCCTCAATAGCGTAATTAATTTTCAACTCATTTGAATATTCGCTAAATGATTTTTCAAATCTTTTATTCACTACATAAGACAAGTAAGTCGTATTTGTTTTTATTTTTTTTGCGGTGTTTTGCAAATTAAAATCTTCTCGTAAAAAATAATTCGATTTTTCTAGCTGTATCAATTTCTCTACTATCTCATTTTCCTTTTCTTCATCGATGCTTAAAGAAGTATCGTTCACTACAGATTCATTTCTAACTTGTTGTTTTACTTCTGGTTCTATAACAGTTTCTTTCTTCTGTTTAAATTCTTCTATCAGTTTATTCACTCTACTATTTGCCTGTTTCTTTCCAATATAATTTTTATATAAAAAATACACAAGACTCAAAAAAACAATACCGATTAAAATTTGAATTAACAATCGAATTACAACTCTAATTCTCACTTCCTTTTTAAGGAATTCAACATCTTCTTTTACTTCTTTATTGGCTATAAACAAATTAACATTTAATGTTTCTTCTACTATTAAGTTTTCGCTTTTTTTAAATTTAGCATTATATAACTCTAGATAGCGTTCTGCTTCTCTATAGTTTTCATATTGATTATGGATTTTAGCCAAATAATACATGGTGTTTATTTGTTCTAGTCTATTTGTCTCAAAGCTAGAAATTGAATCTACTTTATTAAAATAAACCAATGCTTTTTCATATTTTTTTTGACCATAATTAACATACCCTAAATTATAATAAAGCGTAGTCATTTGAATCATTAAGTCATTTTGTTTTGCTAAAACTAAAGATGCCAGATATTGTTTTTCTGCATTTTTCAACTGCCCTTTTTTTACATAAATATTGGCCAGATTTGTTTGTGCTTTTAATTTTCTATCAAATAAATTCTTCGAGTAAACAATTGCTCTATTATAGTAAAATTCAGAGGAGTCAAGCAGCTTTTCATTCTTTTTTACATTGTAATAATTTTCATAAAAAGTTGCTAATCTAATATAGATACTACTTTTTGCTTTTAAAAAATTCTCTTTAGTATATAAATATTCTGTTTTATCTAATAATCTATCAGATTCTCTTACAGAATAAATAGCCAATTCATAATTTCCTACTTCTGCCAAAATAAGAGCCATATTATTAGAGCATTTTACAGCCAAAATCTTGTCGTCTACTTCAATTGCTATTTTTTTTGCTTCTTCATAATTTCGAATTGCATCTCCTAACTTTTTTCGTTTCCAATTAATTAATCCTTTAAAATTATAAACCTTACTGCTTATTTTTTTCTTCTCTAATGAATTCGCTATTTTGTTAAGATGAATAATTGCTCTTTCTAATGACTTATTACTATCTAATGTGTCTGGGTATTTTTTTAATTGATACAAATAGGCCTCTGCTGCAAAAGCATAGGCCAGTTGCGCGTTGCTTTTTGAAGGTTTTATTTTGTCTACATAATAAAACGCACTATCTAATTTTCCATTAATATGAAAACTAACATTATCTTGATATTTTATAAAATCTTTCTCGCTTAAGGTCTGAGAAAAAAGGATTTGAGAAAAGAAAAAAAATAGCAGGGAAATATTTTTCATGTTTTTAATATATACTCCCAAAGGTATAACATAATTAAAAGCAAAAAAATAGGTGTCATAAAATAATCAAAAAGACCATTTATAAACACCTATATACTCAAAATAAAATAAGTCCACTGTTCCTAATAATTACATTATTATTCCCAAAATGAATTATATATTTTATCAAAAAAAAAAACACAAATACAGGATTTCCCATCACAAGAAAATCTATTTTTTATGCCCAACCTGGGTCTAATTTACATGCTGTTCCTGCACAATAATAACCGTTAGCACAACCGTCGCTTGCACAGTCATGATGATTCTTCCCGCCTTTAATAACTTTTCGTTCTTTACTGGTTAGTATTTGAACGCCTTCTAAACTTCTGATTGCATTTTTCATAATAAATAATTTTAATGGTTAGTAACGTCTTTTTTATAGCTTACGATTTTTTAACTATTCCATATAATTACTTAAAATACACAATTAAATATAATTTATTTAGAAGCAAACACAAGTTCCAGAATGTGGTCTATATAGCCCTCCTGAATGAGGACCAACTCCACATTGCCATTGTGCAGAACCACAACAAATTGGATCAGAAAGATAATAACATCGTATTAATTCTCTTATTGCACCTTCTATATTTTTTTGCTCTCCTTTAGTTAACTCTTGAGCTCCCTTTAAATTTAAAATTGATTTCTTCATTTTTATTATTTATTAGTTACAAAAAAACATTCCTATTTAATCACAAAATAGGGAACATCTACCAAATGCATTTCTACATTGTCTCCATGGACATGGCTCTGGCTCAACCTCAATGAAACCTCCTGAAATACTTTTTTGTTCTCCTTTAGATAACTCTTGAGCGCCACTTAGTTTTAAAATTGATTTTTTCATTTTATTATAATTTATTGTTGAATTACTAAACCACATGCACTTGTACAACAAACAATACTATCACAGTTTTTCTTAAAAACTCCGTTACAATAGCATGGAAACGACGTCCCAATTTCTTTGAGACCACCTACAATTTCTTTTTGTGAATTTTTAGATAATTCTTGAGCTCCTTTTAAATTTAAAATTGATTTCTTCATTTTATTATAATTTAATCGATTACATCTCAAATTATTTAAAGTCAATTGAAACTTTTGACTGGTTATTCACAATAATTCAATAGTATCTCAATAAAAAAATTTAAGAACAAGCTTCTGTTGTTAAAACACAACACGAATATATAGACGGAATCGTCAAATACTGTTCACAGGTAACAAGAAATCCATAAGGGTAATCATAGTTTTCGCAAGTAGCACCATTACAAGTACCTCTACCTCCAGAGATCGATTGTTGCATCTTTTTAGACAATTTTTGGGTTCCTTTTAAAGTTAAAATAGATTTTTTCATTACTTAGGCTTTTATAAGATTAAATGTTACTAATTCAAAACACTATCAAACAATAAAAACTAAACAAACAACAATCGCCTTAATTTTCTAATATTAAAAAGATTATGGCTTAATCTCGTATTTTCAGCATCCTTAAAAGTAAGTTTATCTGTAATGAAATTCTCATTTACTTTATTTTGGGGTGCACTATTATTAAACTCTCTTAAAAACATGTTTGTGTATTTTCTCTAGTATTTTGTTAAAAAATTTACAATACAATACTACAAAATCTAAAAGTTAATTACTTACAATTTTATTGCCGAAAAAGTTAAAAATTAAAACAAAACACTAACCAACAACCACTTAACGGTTATTTTTGTAAAACATCGTCTTATAGAAACGAAACAAATGATCATAAACTAATAATTCATATTGTCGTTGTCTTGAAGTAAACTGACGGTTCATCATCATGTGAATATGACTGTTCAAAAAAGAAGATAAAGAAACATCTAAATCATTCAAAATTACTTGAGCTGCATTCGCAATAGCACTGCTCTTTACAGCAACAGCATTATACACAGGTTCAAATTGAGTTACATCTTGATTCAAGAAAGGTGCTATTTCCTTTTCTATTTCCCTGTATTGTTTATCTAACTCTTTCTTTAATACTTTGTCTGCATTAAATTCCAGTTTGAAAGAAGTTTGTAGACGATCTAACAATTTCAGTTTTTCTTCAAGAGTAAGCGAAAAACTAATCAGGAAACGATCAATACTTAAAAAACTAAATAATAAAGGAGTTGAGTCATGCTCAAATTGATTTTTAAAAGTTACATAGTGCAACACCAATTCGCTATCGGCTTGAAAAATCGTTTCAGAAAGTGGGTAGGTCGATTCTCCATAGCGTTCAATTTCTCGCATATACGTATCGGTTTGTATCTTCCAAACCAAATTTTGTTCCTTCACTAAAGAAAATACTTCATTAAAAATAGCTACTACTTCTCCTAAATATTCTGGCTTTGCAATTTTAAAACGCAAACGCAAATGAGATTCAGGATCGTTATAGCGAATAAAAAACCAAGAAACGATTAATTCATTCTCAATTAAATATGCAATTTTCTCTTGTAAATAATCTTGCAATACTACATCGGCAGTTCTAACACCACAATAGATTTTATAATACAACCATTCGCTACCAATACTAAATTCCCTTTTCATCTTTTTTTAGTTTAAATCAATACAACATTCAAAATAGTACCCCTCAGCTATTCTCTTCCAAAAGAAAACACGAATTGATTGGCATAATGTTTTTTGCTACTATCATGAACCACCGAATTTGTTGCAAACAAAAACTCTTCAATTACTACTTTTTGGTTCTTTTTTATAGTTCTCATCAAAATATCAAAACAAATTTCGGTTTCCAAATCGAGTAACAACGTATTATCACCACTTACAATATTTACATATTTTGGAAGTTTCATTTTTTCTTTCCATAAAACAAACGATGCTCCAAACTGAACACCTTTCACTTCTTCTGTATAAATATACCATCTTGCCTTAGCCAATATAACCTCCTTATAAACAACTCTCGGAAAACAATTATAATGTTGTTTTAAAACGCCCCAATCAAAACGATATACGGGTGCGCTATTTTGTCCTTGTAAATCACATAAAAATTGATAAATAGGCAACGCATTACTACTATAATTATGCGCATTCGACAAACAAGGTACAATCTCTTTGTTGAGTCGTTTCGATTTTAAAACAATTGTATTGCGTTCTACAGTAATCCACAAATCATCAATTAGAATTTGATTTTCGTTTGGCACTACACTGTTCGACAAATACGGAATTTCATACGGTCGCAAAACAGGTCGTCGCAAAATATTTCCCGTTCTCGATTCTGGAATATGTGCTACTTCTGCTAAAATAACATCTGGAGCACAAGACGCTTCATGCTGTACAATTTCTTTTGCCAACGCATGAATAGTTGCATCCCCGTTACAAAAACGACCAATTAATTTAGCTGCACTATAACTTCCTAACGATTCTAAAACTAGAATTTCGTTGTCTTCTTCTTTAATAATTTCTACCATTGCAGAAAAAGTTGCAGGCAAATTAGGTACGGTTTCATTGCTTTTTTTAAAATCGGATTCTTTTAATTCTAAAACAGTTTCATTATTGGCTAATGCTTCTTGCAGTTTTCTTTCTAACACATAATCAAAAGAGGTCCAGTTTTCAGTTTCACTAGTAGCATGAGCGCTGTTTATAGGAAGTTTATCCAAAAGTGGGTGCGAATCGTTCATCCTTGAATTTTGAAGATAACCAATACCAATTTCCGCATCTAAAACCACCGACAAAGGCATCGATTTGGTTTCGTATCGATTAAAAAATGCCTTTCGAAAAGCTTCCAAGTTTCCGTTTACAGCAGTTTTTTGCACTTGCGATAAAAAACCTATAGCTTGTTTTAGTTTTCTAACGTTAGCTGTATTTATTGTTGCTATTGTTGTAGCACTATACAAATCCGTTTGTAATAAATACTTCGGTTCAAAAGCAACATGTAGCTGTTCTATTTTTGAAACAATTGCTTTTGACTGTTCATGATACTGCTGAAAATCTAAATTCAAATTCTCCAAACCTTGCAGTACTACGCTAACTTTCTCAGTCGCTGTGTCCGCATTTTTTAAGCCCGACAATAGTGTTAGCACTCTTTCGTTTTCACTACTTCCCGTAACTGTAGCTTCTAAATTACTAACAATCATTTGACTGGCTATCAATTCATTTACAAATTCGGTTGCTTCTTCTCGTTCCGATTCTTCGTCAATAAGCGCGTCCACTAACTCTTTTTTTGTTTTTCCCGTGGCTGTCAATTCTAAAACTACAGCTACAAACGCATTGCAACGCACGGCAGAAATGCTATGCTCTCTTCGTTTTTTAGCATTGAATTTGTATTCGATATAACGATAAAAATCGCCTACTGCATACAAAGACGTGTTGGGAAAATACAGCAATTGTTCTTTTACAGTTGGGTCTTTCGCAACTTCTTGCAGAAAGGCAATCCAAAACTGCATATCAAATTGAGTATGCGCTTTATAATTTTCTTTTTCAGCAAGTACAATAGCTGTTTCTTTTCCTAAAGTAACCGTTGTGCAAGCGGCAAACATACCAAAAGGAGTAGCACGTGCACACATTCTTGCCACATACTTTAGCAAAGCAATTTCTAATGCTTTTATCTTTTCGGCAGAAAAACGAGAAGGGTTTCCCAAATATTTTTCAATCTCAAGCCACAATTCTGGCGAAGCCAAAGCAAGTGCATTTTTAACAAAACTATTTTTAGCAAAATCAAACAACGCATCTCTAGAATAAGCATCCATTAAATTCACATAAGAAGAAACGGGAAACAATGGTGTGCGCAAAACAGCAGTTGGAAAGGCTGAAAATTTTATTTTATTATTCATTACTTCTTTATTCGTTTTCATAAAAAAAATTAAAAAAAGACATGAAGAATCCTACTCGAAAAATTTCGATTCTTTTTTTTAATTTAAAAATTGGGGAGGTGTAGAAATCGGCTCGACTTCAGTTGAAAGGCACAGCGTACTAAAAGGAACACCGTTTAATAGGTGATAGTTTTAGTACTCTGTGCTAAGAGATTAGTTCTTAATCTGTTGCTTAAATTCTATTTTTTCTGGTTCTGGTGGAATTCTTTTCTTTAAAAACAAAATCTGTCCTAAATGACTCGATTGATGTTCCATAACGTGAAACCAACAATAATGATTACTATAACCAAAACGGTTTTGAACTTTCTTAAACCAAGCATCATCTCGTTTCTTTAATTCTTCTATGGTTTTTGCCCTCACTGCATTGTAAATATCTAAATAGTACTGTGCATCTTGACCTCTAATTTCATCTCGACCGCCTTGATCTAAATCAAATGGCACTTGCCATATTTTTTTTTCTTCTTCTGTAAACCCACGGTTTTCAAAAGTAAGCACTTGATAGTATTTTTCTGCTGCCGCTAAATGCATAATCAAAGAACCTATTCTATTAGCATCTTCATCATGCAAATAGTCCAATTCATATTGACTCATGTACTTTACTTGATTCTCAACTCTGCGCTTTAAATCCTCAAGCATTGAAATCATAGCTTCAATTTGAGGAGACGTTCCTTCATCTGAACCAATTGTTGAAGTATATTCTGGCACAATATCTTTTCCTTCAATTAACAAAGAATATTTCCCACTCACTTTGTCATCACTAGAAGAAGCATCAAACCCCTTAACTCTTGCATTTTCTCTTTTAGAAATTCCAAAACTCCAATGTTGCACATTATTATCTTTAATTTCTTGTTCAAAATCTGCATTTGATAATTCAACTAATTCAAATTCACCTTTATCGTTTTCTAAATACACTTTAAAATTATCAAAGAAAAATTGTCCACTATAACTACAAATTCCTCCAAAAGCAAGTTTTTCAGAATTAGAATCGAAAGTACCTTCAATAATATAAGATTGCCATTCGCTTATTATTATAGGTCTATCCTGCATGTTGTCAAAAAAACCCCTTTTATTGTCTTTATTATCTACCCTTGCCCAAATACCAGACCATGCCATATTATTATCCTCAACTACTTTTGCAGAAGCTTCTACAATAAACTTTCGTTTAACCTTTGTTTTCAAAGGAATAGTACGAGTAAAAGAAACCCATTCCTTAGATATTTCTTTTATTTCTTGAGAACTAATCATATTTACTACAAATAACAGTAGTAATAAGACTATTTTATGTTTGTTCATTTTGTTTGTTTTCATTCTTATTTTTTCTTCTTACTCACTTCCGCCGCCATTTTCATAGCATTATACGTATTGAGTACTCTTCCTGTTTTGCACAATTCTGAAAAGTGTACCATTTCATTTTCTGTTCCCGGTTTAATAACCATTTTATCTATAGTAACACCCGATTCTAAAATGATGTTTTTTACTTCTTGTACCGTTAAATTAGGATAATACAACCAGATTAGAGCCGCCGTTCCCGAAACCATGGGAGCAGCCAATGAAGTGCCTGAGTAAAAATCATATTGATTATCAGGAACAGCTACATAAATATCCTCGCCTGGCGCAAAAAGATCTACATTGTTTTTGCCATAATTAGAAGAAAATGGTATCATAGTGCTATCCCTTCTTTTGGATATCGAACCTACTGTAATCAAATTACCTACTATTTCTTGTTTATTCTCATAATCAAAATCTGATGGATAAAAAGGATTTTCGTCAATATCTGTAGCACCATTACCCGAAACATGAACCACTAAAACATTATTTTTCTGAGCATAATTTAAAGCTTTTGTTACGCTATGTTGATCCAAAGAAAATTCTTTACTAAATGACATATTAATCACTTTAGCTCCATTATCTACTGCATAATAAATAGCATTCGCAATGTCTTTATCATGTTCATTTCCAAAAGGAGAGATGTTCAAAGGCATTATCTTTATATTATTATGAAACCCTTTAACTCCAATAGTATTATTTCTATTCGCCGCAATAATACTGGCTACTTCGGTATTATGCCTTCTTAATCTATGATGGGAATTTAAATTATTATTTCCATAACCTTTTTCTAACTGATAGTTTTTAATTTTTATTCTATCATCATAGCCAAAATTTAAAAGTTTATTTACAATTGAATCATTATGAGCTTGGGATTTCTTCATGCTTTCAATTGTGTACTCAAACTCTTTAATAGTTTTCATGTAAAAAATCAAATCTCCCAGTTTTTTACTCTCATTATTTTCTTTTAAACGTTGCTTTAAGCTTTTATCATTTTCTTTATGAATTTGATATAAACTGTCTAGTTTTTCTATAGTATAATCTTCTTTAGGAAAATAACGTCTTAAAGAATCCTTTGCAGGATAATAGGCAGAAATTAGCATATTATCAACTTTCAAATAAGTAGAATAATATTTATTCTCACTTTTATATTTTTTTAATGCTCTTTCATACTCCTCTAAAAAATATTTATTTTTATTTTCTATTTTTTCTTTTTCATACTTTTGCTTATAAACATTGATATAACGAACAAATTCGAAATTGCAAAATGCCAAAGTCTTTTCGTCATCTATACCAATAAAATTCCAACCATTAATATCATCAATATAACCATTGTTATCGTCATCAATACCATTATCAGGAATTTCATTTTTATTTACCCAGAATTTACCTTGCAAATCTTCATGGTCAAGGTCAATTTGAGAATCTATTGTCGCTACAATAATTCCTTGGTTTGTTTTTTTAGTGTTTTCTGCATACCATTTGTCCAATGATATTCCGTATACAGAATCTTGCTCATCACATTTATGATTCCAAAAAGAAACATTTGCTTCTTTTTGAGCTACTTTATTATCTAATTTTATAGACTTACAAAAAGATAACAAAAACAATATTCCTATCAAAGCAAATGTTCTCATAACTATTGTGTTTTTAAAAATCAACTAAATCTTTAATTTTACATGGGATGCTTGTACCTTTAGGTTTATTTTTATCATTATCTGTATTTGTAGCATCGTCATCTTCAGATCCTGTACCTCCAAAAACTAAGTTACTATTCTGTAATTTAACTACTTCAAATTTCTCTAAACTAAACTTTTTACTTTCTTTCTTTTTCATGATATAATTATTTAATTGTTCGAGAACAAATATAGTTTTGATTTTTAAAAAACACCTTGAAAAATTCAAACTAGTACTCGACATTCATGAATGTCGTGCTTTAAAAAACACACAAAACCATAAAAAACAGATACTTAGCTCAAACTCAATTCTTTCATAAAATAGGACGGTTTTATGCCTGTTCGCTTAAAAAAAGCTTTCGAAAAAGATTCCGAAGTATTAAAACCCACCTCCTCTGCAATGGCTGCAATGGTATATTTGCGCATTTCTTTGTTATTTTTTAATTCTGCAACAGCATGGTCTATTCGCAAATCATTAATATAATTGGAAAACGATTTTTGCTTTTTGGCATTAATCACAATCGATACATATTTTGAATTGGTCTCAAATGTAGTTGCCAAATCGCTTATTGTAATATTGGGTTTGAGATACTGTTTTTTATTTTCGAAAACGGTTAGCTGCTTTAATATTGCTACAACCACATCTTCTGGAATTCCTAAATCTGTACTTTCTTCTTCTTTCTCTTCAACCTCGGCATTTAGCGATTCGGTTTTGTTTTGCTGCATTAATGTCTCAAAGCGTTGCTTATATTGTTTTTTTTGGTTGGTTAAATGTTGCATTATAACCAAACTCAACACTACTGTTAAACCAAGAATACCAATTATCCAATAATTTGCTTTTTTATCATTATGTAACCCCTTAATAATAGTCTCTTTCTCTTGTATCAAATGAGGTATATCGTAATCATTTTTTAACTTTTTACTTAGTTGTTTATAATTGACTTGAAATACACTGTCTATTGATATCAAACTATTCAAATAAAATAATTGCTTTTTATCATCATTATTTTTCTTATGATAATCAATTAAATAATAATACCCATCAACAAATTCTGGCGTTATGTATTCTCTTAACCTATATATTGAATCAACCTTTGCATAATTTTCAACAGCTCTTTTAGCATCATTAAGACCTTGATATGACTTACCTAAATAATAATAAGAAGCTAGAATATTTCCTATATCATCATTTTTTTTAATTAACGGAAAAGCTTTTTTTATACTATCTATTGAAGCCAAATAGTTTTTTTTTAAAACTTGATTTGCACCTTCATTTAAAATAAAAAGAGAGTTCATTTTTTCATTCTCCAATCTTTTAGACTCTTTATATCCTAATACATTATAATATGAAGTTGAATCTAAGACTTGCATTGTTTTATAAGAATCCGCTACAGAAAAAATTAATTTAAGGTATTCGTCCTTGTAATTATCAATATCTTTTTTATAGAATTTATAACATTGTCTAAATAAAACTAAAGCTTCTTCGGTCTCCCCCATATCTTCAGACTTTATAATTGCAATTGCTAATTTTGCTTGATAATAATAATCTAAATCATTGCTTTTTTTTGCATATTCTTCAGTTAAAATGTAATTTGAAATGGCCTCTTTAAATCTACGCATATTATCCAACGTAATCGCTTTTTGGTAATAAGACATCATAGAAAACTTTAAATCCCCTATTTTTTTAGAATATTTAATTGTACTATCCAAATATTTTATAGCCACATCCTTTTCATTAATTAAGGCTAGCATAAAAAAACCTTTTACAATCGTAGTGTTATTTTTTTCTAATCTTGCTTTTGACAAATATAGGTTAGCATATTTACTTTGAAGCTCATAATTATTTTCATATTTAGCTGCAGCAAGTAAAATCTCATTATAACTGATTTTTCTCAAGTCTTTCTCATTCACTTGAGCACTCAAAAAAGAGAAAGAGAACAAGGAAAAGATGAAAAAATAACTAAAATACCGTTTCATGTTTGTAAAATTTTGTTTGGCAACAAAAGTACTCTATTTCAAGACTTCGCAAAGATAATTTGTCTCAAAATTCTTAATTAACGTGTCGTAATTCATGAATGTCGAGTTACTTTTCTTGCACAAAACTAAAAACACCTGTAGTTTTGAAATCAGAAATAAGAAAGTTTTTGTTTCCTGTTTAACGGCAAACGAAACAACAACAATTAATATCTTTCTACAGTTTCTAAAAATATAGATTGGGTTCATTGGTTTGGTTTTTCCATAATAGAAACATAGATGAAGATTCTCAAGAATTGCGTTACAAAGGAGAAAAAATAAAAAGTAGGCTATGTTTCTATATATGGTTTTTAAAAACAAATTGTAATGAAAAATATTTTACATTTATAAAACAAAGAAAAATACTACTGCTATTTATTTTTCTAAACATATAGTCGGCCACTATTCGGGATTGTTTCAGCTGTTTGTAACCCGTATAAAAAAACGAGCATTACTAGGAATGGGGTAGCTTTCTAAAACAACACTACCAACAAAAACAAAGAAACGGTTGACTTTGCTTTTGTTTGCTTGAAAAAATCAACCTATAAAAAAACAGCTCTACCTTATTAAATGTTTTGACGAACACAAAGTATGACTGTAATTAATCTAAAAATACAATATTATGAAAAAATTAGTTTTTTTATCGCTTACTGCGATGAGTTTAACATTATTTTCTTTTAAAACAAAAACAGAAAAAGTTTTTGAATTACAAGAAAATGGCAATTATAAAATTGCAAAAGGAAGCAAAATCTCTCAAGAAGATATTGATTTCATATTAAATGAAACAAAAGAGCTTGAAGGTGCAGGTGTCTTCAGAACAATTAAATTTTTTAAAACGAAGGTTACTAGCAGTTCTGTTAGTGAAACTATAACAAAAGACACACAAGATGACTGTGGATGTCCAGATGACCCTAAAACACCTACTGATGACACTATTCAACAGTTAATTCAAAAATACAACAACTAATTTAATGTGTGGTCTTTTTATTGAGACCACATATTTATACCCCTATCCCATTATGAAAATATTATTTTTATCAATATCCATAAGTATAATAATGTTACTATCCTTCTTCAAAAAAGGAATTAGTAATCATGAAATTAATAAATTTGAAATTGTAAATTTCTATACTTTGAATAATGTTTCATTACTCGGAAATAAAAATTTTAATGAAGTTAGAATTATAAGGAGCAAACTTATCAGAGAAGTCTTTACAGATGTTATTACTAAATATCAACATAAAGATACGCAATGCCCAGATGATATTACTCTAGAAGAAAAGATGTTTGCCAATAATAATATAAATTTAATAATCTCTAAATACTCACTATAATATGAAACCATTTACTGTCTTTTTACTATTAGCTATGCTAATAATTGGTTGTGGAAGCGCTAACAACTCAATTAGTTTACTTCGTGTTTTAAAAATGAATCAAAACGAATTTCAGGAAATCCAAAAAATTTCTATTGAAGATGCAAATGGCTTTAAGTTTATTAAAACAACTTTAGATAAAAACAAATTCTCTTCAACATCTACAACGACTGAAAATCAAACAATAACAAATGAAGAATATAAAGCAATTAAAGCAATTCTTAAGAAATATTGATTACTGGTTCCAAATTGCTATCTGTATAATAATACTTTTTTCTGTGGTTTTTAGTTCTTTCAGAACAGCATATGATAGTCATGTTTCATTCTTTAAAAAGAAACCAAACGAAACATTATTAAAAACACTTGATAAAATTGGGAGCAATCATGAGTATAATTTGTTTTTAAATTATACTGGTCTCAATACAGGATATGGCTTTTTTTCACCAAATGTGTCCAGTGACTTCATAATAACGCATACTATTTATAAAAATCAAAAGGAAGATTTAACTTTTTCAAATACTTTATTCTCAACAAAAGAAGGGGCGCATCGTTTTGCTAATTTAAATTCTCTTTTCATGGAAAAAATAGAAGCAATTGAAGAAGAAGATAAAAGCAAAATTGATACTTTAAAAATTAAATATTTAGAAGTGGTTTTAAATAGACTTAATAATTACAATCTTGAACAAGATAAAGATATCGACTCAATAAAAACAACACTCTTTTTATATCATTTCCCTTTTTTAAAAGAATATCCAAACGTTAACCCAAAATTTATTAAAATTGAAAGTCATTCGAAAATTAAAAAATAGTCTTTCAGACTATTTTATTAATACAAAAGATACCAGTACCGATTTTATTCCCTTTTTTAGAATAACTATTGGATTAATCTTATTGTTTCATTTTATATCTATACTACCCGATTTTAATTTACTATATGGAATGAAATCTGTTATTCCAACAGATATTCACACTATTTATTTGAACAAAAGTGTAATTCTATTTGATGAAATTATTATTTTTTTAAACAAAATAACAGGATCCGAACATTTATCTGTTATACTTTTTAAAACCCTATTCATAATCTTTTGTTTGCTAATAATTGCAGGTTTTTATTCCAGAATATTCGCTGTATTATTATTGATTTTACAGGTCGCAATTGTAAAGTCTAGTTATTATTATTCTTATGGAGTAGATTTTTTTTCTAGTATGTCTTTAATGTATTTAATTATACTACCATCTGATGAATATTTTTCAATAAGAAGCATCTTCTCTAAAAGAGAAGAGAAAAGAAACTATCTATTTGTGAAAACCACTTTTCAAATCCACTTAGCGATTGCTTATTTTGTTTCTGGAATTGAAAAACTTTCTGGTTATAATTGGAGAAATGGAGAATCTATATGGAAAGCTATACACTTACCTAATTTTAGTAATGATTTTAATTTAAATTTTGACTTTTTAGGTAACTACTCCTCACTTGTAGTCATAATAGGCTGGTCTACAATAGTAATAGAGTTATTATATCCTTTATTTATTACTATAAAAAAAACCAGGAAAATTTGGCTTTTTCTAACTATTTCATTGCATTTAGGCATTGCACTTACGCTTAATTTATACTTTTTCTCAGCCATAATGATCACTTGGAATATCACGAATTTTTATTTTATTAAAACACACAAGTAATGAAAAATATTTATGTATTACTCTTTTTCACATACTCAACATTCCTATACTCTCAAAATGATACCATAAAAAAAGATTCAATAATTTTAAAAGAAGTAATTTTAATTTCTGAAAGTAAGATTAAACTAAAACAAGATAAAGGCAAATATATTGCTAATGTCATTAATACAGATTTTCAACGAACACAAAACACTTGGGAAGGTTTAAAACTAATTCCAATGCTTAGGGTAAATGATAATGAAGGCTTAAAAGTTAAATTTAAAAATGCTATAGTTGAAATAAACGGCAACCAAATACAGCTAAGTGGATTTGAATTAGAAAGCTATTTAAAATCTCTAGACCCAAAAACAATAAAACGAATAGAAATCCTTTCAAACCCAAATGCTTCTTATGGCTCAGAAATAGAAGCCGTTATAAATATACTACTTAGTCAGAATAGTAATAACTACAGATTAGCCAGTAATGTAACAAATGGAACCAGAAAAAAGTATTTTAATAGCTCAAATATAAATCTTAACTATAATTTAGAAAAATTAAAACTTTATTCTAGCTATAGTTTTAATTACAATCAAAAAGTTAACGAATCAGAAATTATTAGTCAAACTGGAAACAATCCCTTTTTGAAATTTGATTATAATGAAAATACTTATCAAAAAAATCATCAATACTACGTCAATCTTAATTATGAAATTAACAAAAACAACGCTATAGATATTACTACAACTAGTTCTTTTCATGAATCTTCTGGTAATGGATTGGGTGAAAACACAAACTTTAGAAGAGTTCTAGAAACAAACTCAAATAATAAAAAAATTCAATTAGCAGAAATTTACAACTATTCATTCAATGATTCTACTTTTTTAAAAATAGGTGCCTATCAAGTATTTAACACCACTGAATCTTCCAATTTTGCGACAACTAACACCACAAGTATTGAAAATCAAAAAGTAGTTTCAAAAATACCTTTAATCGTTGGTTTTGGAGATTTTAGTAAGTCAACTAAAATAGGTGAAATTACTATAGGAACACGACTAAATTTTACTAGTATTAATAAAGACAACTTTTCAATTGATAGTAATTTAGAAAACAACAACCCCTATAATTATAATGAAAAAATCATTTCTACATACTTCAATAATTCTTTAATAATAACAGAGAAAGCATCTTTAAGTCTTGGACTAAGGCTGGAATCTTCTTTTATAAACTATAAATTCTCTGACACAAATAACATCATTTTACTCGAAGACAACTTGAATTATTCTAACCTTCTTTATAATATAAATTACATGTATTCTTCTGAAAAAGAATGGCATCATGCTATCGCTTTCAGAAAACAAATCCAAAGACCAAATTATAGCTATTTAAATCCTTTTCTTAACTTAAACTCAGATATAACATATTTCTCTGGAGACACTAAAATCCAGCCCTCAAAACTTTTCTCATTTAACTATGAGGTTTTAAAAAAGAATTGGTCTTTATATATTCAAACAGGAATGATTAATGATTTTATTTCAACATTTACAGACCAAGTAGATAATAAAATTGTTGAAACTTATAAAAATTTCGATACTGTTTTATTATCAGGTTTCGGTTTTGAATACAATCCAACTTTAATAAAAAAGATATGGTACTCTCGAATTAATTTTGATTTTACATATTTTAAAATTAAAGATAAAAATTATCCAAATATAAAAGAGTCAAGTCCCAATACTACTATTGAAGTCAGTAATATTTTTAAAATTAAAAACTACCAACTAAATTTAAAATACAATCTTACACCTACTTACAGAGATGGTTTATATAAACATTTTCAAACCCAAAGGTTAGACTTTACAATATCAAAAAAAATAAACAACAATTTATCTCTATTTATTTATGCCTATGACATTCTAAAGACCAACATTAATTGGGAAGAAACAACACTAACAAATTATTTTTATAGCTCTAAAAACTACAATGACCAGAGAACTTTTGGTTTATCTTTAAGATGGAACATAACTGGTAAAGCCTATACAAAAAATGAAATTGAAAAAATTGAAGACAACACAATAGACCGTTTATAAATGAAAAAAGTAGTTTTCTTCTATGACAATTGGTGCCCAAGATGCACAAAATTTGCTAAAACAGTTGCACTATTGGACTGGCTAAAACTTTTAGATATAAAAAAATTAAGAGATATTGAGCATGAGTCATTATTTATAGGAATTGATTTTAATTTAGCAAAAAAACAAATGGCTTCTTATACAACAAGATGGAATTACAGCTTTAAAACCATCTATTTAATCTTTGCAAGAATACCTATCTGTTTTCTGTTTGTTCCTTTTCTATTTTTACTACAGATTACGGGTTTAGGACAACATTTCTATGTCCAACTTGCAATACATCCTAAAATAATTCCCTTACATTGCGATACGGAATCTTGCGAAATTTAAACAACAACAAATGAAAACAATACAACGCTTTTCATTCTATTTTAAGTACAACTTCTCTTTCTTAAAACAAAAAATTGAGAGCTTTTTTTTTAAAAGTCCACTAAATCCCTATAGAAAAAGATATTGATTGCTATACAATCTAAGTATTCCTATCTCGGTCGCATTCTATTTTTAAAACCTGTGACTTTTTTTGTTGACAAAAAAAAATGTCACAGATTTTGTGACATTATCAAATCCAAACGAGAAAAGTCACACTTTCTGTGACAAAGTGAAAAAAATATATATTTTTGTCACCACTACTTGTAATAGAACGATAGTATACTAGAGCAAAAAAAATGCCAAATTTATTCTTACTCATTTATTCTTAACATTCACAATATATAATCCTATTGTTTCGTCTAATAGTTTTGATCCTTCTTTAAGATGAAACGAGAACACTATCTAAATACTTAATAGCATCGTAAGAATCGTTTATAAGCGATTTCATATAATACTCCTTAGCTAACATGAGGTCCGTTCTTTCCTTCTTGGCTTTTTCAAATAAACATCTGAATATATTTTTTGAACAATAATATTATTTTCAATATTGTTAAAACCTAACTTTAATTCATTAAAAATTTTATTTTGAAGTTTCTTTTCGCTTATTTGAGCAATGCAAAACAAGGAAAAGAAGAAAAAATAAATAAAATACCGTTTCATGTTTATAAAATGTTGTTTGGCGACAAAAGTACCCTATTTCAAGACGTGGCAAAGGTTTTTTGTCTCAAAATTCTTAATTTACGTGTCGTAATTCATGAATGTCGTGTTACTTTGTTTGCACAAAACTAAAAACACCTGTAGTTTTGATTTCAGAAATAAGAAAGTTTTTGTTTCCTGTTTAACGGCAAACGAAACAACAACAATTAATATCTTTCTACAATTTCTAAAAATATAGATTTGGTTCATTGGTTTGGTTTTTTCCATAATAGAAACATAGGTGAAGATTCTCAAGAATTGCGTTACAAAGGAGAAAAAATAAAAAGTAGGCTATGTTTCTATATATGGTTTTTTAAAACAAATTGTAATAAAAAATATTTTACATTTATAAAACAAAGAAAAAAACTACTGCTATTTATTTTTCTAAACATATAGTTGGCCACTATTCGGGATTGTTTCAGCTGTTTGTAACCCGCATAAAAAAACGAGCATTACTAGGAATGGGGTAGCTTTCTAAAACAACACTACCAACAAAAACAAAGAAACGGTTGACTTTGCTTTTGTTTGCTTAAAAAATCAACCTATAAAAAAAACAGCCCTACTTTAATAAATGTTTTGACGAACACAAAGTATGACTGTAATTAAATAAATAACAAATTTATGAAAAAATTAATGTTTGCTGTTGCACTTGTAGCTTTTTCTTTTGCTGGAATGGCAAATGAAAAAACAATTATTAAAACGGTAAAAACTGCTGATGTAATTAACTTAAAGGAACTAGTAGAAACTAGTAACATTTTAAAAATTGAAAACAAATTAGAGACTTTAGGGACTTGTTATGTTACCATAGGGTTTTATGATTCAGATGGAAACAAAGTAGCTGAAAGAACGCTTCAAATTGAAGGTGTTAATTCTGCTGAGGAATGCAGTCAACTTGCTGATGATATTGCAGCACAGCTCTAAAAATTTGCAGGTTGTACAATGGTAACTTTGTGTAACCTGCTTTTCATTAACATTAAATAAAATAACATGAAGTATCTATTATATCTACTTTTCCCAATTATAACTTTTGCTCAAGAAAAGGCAGTACTAGTAACGTATAAAGCTATTTATAATACTGAATTGCCGACAACAAAAAATGGGTATTTGTACATAAGTAATGATCAAAAAAAAACAATTTATTTCACTGAAAATATAAAAAAAACAGGAGAAGAAAAAGGCAAAGATATTGATGTAACCATTAAGTTAAGTTCTGGAAAGCGTCAATTTAATCATTTTAATTATAAGAATGATACTTTAATTACAAGAGATGATATTTTGAAAGAGAGTTTGCTGGTTAAGGAGAAGATACCTCATTTTAATTGGATTCTTTCAGATGAAAGCAAGGATATAGATAGCGGTATGCTTTATAAGGCTACATGTTATTTTAGAGGAAGAAACTATATCGCATGGTATTCTCCAACCACACCAATAAAAGCTGGACCATGGAAATTTCAAGGTTTACCCGGTCTAATATATGAGATATACGATGAAACCAGAAGATACAACTGGGTATTAGTACAGGTAGAGCATTCTAATTTTAATTTTAATTCTGAAGAGTTAGCATATAAAGAAAAAGAAACCATATCGATAGAAGAATATGCTCAATTAAAATTTAACAATAGTAATAGTCTAGATGAAAAAATATTGTCAAAATTACCTAGGGGTGCAAAAATAGTAAATCAAAAAACTTTTAGAACAGGTTTTGAAATAAAATTTGAATGGGAAGAAGAAGTAAAGTAATAATAAACTTTAGTCTTACAATTTTAGCGTTTTTTTCTTTACAAAATAGTATTTTTTCACAAACTACTATTCTTGGAACAGTGAGAGATGGCTACGATCCATTGTATTCCGCAAGTATCATTTTAAAAGACAGCTTGTCTAATGCTATTATAGGCTATACTTATTCTGATGACAATGGAAATTATGAACTAAAAACAAGTAAGATTGGTCAATTCAATTTAATATTTACCTCCCTTTCGTATGAAGCTAAAACAATTCCTTTGGTTATAGATTCAAAACAAACGGAAATTAAGATTGATGTGGTTTTAAATGAAAAACCAATGAATTTACGAGAGGTAATTGTAAAAGCGGACTTGCCTATGACTATAAAAGAAGATACTATTTCTTTTAAAACAAAATACTATGCAAAAGGCAGCGAACAAACTGTTGAGGAATTGCTGAAGTCAATACCTGGGGTCGTTGTAAATTCTGACGGTACTATAAAAGTGGGTAATCAAGAAATCGAAAAATTAATGATAGATGGTGATGACCTTTTTGAAAAAGGATATACCATTCTATCTAAAAATATGCCCGCTTATCCCATTGAAGAAGTTGAAATTTTAAAAAATTATTCTAATAATCGCCTTTTGAAGGGTGTAGAAGAAAGTAATAAAGTAGCTTTAAATTTGAAATTGAACGAGAAATCAAAACGCATTTGGTTTGGCAATATTGAAACTAGTATTGGTAATAATAGCTTTTATCAATTGAAAGGTAACTTAATGAACTTTGGTAAAAAAAGCAAATATTACTTCCTTACTAACTTGAATACGATTGGATATGATGCAACAGGCGATATTGAAAATTTAATACGCCCCTTTCGAATTGATGAACCCGCAAGTATAGGAGACAATCAAAAAATAAACTCATCATTATCTTTATTACCACAAAATATTAATTTTAAACAAAGTAGAACTCATTTCAACAATGCTAAACTACTATCTTTTAATACTATTTTTAATCCAACTGAAAAACTAAAATTAAAAACACTTGGCTTTTTGAATTGTGACCAATCCGATTTTTTTAGAAACAGCCTAGACTATGTTAGTGTTAACAATACAAATTTTATAAATACTGAAGACTACCAACTACGCAATAAAAAAAGAATTGCCTTCGGTAAATTAGACGGCACTTATACGATTTCCAAAAACAAAACGATAGCAATAACTACAAAATATAATAATGGAAATTTTAATGACGGTTCTAATTTACTTTTTAACGACAATTCTATTATAGAAAATTTGGAACATCAAAACAGCCTTTTTGATCAAAAAATAAGTTACACTAATAAATTTAAAGAAAAAAAAGTATTTCTTTTAACAGGACGTTATATAGATGAAAAAACACCTCAAAATTATAGTGTAAATCAATTTTTATTTCAAGATTTATTCCCAACGATTCCTACTGCAAATACTGTAAAGCAGCAAAACACTAATCAAATGCAATTTGCAGGAGTGAATCTACATCTATTAGACAGAAAAGATAAAGGACATTTATTTGAATTACAACTAGGGAATGAGTTTAGAAAAGATAGATTATCGACACTATTCTCAATTTTGGAAAACAATACTACAGTAGAAAAACCTGTAGGGTATCAAAACAACACAACCTATATGGTCAATGATTTGTACTTAAAAAGCAAATACCTTTTTAAACTTAATACTGTTGGTTTTACAGGTAAATTAAATATACATCAACTTTTTAATCGATTAGAAAACAACAAAAATTTCAACCGTCAAAATCCTTTTTTTATTAACCCTAGTTTAGGGTTTGATTGGAAAATAAATAGTAAAAATAAAATAGTATCTTCTTATTCTTACACTACTACGAACGCAAAAGTATTGGATGTTTTTAGCGATTATTCATTAATAGGTTTTCGTTCTTTTTCGAAAGGGACTAACAATTTTAATCAGCTAAATGCTTCAAGTATTGTTTTTAATTATCAGCTAGGGAATTGGAGCGACCGTTTTTTCGCAAATATGTTCATTTTGTATAGTAGGAATCATGATTTTTTTTCAACAAACACATTACTGAATCAAAATTTCACACAAGCTGATAAAAGGCTAATAAAAGACCGTGAATTTTTAAGTTTTAATTCTAAGCTAGATTATTATTTTAAATTTATAACTTCAAACTTAAAATTAGATATTGGTTACACAAAAAGTGAGTTTAAAAATATTATAAACAATTCCAATTTAAGACAAGTAACTTCCAATAACTATAATTATGGTCTGGAACTACGTTCTGGATTTAAAAGAGCATTTAATTATCATGTTGGGACAAAATGGACAACAACAGAAATAGAAACAACTACAAATATTGCCTTTACAAACAACACCAGTTTTTTGGATTTGTCATTTGTATTTAATAAGAGATTTGATTTACAATTACAATCGGAACGTTATTACTTTGGGAATTTACAAACAGACAATACTTATTATTTCTTGGATCTTGACACACATTATAAACTATTAGAAAACAAACTAACTCTCGGTTTATCTGGAAAGAACTTGTTCAACACACAAAGTTTTAGAAATTTTTCAATTAGTGACATTGGAACATCAATGACAGAATATAGATTGTTACCTAGATATGTTTTATTAACAATGGAGTTGCGATTTTAAGAAAAGAATTCAAAAATTTTCTTATATATCTTTAAAAGTAATATTAAATTCAAATTAAGCATTGGAAATCCATTAATTAAACGCGACTTATATCTATTTTATACCCCAATATGAACACTTATTTTTCTTTTACAAATAGCACTTTTAATTGCTATCATAATTATCATTTACTATCTCGTACGAATAATTATAGCAATGATTAAAATTTTGAGAAAAACATCAAAAAATAACCAAGGTCAAATCCCTATAGAAAAAAGATATTGATCGCTATACAGCCTAAGTATTCCTATCTCGGTCGCATTCCATTTTTAAAACCTGTGACATTATCAAATCCAAACGAAAAACGTCACAATTTCTGTGACAAAGTGAAAAAAATATATATTTTTGTCACCGCTACTTGTAATAGACCAATAGTATACTAGAGCAAAAAAAATGCCAAAAGGGATTAATTGGTATCGTTAATAAACGCCACCTAAAAACTCCAACCCGAATAATCGGTCTTTGCTTCCAATTCATTTTATAAAATTTTAAAAAACAAACCATTACACCTCTTTTAATTCTTTCATAAAATAGGACGGTTTTATTCCGGTTCGCTTAAAAAACGCTTTCGAAAAGGACTCCGAAGTATTGAAACCTACCTCTTCGGCAATCGCAGCAATGGTATATTTGCGCATTTCTTTATTATTTTTCAATTCCACTACAGCATGGTCTATTCGCAAATCATTAATATAATTGGAAAACGATTTCTCTTTTTTTGCATTAATGACAATCGATAAATATTTTGAATTGGTCTCAAGTGCAGTTGCCAAATCACCTATTGTGAGGTTTGGTTTTAGATACTGTTTCTCATTTTCGAAAACTACAATTTGCTTTAAAATAGTAGTAACAATATCATCTGGAATTCCTAAATCTAAATTTGGTTTTTCTTCCTCTACTTTCCTCTCCTCTTCATTTAAAGCATCAATCTTACTTTGCTGCATTAAAGCATCAAAGCGTTGCTTATATTGTTTTTTTTGTTTGGCTAGATGTTGCATTACAACCAAACTCAACACTACTGTTAAACCAAGAATACCAATTATCCAATAATTTGCTTTTTTATCATTATGTAACCCCTTAATAATAGTCTCTTTCTCTTGCATTAAATGAGGTATATCGTAATCTTTCTGTAACTTCTTCGTCAATTCTTTATAATTAACTTGAAAAGTGCTATCAATTCGCATTAATCTATTTAGATAATATAATTGCTTTTCCTTATCTCCATTTTTTTTATAATGTTCAATTAGAAAATGATAGCCATCTACAAATTCAGGAGTTATATAATTTAATATTTTATAAATACTATCTACTTTTTCATAATTCTTAACAGTATTTTTAATTTGTTTTAATCCTTGAAATGATTTTGCATAATAATAATATGAAGCAATTTGATTCATTTTATTATCCTCATCTATCATTATAGAAATGGCTTTATCGATACTATCAATTGCGACTTCATAATTTCCTTTCAAGCATTGAGTAGCACCCTCATTTAAAATAAAACACCCTTTAAGTCTTTCGTCATTTAATTTAAATGATTCTTTGTATCCTATGCGATTATAATAGGTTGAAGAATCTAATTGATTTAATGCTCTGTGGGCATCAGCAATAGCAAAATTTACATTTAAATATGTTTCATAATATTTTAGATTTCTTTCTTTATTCTTTTTATAAAAAACATAACATTCCCTATATAATTGTAAAGCTTCCTTGATTTCACCTAAATCCTCTGATTTTATTAAAGCAATTGAAAACTTAGTCTTATAAAAATATTTTAAATTATTCCTCTTTTTCGCCCAGTTTTCTGCCTCTATATAATTGTCTATTGCCGATTTATAATTATTTTCCTCTTCAAATTTTATAGCTTTTTCAGAATAAGCTATCATCAAAATTTTTTTATCATTTATTTTTTTTGAAAAAATGATAACACTATCTAAATACTTAATAGCTTTATATGAATCATTCAAAAGAGATTTCATATAATAACCTTTAGCTAGCATAAGATCATTTCTTTCTTTCTTGGCTTTTTTTAAAAAAAAATCTGAATATATTTTTTGAACAACAATATTGTTTTCATTATTATTAAAACCTAGCTTTAATTCATCATAACTCATTTTTATCAAGTCTTTTTCATTCACTTGAGCATTCAAAAAAGAGAAAGAGAACAAGGAAAAGAAGAAAAAATAAATAAAATACCGTTTCATGTTTATAAAATGTTGTTTGGCGACAAAAGTACCCTATTTCAAGACGTGGCAAAGGTTTTTTGTCTCAAAATTCTTAATTTACGTGTCGTAATTCATGAATGTCGAGTTACTTTGTTTGCACAAAACTAAAAACACCTGTAGTTTTGGTTTCAGAAATAAGAAAGATTTTGTTTCCTGTTTAACGGCAAACGAAACAGCAACAATTAATATCTTTCTACAATTTCTAAAAATATAGATTGGGTTCATTGGTTTGGTTTTTCCATAATAGAAACATAGATGAAGATTCTCAAGAATTGCGTTACAAAGGAGAAAAAATAAAAAGTAGGCTATGTTTCTATATATGGTTTTTAAATAATGACATAAGTTTTGGAAGTAATTTTACTCAAAATTGGAATTGGTTCGAACCCTTAAATTAAAAATAAATGAAAAAATATATTTTACTTATACCACTTTTAGGAATTATTTCATGTAATACATACAAGAGAGATAAATTCACATATAATCAAGATAACAAACAATCTTGGATAGATTCCTATAAATATGAAGCTTTTTACGGCTGTATAAATGAAGGCTTAGAAAATGACAGTTTAAGGATATTATTAAAAAACAAAGATTTGCTTAATTCAAATCTAGATTTAAGTTTTTCTATTATAGATGAAGCAAGGTCATTTGGAAAGAAAATAATTAAAAATATGCCTAAACCTATAATAAAAATAGACAAAGGAGATGAAAGTCTAAAAAATAAAAATTTTATCTCTTATAATTGTTTAAAATACTATGCAAGTAAAGACTTAGACTCTATAGCTCATAAAGCATATAAAGATAAAGTCGAAAACAGCAAGTAAAGGCACTGGAAGTTTAACTCTATAAAACATTAAAAAATAGTATGCTAGGTGTATTAAAAATTTCAATGTACGTTATTTTTATAATAATAATTGCTCTCATTCTGAAAGCATTATATAAAATGACTAAAAAATAACAAAGTATTTATTCAGTTTACACTAAAGTTTTTTATAATAAATAAACATGAATACAGGTAAAAATTTAAAACAGCAATATAAATGGAAAAAGTAGTGGAACAAACAAGTTCGGGTCTCATAATTTGGCAAATAGTAACAATGCTAATTATTTTGTTTTTGTTCTATTTATTGTATCAGTTTTCTAAAAAAATAAATACTTACCTAAAAATAAAGTACCTAAAACAAAAATTAGATTCAGAAAACAGAAACAACGAATAAAGTTTATCGATATAAACCCAGTTTTAGTTCTTTAAACTAACATTTAATATACAACATCCTTTTATTGAATGTTAGTCTATCTATTATGTGTTTTTAATTATACTATTTTAATGCGTTTAGTCTACAAGCTGGTTTAAAATAAAAAAGTAGGCTCTGTTTTTATATTTGGTTTTAAATAAATAAGAAAAAAAATGATTACCACACAAGTATTACAAATTGTCTTAATAATAACATTACTAGTGATTCTCTATTTTTTAGTGAAACTATTTAGAAAAGTTTTAAAGTTATTAGACAGCCATAATAAGGAATGAGAAAAGAAAAATACTACTGTTATCTATTTTTCTAAAAAACATAGTCGGCCACTATTCGGGATTGTTTCAGCTGTTTGTAACCCGTATAAAAAAACGAGCATTACTAGGAATTGGGTAGCTTTCTAAAACAACACTACCAACAAAAACAAAGAAACGGTTGACTTTGCTTTTGTTTGCTTGAAAAAATCAACCTATAAAAAAAACAGCCATACCTTAATAAATGTTTTGACGAACACAAAGTATGACTGTAATTAATTTAAAAATACAATATTATGAAAAAATTAGCATTTGGCTTAGTTGCTACCGTATTATTTTCTTTAACAGCAGCTGCAAACAATACAGAAGTTGTTAATCCTGTTCAAAAAGAGGTTAGAACTTATGTTTTAGATGGAAAATCGTATTCTTCTGAAGAATTCAGCAAATTAGGTGCTGAACATTTCGAAGTAGCTAGACCATGTACTGTTACTACTACTGTAACAGTACAAACACCTGCAGGTCCAGAAACATTTTCAGAAACTGTAACTTTTGACGCATCAATTGTTGGCTGTTTATTAGCAAAAGCAGCAGCTTTCATTGCTGGTCTTTGGAACCCTAGTGTATAATTCACTTCATACGAGTAGCTGAAACAGCTACTCGTATTTTTTATATTTAAAAACAAACAACAACATGAAAAAAATTATCATTCTTCTTTGCTTCATCACTTTTGGTGCATTTAGTCAGTCGCAAAGTGGTACAATAAACTACACCTTTATTGCAAAAGGGACTACATTAAAAAGCACCTTATTGTTTAACAAAAACGAGAGTATCTATGCTGTACTAATAAATAAAAAAGGAAAAGGAGTTGATGTTAAAGCCGATGAAGAAAACTCTAATGAAGAGGAAGGCGATTTAAAACTAAAAATAGAAATTAACCCACACGTAAACATGCCGGATGCTTTAGGCCTATTAACCGACCTGAACAATAACATTATTATAGATCATAAATATTTCACTAAAGGAATAAGCGGAAAGGAATATGACACCTTATTTGTGAAAGACAAAGCAAAAAACATTGCTTGGGAATTGCATGAGGAAACTAAAAAAATAAATGCTTTTACGTGCCAAAAAGCCATAGGACAATTTAGAGGACGAACCTATACTGTTTGGTTTACCTATGAAATCCCTGTGAGTGCAGGACCATGGAAATTGAATGGATTACCCGGTTTAATATTAGAAGCTAGCGAAAGCAAAAAACAGTTCTATTTTTTCGCTGATAAAATAGCATTAAGCACTAACGAAAATACTATTGAAAAAGAAAAATTCTTGCATCAAAATTATAGTACACCAATAGAAGAAAGAGAAAAAATGATTGCTAGTATGGAGTCTATAGGTGAAGAAATAACGGCAAAAATGAAATCGGCTTTACCAAGAGGCGTAACCTCAACCAGTACTCGCAAAGCGAATGATAAAATTATAGCCGATAAAGATCAACTTGAAATTAACTTTGATGATATTAGCACGAAAAAATAGTTTTACTCTACTCGTATTCGCTTATGGTTTGTCCTTGTCTTTTTCTCAAACAATCCTTAAAGGAAAAATAGTAGACGAAGCCAACCAACCGATAAGCAATACGAATATTATCCTTAAACCAGAAAACGCAGCAAACATTGTGGCTTATGGATATTCTAACACCGAAGGTCTTTATGAATTAAAAACCACTAAAACAGGAAACTTTGTGCTTAGTTTTTCTACCTTAAACTACGAAACTATTTCCTTGCCTATTTTGCTTTCTGAAAAAGAAACTACCCTTGAAAACAACATCCGTTTAAAGTATCAATCTATTGAGTTGAATGAAGTTATTATTGCTTCAGACAGACCAATTGTCATTAAAAAAGACACCATTGTTTATGATGTTAAGGCTTTTGCACAAGGCAATGAAGAAGTGGTAGAAGATTTATTGAAAAAGATTCCTGGTATTACTGTAGAAAGTGATGGAACTATAAAAATAGGGAATCAAGAAGTAGAAAAAGTGATGGTAGATTATGATGATTTTTTCGAAAAAGGCTACAAGGTCTTAACAAAAAATATGCCCTCTAGTCCTTTGGAAAAAATAGAAGTATTACAGCACTACTCCAATAACAAACATCTTAAAGGCATTGAAAACAGCAATAAAGTTGCGCTCAATTTAAAACTGAAAGACGATGCGAAACGACATTGGTTTGGCACTGTGCAAACAGGTTATGGCTTAGCTTCTGAAAACCGATATGAGGTTAAAAGCAATGTGATGAATTTTGGTAAAAAAAATAAATACTATTTCTTAACCAGTTTAAATAACATTGGAGAAGATGCTACTGGAGACGTTTCTAATCTAATTTATTCTTATGGTGACGAACACATTGGCGACAATGAAAGAAACAGCACCTTAATGAGCCTCGATGCTTCTGTGCCGCAATTAAAACAAAAGAGGGTTAATTTTAACAATGCCGAATTAGTTTCTTTGAATAGTATTTTTACCCTATCTAAAAAAATGAAACTAAAAGCACTGCTGTTTTTAAACAAAGATGAGAATCGCTTTTTCAGAAATAGTTTTCAATCTTTTTTTGCCAATAATACCGTATTTGAAAACACAGAAAACTATACATTACAAAAAAACATACTCATCGGGTTTGGTAAGCTCGACTTTAATTATGACATTTCTAAAAACAAAACCTTACAAGTGGTTAGTAAGTTGAATGCCAATAGCGATAAAAGCAGTAGTAATTTACTATTTAATGATGATTTGCTAAATGAGCGGTTAACGAGTAAAAACCAACTCATTGATGAAAAAATTATTTTCACTAACAAACTAACAAGTAGTAAAGTGTTCCTCCTTTATGGGCGCTATATTAATGAAAAAACGCCACAAGAGTATCAATTGAATCAGTTTTTATATGCTGATTTGTTTCCTGCTTCTACCGCTAATGCTGTTGCACAAATAAATGAGAACAAAATGTCGTTTTATGGTGTGGAAGCGCATCTATTAGATCGAAAAGAAAAGGGAAATTTATTAGAACTTAAGATAGGGAATCAATACCGAAAAGATGTTTTAAATTCTAATTTTCAATTAAAAAACGACGCTTTAGCCATTGAAGAACCGAGTTTATTTCAAAATAAAACAAGCTATAGTACTAACAATTTATATCTTAAAACAAAATATAATTTAACCTTTAGAAAAACAACAGTGTTTTCTGAAATTAATTTTCATCAACTTTTTAATGCGCTAGAAAAAAACACTAGCACTACAAAGCAAAATCCATTTTTCATTAATCCGAAAATTGGCTTGGAATGGTTAGTAAATACTAAAAATAAAATACAAGCTTCCTATGCGCTAAACAGAACCAATGCAAGTATGCTTACTATATATGATGGCTATATTCATGCAGGGTTTCGTTCTTTCAATAAAGGAACTGGAAACTTCAATCAATTAGATGCGAGTTCTTTCCTTTTTAATTATACTTTAGGAAACTGGGGCGAAAAGTTTTTTGCCAATACATTTGTTTTATATACTAAAAACCATGATTTCTTTAGTAGCAACTCAATCATTTCTCAAAACTATGCGTTGGCAGAACAAATCATTATTAAAGACAGAGCATCCTTAACGATTGCTTCCAATTTTGATCGCTACTTTAAATCGATTGCTTCTAATTTTAAAATAAAAATAAGTGGCACAAAGTCCAACTATAAAAATGTTGTTAATAATTCCGACATGAGAGAAGTAACGAATTATCAATTCAATTATGGACTTGAATTGCGCTCTGGTTTTAGAGGACTTTTTAATTACCATATTGGTACGAAGTGGAATTTTAACGAAATTGAAACAACTATTAAAAACAATTTTACAGATAATACTTCTTTCCTTGATCTTTCTTTTGTTTTTAATAACCGTTTTAATCTGCAACTGCAATCGGAACGTTATTACTTTGGCAACTTGGACGCAAAAACAAACACCTATTATTTTTTAGACATTGAAACAAAATATACTGTTAAAGAAAACAAACTTTCTTTTTCTCTTTCAGGGAATAATTTATTCAATACTGCTATTTTTAGAAGTTATAGTATTAGTGACATCAGTACTTCTAAAACAGAATACAGATTGCAACCTAGATATGTACTATTAAAAATGGAGTTCCGATTTTAATGTCATTTATTACATGAATTTACTGCAAAACATTAACTAGTATAATTCTAAGTTTCCATCATTTTTAATCCATTAATTAAACGCAACTTATACCATTTATCACTTGAATTTACTGTAATAAAACGCCCTTTTTTCCTCGCTATTTCAATATAAAATAAAAACGTAACGATGCTATGCTTTGATTTTCTATTCTATATCAAGAAAAAAATCATCATTTTCTTTTACAGTAAATTCAAATCATAACTGGTATTATATTTATTTTATAACCCAATATGGACACCTATTTTCTTTTACAAATAGTACTTTTAATTGCTATTATAATTGTCATTTACTATCTCGTACGAATAATTATAGCAATGATTAAAAATTTTGAGAAAAACATCGAAAAATAACCAAGGTCAAATCCCTATAGAAAAAGATATTGATCGCTATACAATCTAAGTATTCCTATCTCGGTCGCATTCTATTTTTAAAACCTGTGACTTTTTTTGTTGACAAAAAAAAATGTCACAGATTTTGTGACATTATCAAATCCAAACGAGAAAAGTCACACTTTCTGTGACAAAGTGAAAAATAAATATATTTTTGTCACCACTACTTGTAATAGAACGATAGTATACTAGAGCAAAAAAAATGCCAAAAGTGATGAATTGTAAACTATCAATAAACACAACCTAAAAACTCCAACCCGAATAATCGGTCTTAGCTTCCAATTCATTTTCTAAAGCATCCTCTAAAGCCGGAAAAAAATCAATCCCAGTAAGTGCTTCAATTTTATCTACAGAAGTAATAAAGCTATACAACGGCTTGTCCGATTTTTCATGAGGCAGCAAAAAGCCAATCATTTTCTTTCTATCGCTAGACAAAAGCACTTTATAGAAATATTTCGGTACAGCAACATTTTCATAACCAATAGTTTCAAGATCCTCTGTTAAAACACCACCCGTAACCACATACAAACTATCTTGTTTTTTTGCCCAATAGCGCACTTTTTGCTCTAATCGGTTCCAAATACCCGCATTAAAATCATAATCCTGAGGTGAAATATTAGAGGTGAAAAACGTATCTACATAATCATCATAAGAAGCCCTTCGGTCTCCTGCTGGGCAAAGATGCCCTTTATTATATCCAGATTTTTTATAATTTCGCCAATGTGCAGCACCCGTAATTATTTTTGGATCCACTTCAAAATAAGGGCGTTTATAGTCTGAATTTGTAATATCATTTGTATGCAACACATACGCAACCCATTCTGCCTGTTCATACTCTTCTGCATAAGACAATGTATAGGTTTCCCGCTCATAAACAGCACCCGTCGTATTGGAAGGTAAATAATCAAATTTTACAGTTGTACTTCCTTTTTCCACTGCTGTATCTTGACCAATAGGGACGCCCTCTCTACAAGAATATAAAATTATTAGTACACCAACCAAAATAGCTCCTTTACAAATATTCATCATTTAATACATTTATCTATCTTTGTAAAGATAAACTTTAATAAAAAAGTATGAAAACGAAATTTATATTATTATTACTTGTCCTTGGTTTCCAATTTTCTTTTGCACAAGAAGTGGTTACAGACAGTGTTGCTGCACCAACAATGAAGACAGAAAGAGAAATGCAGCTTGAAAAGCAAAAAATTAAAGAAGAGAAAGAACGTCTTAAAGCAGAAGAAAAACAAGAAAAAGAATTAGCCAAAGCCGAAAAGGAAAAAGAAAAGGCAGAAAAAGAGCTAAAAAAGGCAGAGAAAAAAAGAGAGAAAGCAGAGAAAGAAAGAGAAAAAGCCGAAAAAAAAAGACAGAAAGAGCTGAAAAAAGAGGAGAAAGAAAAAGCTAAAAAAGAAAAGGCTAAAAAAGATGTAGAAAAAAGAAAAGGAAAAATTGACAAACAAAGAAAAGACATCGATAAAGACAAAGCTAAATTTGAAAAACTAAAAATTAAGGGAAAACTTAGTCCAAATGATGAATTGAAATGGAGAGAAAAAATCCTTAAAAAAGAAGAAAAACTTAGAGACTATCAATCTGATTTAGAAAAAGCGCAGAAAAAAGCCAACAAACTAGATTAAACGATATTTCTAAAAACAAAAAAAAGTCAAAAGGACTAAAATACTTTTGACTTTTTTTATACGCTATTTTCACTGCGAGCCATTTCAAGCCGTTCCTAGTTTCTTCAACTGTTTTAAATGCGCCATTCCAGCATCAAAAATGGTGATATTCTCTCTATAAGGAACGCCAAATTCTTTCGCAGTCGCTTTAACAATTCGAGTTAAAGCAGGATAATGAATATGACAAATATCCGATCGTAAATGATGAATAACATGCACATTTAACCCACCGAAAAACCAATTCGCCAAAGGATTATTAGCAGCATAATCGGCTGTAGTTTCAAAAACATGATACACATAGTTTTCATATTCTTTTTTAGATTTCGGATATGTAGTTGTATCAATAATATGTGTTGTTTGAAAAGTAAAAGACATAATAATACCAATCATAAACAAAGTAACACAGAAAGTAAACACAATAAAATACCAACTAAAAGGAAGTATATATAGTGGTATAAAAAGCATATAACTTAAATATAGAAATTTACCCATAAAAAGAATAACCCACTCTTTTCGACTGTGTTTTTTGTTTTTCAGGTGTATGTTGTTTTTTGAAAAAAAGTATTTATAATCTTTTACAAAGACATAATAAAACAAATAAGAACCATAAATTACAAAAGAGTACAAATGTTGGTATTTGTGCATTTTTTTTCTCTTTTCATGACTTGACAATCTAAAAAAACCAGCCGTTTCTAATGACATGTCTTCCCCTTGAATATTCAAACAAGCATGATGTCCTCTATGGTGCATAAATCGCCACATATAGGTATTCACTCCTAAAAGATCATAACTATAAGACCAAAATTTATTAATTTTTTTGCTTTTAGAAATCGCATTATGCAAAGCATCATGACCCACATTGAACGAAAAAAAGATATGCCCCATACCATGAAAAAGGTATACTGCAAAAAACTCCCATTTGGTTAATGGTAAAAGCACAATAACAAGATAGGACAATAGCCACCACAAAGTACCCGTAGCGATCTTTAAATGCATTGCCCAATTGCTTTTTATAGAACAATTATTTTCTTTAAAATAATCATTAATTCTAGTTTGAATCGTACTCACGAACAAAGCAGAATTAGTACTATCTGACGTATTCATTATATAACAATTTTGATGGTTTAATCCCTTTTGTGGTTAACAACAATTGATATATTTCCTACTTCTATACGCTAAAAACTTTTTTTCATTTCTTTACAAAATGAAAATTAAATCCCGCAGACTACGGTCATTCATCGTCCTCAAGGAACAACCTCTTTTAAACAATACAACAGCTATAGTTATACTCTAATACCATTTATTACTTAAATTTACTAGTCTAACACACTCAAATATAATTATTTATTTGATTCTAAAAAAATAAAAGAACAATCGCTACTCGTTCCAATGGAGTATGTATCACTAAAAAGAACAAGTCAATAGGACAAGAAATAAATGCGCTACAAAAGTAATACCATTTATCATTTGAATTTACTGGTATAAAATGGATACAAAAAGAAAAAGCCAGCATTACTGCTGGCTTTTAAATAATATATCTTTTAAATATTAAGCTTCAAAAGGAACTATTGAAACAAAAGATTTATTATCTTTTTTCTTTTGAAATTTAACAACACCATCAACTTTAGCATGTAAAGTATGATCTTTACCCATGTAAACATTTTCACCTGGATTGTGTTTTGAACCTCTTTGTCTAATAATGATGTTTCCTGCAATTGCAGCTTGACCACCATAAATCTTAACACCTAAACGTTTCGATTCTGATTCTCTACCATTCTTAGAACTACCGACACCTTTCTTGTGAGCCATGACGTTTTAAGTTTTTTAGTTAATATTAAAAATTAAACAGCTTTACCACCGTTTAATTCATCTTGTAATTTTTGTAATTCATCCCATTTTCCGTCTGCAGCTAATTGAGCTTGTTGTGCCCAAGTAGTAGGATCTAAATGAGAAAGTTTTGAAGTAGACGCTTCTAGAACTTCTTTTACAGAAGCAGCACTAGCATCAGCTAATTTTGCAAATGTATCAAGTCCAGCAGCAACTAAAGCCTCAGCAGCTTTAGGTCCAACACCTTCAATTTTCTTTAAATCATCACCTTTTTTAGAAGCTTTAGCTTTTGGAGCTGCTTTTTCTGCTTTAGGAGCTGTTTCTTTTTTAGGAGCAGCCGCTTTTTTCGGTGCACCAGAAGATACAATTCCTTCAATGATAATTTGAGTCAAAGATTGTCTATGACCATTTTTCTTTTTGTAACCTTTTCTTCTTTTCTTTTTGAAGACGATTACTTTGTCACCTTTAAGGTGTCTTAAGATTTTTGCTTCAACAGAAGCTCCATCTATAGCTGGGGCGCCTAGAGTTACAGTACCATTGTCATCTAACAAAAGAACTTTATCGAAAGAAATTGCATTTCCTTCTTCTTCTGGTAAACGGTGTACATAAACCTTTTGGTCTTTGCTTACTTTAAATTGTTGCCCTGCTATCTCTACGATTGCATACATACGAATATGAATTAAGTTAATTTTTCAAGTGTGCAAATATACAACAAATTATCAACCGAGCAACTGCTACCTATAAAAAATGAATCAAAAATAAAAAAACCTACTTAAAAGTTAAAAAAAATAATACTAATGTGTAACAAAATTCGGAAATTGCGTCTAATTTAGACAATAACTCAAATATTAACTTATGAAAAAATCTTTAATGGCCTTAAGTACAGCCCTAATGTTAGGCGGAGCAACTTATGCCCAAAAAGTAACATTTGAAGAATATGATTTAGCAAACGGATTACATGTTGTGCTTCATCAAGATAATTCAGCTCCTGTAGTGATCACTTCTGTAATGTATCATGTTGGAGCAAAAGACGAACAACCAAATAGAACTGGTTTTGCACACTTTTTTGAACACCTTTTATTTGAAGGAACAAAAAACATTGAACGCGGAGAATGGTTTAAGCTTGTTACTGCTAATGGAGGAAACAACAACGCCAACACTTCAGACGATAGAACTTATTATTATGAAGTTTTCCCTTCTAACAATTTAGAATTAGCGTTATGGATGGAATCTGAAAGATTAATGCATCCTGTAATTAACCAAATTGGTGTAGATACTCAAAACGAAGTTGTAAAAGAAGAAAAACGTTTAAGAGTTGACAACCAACCTTATGGAAACATTTTCAAAGCTGTTAAACAAAACATGTTTAAAGTGCACCCTTACCGTTGGACTACAATTGGTGAAATGGCACATTTAGATGCTGCTACTCTTGACGAATTTAAAGCTTTCAATCAAAAATTCTACATTCCAAACAATGCAGTTTTAGTTGTAGCTGGACAATTTGAAAAAGATAACGCAAAGAAATGGGTTGAACAATATTTCGGACCTATCAAAAAAGGACCGGCTATAGACCGTAAGACTTTCAAAGAAGAACCAATTACTCAAGAATTCAGAACTTCTTGGGAAGATCCAAATGTTCAATTACCAATGGTAGTTGCTAACTACAGAACGCCATCAATGAAAACAAGAGACGCTAGAGTGCTAGACATGATCTCTTCTTATTTATCAGACGGAAAAAGTTCTAAATTATACAAAAAAGTAGTTGACGAGAAAAAAATGGCACTTCAAATTGGAGCATTCAACAACAGTCAAGAAGACTATGGAATGTATTTAATTTATGGAATACCAATGCAAGGGAAAACTGCAGATGATTTAATCAAAGAAATCGATGAGGAAATCACTAAAATTCAAACCGAGTTAATTTCTGAAAATGATTATCAAAAATTACAAAACAAATTTGAGAATCAATATGTAAACAGCAACGCAAGTGTTGAAGGTGTGGCAAGTAATTTAGCTACTTACTACCTTCTATATGGTGATATTAATTTAATTAACACCGAAATAGACATTTACCGTTCTATTACTAGAGAAGAAATAAAAGAAGTGGCAAATAAATATTTAAATTCAAACCAAAGAATGATTTTAGATTATATTCCAGCTAAAGACAAAACTCAAAACTAAGATTGAAGATGAAAAAATTTGTATATATAGCCGCTAGTTTATTTTTAACAATAACAATGCAAGCACAAGACAGACCACAACCTAAACCAGGACCTGCTCCTTCTATCAACATAAAAAAACCTGAAAGTTTCACACTTAAAAATGGTTTAAAAGTTTTAATTGTTGAAAACAACAAATTACCACGTGTATCGTATACTTTAACAATGGACAATCCTCCTTATGCAGAAGGTGCAAAAAAAGGAGTATCTGACATTTTAAGTGCAATGATTGGTAACGGAACCGAAAATATTGCTAAAGACAAATTCAACGAAGAAATTGATTTCTTAGGTGCAAATATTAATTTTTGGGCAAGCGGAGCATCTGCAAATGGTCTTTCTAGATATTCTAGTCGTTTATTAGAATTAATGTCAGACGGAGCTTTAAATCCTATTTTTGTTCAAGAAGAATTTGATAAAGAAAAAGCGAAATTAATTGAAGGATTAAAATCTGACGAAAAAAGCGCAACTGCAATTGCAAGTAGAGTTGAAAGCTTACTTACTTATGGTAAAGAGCACTATAATGGTGAATTTACAAGTGAAGAGACTTTGAAAAATGTAACTTTAGACGATGTAAAGTTAAACTACAACACTTATTTTGTACCTGGAAATGCTTATTTAGTAATTGTTGGTGATGTTGACTACAAAAAAACCAAAAAAGAAGTTGAAAAACTGTTTGGAAAATGGAAAAAAGCAACGGCTCCACAACTTACTTATTCAAACCCTATAGACGTTCAATACAGTCAAATTAATTTTATTGATGTTCCAAACGCAGTACAATCTGAAATTGCTGTTGTGAATCTTTCAAAATTAAAAATGACAGATAAGGACTATTTTGCTGCTATACTTGCTAACCAAATTCTTGGTGGTGGTGGAGAAGGAAGATTATTCTTAAACCTACGTGAAGCTCACGGATGGACTTACGGATCTTATTCTTCTTTAGGTTCTGGAAAATACATTAACAAATTTCGCTCTGGTGCAGCTGTAAGAAATGCAGTAACAGACAGTGCGGTTGTTGAAATTTTCAACGAGTTGAAGAAAATTAGAAAAGACTTAGTTTCTGATGAAGAATTAAGAAATGCAAAAGCAAAATATGTTGGAAACTTCGTAATGCAAATTGAAAAGCCTACAACAGTAGCACGTTATGCATTAAACAAAGAAACGCAAAGTTTACCAGATGATTTTTATGAAAACTACATTAAAAACATCAATGCAGTAACAGCAGAAGATATTAGAAATGCAGCGAACAAATATTTCTTAGCAGACAACTCTAGAGTAGTTATTGTTGGTAAAGCTTCTGAAGTATTACCTTCATTGGAAGTAATGAGTAAAAAAGAGAAAATGCCAATTTTCTATTTTGACAAATTCGGAAACAAAACTGAAAAACCAGTCGTTAAAAAAGAAATTCCTGCTGGCGTAACGGCTCAATCGGTTTTAAAGAAATATATTGAAGTTATTGGTGGTGAAAAAGCTCTAAATAATGTTAAAACAACTGCAATGTTTTCAAAAGGAACAATTCAAGGACAAGCCTTAGATTTAACAATTAAAAAATCTATAGGAAATAAAATGTCTTTTGTAGTTTCAGGAATGGGAATGGAATTAGGCGGAGTTAAAACTAATGGAACAAAAGCATTTGAAATACAACAAGGTCAAAGAAAAGAAATTACCGACGCAGAGAAATTAGATTACATAATAAAATTTGCTTCACCATTTGCAGAATTTAATTTATTAAACGAGGCTAATTTATCTTTAAGTATTGAAACTATAAAAGAGTCTGATGCTTATGCCATAAAGAATGGTAAACACACTTACTTTTACGATGTTAAAACAGGATTCAAAGTAGCTGAAGCTAATGAAATTGAACAAGCGGGTCAAAAAATGACACAAACTACTTATTTTGAAGATTACAAAGACGTTAAAGGAATTAAATTCCCATACAAAACAATCATGAATGTAGGTATGGACATTGAGTTTACAACTTCTGAAGTAAAAATCAATGAAGGGGTTACAGATAAAGATTTTGAATAATCACAATAATATACATTACATTAAAAACGCTCCAATTGGAGCGTTTTTTTTTATTTTTTATCATAAGAATGCGGAACAGAAATAGCGAGAAAAAGGGTGTTTTATTACAGTAAATTTAAGTGATAAAACTAATACCAGTTATGATTTGAATTTACTGTAAAAGAAAATGATGATTTTTTTCTTGATATAGAATAGAAAATCAAAGCATAGCATCGTTACGTTTTTATTTTATATTGAAATAGCGAGGAAAAAAGGGTGTTTTATTACAGTAAATTCAAGTGATAAATGGTACAACACTCAATAAAAAAGGTTGTCCCACTACAGGACAACCTATTCATTTTTAAAACATTTCATCTATAAAGTCGCTTTATGATTTGTAATTACTGTTATAAAAGCATTCACCTCTTCTAGTTCTTTTGTTACACGCTCAAGGTCTAATTCTTTTTCTAACAAAGCAACAGCTCCATAGCTTTCTTTACGATTTTCAAGTACGAATTTTTTATATTCTAACTTTCTTTTGTTTTTAATTTGATCCTCTTTTGTTGGACCATCTGGCAACACGCTTATTACAGTGTCTATGGCTGATATTTCAGCAATAACCCCTTGCAATATTGCCTCTACCTCTACCGAAGTATCTTCATACTTCGAAGTTAAACGCTCTTCCGAAAGCTTTTTGAATTCTAATTCTGCTTTCTCTTTCCCTGCCCATGTTAATAACACGTCGCAATCTGCAACTTGTGTTATACTGCTAATTGAGTAACTCATAATGTAAAAATTTAATGATTAATATTACTAGCAGTACTACAAACAAAATGCCATTGTGTGCCAAAGTTTTCGGTTTTAAGTCAAGTTTAACTATTTGTAAGAAAAAATATAATTATACGTTAATTTTTATACTAAAACCTACAAGCTTACGTTTTTACTGGATTTGCAAAACAGGTATGGAATTAATTTATTGCGTGTTGCTATTAAGCAAAATAGCCTATTATTTTTATTAGATGATTTAACTTGCTTTTTCTTATTTATTATTATTTTATAAGTATTCGATGATTTATGGTTCAAAACTGCAAAGCACATCATGAGTTCCTTATAAAAAATACTGGTTTAAGTATTTATAAATTATTCATTAATAGTAAATTAACTAAATACTGTATTGATTAGACCTCAAAATCAGGAGACTTTTCGGAGCAGAAAAATTAGAAATTCATAAACGTACTTTAGTTTTAGAATATTTTGTCGTTACACCTCTTATTAATAAGCAAAAATATTTCCTTTTTTCTCTAAATTTGACAAACGAAAAAACTGCCCAATTTCACTTAGGCAGTTTTAAAAAAATTCAACAAAATGTGTTTATTTTGAAGTAGTTGCTGCTTTAATGGCTGCTTCTATTTTTCCAAAATCATACACATAAAAGTTTTTTGCGTCATTCATTGCTACGAATATTCCGTTTGAAAATTTACTTCCTAATGGTGTTGTTACTACATCGCAACCATCTGTTTCTAATGTAGTTAAATTAAGTGCTGTTAGGTATTCATTTGTCGCTCTATCAAAAACATTGAATTGTCCTCTTTGTTGGTCAGAAACAATGATGTAGCCTTTTTTACTAGCTGTTTTTGCTATGGCAATTCCTTCAATATCACTTTCAAATTTATCCAATCCAAAAACAGCTATTTCTTTATTTCCTTTTTCTGGTTCTGCATGGTATTTTCTTACGCCATGTTGTTCGTCTGAATAATAAATATAACCCATTTCGTTATCTACAGCGATAGCTTCAATTTCTTTTTTACCGCTAAAGTTTCCGAATTTTCTAACTAATTTTAAGTTTGTTCCTTCTGTATTTGCTACTAATTCATATTGGTACAAATAATTTTCTTTAGGTCCTGTTTTTCGCCCTACTATAAGATATACTTTTTGGTTTATAGGAGAATGATAAATAGCAATTCCCATTGGTGCTTTAAATTCAGGATTTGTTTCGTCTTCAAAAACTTTAAAACCACCATTATCTAATGGTTTCATATCGGGTACCGAAAACACACGTACTTGATTTTTTTCTCTTTCGGTAAACGCAATAATATCTACTTTTGTAGAATCATTAATAGTGAAACCATAGGTTAAATCAATATTATTAGGTCTTTCAATGTTTCTAATGGTTTTGTCTTCTATAATTTTTCCGTCTAAATCGAATGCATAAATAGCTCCGTTAGTTTCTTTATCAGTTCCAAAAATAATACTTTTTGAAGCGTCGGTTGGGTTTATCCAAATGGCTGGGTCATCAGTATCGTTTATTGTTGTTTCAGTTATTACGTCTGGTTTTAAAATAGTCCCATTTGTTTTTTCTTGGCAACTATATAATGCAATGATAAGGGCTGAATATATTATTTTTTTCATTTTTATTTTTATTTTTTATTAGGATTCCCTTTTATAAAAAGGATTTTGTTTTACTTTTAATTATTAATAAATATCATACTTAAGCCCAAATGTTAATCGTTGTCCGTAATATTCTGCTTGTTGCGTGCGTGATCTAACCGATTGGAAATAACGTAAAGGCTGATTCGTAATATTTTTAAGCTCGCCAAATAGTCTCAATTTTTTTGATAGTACCACTCCAAAATTGAAGTCTAAGAACAATTGTTGGTCATAATAGCGATCTTCAAAAGCATTTCCTCCAATTTCATCGATGTAAGCATCTGAAAAATTAGTTGAAAAACGAGCATTAAAAACTTTGTCTGCATATCCTAATGAAGCATTTAACATATTAGGAGCTGTGTTTGGTAAATCTAAATCTTGACGTTCTTCACCCTCTTCATTTCTTATTCCTTCTGCTTTAGAAGTTAAAAAGGTATAATTTACATATATACTTAAGTTTTTTGCAAAACTAGGTAAAAAGTCCAATTGTCTTTGGAAACTAAACTCCGCTCCTAGTATATTTGCTTTTTCACCATTTAAAGGTTGGTACACTCTATAACCTGTTGTTCCTGAACCATAAAAATCGGAATTGATTTCTGATTGAAATTGGTACACAAAATTATCGATTTTTTTGAAGAAAACACCTCCAGAAAGAATTCCTACATTTTTAAAGTAGTACTCTCCTAATATATCAAAGTTCATTGACGTTGTAGGTTTTAAATTTGGATTACCTACAAAAATTTCTTCGTCTCCAGACACTACGTCTATTGTAGGAATCAAATCTACATAATTAGGTCTTGCTAAAGTATTTGTCCATGCGAAACGTAATACCGTATTTTTATTAGGTGTATATCTAAAATGAACTCCTGGTAAAACATTGGTATAGTTGTTCTTTTCTGTTATTGTTCCCACTAAATCTTCCTCATTTTCAATTTTATTTCCTGTAGCTTCTAAAGATGTAGCTTCTAGCCTTACTCCTACTAAAGTTTGAAAATTTTCCGTTATGTTTTGTGTGGTCATTACATACCCTGCCCAAACATTTTCTGTTACATCAAAATTAGCTCTTAAAAATTCAGATGGAACAGATTCTCCGTTTACCAAATTAAGACTACCCAACCAATTAGCATCAATAAAACTTCCCAGTTGATATTGATTTCCTGCTAAAAAATCATCCTTTGAAAAATCTTTTAATCCTGTAAGATTCATGGTAGAATAAACACTTTCTAAATCATATTCTAAAAAGTTATTATCTCTACTTTTATTTTTAAATCGTCCTCTTGCTCCAAATTTAATTTTACCATTTTTATTATCAAAAAGGTTAAGTGGCAATTCGAAATGAGTAAAAAAGTTAACATCCTCCTCTTCCGTGTATTGATACTGTTCTGTTATTTCATCAAATTCAAAATTTTCAAAATCGCTTTCATCTGTTGCAAATTCTGCATACATAAGAGGAAATTCAGCGTCTGAAAAATCATTTACTACTGAAAATTTTGTTTTGTATTTTGCATAACGTTCATTTTTCCTTTCCTCGGAAGCTTTGGCATAAGAGACCATCCAATCCGCTTTTAATTTTCCAAAGAAATGCTTTCCACCCAACGAGTAATTTTGCATTCTTTGATCTTCTAAACGACGGCTTTTGTTTCTATTATTGTCTATTCCTCCTTTTGTTTCTCTAGAAACTTTAGCAGGAAAACGAGAAGGCACACCATTTGTTATGGTAAAATCGCCCATTTCGATATCCTCTGCATCTTGCATTTCATATTTTACTCGATATCTATTTTCCCTATCATCTCTCCAATTGTACATCGATTTGAAGTAGATATTATGATTGGGATTAATTTGGTAATCTAAGTTGGCTGAAAAACTTCTTCGTACACGTTGTACCAAATATTTTCTAATTTCGAAACTGCTAGTGTATGGATTTACTGCTACATCATCAAGAATAGGGTCACCGTTTGTATCGTCAATTCCTGTGTAGTATTCAAATTCGTCTGACCATTCTGCTTCAATATTATCTGAACCAAAATCGGTATCATTTATAGACGCAGCAACCATCCAACCGAATTTTTTATCTTTTGTTCTATCTCCTACTAATAATGATCCGTTTAAAATTCGTTTATTAGTAATAAAACTGATACCTGAACCTAAAGTACTAGATAATCTAAATTTTTGAGGTGCAGTTGCTGTTACTAAATTTACAGAACCGCCAAGAGCATCAGCATCCATGTCAGGAGTAACGGCTTTGGTTAATTCTATGGTTTGAATCATATCGGACGGGATTAAATCCATTTGTACATTTCTATTATCTCCTTCTGCTGATGGAATTCTACTTCCGTTTAAAGTTACTGAGTTTAACTGTGGAGATAAACCTCTTACTATTATATTTCGAGCTTCCCCTTGATCTACTTGCATAGTTACACCCGAAATACGCTTTACAGCATCTCCAATATTGGCATCTGGAAATTTCCCTATTTGATCAGTTGAAACAACATTAGTTATATTAATATTATTTTTTTGTGTATTTAAGGCTTTGGCCTGACCACTTAAACCATAAGAAACGACTACTACTTCATTTAAGAGTAAACTTTTTTGTTTCATTTTAATCGTTAGTGTAGTAGTCTCATTTTCCAACACCTCAACCTCTTGCATTATGTCTTCATAACCTAAAAAAGAAATTTCCAATTTATAATTGCCTGTAGGAATGGATAAAATTGAAAATTTTCCGTCGAAATCTGTAATAGATCCTTTTTTTAAAGATGGAATTACCACATTTGCTCCTGGCAAATAAAAGTTGTTTCCATCTACAATGTTCCCAGAAATAGAACCCTTCTGCGCACTCATTTTTAACGTTGCCATCGTTAAAAACAATGTAACAAATAGCCATTTAAAAACGTATTGGTTTTTCATTTTATTAAGTTTTACATTCAGGACAAATGTAGTATTCACAAGAGTTTACTGTGTTTTAAAGAAGGCAACAAAGAGGATACAAGCTTTTTTTTTAAGGCAACAACAAGGCAACAATAACAGTGTCTTTACATTAAAATAACGCTAAGAAAAAATGATTGTTTTTTTCTTATAATTCTAGCAAAAAAGGGATCAATTCTTTCTTTGAATCGATAGGTAATTTTTTTCTAAATCGATGTCTTGCCACTCGAACGCTATCTGGTGTGACTCTTACTATAGAAGCAATTTCTTTTGAAGATAAATTAAGTCGTAATAATATGCCCAGTTTTAATTCGGCTGGAGATAAACTTTCTGTAGCTATTTTTGATAATTTTTTTATAAAATCGGGATGAATTTCTTCAAAAAATTGTGTAAAATCCTCCCATTCATTTTCTTGTTGGAGCGCAAAGTCAATTTCATTAAAAATTTCTTTTATTTTAACCTCGTAGAGATCATTTTTTCTAGCTACGATGTTTTTTAGTTTTAAAGAAAGTTCTGATAACATGTTGTTTTTTTGAGCAATGTGTAAACTATAACGAGATAAAGTGACCGTTTTTAATTCCAAATCGCGTTGCAAGTTTTTTTCCTCTATTGCTTTTTTTTCCAACGCTGTTTGTAAAGCTTGATGTTTGTAGTTTTGAATTTTGATGTTCGCCTTTCTTTTCTTTCTGTAGTAACTAAATACAATAAAAGTTATTACTAAAGCTGATGCCACTAAAACTAGTACTAAATTTTGATTGGCCTTACTGGCTTTATTTTGTTCTTGAAGTAGCTTTATTTGGTTTTCTTTTTGATTGATTTTAAAATCGGTTTCTAAAAGATTGACCAAGTTTTTATTTTCATTGGCAATGGCAACTTGTTTGTATTCCTCTGCAATTAATTTGTATTCGTAAGCTTTTTGATAATTTCCAAGTAATGCATACGCTTTTGCCAAATCTTTATTAGCGCTCTCTAGCAAATGATTGTCGTTTATTTTTGTGCTAATTTCAAGAGATTGTTTCGTAAAATTAATCCCTTTCTCTATAAATCCTTTTTTTCTATAAACATCTCCAATATTATTTAGCACGCTTGCTTTTTCTTTAGAATTAGCATTCTTAAAAATGGCTAAGGCTTTATCAAAAAAGAGAAATGCTTTATCAAAATCTAACAAATCTTCATAAATGCTTCCAATATTTTCATAAACGATGGCAATTTCGAGACTATCTTTTGCAGGATTAAAAAACAATAAACTTTCGTTTTCAAATTGTAAGGCTTCTTTGTATTTACTTTGCTTTTCTGCATTTGCTCCTAATAAACTTAAAGCTTTTGCCTGTCCTTTTGTATATTTTATTTCTTTCGAAATGGCTAATGCTTCTGTAAAAAAAGTTTCTGCCATTTTATACTTATACATCGACTTATTTACACTACCTATTGCATTGTTTATAAGTACATGTAAAGTATCTTTTTGTCTATTCTGTGTAATTTTTAAAGCATCATTATAATAGACCAAAGCATTAGCATATAAACCATAGTTGGTATACACTTCACCTAGTTCCAACATTTTAATAGCAATCTCTTGCTTATTTTCTTTTTTAATTTCTAATTCTAAAGCCTCTTTTATATTTTGTAATTGATGCGATACAGGAACATTTTGTGCAAAAAGAGAGGTGGTAAATAATAGCAGTACTAGTAAACGACTCATTGTTAGTGATTGAAATTAACTCACAAATGACCGTTTTTAATATGAAGTTAAAATGAACTAAAAGTTATTTTTTAATTATAAAATAGTTTATGATAGATTGAAGTAGAAAAGTAGGTGATTCTTGTGTTCTCAACTTATCCAGCTTCTTTAAAATTATCGAAATCAATTCCGTTTTCTGTTATTTTGAACGCAAACGAAATTTGATGTTCTTTTTCTGAAATACAAACAGACTATTCATCATCAAAATACTATTGATACCTTAAAAAAATGCTTGGTAAAATTAAACACAATTAGATACTTGATGTCTCCCAATTATATCCGAATAGGGTTCGTTATTTGTAGAAATACAATAGCCATAAAACACCTTTACATCTCCAAATAATTCTAATCCTATCTTTGGAATGATTACTACATCTATTTCTTCAAAATCGGTTTGATATTTTACTGCTAGTCCTAAATTAATTAAATTCGCATTGGCTTTATAACTCCAGATGTTAAAGCCGTTGCAAAGCCAGGTTGTGAATTGCTTTATCTCATTTGATATTATTTTTAAGGTATTCGATGATTTTTAATTATCTCATTTGATATTATTTTTAAGGTATTCGATGATTTTTAATTATCTCATTGTTTAATATTTTTAATAGGTATTCGATGATTTTTAATTATCTCATTGTCTGATATTTTTAATAGGTATTCGATGATTGATAGTTCAAAACTGCAAAGCACATCATGAGTTCCTTAAAAAAAACAATAAAAAACAAACGAATAATTGTATTTTTACTTATGATTCTCAACTTTCAAAACATATAAAATATCTTACGGATGGTTGTGAATTGCTTTCAAAATTGTATTTTTACTTATGATTCTCAACCTAAAGTGGTGTTAAGCTCCTTGTTTAGCTGTTGTGAATTGCTTTCAAAATTGTATTTTTACTTATGATTCTCAACTCTTTATTCTTGGTTATATCTTCACTATTAGTTGTGAATTGCTTTCAAAATTGTATTTTTACTTATGATTCTCAACTATAATTCGGGTTCGTGTTTTTTCAATAGAGTTGTGAATTGCTTTCAAAATTGTATTTTTACTTATGATTCTCAACAACTTCAAAATCTATACTTCTCGTTAACGGTTGTGAATTGCTTTCAAAATTGTATTTTTACTTATGATTCTCAACAAGACGGCACAACGTCTTATTTAAAGTTAGGTTGTGAATTGCTTTCAAAATTGTATTTTTACTTATGATTCTCAACTTTGCAAATACTTTTCTTCTGGATGCAGAGTTGTGAATTGCTTTCAAAATTGTATTTTTACTTATGATTCTCAACATCCGTTAGCTTTACTGTTTGCAACTACTTGTTGTGAATTGCTTTCAAAATTGTATTTTTACTTATGATTCTCAACCTTACTCTGAAAATAACGCAGGATACACAGTTGTGAATTGCTTTCAAAATTGTATTTTTACTTATGATTCTCAACAGCAAGCTGGATTAAGCAATGTAAATTACAGTTGTGAATTGCTTTCAAAATTGTATTTTTACTTATGATTCTCAACTAACAACATGAAAACGTTTTTAAGAAGTGTGTTGTGAATTGCTTTCAAAATTGTATTTTTACTTATGATTCTCAACACGGCTCGATCAAATACTTTTGATGTGCAAGTTGTGAATTGCTTTCAAAATTGTATTTTTACTTATGATTCTCAACAGATTAATTTTGTTTAAAAATGTTTATTTGGTTGTGAATTGCTTTCAAAATTGTATTTTTACTTATGATTCTCAACGGTGTAATTTACCATCTGTAATTAATGCTCGTTGTGAATTGCTTTCAAAATTGTATTTTTACTTATGATTCTCAACAAGTCTAATTCTGCAATAGACAATATAAAGTTGTGAATTGCTTTCAAAATTGTATTTTTACTTATGATTCTCAACGTAACATCGTGTCTGTCTGTTAGGTTATTGTTGTGAATTGCTTTCAAAATTGTATTTTTACTTATGATTCTCAACCGGACTATCAAAAAGTTGGTCAGTATTTAAGTTGTGAATTGCTTTCAAAATTGTATTTTTACTTATGATTCTCAACATCATTATATTGGTCAACTGCACTCTCACTGTTGTGAATTGCTTTCAAAATTGTATTTTTACTTATGATTCTCAACGTGTCAAAATTGCGGTGGTAAAATATTATAGTTGTGAATTGCTTTCAAAATTGTATTTTTACTTATGATTCTCAACGTTATCGTGGTGAAGTTATGTTTAAGTTTAGTTGTGAATTGCTTTCAAAATTGTATTTTTACTTATGATTCTCAACGAAAGAAAACATAGTGCGTTTGTTTATTGAGTTGTGAATTGCTTTCAAAATTGTATTTTTACTTATGATTCTCAACATTAAAAGATAAAATAAAATGATAGCTTTAGTTGTGAATTGCTTTCAAAATTGTATTTTTACTTATGATTCTCAACCCATCGGTTATACCGATAGTAGCTAATACGTTGTGAATTGCTTTCAAAATTGTATTTTTACTTATGATTCTCAACGAAATAGAAAAACTATTGCTTCAATTGTTGTTGTGAATTGCTTTCAAAATTGTATTTTTACTTATGATTCTCAACTTTTCGGATATGGTTATTTGTTTCTCAATAGTTGTGAATTGCTTTCAAAATTGTATTTTTACTTATGATTCTCAACATATCGAGCCCTAAAAAGCTGATATGTTGCGAGTTACAGCATTGGCTAGAAAACAAAAAATGACCCTTCAAGTTTTTGGTTGCAAGTAGTATAGTGCATTTTTTTAATGCTAGTGCACTAAAAAAGTTCGAGCTGTTGCGATGGTTTTTCGGTTGCTACTGGTTTTTTACCATAAAATAATTCCATCATCCCAAATTGTTTGTCGGTTATTTGCATCACACCTATTTTGCCGTGTTCGGGCAAGCTGTTTTTTATTCGCTTGGTATGTACTTCTGCATTTTCTCTGCTGGCACAAAAACGCATATAGATAGAAAATTGAAACATAGTAAACCCATCGTCTAGCAATTTCTTTCGAAAGCCAGCGGCTATCTTGCGTTCCTTTCGGGTTTCGGTTGGTAAATCAAAAAATACTAATATCCACAAACTTCTATATTGGTTTAAACGTGTATAATGATCGTCATACATAATTATTATTTATAATTTCACTTCCGTTTTTTATCGCTACCTCGTCACTTCGCGTTTTTTTTGTGTAGCGCAACATAACTAACACTAATTTATTATTTGAATTTACTGTAATAACTTCTCGATACGTCTCAATAGTTATCGGAACACTTGAGAAGCTAATTTCATCTGCGAAAATCAGTAAAATCTGCGTGAAAATAAAAAAGCACGCTGATTTAGCAGATAAGCGCAGATGCTATAATTCATAAAACGTATTATAGACAATCTAAATTATTTCAAAACGAAAACTCCTAAACTACAAAACAATAATTATCGTAAGTTTTCACCACTATTGACCTTTTTTTTAATTCAATAAAAAGCATACCTCGAAGTGAAATTTATCGGGTAGCTACACTCATAAACCATAAACAGGATACAATATTTTTCTAGCTTTTCCCTCAAAACATTCATACAAAGAGTTTGTTGTGCGACTCATAGCCACTAACAAAGGACTTCTTTTGCCATCAATTACAACATCCATACTCGCAATACTTAATAAATGCTTTTTAAGCGCTACGGTTAACTCGTCATAACTATCCTCGGTATCCATAATATGGCAGACTATTAAATCTACATATGGGCGATAGGGTTCCATAATATCATCCGCTAAGCAATAGGCATTGTATTTGTTTCTATGAAAAATACCCAAACTAGGCAACATGCCCGAACTCACTAGAGCACGAGCTGTAATGGCCCTTAGAATAGCATAGCCATAATTCAATAAATTATTAGGAGCTATTCCTTTTTGTCCTCTCGTAAAATGAGGAATAGGAAAGAGTTTCTCCCAATAATAAACAGCGGCTCTCGATTCATGGTTTAAAGCATCGCCCGAGGTGACTTCCTTTGCCCATAACTCCATTTTCCGCATGGGTATTCCTCTTTCTTTTAATAAACTCGCCTGATTGAGAATCTTTGCACTAATAGTTTGTTGCCATAAATTCTTCTGCAAAGGCACAGATGCGTTTATCTGATGTTTGTAGCGTTCGGTTTGCTCACTATGTCCTTGCAAAGGCAATAATAATCCTGTAGGCATGTGCTGGGCATCGCAACTAACTAAAGCCACATTATTTTGCGTCAGTTTTTCTAATACTCCATTAGTAACAGTAATTTGCTGATTTTCCAAAACAACAACACCTATATCTTCTATAGCCACGGTCTTGGTGTCTTGTTCCTTGTCAGGATAAGACACCACCAGTTGTTTATTTTTGGTACTCAAATAAACAGGATTGCCAAAGAAAAGAGTACGTTTTATCATAATTAATATTCCCCTATTTGTACAATTTGTCCTAAATGATTGATTCTTATTTTTATAATATTATTAATTCCATTCAATCCTACTCTTTTAAACGAAATGTCTTTTAAGTCCTTGTTGTCCTCTACTGTTGTTTCTAAATGATGCCTGAAGAAGTAATCTTTTATTGTAAATTTTTGGACTCTAAACACATTGGCACTAATCAAATGGTAGTTATCTGGGTTTAACAAATCTATTTCTTGAGGATTAAAAGTATCTGAAGGAAAAACAAAAAATTCATTTTGCTTCATGCTAAATAAGAATTTCCATCCCTTTTCATGGTCTTTGTTAATTATTGGCAATCCTAGATTTTTTCGTACCACAGCATCAAAAAAAGAAACCACTTCCTCCTGTAAATTACCTTTTTCATCGCGATAAATAGCAACATGATGGTTGTTGCCTGTACTCACAAAATCTACAGGAATTGGTTTTCCATTTCCGCCTAAAATTTCATTACCAAAATGGTCTTTTTTAGTATGCAAGGCTAGTGCATTACTCACACCACTTATAGTGACACGTTTTAATGCAATCCTTTTTTCTTTATTTTGCCAAATAGGGTTTTCTTCTAGGTTTACAAAAGCCTTTTTAGCATCTCCGCCAAATTCATCTAAACGAGCTTGAAGTATTTTTTTTAACCCAACATCTATTACTTTGTCAATTTTCAAATCAGGTGTAATGTCTTTTCTAATGGTATAATTATCTTCTAACCACACAAGTTTTACTTTCTCGGGAACAACACTGTTATTTTCAAGACTACTATAAATAGGTGTTTTTGCTAAACTGTTTTTACCTGTAAAGGCTTTTTTAGGATCATTACTATTTTCTTTTAATCGTTTCAACAACAGTTCTCTGTACTGCTTCTTAGCAACGAGTTGAATGCGTTTTTCATCAAAGCTGGCATTCACTTTTTCTTCTTTGGTTACATACTGCTGCAACTTCCCGTAAATAGTTTCTTTATGCAATTGCCCTCTAGGAGTTAGTTGTATTTTTTCTAATACACCTTCTTTTATCTTACTACTGTTTTTGTTATTCGTAACTACTTTATTTTTGGCTTTGTAAGAAATTAAAATACGTTCTAAATGTTTTTTTGCTTCTTCTCTAAAATTAGGTATTGGAGCAATAAATCTAAGTTTGTTGTTTTTATCTCTGTAGAGATATTTGTTTTCTATCCCAACGATAGATTTTGCTTTCTGTTCGCCTTGCGTTTTTGCATTTAGATTGTTTAAATACTGTATATAAGCAGGTTTAGTAAAAGCGACAGTTAAAGCATCCATAGCATGATGGCGATGATCGTTTCGTTTAGACCAATCTTTTATTTTATATAAACGCTCTCCGTTTTTGCCTTTATCTTCATAAGTTAATCCTAGCTTGTCATATTTATTCCAATTCAGTTCTTTCATTACTTCAACTAGTTCCCAATCATCTCTTAACTTGTCGGTTACACTTCCTATAGTTCCAGTTACATTTCTAGCCACTTCCAGTAGAATTTCTTTTGCTTTTTTAGCAATGTATTGTGTTTCTCTCAATTGTCGATCTATAAAACCTTCTGGGATTTCATGGTCTGCCATTAAAAGTTTACTTTGTTTTGTTCTACTAATTTTTCCGTAAAAACTTTTTACTCTTTGTTCAAACTGTTCAAATTCCTCAGTTGGCAACTTTTCTTGTAAAAAACTATAAGCTGTTTTGTTGCTTTTATCAATATTCAATTGGCGTTCACAAATTGTTTTATTCGAAAAACTATCATCAAACAAACGCGATTTTGGAATAATATGTTCAATGTCATATTCCTTGGTAAATAACTTGGAAGCCTCTATGGGTTGTCCTGTATATAAGGAGATACCGTCTGTTTCTTTCCATAGTTTATATCTAATGATGTCATTACGTGTAACTCTTAGAATTCCAAATTCGGTATGTAATAATTTTCTAATTTTTTCGTGTTCCGCAGTTGCTTTGTTAATGCTATTCGTCATTTCTTTGCGTTGTTCGTTATTGTTTTTCAACTCACGAGCGAGTTCCACACGAATTTCATCGGGTTTACCCATCGTTGGGTCACTTATAATAGCATTAATTACATTAATCATTTGATTAAGAATTTTCTCAACCACAGGATTTCTCAAACTATTCTTTTTAAGAAGTTCTACTGTATCTTTTAAAACCCTATCATTATTTTGTTCCTTAGTTAAAGAAGAAGAATGGTTATAACCCGTTAGTAAACAAGCTTTATTATAAATATGACCATCCATTAAATGAGGTAGCACTTTTTTTATCGCTCTAGCACTCATACTCCCATAATCGGCTTGAAGCTTTATATTTAAAAGAAAAGGCAAATGTTCTTCTTTGAAACCAAATTTACTTTTTAAACTTTCCTTCAATTTATCATCATCTTCTGCAGCATATAATAAATGCCATAATTGATAATATGGTTGTTTATCAAAATCATTTCCTTGTAAGGTTGTATCAAAATCTAAAAGAGAAGTGTTAATTCCTAAATCAGTAAAAGCCGTTTTAAATACTTTGCTAATCTCTAACGCTTCTAATTTTGATATATCCAATTCATCATAACCTTCAACAACCAATATTTTTTCAAAAGCTTTGTAAATCTCAGTATTCGTTCTATTTCCTTCTATTTTTTTAAAATTAACACTGTAGTCAGATTTTTTGAGCCCACAGAAAGTAATGAATTGACTATCTGAAAAATTTTCTTTAAAAAGTAATTCTTTTGCCAATTGTTGCTTTAATTCTTCTTCTAGAAGAAAGGGTTCTTTTGTAATTTCATTTTTAACAATGATATTATTGATGTTTTGCCATATTCTAAATTCTTGAAACAACGGAGACGATTTTGGTATTGCTTTGTGTCCTTTTTCAAATTCACAGAAACTAACTAAATGTTTTTGCGATTTTAATTTTCTTTGATAGAAAATAGTAATATCTCTTATTTCTTTTTTTAAGTCCTCATTTAATTCTGGATGAAATTTAGCTTGAGTTTCCCATATTTTTTCAAATTCATCCAAGTAATCTTGTCTGTAAAAAACTTGATTTTTTAGTTTTGCATGATTATCATCTTTTAACTGTCGGTATAAAAATTGCCCCACAGTTTCTTGGTTAAAATACAATTCCTTGCTTCGGTCGCTAATAGCTCCTAAATAACCACTAGATTTATTGATTTGATTATTAATTTCAGTTATAATAAAAGCTATAATTTCAAGGTTCAATTGTTCCGTTAAAGCTTCTTTTCTCCATTTATAATGTTGTAATTTGGTTTCTTCTCTCGAACCTTTATTTTCTGCCAAAGGAATATTCAATGTTTTTGAAAAATATTGTGAAGTTGCCGTTCTGTTTTTTCCTTGAATAGCTTCTAGTAAATCTTCATTAATTATATCAGGATGAAATTGATTTTGGAATACAATAATTTTTTCTAATTCCTTTTGTAAATCGGAACGATAAAAATCGGGTATAAATGTTTTTCCTTTAGATAAGGAAGCAAACACCCATTGCCCTGGGGTGTAATTATTATCAAACAATTCTTTGGCAATCTTCATACCATCAATAGCATCTCCTTCTTCAATAGTTTTCGCTTTTCTACTGCTTTTATATCCTCTTTTTTTATTAATCATAAGCAAAACTTTTACCAGTTCTTCTTTAGATAGTGCTTCATTAACGGCTTTTGCTCGTAATTTATAAGATAAAAATGTAGTAGCTGTTCCTGTTTCTGCATATACAAAATCAAATGGAATGAATTTTATTTCCTTAAAAATTTCCAACAAATTATCTCTTCTTTGTTTGAAACGCTGTAGATTTCTTCTTGCACCACGTTTTAATGTTCGATCTGCATTTATAGAAATAGTATTTCCTTTTTTAAAATCGGATTCTTCATCTGTTGTGAGAGACACAATGCGAACTCCTGTATTTATTATTTTTGACGTTTCATTATCATTTTCGGCTTCTTTTATAAAAGCCCATCCTATAGATGTTGTTCCTAAATCTAATCCTAATATTTTTTTCATTTATGTTTGACTATTATTTGCTGTTTAATGAATTTTTAAATGTAATTAAAAGAAAATTATCTTCCTTGCGGAAAACCGCAATACACTATTATTTTTTTTGTTGTATATTGCAGTACAATTTTGAAGCAATTCACAATAAGGATTATTCCGTTGTGAAAACATTTAAGTCGCCTCGTCTTTCAATACGGGGCTTTTTTATTTCCCTTAAATGTTTCACGAACACCTAAAAAGAAGATAAAAATTGTGAGCTAAAACATTCAAAGTGGCCTCACAAGGGTCGCTTTTTTATTTTATAAAAAAAAATAATCTTCATTGCATAAAGTTATAGACTTTTCCTTCGCAAGTCAATACGTATTTATACGTAAATTCCACACTTTTTCGTACGTATAAATACGCATAACACTCATTTATAAAGAAAATTCAAAAATATTTTAAAACTTGTGACTTTTTTTTATGAGCAAAAAAAATGTCACAGTTTTTGTGACATTATTGATTTAGAATAGAGAATGTCACAGCTTTTGTGACGAAGTGAAAAATAGAATCTATTTTGTCACAGCAATTTGAAGTAGAATACTATATCCACCGCAAAAAAAATGCCAAAGTTTAGCATTGCTTTCAACACGCCTAATAGCATTTATGATTTTCACACCAATGAAATGGCTTTGTTTTTGTAGTATAAAATTACAACACCATTTATGGCTTGAGTTTACAGTAAATTCAAACTATAAATGATATAAATTTAAAAAATACTATATCATGGAAAAAATAAAAATCAGAGAACTATTGGGCATGAAGCAAGAAGAGATTGCTTTACTACTAGAAATTACAAGAAGTCAGTGGGCGATGTATGAAACTGGAAAACGTGATTTACCTACAGCTGCCAAATTAAAACTAGCTGAAATGCTAGCTTTTGTACAAAAAAAAGACAGTTATTGGAAAAAAGAATTACCCATTCATAAAGAACAAACATTGCAAAAGAAAAAGAAACTAGAAGATTTAATTGTAATTAACAAACACCATCAATTTATAACCGAATTAAAACTTAAGGATATAAAGAAGAAGTATAACGTGAATTTCAACCGACTAAAAACAATGCGTTATTTTGAAATGAACCCTCAAAAATTGAGCAAAAAAGAAAATTTATTATTAGAAGTAATGAGCAATAGAGCGAAAAATGAAATAGAGAAAAAAGGACTTTTGAAACAACTAGAAATCGAAGTTAAACTGGAAACGCTACAAGAAGAAGAGAAAGTATTGAAGAAAAAATTGAATGATTTAGGATAATATTTTTGTCCCGTTTTAAAATAAGTTTGTTTGTTTTTATCGCATGCATGACATTTGTTATTATTTCTTTCAAAACTGACTTGTAAACTGGCTGTTTTATCCTCATGAAACGAACACAACAACATATTGTTTTTGTCTAATTTTAAATGGTAATGTTGTAGTACTTCAGCAATTGTAAGCCTAGATTTTATTTCTTCTATGCTCATGCTTTTTGTGGTGTTAGGATAATTTTTTCGTTTTCATAGCTTACTATCATGGTGGTGTTTGCTGTAAACCCTAGTTCTTCTATTAAAGGCACGGCAATATAACAATAAACAGAAATAACTTAACCTATTGACACAAAGTAGATAAGTCTAACATCTTTTATCTATTATCTTTCGTCGGTTTAATAACCATATTCCGTTTAAACGTATTCGGCTACGTGCTTGCTTTTTCTATAGGCTCTCGGACTGTATTTGCTATAGACTTTGAGTTATTATGTTTCCATTGTTTGTAGTGATGAAATTATTTTTGGATATTTATATCTATTATACAATATTATAAAATATGCATTATACATCCAATTTAATATTTAATTAATTCTTATATTTGATTAAAATAACATATTCCAATACATTTGTAGATATAAATACCAATTATCATGAATATAGGAGATAAAATAAAAGCCGTAAGAGAAGCAAAAAATCTTTCTCAAAAAGAAATTTCTAATATGGTTCAAATGGATCAGAGTCAATATTCTAAGATTGAGAATGGAAAAACTGACCCTACCACTAATACATTAGAAAAAATAGCAAAAGCTTTAGGAATTGAATTGTCTGAACTTTTTATTAGTGATAAAATTTTTAAGGACATTAACTCAGCCGATAAAACTATTATGGAAAAAATACGTTTAATAGAAATGTTAGATGAAAAAGAACAAGCTTCAATTTATAATATTGTTGATGGCTTAGTAGCTAGTAAGAGATTAAGAAATAGTCTTTCTAATGCCTTATCTCTTTAATTTAAAAAATAAAATAGTATGTACACAACTTATCATTTATCATCAGCTGAAGAAATTACTACCGATATTTTAGACGCTATTAAAGCCAATTTTAAATCTAAAGCTATTGTTATTACAGTAGAAGCTGAAGAAGATTATGAACTCTCACAAGAGATGAAAGATATACTCGATAAACGATTAGCAGAAGACAAAAGCGATTATATTTCTGCTGAACAATCTATTAATGAGCTAAAACAAAAGTATGGCTTATAAGATTGTAGTTTCTCCAAGAGCACAAAAAGAAATTATAAAAGCTATTGATTATTATTTAGAACGTAGTGAAGATGCTCCCAGCAATTTTATTACCCAACTTGAAAAATGTTATGCCTTTTTAGAGAGCAACCCTTTCTTTGTTATTAGATACAAAAATGTAAGAAGCTTAAAACTTAAAAAGTTTCCGTATTCTTTATATTTTAATGTTAATGAAAAAACGGAAGTAATAGAAATACTCTCTTGTTTTCATAATAGGCTAAATCCTAAAAAAAGACCTAAACGATAATCGTTACACTTCTTTAAAAAAACAACAAAAGCACCCTTTTTTAAAAGAGTGCTTTTTGCTTTTTTATTTATGGCTCAAAGTGAGGACACTTTGCGCAGCTGGGTAAACAAAAATGTTGAACTTCTTTAGAGCCTTTATTAGACCGCTATGTCTATCATTCTATTTGAAGCAATTCAACTGGGTTCAAGGAGAAGGCAGAGGACTAATGCGCAGCATAGTTCTTAACTAGCAAAGTCTAAAGTTCACCTCTGCTTCTCTTTGAATAAATTTAATCATTTTTTATTCAATCCAAAGTAAAGGCAAAGTCTCCCGACTTTGAGCTAAATTATAAAAAATAATTGACTTAAGTATTTGACATTTGAAAATCCTTTAGTAATAGTAAATAAAATAAATGTTGTATTGATTAGCCCTCAAAGTCAGGAGGAACGGAGAGCTTTGGTTTAATTTTCGTCAACTTCTAATTTTGAGAAATAATAAATATTAAAAATAAGCCCTCCTTGGTAGATGTTTTTTATGTCTTCGAAGTAAGCTGTTAATGAAATATAAGAATTATTCAAATCAAACAAATCATTTGCGTTTCTTTCGCAATTATCAAAGAAATCATAATTAATCATTAGGGAATTTACATAAATACTGTATTGTGCATCTTCTTTATTAAGAAATAATCTGCCATATCTACCTGAATCAACAAAATAACCTTTAATATAAAGTTTTTTTTCTTTGTAAAGATTTCCATTTGCAATTAAATCGATAATTGAAACGTGTTCTACTGTGTTTTTCGTATTTGTCTGTGAATAACCTATAAGGCTAAACAAGAACAGTATAATCATACCTATAATTTTCTTCATTACATTTTGTTTTTATTTATAGTAAAAACCACGCTACGTAAAGCCTCCCGACTTTGAGCTAAATTATAAAAAACAATTGACTTAAGTATTTGATAATTGAGAATCCTATTGTAATAGCAGATTAAATGAAGATTGTATTGATTAGCCCTCAAAGTCAGGAGACTTTGAGGAACGGAGAGCTTTGGTTTAATTAAATTTCAACTAAATTCCGATAATCATATTTTTGATATTCTGAAATCTTTTTCTTTTGTTTCTTCAATTCAATTAATTCATTTTTAACTTGCACCATGTACCAATGTTCTGGTTTTGTATGAGAAAATGCACTAAGCTTCAATACAACTTCAGCATTCAACTTTCTTTCACCTGACAGGTATTTTTGAAGGTTACTATCACGCATTTCAAAATAAGCAGCTAGTCTCTTTTTTGTTAAATTAAGAACTTTTAAATACATTTTTACAAAATCAAGAATCTTTATAACTTCGGCATCGTCATTCTCATTTTTAATATAGTCCTCTAATTTGTATTGTATAGAAAGTAGCTTATTCGTTAGCATTCTTTCTTTAGATTGCTTAGCAGAATTAGCAGAAATAAATTCTTTTAACCCGCTTTTCTTTTTGTCATTCCAAATATCTTCGATTTTAATCTCTTTACTTTTCATAACGTTTAATTTAAAAATTCATCTATTAACTTTTCACTTCCTTCAGGCGGTATAACCATCATCGTATCACCATATTTCAATGCATTATATTTCTTTGAATACATTGCCATCAGTTTAATTTCATCTTCTTTGTCCACTTCAAGTACATCGAACGCAAGCCAACCTCTATACGTATCATCACCCTTCATAAAACTTAATCTACAAGCAAAAGCAATCAAACAACCTGCCACTTTCTCATATCGCCTAGATTTACCCTTATTGTGAGGTGCTATCTCCACAAATGCCATATACGGTTCAATTTTATTTTTCATTTCAAAAATCAAGCAACCTTCAATTATAGAGGGCGAATCTTCACAAACTACTACAAATGTTTGAAACCGTCTTTCTTTAGAATGCTTTTTAAAATTAAACCTCCAACCATCTGCTATTGACGGAAGATTTAATTTTATTATCTTTGAATCAAATATATCTGCATCGATTAATAATTTATCCTCAACTCTTAATATTTTTATTTTCATCAAGCTTTAATTGATCAAAACAAATATAACAATAATTATACATATTGTATAATTTAAAATATTAAATTTTTCTAATTACTCAATAGGAAAATATTTGTTTATTAGCTCCAGTGTTCTACGGTTGAGATTCTTTGATGGTTTAATATGAGTTGTACCATTATCCAAATCCACGTATTCAACTTCTAATCGTTTAATTTCGCAGCTAACTAAACCCTTACAAACCAACGAATTAATAAGAACGTTGTTACGGACGTATAAAAACCTATAGCGATTTTCTCAGTTGGTTAATAGTTGAAGTTTCTCGCTGGTAAATAAATCTTGAACTTGAATAGCCTGATTGCAGTTTACTTTAACTATTTCCTACTCGACAAATAGACTCCTAGAAGCACCACAAAAGCTCCAGATGCTTGAATTAAATTTAAACTCTCGTTCATGAAAAAATAGCCCAACAATATGGCTACTACTGGAATAATATAGGTTACAGATGCTGCGAAAACAGGCGAAGACAATTGTATTAATTTAAAGAATAAAATATTAGACAATCCCGTGCCAACAACACCTAGAATTGCAATATATCCCATGGCTGTTTTTACTTTCTCATCTTGAACTACTTCAAAAAAATCAGAAAAATAAAGCACTAACAAAGCAGGAATGAATAGCACTACAAAATTACCAGTACTAATCGTTAAAGGTTTTAAATCGGAAAGGTATTTTTTAATTAGGTTAACATTTATACCATAGAACAAAGTAGCTAACAATACTAACAATGCGTAATAATAGTTTTTCGTTGTGTTTTCTCCATCGCTAAACCAAACTAATAAAACACAGCCTAAAAAACCAAGTATAACACCAAAAACTTGCCTTCTTTGCACATTTAATCCAAAAAATAGCAATCCTATGATAAGTGTATTTAAAGGCGTTAATGAGTTCAATATAGAGCTAACAGAGCCATCAATTTTTGAAAGCGCTATCGCAAAAAGGTAGACTGGTAAAAAAGTACCAAACAATGACGTGATTACAATATACTTCCATTTATGCAACGGAATTTTAGGAATTTGCTTAAATCCGACTGCTATAAGGAAAAAACCAGCAAACAGAATCCTCAAACTCCCCATTTGAATAGAGTTTACTCCCTTTAAACCTAATTGCATCAAAATAAAAGAACTCCCCCAAACACAACCCAAAAAAGCTAATAAATACCACTTAGTATTACTATTTTCCATAGAATATATTTTAAGTCTCAAAATTCACATTTTATTTTAACTTAACCTCTATTTTTTACATAAATTTGTATTATAAAAAATTTTAAATAAAAAACCATCTATATGAAAAGCATTAAAACATTAGCCTTTATTGCATTAACAGCAATCGCTTTTACAAGTTGTAAAAAAGAAAATACTGAAACACCCGAAATTAAGGTTGCAACAGCAACCAGTTCTGAAGAAGTGGCTGCAAATTTAGAAACTGCATCTTTTCATATTGACGGAATGACTTGCGAAATTGGATGTGCAAAACTAATAGAAGACAAACTATCTGGTTTAGAAGGTGTGAACACTGCTAAAGTAGATTTTGAAAACAAAACGGCTACCGTAACTTTTGAGAACGGAAAACAAACCGAAAAAACATTGGTTAAAACTGTTGAAGGTATTGCTGGAGGAGAATTATACAAAGTTTCAGAGGTAAAATCATCTACAGACAAAGCCTAATTATACAAAAAAGAAAGTACTCTTTTGGGAAATAAAAAAAAGGAATGTTTTAAAACATTCCTTTTTTTTATTTCCATTTTAAAGTTTCGACTAACTTTCTAATATCGTTTTTAATATAACTAGCCGCAGGCATTATAGAGTCATAATTAGGTTTTGCATAAAAATACAAGCTTCCAACCATGAAATTTTTCGTACTATCTGTTAAGTAAAACTGAGCGTTTGTTGCCGCATCTCCACCTACTTCATAAAACATCCCATAAACTTTGTTCTCTGCATTTATAAAAGGCTGTTCTGTAATATCATCTGCTTTTACAACGTGATCGTAGGTTAATTTTTGAGCATCTCTTAATAAATACTCAATATTGTTGTCTACTTTTTTATAGGTTAAATAGACCGTTGCTTTCATTTTCGGATAATGCAATTCATAAGCACAATTCTCTTTGCCTTTCAAAAGTATTCTATCGTTCAATTCAAAAGTATATGGGCATTCTTTTTCAAGAGAATAATACTCTGCATTTGGATATTCCAACCTCAATTGACCTTTGGGTTTTGGCACAGTTTCATCGGCACAAGAAATCATAATTAAAGCTAAAAGTGTAAAAAGTATTTTTTGCATGTTCTTTTTATTAACTTAACGTAACTTTTATTTGTTTTATTCTTCTTTTATCTAAACTTTCTACAGTAAAAACATAATTTGAAAATGTTATTTTTTGCATTTTCTTTGGAAAATTACCAGAAATTTCAAGCACAAAACCTGCTAAAGTTTCTGCTTCGCCTTTTTGTTCTTCAAATTCAACACCGTTAACATCTATTATTCTATAGAAGTCTTTCAAGCTTATTTTTCCTTCAAAAAGATAATTTTTATCATCTATTTGAGAAAAAATAATATTTTCATCATCAAACTCATCACTAATATCGCCAACTATTTCTTCCAAAATATCTTGTAAAGAAACCAATCCTGAAGTTCCACCGTATTCATCAACAACGATAGCTAAATGATTCTTCATTAACTGAAATTCTTTCAATAAATTATCTAACTTTTTGTTCTCTGGAATAAAAAATGGCTTTCGTATTAATTTTTGCCAATTAAATTCCATCTCATCAATATAAGGAATTAGATCTTTTATAAACAAAACTCCTTCAATATGATCTATACTTTCTTTATAGACTGGTATTCTAGAATATCCTTTTTCTACAATTTCATCTATTATTTCTGCAAAACGCTTTCCAATTTCAATAGCAAAAATATCAATTCGCGGACTCATTACTTGTCGCACTTCGGTATTACCAAAAGTAACAATTCCTTCTAAAATTTTCTGTTCTTCTTGAGTAGTTTCCGATTGATTTGTCAGCTCTAATGCCTGAGACAATTGATCGACCGAAAAGCTTGTTTTTTGAACACTAAATTTCTTTTCTACATATAGAATTATATTACGCATTGGAATCGTTAATGGCGTTAACAATTTATCTAAAATAGAAATCGGTAATGATACTGCTTTTGAGAAAGTAATATTATTCCTGTTTGCGTAAATTTTTGGTAAAACTTCTCCAAACAACAATATTAAAAAAGTAACAACAATTACTTCTAGAACGAAACGAAGCACATCTGAATTTATAGAGCTAAAAAGCTTTTCACTAATTGAAGAAAACAATATTACAACAGCAATATTTATAAAATTATTGGCTACTAATATTGTTGCTAATAATTTTTTTGGTTTTTCAAGTAATTTTGAGATTAACGTTCCTCTATTGAAGTCTTCTAACGTCATGTCGTCTAAATCTTTCTGAGACAAGGAAAATAATGCAACTTCTGATCCGGAAATAAATGCGGAACATATTAACAATAAAAAAACAATTACTAAATTTATTAGCAACTCAAAATTTATCGAATTTAAATAACTGGAAGGATCTGGATCCAATTTAAAAAGGTATTAGTTAGACATTAAAAAGGCAAATCATCGTTTTGAGATGCGTTTTTTGAAGCGTCAAAATTAGTGTTTTTTAGCGACTCTGAACTATCAGATTTCATATTTTGTTTGTTCCCAGAATCTAAATCTTTTTTAGTTGAAAGAAACGTAAATTCAGTCACTTGTATTTCTGTAGTATATTTAGTAGTTCCGTCTTCAGCTTGCCATTGTCTTGACTTAATTCTTCCTTCAATGTATATTTTATCTCCTTTAGTAAGATACTTTTCACATATTTCGGCCGCTTTATTTCGAACAACAAGATTGTGCCATTCTGTAGATGTTATTTTTTCTCCTGTTGTTTTATTTATATAAACTTCATTCGTGGCTAAAGGAAATCGCCCAATACAATTACCCCCATCGAAGTAATGCATTTTCACTTCATCTCCCAAATGCCCTATCAAAAGAACTTTATTTAATGTACCGTTCATGGCGTATATTTTTTAGTATATCAAATATACTATTTTTAGATGTATTACAAATAGTTTGATTCAATAAAATTATGAATCACGATAGGAAATGGCAATTTCATCATTTCATCAAGAGATACAGCCTCTTTTAAAACTTCATTAAATTGCAACTCAAAGAAACGAATATGCAAATGCTGATGCGATAATTTATGAACAACTTCCTCTTCATTCTTCACAATTAAAACTAAAGGATTATACTCCTTTTTAATGTGTTTAACTATATTTTCAATTGTGTCTGACTTTGAGTTTTCTAACAAATTAAATTGATACAAATTAAACCAAATTCCTTTTTCTTCTCTTTTCTCTACAACAAAATCCCCGTTTCGATCTTTAATAATCAGATAATTAAAATACCTATTCTTTACCTTAGTTTTCTTTAATTTAACTGGCAAGCTCTCCACTTTTTTTTGTTGTAGAGCAACACACTTAGTATTAAAAACACAAACCGAACAATCAGGACGCTGCGGCACACATTGTGTTGCTCCGAATTCCATTATTGCTTGATTAAAAATAGCGGGGTCTTCAATAGGCAACAACTCTTGCGCTAATTCTTGAAACTCTTTCTTTGCTTTTGAACTAGAAATATCAGTTTCAATTCCAAATACTCGAGACAAGACTCTGAACACATTTCCATCAACAACAGCCACAGGTTCATCATAAGCAAATGAAGCAATAGCAGCAGCAGTATATTCTCCTACTCCCTTTAAATGCAACAATTCTTTATATGAAGAAGGAAAAACACCATTCAAATCGTTAACTATATATTTTGCAGCTGCATGAAGATTTCTTGCTCTAGAATAATAACCTAAGCCTTGCCATAATTTTAAAACTTGTTCTTCTGAAGCATTTGCTAGATCAAAAACAGTTTTAAACTCCGTCGTAAACGCTTCAAAATAGGGTAAGCCTTGAGCTACTCTAGTTTGTTGAAGAATAATTTCCGACAACCAAATTGGGTAAGGATTCTTAGTGTTTCGCCATGGCAAAGAGCGCTTATTTTGTAAATACCATTCTATTAAGATATTAGAAAAAATCATTTTTACGAATTAAAAAACAAAAATAAAATATTTAAGGGTTAAAAATTAATTAATTATGATTGATTTATTGTTTTTTAAATTTGTATATTTGCAAACTCAAAAAAAGAACACAAAAATTATTAATACGAAAGAAAATGACGAAAGCAGACATTGTAGCTAAAATTTCTGAAAAACTAGGTCTTGAAAAAACTGATGTTCAAGCTACTGTAGAGTCTTTTATGGAAGAAGTAAAAAACTCATTAGAAACAGGAGATAATGTTTATTTAAGAGGCTTTGGAAGTTTCATTATTAAAACTAGAGCAGAAAAAACTGGTAGAAACATTTCTAAGAATACAACAATCAAAATTCCTGCTCACAATATTCCAGCATTCAAGCCTGCAAAAGTATTTGTTGAGAGTGTTAAAACTAAAACTGAAATAGCAGTATAAATCATTTATTAATCTAAACAAACAACGTTATGCCAAGTGGTAAAAAGAGAAAAAGACATAAGGTAGCGACTCACAAACGTAAGAAGAGAGCTAGAGCTAACCGTCATAAAAAGAAAAAGTAGTTTTAAACTACTTTTCTTTTTTTAAAAGTTCTTTGAAATTAATCAGTAAACTTACTGATTATCGGGTAAAATACCTGTAAAATATTGTTTAATCCATCTGTACTAGAATAGTAATTAGTAACTAGTAGCCAGTAATTAGTTTTTTTAAAATGCTAATCACCAATCACTACTCTCTATTAGCTAAATAAGTATGGATAAAAATGTACAGCGTGAACAAAGAGTTAATTATTAGATCAGGTTCAGAAGCAGTAGATTTTGCCTTATTAAAAGATGGAAAACTAATTGAATTACACAAAGAAGAAGAAAAAGGAAGCAATTTCAGTGTAGGTGATATTTTTATTGCCAAAATAAGAAAGCCAGTTGCAGGTTTAAATGCAGCATTTGTTAACTTAGGTTACGAAAAGGACGCTTTTTTACATTATCACGATTTAGGCCCAAACTTACCTTCTTTGTTAAAATTTATTAAACTTGTAAGCGCAGGTAAACAAAAAGATTATTCACTCAAAAATTTTCCTTTTGAATCTGAAATCGACAAAGATGGAGTAATCACTGATATTCTTAGTGCCAATCAATCGGTTTTAGTACAAATAGTAAAAGAACCTATCTCTACTAAAGGTCCCAGAATTAGTTCTGAAATATCTTTAGCTGGTAGATATGTCGTTTTAGTTCCTTTTTCAGATCGTGTTTCAATTTCTCAAAAAATTGATTCAAAAGAAGAAAAAGACAGATTAAAAAGATTGGTTCAATCTATTAAACCAAAAGGTTTTGGAGTTATTGTGAGAACAGTAGCTGAAGGCAAAAAAGTAGCTGAACTAGACAAAGACCTACAACTATTATTAGACAAATGGTCAGCCATGAGTAAAAGGCTACAAACAGCCCATCATCCTTCAAAAGTATTGGGAGAAGTAAACAAAGCTTCTTCAATATTAAGAGATGTCTTTAACGATACTTTTACAAGTATCAACATAGATGATGAGGAATTGTATATTCAAACGAAGGACTATTTGCAAGAAATAGCCCCTGATAAAGTGTCTATCGTAAAACACTATCAATCAAAAGATCTTCCTCTTTTTGAGAAATACCATATAGAGAGACAAATCAAAACTTCCTTTGGAAAAACAGTATCAATGAGTAAAGGTGCTTATTTGATTATAGAACACACTGAAGCTTTACACGTTATTGACGTAAACAGTGGAAACCGTTCTAACAAAGCATTAAGCCAAGAAGATACTGCATTAGAAGTAAATATGATTGCTGCTGCTGAAATAGCAAGACAATTACGTTTACGAGACATGGGAGGAATTATTGTTATCGATTTTATCGACATGCAAAATGCCGATAACAGAAAAAAACTATATGACTTCTTAAGAGAAGAAATGAGTGACGACAAGGCCAAGCACAAAATCTTGCCTCCTAGTAAATTTGGATTAATTCAAATTACTAGACAAAGAGTTAGACCCGAAGTTAATATTAAGACAAGAGAAGAAGACCCTAATAACGAAAATGGGGAAATTGAAGCTCCAATCTTAATCATTGACAGAATAGCGTCTGACCTAGAAAGAATTATAAAAGTCCATAAAAAAGTGGTTTTAAACGCCCATCCTTTTGTGGCAGCATACCTTGAGAAAGGTTTTCCATCAATACGTTCAAAATGGTTTTTTGAACATAAAAAATGGGTGAAAATTATACCTCGTGACGCTTACACGTATCTTGAATATCATTTCTTGGACAAAGAAGGAAATGAAATTAAATAACACTTAGTCAAGTGTGAAAAAAAACCGCTAAACTTAATTGATTAGCGGTTTTTTGCTTTTAAAAATACCTGAAGTCCACTGGACTTCCTCCTCTTATTATCAAATCTCGTGACGCTTACACGTATCTTGAATATCATTTCTTAGACAAAGAAGGAAATGAAATTAAATAACACTTTGTCAAGTGTGAAAAAACCGCTAAACTTAATTGATTAGCGGTTTTTTTGTTTTTATAATATACCTGAAGTCCACTGGACTTCCTCCTATTAATATCAAATCTCGTGACGCTTACACGTATCTTGAATATCATTTCTTGGACAAAGAAGGAAATGAAATTAAATAACACTTAGTCAAGTGTGAAAAAACCGCTAAACTTAATTGATTAGCGGTTTTTTTGTTTTTATAATATACCTGAAGTCCACTGGACTTCCTCCTCTTATTATCAAATCTCGTGACGCTTACACGTATCTTGAATATCATTTCTTGGACAAAGAAGGAAATGAAATTAAATAACACTTTGTCAAGTGTAAAAAAACCGCTAAACTTAATTGATTAGCGGTTTTTTTGTTTTTATAATATACCTGAAGTCCACTGGACTTCCTCCTCTTATTATCAAATCTCGTGACGCTTACACGTATCTTGAATATCATTTCTTGGACAAAGAAGGAAATGAAATTAAATAACACTTTGTCAAGTGTAAAAAAAAACCGCTAAACTTAATTAGACTGCACCCAAAAGGTTAGACAAATTTATAATTAATTTTGATAATAATGAGCTCGATATTTTATCGGGCTCATTTTGTTTAAATTTGATTTAATTCTTTCGTTATTATAATAACTTATATATTCTATTATCTCCTTTTTAAATTCTTCAATAGACTTGTATTTTTTTAGATAAAACAGCTCTGATTTTAATATTCCAAAGAAGTTTTCAATAATGGCATTGTCTAAACAATTTGCTTTTCTAGACATACTTTGTGTAATCCCTTTTTGTTTCAATAAATATTGATAGTGCTTCATTTGATATTGCCAACCTTGGTCAGAGTGTAAAATTAAATTAGTCTTATTTGGTATTTTCTTAAATGCTTTTTTAAGCATCATAACTACCTGATTAAATACAGGTCGTTCTGTTAACTCATAACTAATAATTTCTTGATTAAATAAGTCAATTATCGGTGATAAATATAGCTTCTTTCCAGAGACATTAAACTCGGTAACATCAGTTGCCCATTTTTGATTTGGTGCTGTTGCTTTAAAATTTCTTTCTAAAATATTAGGAGCTATTTTACCATGCTCTCCTTTATATGATCTATACTTTTTAACTCTAATGACGCTTTTTAATCCTAATAATTTCATTAATCTGAAAACTGTTTTATGATTAATAATTATTCCTTTATTTTGAAGTTCATCAGTTACTCTTCGATAACCATAACGACCTTTATGTTTGTGATAAATCGATTTAATTAGTTCTTTAACTACTCTATATTTATCACTTAATTTACTTTGTTTTTGATGATAATAAAAACTACTTCTTGCCATATTTGTATAATTTAAAAGTACTTTTAAATCATATTTATGCCTTAATTCCATTATGACTAGCGCTTGTTGGCTCTTTCTTCCGCCTGAATTAAGGCTTGTAACTTTTTTAAATAATCATTCTCACAACGTAATGCTTCATTTTCCTTAAGAAGTTCTTCTTCTCTGGTTAGTGGCTTAGCTGATTTGCTTTTTTTGCTTTTAAAATTCATAGATCTTGGTCTTCCTTTAATTTTTGGTTGTAGTCCTTCAAAACCAAAGTTAACAAAATCTTTTTTCCATTTTACAATAATAGCTAAATCAGGAATATTAAACTTTAAACAAGTATCTATTAATGAAAGTGATTCCTTTTCTATAGTTTTTAATACTTTTAGCTTAAAATCAGCTGAATAACTTTGATTTCTCCTAGGCAATAAACCCTCTTTCCCATAGCTTTTATAAAATCTAATCCACTTACGAATATTAGATTCGTCTGGACCTTTTAACTTTGAAACATATACATTTGAATAATGTTTCTTTAATACTAATTCTACACATTCTAACTTAAATGCATAAGAATACTTGACTTTTCTTTCCATAAAAAATGCCCCAAATAGTGTCTAACTTTTTGGGGCATGTTCAAATTGATTAGCGGTTTTTTTGTTTTTAAAAACTATAAAAAATAAACTTATCTTTTCACAAACTTTTTAGTTCCTACTTCATTTTGAATAGTAGTCACTTTAATAATATATAATCCGCTTTGTAAATTAGAAACATCTGCTTTATTCTCTTTTGTTTCTATAACCAGTTTTCCGTCTAAAGAATAGATAGCTACTGCACTTATTTCTTCATCAGTATTAATATGTAATAAAGAAGAAGTTGGGTTTGGATAGACTTCAAAATCACGGAAAGAAGTAAAAGTTGTTGAAGTTAAAGCCGCATCAAACTCATAAGCCCCTAAATCTACCGTTCCATTAACAACTCTAGCATTCCCGTTTAAATCGGTTGTTACTGCACCTAAATAGCTATTATTACCAGCATTAATAGCTGGTGAACTGCTGGTCAATTGAAAATCGGAGCTACTTACAAATAGCGGATCACTATTTGTACCACCCAATGTACCACCTTGTATAATATTATTAAACCCTGAAGGCATAATAGAACCCGAAGAAGGAAAAACATATAGCGGTGTTGTATTCCCGTTATTATAAAGAATAGAGTTCACAATAGTTGTATTAGAACCATATATTACTGAAACAGCATGACCACTTGGACCGGTATTATTTGTAAAAGTACAATTTGTCATTCCTGAATAAGCTGTAGTATAACTTCCACCCGCTGTAGTATTTTGATAAGTAACAATACAAGAAGCTCCTTGATTAGAAGAACCGTTTGATACATTATTATGAAACAAACAATTTGTAAAATAACTACTTACTCTTTGGTTTAAGGTATTACTTCCTCTTCCTTGGAGAAAAATATTAGAGAAACTACCCGACGATTGATTATTTCTAAAAATACAACTTTCAAAATTTACAGAAATATATGAGTTAGACAACAAAGTAAATTGTGAATATACTCCAACATCAGAACCTGTATTTTTTTCTAAAATGCAATTCTTAAACTCTGCATAAATACTATAATCTGTAGCGTTATCTGTAATCGCACATATCGCTCCTCCTCTAGTATCATCATAAGAATTTGCACCACTTGTATAACTGTAACTTCCATTTGCATTTCCTCCAGAAATTGTAAAACCATCTATTACAATTCCTGCTAAAGAACCTTTTAAAGTAATAACATGAAAAACATTATCTCCGCGTAATCCATTACTATAGACAATACTTGAGTTGTCATTATCATTTAAATCACCACTTAATATAGTAATATTAGTTTTAGGATCTCTTTGTGTCAAAGTAGTTTCAGTTCCATTAAATCCTCCATAAATTTTAGCATTTGTAGGAATTAAAAAAGTTGCTTTTTTAGAATCTGCCAAACCACTTGTTGAAGGTTTATATATTCCTTGCGCTACACGAATATCAATGGTATTTGAAGTCATATTCTGAAGAGCGTCTTCAAGAGAAGTATAGGCATTTGTCCAGGACGAACCATCATTCAGTCCAGTAGCAGCATAATTTACATAAATAGGCCCTTTAGTTGTAAAGGTACTAACCAAATACCAACCAGAATTAGAATTTCCTGAACAAGCTTCACTTGTATAAACATCGTAACTTGTATTTGGAGTTAAATTGGTAAACGTAAAAGTATTAGATAAAATTCCATTAACAACCGTTCCGTTTGAGATCGATTGTCCTGAAAGTACATAAAGTAAATCGGTTGTAATACTAGGATTCCAAGTAGCTATTGCACTATTATCAGTAATTGAACTGACTTGGAACGCACACAAATCTCCATTTTCATAAGCACCCATATCAATAGTCGTGTTCACTATTCTTGGATTATTATTCAAATCTGTTGTTAAACTTAGATAAGTATTATCTCCGGTATCTTTAGCTGGAGACGCATTCGTTAATTGAAAATCCGAAGTACTCACAAAAAGCGGATTTGCAGTAACAATATTCGATTTGGTTGGAACAGCAGAAAAATTGTCACTATCTAACGAATTATAAGCACTCAAAATAGTTGGAAAAGCATCTAATATATTATTTACAGCCATTGATGTTGCTCCACCAACTCCAGTATTATTCCAAAAAATACAATTGTAAATTGAACTATTCAAGTAAACAGCAGCTGAACCATTTTTAGAAAGTCCGATTGTTCCACGATTTACCACGAAAGAATTAGTTCCAGAATCTACGTTATTCACATACGTATTATTCACAAAATTAGCATTTACAGTTGACCCAGCAGAGTAGGCTCTAAACCAACCTGCACTTCCAGCATAGCCTTTTGTTGCTCCATTATCAATCGCTTTATTGTTTTCAAATAACGAATTTCTAATATCTACATTCACAGAAACATTAGCCACATTTGTATATTGGTAAAAAGAAGTAGCATAAGTCGCTAGGTTATTTATAAATTTAGTATTCTCAACTAATAAAAAACCAGAAACATCAAATCGAGCATGAACACCTGCTGCCGCATTTAAACTGACATTATTTTTAAATTCACAATTTCTAATCGTTAGACTTCCGAAAGTATCACCTCTATACAAAGCAGCACCAGAGGAATGCACTCCTACACCATTTGCGTGACCATCAGAAAGTATTAATCCATCAACAATTGCATTGTTTGCATTTATCACCATTAAATGTTGGCTGTTATCATTTCTGGTTGTATTAGAGAATGCAACGGTTGCATTATCATTAGCTAATAAATCACCCGACAAAATCGTTGGATTTGCAATCCAATCTCTTTCAGACAATTGTGTTTCTGTACCATTAAAACCTCCATAAACAGCTGTATTAGCATCATCAATTAAAAAAGTAGCATTAACACCTGTATTAGCAGGTCTGTATGTTCCACCAGCAATCCAAACAGTTCTGTTACTTGATGCTATTGAATTTAGTGCTACTTGTAAATCTACATAAGCATCTGTCCATGAAGTTCCGTTATTAGCACCTGTTGCTGCATGATTAACATAAATAGTTTGACCTTGCACTAACGAACATATACTTGTGATTAATAAAAGTAAAATTGCTCTCATAATAAAAATTTTATAGTTTATGATAACAAAATTGCGCATAAAAAAAAGTCGTAGTAAAACGACTTTCTGAAACTGGGTTTTGACTTGCTAAAGTCATTACCCTATATTTTGTACAATTGTTAAGAACTCTTCTTTTTTTTCATTTGAGATGGAAACCGATTTATCATTATCCATAATTATATAACCTCCATCTTTCTTAATATATTCTTTAATGTACTTTAAATTAATTAGGTAAGAGCGATGTGGTTTGTAAAAATTAGATTGCAGCTCTAGTACTTCCACAAAATGTTTTAAAGGTTTACACACTAGTAATTCCGTTTCTTTTGTAGTACTCACTTTGGTATACATCCCATCAGCTTCAAAAAGAATAATATCATCAAAATTAACAAACTTAAATCCGTCTGAGAAAGGCAATCCTATTTTATTAAAATTAGCCGATTTTAAACTCCTTTTTAGTTCTTCCAACTTGGTGCTAATTTCAGATTTCCCTATTTGCTGAATTGCTTTTTCCACGGCCTCTTTTACTGTTTCCGCTCGTAAAGGCTTCAATAAATAATCTATTGCAGACAACTGAAAGGCTTTAATCGCATACTCGCTGTAAGCTGTAGTGAAAATAATTTCAAAATTTAATTCGTCTTTATTGACAAAGTCTAAAATTTCTAAACCAGAATGTTCTGGCATTTCTATATCTAAAAAAACAATTTGCGGGCAATGCTCTTTGATTAATTGCACTCCAGAAAGCAAATCTTCAGCTTGAAAAATCGCATCAATTTTAGTCGTATTCTCTTTAATTAAAATTTCCAGCAGATTTCTTGCTTTTGGTTCATCATCAATAATTATTGCTTTCATATTTTCATTTTAATATTGGAATTAACAAAGTGACTTTCGTCCCTATTGGCTCTTTATTTTCATTTGCTAAATCTTCAATAGTAACTCCTATTTTTATTTCTTTACCGAAATTTAGCAATTCTAACCTATTTTGATTGGCTTTAGTCGCAAAAGATTGGTGTTTATTATTACGCAATTGAGCAGCTTTATTTCTTCCTACACCATTATCTAAAACAATACATTTTAGCATTTGTTCTTCTTTTAAAATTTCAAAAAATATTTCAAGAACTCTGTCAGTTTTTTTATGAAGTAAGCCATGCTTAATAGCATTTTCAACATAAGGTTGAATAAGCATTGTAGGAATTTTTACATCTTCATTACTTTCTAAACTAATAATCTTATAAGTAAATTTATCTTCAAATCGTAGTTTTTCTAATTCCAAATAAATATTTAAACATTCTATTTCTTCTCTTAAAGAAATGTAACCTTTAGAGCTATGATCTAAATAGGCACGAATTAAATCTGCAAATTTGGCCAAATAAGAGCTGGCTAAATTCTTTTGATTTAAAACAATGTACTCCTGAATAGAATTCAAAGCATTAAAAATAAAATGAGGATTCATTTGTGATTTTAAATTTTCTAGTTTAAGAATCGCCAACTCATTTTCAAATTTAGCATTTTTCAAAGCCAGTTCTTTTTCTTTTTCTTTTACAGCTAATTTATTTCTATAAAAAAATATAATTAAACCAAAAGCAACTAAAACAATACTTAAAACGAACCACCATTTTTTCCAATATGGTTGATTAATTTGAAAACTAATTTTTTCTGAAATATATTTAGTTCCATTACTACTTTTAGCTCTAATTTCAAAAATATATTCTTTTGAAGGTAGACTAGTAAAATTTACAAAGTTCAAATTTCTATCTAATAAAATCCACTCATCACTTAGACCTAATAATCTATATTCAAACAATAATTCATCTTCTGGATAATAGCCATTAACATGAAAAGTAATTTTGATTCTATTTTTATCATAAGGTAAAGTATAATTTGCTTGTACAATGGTGTCTTTTTCATTTATTGTAATCGTTTTTATATAAACTTCCTTAGAACGATAACTCTTGGGAACTATATTTTTATCAATTATAAAAACACTTTCTTGACTCGCTAATAAAATACTTTTATCATCAACAATTACTCCTTTTATATTACCAATAGAGGAATTATTTATTGAAGATGATTTAAAAACATTAGAATTAGAATCAAAAATTTGAATTCCTTTATCGGTTACAATCCACAAATCATTACTATCAGATTTTATTTCTTGAATAATATTAGATTTCAAACCATTCGTTAGATCCAGTTTGTGTACAAATTTATTGTTTTTGTATCCTAATATTCCTTCGGAAAAGGTAGCTATCCAAACTATATTATTAGCTGTCTGACAAATATCTTTTGCCGTGATACTTTTATTATTAAATTTTAAAACTTTAGGTAAAAAAAGACTATCATAAACCACTAAATTATCTACATAAGAAACAAATATTTCAGTATTACTATTCTCTGAAAAAGAACGATACGCTCTACTGTAATTTAAATCTTTTACTTTTAATAGCGCATTGTTTTCAAATTTCAAAACTGTAGCTCTATCAAAACCAGCATAAATAATTTGATTGGTATTCGCTATTTGCTGTAAATCTTTTGCATTATTCAAGCTTTGTAATGGAACTAATTTTTTTGAAATTAAACAATAGCTAAATCCTGATCCTTCTGTACTTATCAATAAAGTATTTTCTTCTTTTAAAAATAATAATGCCGAAATTTTTCTCTTATTCTTAATTTCAACTTTATCTTTCAAACCTGTTTTTAGGTCTAACACAAATAAATTTCCTTTAGTGGTTCCAATAGCAATCTTTGAAATTGAAATTTTCTCTACTGCTGAAACAACTTCATTACTAACTACATTTTTATAGGACTTAATTTGCAAACTTGGAATTATATAAATACCATTATTTAGTGTCGAAACCCAAACTGTTTTATTTTCATCAACGATACTTTTTGTAATAAAATCATCTCTAAAAACAACATCTTTTAATGCAATCTGACTCTTATTTTTATTTACTATTACAATTCCTGTTGAAGTGCACAACCATAAATCTTTATCTTTTTGTGAGACGCTTATAATCCTATTATTTTTCAATTCGTCGGGAAATGCAATAGCTACTAAACTACTTTCTTGTATTTTAAAGAATTGGTTTTCGTTTGAAATATTATCATACAAAGACAAATAGAATTCTTCTTGATAAATAAAAAACTTTGGAATTACATTACTTCCAAATGTATCAGTATTATAATTTAATTTTGAGATAGTATTTGCTTTTGAGATAGTAAAAACAGAATCATCAACAGTAAAAAAAATTCTATCATTTAATTGATAAGGTGCTCTAATAATTGGATACTTGGAATCTGAAGGCACAACTATTCTCTCTCTTTTTTTTGTTTTTAAATTAACCGAAAAAAGAGTTGCACTTGAGAATATAAATAGTCGGTTCCCTAGAAACAAAAACTCAGCTAATTCTCCTTTCAATTCGTTTTTTAAATCTAAAAAAAGTTCTAATCTATTATTTTTTAAATAGAAAAATTGCCCTGATATATTATTGCACCAAAGTTGATTTTGATTGTCTAATTTCAAACCAAAAACAGAAAGTCCTCTTTTTTCTTTATTGGAATACGAAACATATTCTTTTCCGTCAAAACGATACAAACCTTTGTCAGCTGCTAACCATATAAAACCATTAGAATCTTCTAAAATATCATAAAACTCCACATCTGGCAAACCTTCTTTTTCGGTTAACTTTATAGAAATAGGATCTTGGGCAAACAATATGTTTACCGTTAAAAATACAAAAAGGCTATATGAAAGTAAGGTTTTCAACTATTCAAAAATAGAACTTTGAAATGAGATAGTGTTATAGTATTTCTGAAAACCGCTTTTGACTTGCTAAATTAGTTACTTTCAATTAAAATTCTTCTTTTTAATTCTTCTCCATGTTGATCGACAACCGTTATAATATAGGTTCCTGAGGTTGCAAGTATTTGCTTTTCATGGAACGTTTTGGTGCTTCCTAAATATTTATCATCCAAATACCAAAAAAGCTCAGCTTCAGTCTCAGAATGAGCAACTTTTACAATTACAGGTTGTAATTTACCATCAAAATCTTTAGTCAAGACAATCTTTGTATTCGCATTTGGATAAATAAATTCCATCTTTCTCCCTTGATTCACCGCTACACAACCAGGTTTATAATTTGGCAAAGGTAGGTAGTTAACATTCTTACTTTTATAATATAATTCCATTACTGGTGGTAATACAAACCATGGTTTATTTACAATATCGCCTATATTTTCGCAAGTACTATTCACTCTATATTGCTCTGTTTTATCGAGATGTATTAATTTATGGTACGGACAATTTTCTGTTTTTCTATTGTTTTTTGGAATCCATTGAAGTTTGGATTTACAATTTTCTTGCGCCAAATATCCTGATTGAATGCAAATTTCTTTTTCTTCCAAATCATTATATGGAGCCTGAAACCAATTTGTTCTTGGAAACAAACGAAAAACATCAAATAAAATTGGAGCAGCACTTTCAACACCGGTCAGTAATGGTCTTCCTTCTCCAGTTGCATTACCCACCCAAACAGCTACTACATAATCTCCAGTTATACCAACTGCCCAAGCATCTCTACCACCGAAACTTGTACCCGTTTTCCAAGCGATTTTAAGTGACGAATCATAAAAACGCCAAGCTTCATCTCCTTGAGGACGATTTACTTCTCTCATCGCATTAAAAGTTTGCCAAATAGCTCCGGCACTAAAAACATTTTTCTCTTTTTTTGGCTTTCCAAAATCAACTTTCAGATTACTATTATAATTTAAATTAGCTAATTCATTACTTCTAAATTCGTCTTGTGTCTTCGTATAATTAGATAACGTTCCAGACATGTAAGCGTAGGAACGACATAAATCCCAAAGATTTGTCTCTGCACCACCAAGAATTAAAGAAAGTCCATAATTAGAAGGATGACGGTTCACATCTCTTAGTTTCAATTTTTGAAGTTGTTCATAAAATTTTGTCACAGAATATTGTTGCAACATTAATACAGACGGTATATTTAATGATCTTGACAATGCTCTACTTGCAGGAACAGCTCCGTCAAAACTAAAATCATAATTTTGTGGACTATAACCCGAAATTTGTGTTGGAATATCTGGAATTAATGTATTGGGTAAAATTTCACCCTCATCTAACATAGACGCATATAGAAAAGGTTTTAAAATACTTCCCGTACTCCTTGGCGCTTCAATTATATCTACATCTTTTTGGTGAGAAATATCGGTTGGACTATTACCAACATAGGAAATTATATTCCTAGTTTTAACATCTACAACCAAAACTGCAATATTATGCACCTGATTTTGCTTGTATAAATTATAATATTGACTAACAATTTCATTTACACGTTCATGAACGCCTAATTTTAAAGTAGTTTTTATTTTCTCTCCTTTATTTGTTTTTGCTATTTTCTGCAATAAATGTGGTGCTGTTTGCGGAACGACAAATGGCTTTTCCGGAAGTGACTCGAGCAAAGAAAGCTCATAAGTATCTTTATCTATAGTCTTCTCTTCAAAAAGTTTTTTCAACAATCTATTTCTTTTTTCTAATAATTTTTGCTGGTTTTTACCCGGATAAATCAAACTAGGAGCATTCGGAAGCACAGCTAAAGTTGCGGTTTCTGCCCATGATAATTGATGTGGTTTTAATCCAAAATATCTCCATGAAGCCATTTCTAACCCAACAACATTACCACCATATGGCGCATGAGCTGCATAAAGTCTTAGTATTTTATCTTTTGAATGACGAAACTCTAATCGTGTAGCTAATATTACCTCAACTATTTTTTCAAAATAGGAACGTTTTGTACCTTCTCTATGTAAACGAATAACCTGTTGTGTTAATGTACTACCGCCTCTTACTACTTTATTTGCCCTCCTATTTTGCAAAAAAGCATGATACATAGAAACTGGATTAAAACCAAAATGATAATAAAAATGTTGATCTTCGAATGCTAGTATGCATTTTTCAAATTTTTTCGGAAGACTGTCACTTTCTGGAAATCTCCATTGTCCATCATCTGCAATCTTAGCCCCAATAAAATGTCCTTCCGCACTTTCAATTACAGTTGTATAATTTGGTTTAAAAAGCACTTTAGGAAGCGAAAAGTAATAAACAATCATAAGTATTATACTTATGATTGTTTTTATTTTGTGCCTTTTCAAAAACACTATTAGAGACCTAACAGGTTTTCGAAACCTTTTAAATCTATTAGATTTTATTCTTTTATAATTTTTATCCACTGTCCTTTATCTCTTGCAACATAATTATCATCATACATCGCTTCGCATTGAATACCTGGCAAGTAATAATCCCCAAGATAAGATGCATTTAATAAAATTGTGAATACTCTCGTTTCACCCGCTTTTAAATCGAAATAGAAATTGGTTCTATCGTCTCTAATATCAATATAGTCTGCTTTATTTTCCGCATAGCTACCAAAATCGGTAAATCTTGAATTCATAATTTCAAATCCAGATGGAACAATTTGTGTTAACGCAACATTTTCAATTCTTTCACTTGAGGTATTTCTGATTACAACTTGAGCTACAATTTCCGTCCCTTGTTGTACTTGATTTAAATTAATTGATGCACCCGATTTTGTTTTATAACTTGTAACTACATCTAAATTTTTATGCATTTCTTTTTCTTCTCCTATCGGAAGTACTCCACTATTTAAAACACGAACATAAATAGTATTACTATTATTGTTTTTTACTGTTATCGAATAATTTCCTTTTTTTACAGCTAAAGTTTTATCTATAACAGATTTCTGCGTCACCAGGTTTTCAGATTTACCATTGAAACTAATTTGCGCACTAACACCTTTCCCTCCGTTTTTGATAGCAAATTTTGACATTGCATATAAAGCATAAGCAGTAGTTTGTGTACTCATATACTGATTTGAAGAAAGGTTTTTTGCCAATTTATTAGCCAACTGGAATGCTTTTGTTTTATCATCTACCAATAAATATGTTTCCAATAACATGGCTCTATTTCTGTCTTCAGAACCATAATAATAGTAGCGCGTTGAAGCATCATAATCGAAAGATGAAACTGTATTAATTATTTTCAGAGCCGCATTTTTCTGTCCAATTAATGCGTAAGCTGCTGCAAGACGTAATTTAGATTCGTCTGAAATCCCTATAGTCTCTCTTAGTCTATTCATAGAACCTAAATCTGCTGAACCCGCTAAGGCTAATGTATACAATCTGTATGCTTGTGAAAAATCATTATGGTATCTTTCATTTAATCGCCATTGTTTCGCTTGATTTTTTTGATATGAAATCCATCTTTGTTTAAAACCTGAAGGCAAAACATATCCTTTCTTTTCTGCTTCGATCATGAAATGTCCAGCATAGGAAGTTCCCCAATCATCAGAATAAGTACTTCCTGGCCAATATGACAATCCGCCACTTGAAGTTTGAAAACTATTTAAACGTTGAATTCCGTTATTTACATTTTTTTGAATCTGTTGTTTTTTAGTATCGTCAATTGCAACAACATCGGCTAAGTACAACTGAGGAAATACACTAGATGTTGTTTGTTCAACACAACCATGTGGATACTGAATTAAATATTTTAATCTTCTATTAAAATCGATTGTTGGAAAAGAGGAAACCTCTAATTGCGCTTTATTCGTACCATTAACACCAAATGTTGCCCAATTGATAGATTTCGTCGAATTTGGTTCTAATACTAAATCAACAAAGACTGTCGTTTCTGGATTTGGATTAACAATATCAATCTCGACAGGGAATGATGCTTTTTCTGAACCAGAAGTTGCTATTACTTCTATTTTACCAAGACCAGTTACATCTCCAACTTCTAAACTGAAATAGATCATTTTTTCATCTGGCGAATTAAAAGTAACCTGTTGTTTCGACGATTCTAAAACTCTAATTCCGTTATTCGTTTTTACCTGAACAGTAACATTTTTAATATTTTTCTCCATTGCAAAAACAGTTACTGGCAATGTGATTTTTTCATTTGGGGAAATTTTTCTTGGCACAGACGCTAAAACCATTAATGGATTTCTTACTGGAGTTGCTGTTTCTGCACTTCCATATGCGTTTGTCTTTACTTCTGCTGCTACAACCATTGTTCGAACAGAACCTACATAATTTGGCATATCAATAGTATGCGATTTTGTTTGTCCTTTTTCTAATTTAAATGGTCCTAAATAAATTACAACAGGTTTAAAACGGTTGGCTTTTTTAGCATTACTTCCACCCAAATCTTCATCTCCACCAACACTAAATATTTGATTTATCTTTCCGCCATAAGCTCCAATTACGTCATCATACACATCCCATGTTTTAACACCTAACGCTTGTTTAGAATAGAATTTATCCCATGCATTTGGTGTTTTAAAACGTGTTAAATCTAACAAACCTTCATCTACAACTGCAACAGTATAAGTCATTTCTTTACCGTTTTTCTCACTAACCTTAATTGTAGCTTTTTGTTCTGGACGAAGCACACTTGGCATTTCTATTTTAGGCTCTAAAACGGTATTTTTATCAACAACTTCAATTGGAATAATTCCATACATACGAATTGGTGTATCACTAACCGTTTGTCCGTGTGGTTTCAACAATGTAATATTAACATATACATTAGGAGCCATATCTGAGGTTACAGGAATTTCAACTTTAGTTTCTCCCTGTGTAGTGTTTGTCCATAATGTTTTCACCACCTTTGAACCATTCTCTAAAGACAATAATGCTCTTCCACCAGCAGTCGATGGGAAAGAAACTATTGCTTTTTCACCTACATTATGTTTTTCTTTGTCTGATGCAAAAACCAACATATTTGCTGTAGTTCCATCACCCGATTTAGTTTTTCCTGACCAATATGGCCAATCAATAATAGACGTTATACTTGTTGCATGATTATCCGAAGGATCTACAACTCTAATTAAATAACGTCCCCAGTCTCCTTCTGGTACAGAAAATTGAAAACTTCCTTTACCTGTATTATTTGTAGAAATATTATATTGCTTGTAAGCTGTAGTAACATTATCTGAATTATATCGTGCTAAATCATCTCCGTCTGAATTCCACCACCATCTCCATTCTACTTTATAAACATATACTTTTAGGTTGCGAACAGCTTTTGGTTTTCCGTATTCTGAAAGTGTAACTACATCAAAACGGTTTACTTTATCTGTTTCTAACATTCCATATTTGTTTGGCTCTGGACTTTTTAAACCAACATATGTTTTATATGGAGAAAAACTTGCTGTTACTACATCGGTACTAAAGTCACCTCCATTTTCGTAGGCTTTAGTTTGCATTACAATTTTCAATTTCCCTGGTGCTTGGTTACTCACTTCAGGGGTTAAGTTTACATCTGTTTTTCCATTCTCATCCAATTTCCCAGAAAACACATTCACTTCTTCAGTATAAAACTTTCTTACATCATCATCAAAATCATACTTACTAAATCCTTTAAAAGTAGTTTCTTGTTGTATGAACTTGGCTTGCATTTCCACTTTTAAATTTTTAGCAATCGCTCCATGCAACCAATTTACCTCAACTTTTCCTTTATTTGTATTATTCCCTGATATTTCGGCATCAGCAAAACTATTCTTAATCTTTAATCGATTAGGCTTAACTGTTTCAATTTTTATTGATTTAAAGAAGCTCGCTCCTCCAACTGAAACTTTTGCTTCCCAATTACCAGTTATATCAGTATCTCGAGTAGCAATAGTAAAAACGTAATGATTACTTTCGTTATATTTCTGAACAGATTGATACGTTAATTTTCCTTTTGGATCGGATAATTTAAATTTTATAGGATGAGTTTTCTCTAGTTTACTTTCATTATCATTTAACATAAATGCAATATGCAATGTATCTCCTGGCCTCCAGACACCTCTTTCTCCATATATGTATCCTTTCAGCCCTTTTTGAAGTGTTTCTCCACCTACTTCAAAATTACTAACAGATAAAGATTGACCTTCGTCTAAACGAACATAGGTTGTGTTATTATCTTTAGTAACAATTGCGAAATAGGCATATTTTTTAACATCTACAGTTGCTATTCCTTCTGCATTTGTTTTTGTTGTTGCTAATTTTTGTTGTTGAAAATCATATAAATCTATAGTCGCATCAGCTACCGTATTTGTTGAGATTATATCATTCACTGCAAAAAAGTAAGATCCGTTTTCTCCTCTTTTTGCAATCACACCTAAATCGGTAGCAATTACATTAGTTGCAATTACTGTTCTATAATAGTAGGAATTTGTACATGGATCTTCTCGATCATTCCAATTATAATCGTCATAATCATAATAATAGTCATCATAATAATACCCCTCATTACTACGCACTTCCTCTTCCTCAAAATTCTCATTATCTTCTTCTATTTCAACTTCTTCAGATGCTGCACATTTGTATAATGAATATTTCTTTTTAAAATCTATTTCCACTCTATAAATAGCACCAGGTTCTGGATTGATAATTTTAGACAAGTCTAACGCATAAGCTCCCCATTTGCTATAATTAATCAGATTGCTTTTCTTTAAAATTATTTTCTGTTTTGCAATTGGAGTAGCAACTTTTCTTAGGTTTTGATTACCACTTATTTGATTATCTTGAAGAAACTGAAGAATATTATTTTTGTGAATTTTATAAATTTTAACGTCTATTGCTTTTAGGTTTACTGCTTCAAAATTTATTTTTAAATTATTGGAACTTGGTAATATTGAACCACTTTTTATAAAACGAATTGCTGGTTTAATTTGTTCGAATGAAATTTTTTCAGAAAAATTTTGCTTCATTTTATAACCACTCTCACTTTGAATTCCTTGAAAGACCTCAACTAATAATTCTCCTTTTAATGATTCTGAAAAATATACTTTCAATAAATTTCCAGCTGTTGAAAACTTCAAATCACTTGCTGATTCTACATCTATCAATCCGTTTAGGTCTTGACCTTTCTTCAATGGATCAGAAAAATTCAACAATAATACTTGATTGTTATCCTCTTGAACTTCTGCGCTAATTATTTTAAAATTATTTTTCCCAGGAACTTCATAATCTAACTTTCCAGTTTGATCAATATTAAATTCTTTTCCACTCCATTTAATTTCAATCTTGCTATCATCTTCTAACCTTTGAATACTGTCAATTACAAACTTAAATTCTTTAGATGTACTTAATTCTTTATTAATTTTTACTTTAAGTGATTTTCCGTTTTGGTTTACAGTTACTAATTTTGATGCAATATCAACATCTAAATCATCACTTGTAGTTATAATTCCATTTAAATAGGAATAATTCTTATTGTAGGATTGTAAATCTAAAGTGGAAACCATAAAATCTTGTTTTACGGTTTTCAAAGTAAAATTAAATTCTTTCAATTCTTTTGGAACTTCCTTAATTTCTGAAAGATGAAGTGTTACTTGATACTCTTTATTTGACTCTAATGGTTTTGTTGGCACAAAAGCAAGTGTATTTGTAGATAGTGCAATCACTTTTCCATCTACACTTGGGTTAACCGAAAACAAATCTTCATCGAGTTCTTTTTTAGGAGTCCAATCTGCATTATCAAATGCTAAAACCACTCTAACATCACTATTAGACGAAATTAATCCAGAACTAAAATTTAGTATATAATCTTTATAAAGAGAATAATCAGAATTGAAATCTTTACTATCTTTTGAACAAGATACAATTAGAACCAAAATTAAAGCTAACTTTAAAAGTCGAGAAATTTTCATAGAAACAAGAATTAAAAGAAAAAATAATAAGAATATATTTTGTAGAAATATTCCTTAAAGATACTATTATTTTTAATAATATGAAGTCGGTTCTTAACGTTTTGCTCTAAAAAAAACTCTCATTAACAATGCACATTCTTTTTCAAGCACACCCGACACTACTTTTGTTTTTGGATGGAGCTGTGTACCCATTTTCACATACCCCCTACTTTCATCTGAAGCTCCATAAACAATTTTAGAAATCTGACTCCAATACAATGCCCCCGCACACATTTGACAAGGCTCTAAAGTTACATATAACGTACAATCTTTCAAATACTTACCCCCTAAGTAATTTGCAGCACTTGTAATAGATTGCATTTCAGCATGTGCAGTTACGTCATTAAGTAATTCTGTTAAATTATGATTTCTAGCAATTATTTTATTATCTATAACAACAATTGCTCCAACAGGAATTTCGCCTTTTTCGAAAGCAGTTTCAGCTTCAAAAAGAGCCTTTCTCATAAAATACTCATCTGTAAAAATGTTTTCCATTTTTCAAAATTAACAATTTTTCAATTTAACTATAAAAAGAAAAGACCATTTCGAATAAAACATATTCAAAATGGTCTTTAATAAAATCTACACAATCTTAAAGCGATTTCTTTTGTTTTTCTATAAAACCATCAGCTTGTAACCTTAATAGTTCTATTGCTTTTTGTTTTTTATAATTATACAATTCTTTATCTTCTTTTATATCAGCATAAACTCTATCATAAATCTCTGCATCTGTAACCAATTGAAGACCACTTTGGTGTTTATTTTGAGCAAGCATATTCAAGATCGCCATTTCATTGTCCTCGATTTTAAAATCATATTCTCCTTTTGGCGATAATAATTTGGCAATTATTGGTGATGTTTCGATAGCAAGAAACAACAACATTATGAAAAAAGAAGGCAACCAAGGTAATTTATTTAATGCATTAATTCTAGCCATTAAACCATCAAACCCTTCAATTATTGGTTGTGTTTCTGATACTTTTTTATCTAAATCGGCTTGTAATTCTTTTGCCTTAATTTCTAAACTCGCAATTTTTGATTGATTAGTTTCTTTCAATATAGCCAAATCTTTTAAAGCTGAATCATGTTTATCTCGCTTCTCTTTATAAACCGGTCCTTTACCTAGTTTTTTTGTCCCTGAAGTTCCTTCCGCCTCTGTTATAAAAACAGCATACAAATCATTTACTTCTTTTTCTTTTTTCAAAACATCTGACTTTAAACTATCTATTTGTGATTTATTTTTATCTAAGTCTGTCTGAAAATAATTTGCAACTTCTTTTTTATTATTTAAAGCCATTGCGTTTTTTTCTTTCAACAGAACTGTATTTATTTCCTTTTCAAAAATTTTAATTTCTAAAGGTTTTGAAATGACAATTGCGATAATAATTGCCAATATTATTCTTGGAGTAGCTTGAAGTAATTCACTTTTAAAATCATTTCTTTTCTTTATTGTCGAAACAATAAATCGGTCTAAATTAAAAATTAGCAAACCCCAAACTAGACCAAAAGCTGTAGCTTTGTAAACATTGTCGAAAACAGTATACAAAGCAAAACTACCAGCGATAAATGCCATTACTGCCGTAAAAAAAACAGTAGCCCCAATACCTGCATATTTGTTTTGTTCCCCATTAGAGCAAGACTGAATTAAATCTTTGTCTGCCCCCGAGCAAAGAATGAAAAATTGTTTTATCATGATGATTGATTTTTTACTGAAATGTATTCAGTAGGATTGATTGATGATGATTAGTACAAATATAACACCAAATGTTTCAGGTTATTGTTAAAATGTTGGTAATTTGAACTTTATAAATCAAATAAATATCTTTAAAAAAGAGCATAATATAATTAGCACATTCTGTGTACCTAGCTAGAAAACCACAATACATAGAAAGATAAGCAATCAACACAGGCATTTTCTTCAATAAAAAACCCTCACAAATTAATGTAAGGGTCTAAAATTTATTTCAACTAATCGTTTAAAACTAGTATCTGTAATATTCTGGTTTGAATGGACCTTCTACTGGTACACCAATATATTTCGCTTGGTCATCACGTAAAACTTCTAATTCAACACCTAACTTAGCTAAGTGTAAAGCTGCAACTTTTTCATCTAAATGTTTTGGCAACATATAAACTTCATTTTTATAAGCAGCAGTGTTAGTCCATAATTCTAATTGAGCTAACGTTTGGTTAGTAAATGAATTACTCATTACAAAACTTGGGTGACCAGTAGCACATCCTAAATTTACTAAACGACCTTCAGCTAAAATGATAATATCCTTCCCATTGATAGTATATTTATCAACCTGAGGTTTAATTTCATTCTTAGTAGCTCCATGATTTTTATTCAACCAAGCCATGTCAATTTCATTATCGAAATGTCCAATATTACAAACGATAGTTTTATCTTTCATCTGCTCAAAGTGCGAACCTAAGATAATATCTTTATTTCCAGTAGTTGTAATAATAATATCTGCATTACCAACAACTGTATCTAATCTTTTAACTTCAAAACCGTCCATTGCAGCTTGTAGCGCACAAATTGGGTCAATTTCAGTAACTGTTACAATTGAACCAGCACCTTTAAATGAAGCAGCAGTACCTTTTCCTACATCTCCATAACCACAAACAACAACTCTTTTACCAGCTAGCATAATATCTGTCGCTCTTCTTACAGCGTCAACAGCAGATTCTTTACATCCGTATTTATTATCAAATTTAGATTTTGTTACTGAATCATTAACATTAATTGCTGGAATATGTAATGTTCCGTTTTGCATTCTTTCATATAAACGGTGAACTCCTGTAGTAGTTTCTTCAGACAAACCTTTGATTTCCTTGATTAATTCTGGGAAACGGTCAAAAACCATGTTAGTCAAATCTCCACCATCATCTAAGATCATATTTAATGGCTTTCTATCTTCTCCAAACCATAAAGTTTGTTCAATACACCAATCAAATTCTTCTTCATTCAAACCTTTCCATGCATAAACAGGAATACCTGCAGCAGCAATTGCAGCAGCGGCATGATCTTGTGTTGAAAAAATATTGCATGAACTCCAAGTTACATCTGCACCTAAAGCTACTAAAGTTTCAATTAATACAGCAGTTTGAATAGTCATGTGTAAACATCCTGCAATTCTAGCTCCTTTTAATGGTTTGCTTTCGCCAAATTCAGTTCTTAAAGCCATTAAACCTGGCATTTCAGCTTCAGCTAATTCAATTTCTTTTCTTCCCCAATCTGCTAAAGTAATATCTTTTACTTTATAAGGTACATAAGTTGTCGTATTTGAACTCATCTATTGTATATTTGTATTATTAATTTCAAAACACAAATATACAAAAACGAAACTTATTTTTTTACTATTACAAAGTATTTTATGATTTGTTAATGTATACAAGGAACTGAATTTCAGTATAATATTAGATGGGATTATTTAAAAGAATAAATTATTTTCAAGACTCAACTCTCTGGATATGGAAAGTTGAAGAAGAATACGACCTTTTATTTCAAAGTGTTACATTAAAAAACAACTCTTTAGAAAGATTGAAAGGGATGAAATCTGAAAGCCATCAAAAAGGTTTTTTAGCAGTTAGAATGTTATTACAAGAGGCTGGCTATACCGATTTAGATTTATATTATGATGAACACGGAAAGCCTCATTTAAAAGATGGAAAACAAATTTCAATAAGTCATTCTCATGCATTTTCTGTCATAATAATTGGCGATACTAAAATCGGAATAGACCTAGAGATTTTAAAAGAAAAAATTGTTACTATTGCTCCAAGATTTATGGATATAAATCATCTAAAAAACTTAGAGTCAAAAGATCAAATAAAGAAAGCTACAGTAATTTGGGGAATTAAAGAATCTATTTTTAAAATAAAAAACGAAAAAGGAATTAGTTTTCCTGATCATATCTTTGAAAAAGAGTTTAATTTAGAAGACAGTTCAGGAATTGCTCAACTAGTATTCAACAATACGACAGAAGAATATTGCTTTTCATTTGAATTTATTGAGAATTATGCTTTAGTTTGTGCTCTTCAAAACAAAAAATGACTTCAATTTACCAAGAAATAGTAAGTGCAAAAGTGAATCAAAAAAAACTTTTGGCTATCCTTTTAGATCCTGAAAAAATTTCACTGACTTCTATTAAACCATTGTGTTTATCTATTAAAACATCTCCTGCAACTCATATTTTCATTGGAGGAAGCACATTTAATGGTAGCAATTTAGATAAAATAATTAGCGAAATAAAAAAATATTGCAACTTACCTATCCTTTTATTCCCTGGAGATTACAAACAAATTTCTAATGAAGCAAATGCAGTACTTTTTTTAAGTTTAATATCTGGCAGAAATCCCGAATATTTAATTGACCATCAAATAAATGCTGTTCCGATTCTAGAAAAAACAAATTTGGAAATCATACCAACAGCCTATTTACTAATAGAAAGCGGAACCGTTACAGCTGTAGAGAGGGTTAGTAAAACTGCCCCATTAAAAACTAACGATATAGAACACATTTGTAAAACAGCAAAAGCAGGAGAGTTTTTAGGCAACAAACTAATTTACTTAGAAGCCGGTAGCGGAGCACAAAAAGCTGTTCCACATGAAATTATTACAGCTGTTTCGAATAAAGTCAATATTCCTCTAATTATTGGAGGAGGAATACGCTCTTTAGAAGCTATTCAAAAAACTTTTGATGCAGGTGCAGATATTGTAGTAATTGGAACAGCATTTGAAAACGACAATAGATTTTTCAAACATGATTGATTTTTTATTTTCTCAATACAACGGATACTCAACACTATTTCTTTGGTTAGAAATAATTGCAGCGACTTTTGGCCTAATCAGTGTATTATTTGCTACAAAAAATAATATTTTAGTTTATCCAACTGGAATAATTAGTACAATTCTATATGTTTACCTATTATTCCAATGGGAACTAATTGGAGATATGCTAATTAACGGATACTATACCACTATGAGTTTTTATGGTTGGTATCTTTGGTCAAAAAAAAAGGGCGACAATAATGATATTGTATTACCAATAACTAAGATGAATAACAAAGAAATCACCCAAGGAGTAGTTATTTTCTTAATTACTACATTATTTGTTGTTGCTATTTATCATTTTTTTAATAAATTTACTTCTTGGGTTGCTTATGTAGACACCTTTACAACAGGTATATTCTTCGTAGGCATGTGGCTAATGGCCAAACGCAAAATTGAAAACTGGATATTATGGATTATTGGAGACATTATTTCCATTCCTTTATATTTCCATAAAGGATATACTTTCACAAGCTTTCAATACCTTATTTTTACAATCATTGCATTTTACGCCTACAAAGAATGGAAACGAAACTTAACAAACAAGATTTAGAATACATACAAAAAAAAGGAATTTCTATTGAGAAAATCGAACAGCAACTTTTGTTTTTCAAACAAGGTGTTGAAAAAATAAATCTAGAAAAACCTGCTTTAAAAGGCGATGGAATTTTGAATTTATCTCCAAATGAAAAAGAGAAATTTATTAAAAAATTTGATGATGAAAAAGATAAATTTAATATCCAAAAATTTATCCCTGCTTCTGGTGCAGCTAGTAGAATGTTCAAATTTTTATCCGAATTTTTATCAAATTACAACCCTGAAGACGAAACGATCAATGCTTATATAAATAGAAACAAAAGCAGTGATTTATCTATTTTTTTAATCGGGTTGAAAAATTTTCCGTTTTACACAGAGTTAAGAAATACAGCATACGCTATTTATCCAGATTATAAAAACTACGATAGAAACAAACGTGACTATTGCCTAATCAAAACTTTACTATCTACTGATTATTTAAATTTCTCCAACAAACCAAAAGCAATATTACCTTTTCATTATAGAGACGGTCGCAATGTCACACCCATTGAAGAGCATTTAGAAGAAACAGCTTTTTACACGAAAAAAGACAAAAAGACAAAATTGCATTTCACGATTTCAGAAGAACATCTTGACGGTTTTAAAAAAATAGTTTCTCAAAAAGACTCTTTTGACATTACGTTTTCTTATCAAAAGCAACACACAGATACTATTGCTGTAAACCCAGACAACACTCTTTTTAGAGACAAAAACGACGCTCTTGTTTTTAGACCAGGTGGTCACGGTGCATTAATTGAAAACTTAAACAATCTTGACTCTGATATTATTTTTATAAAAAACATTGACAACATTTCTAACAACTATATTGATGACGTTCTAGAAAACAAAAAACTGCTTGGCGGAATATTAATAGAAACTCAAAATCAGGTTTTCGAATACATTAAGATACTTCTCAAAAACAAAGTAACAGATAGCGAATTCTTAAAAATTGAAGAATTTTTAATTCAAAAACTGAATTGCAGTTTACCCACAAACTACAATAAACTTGCAACCCTAAAAAAAACTGAAACCCTTCTCCAAATTCTAAACAGACCTATTAGAATTTGCGGAATGGTTAAAAATGAAGGCGAACCTGGTGGAGGTCCATTTTGGGTTAAAGACAAAAACTATAATCTATCACTACAAATTGTTGAAAGTTCACAAATTGATTTAACAAATAATCATCAACTAAATATTCTTAAAAATGCTACTCATTTCAACCCTGTAGATTTAGTATGCGGAATAAAAGATTACAAAGGAGAAAAATTTAATCTTAATAATTTTATTGACATAAATACAGGTTTCATTGTTGATAAAAACAAAGACGGAAAACCTCTTAAAGGCTATGAACTTCCTGGCTTATGGAATGGAGCTATGGCATATTGGACAACCATTTTCGTCGAAGTTCCATTAACAACTTTCAATCCTGTAAAAACGGTAAACGACTTACTAAAACCAGCTCATCAACCTAAAAATGAATAAAGAAATCATTTTATCCGAATTAAAGTTTAAAGCAGTTAGAAGCAGTGGTGCTGGCGGACAAAACGTAAACAAAGTTTCTTCTAAAGTAGTATTATCGTTTGACATGATGAACTCTTCTGGATTATCTGAAAAAGAAAAAGAGTATTTAAATGAGAAAATTGCTAATAGATTTACTCTAGAAGGTATCCTAATTCTTAATTGCGATGAAGATAGAAGTCAAATAAAGAACAAAGAGCTTATTATAAAACGTTTTTTGAATTTAATTACAAATGGGTTAAAAAAAACAAAAATCAGAAGAGCAACAAAAGTTCCTAAATCTGTAAAAGAAAGAAGAATAAAACAGAAAAAAAACACAGGCTTAATTAAACAATCTAGAAGAAAACCCGAAATTTAAAAACATTAATAAATTCTAATTACAAAAAGCTTTTTTTAACTTTTTAATTTCAATAGTTTACTATCTTTGCCCTGTCTCAAAGGGGTGCTTTTATTTTACTTTCATTAAACAATGTAAGATTTAGGCTGAGATTATACCCATAGAACCTAGAACAGATAATGCTGTTTAGGGAACAGATGTTGTAAAACACTATTAACATAATTAATTTAAATTTCAGAATAATTACCCCTTTTATTCGTAGGCTTTAACGAATGAAAAATTTATTCAACACAAGAAAAACTAAAAATTTACTAAGTTTTTTTTTAGTTTTAATTTCAACTCTTCTTTTTGCTCAAGAACAAAAACAAGACAGTACCAAAGTAACTCAACTTGATGAAGTACTAGTATCCGCAGTAAGAGCGAACTCAAAACAACCAGTTAGTTTTACAAACATGTCAAAATCTGAAATCGCAAAACGCAATTTAGGTCAAGACATTCCAATGCTTTTAAACTATCTACCTTCAGTAGTTACAACTACAGACGCTGGTAATGGAGTTGGATATACTGGAATCAGAGTAAGAGGTAGCGATGCCACAAGAATAAACATAACAATTAACGGAATTCCGTACAACGACTCAGAATCTCATGGGACTTACTGGGTAAACATGCCTGATTTTGCTTCTTCTTTACAAAGTATTCAATTACAAAGAGGTGTTGGAACCTCAACAAATGGATCTGGAGCTTTCGGAGCAAGTTTAAATATGCTAACCGATTTAGCAGCTGAAAATGCAAACGGTGAAATTTCAAACTCATTTGGAAGTTTCAACACAAGAAAGCACACTGTAAAATTTAGCACAGGAAAAATAAACAATGGTTTTGAACTTTCTGGTAGACTTTCAAATATCCACTCAGATGGCTATATAGATAGAGCTTCATCAGATTTGAAATCGTACTTCCTTCAAGCTGCCTATTTTGAAGGTACAACATTAATTAAAGCATTAGCTTTTGGAGGAACCGAAAGAACTTATCAATCTTGGAATGGAATTGACCGAGAAACTTTTAACAGCAACCCAACTTTCAATTCTGCAGGGATGTATACTGATGAATTTGGAAACACACGTTACTATGATAACGAAACAGACAATTATCAACAAGACCATTATCAACTGCATTGGAACGAGAAATGGAGTGAAAACTGGAATAGCAATTTAGCAATTCATTATACTAAAGGAAAAGGATATTATGAAAACTACAAAGAAGACGAAGACTTTTCTGATTATAACCTTCAGCCTGTTTTAGGACAAACTTCTACAGATTTAATTCGTCAAAAATGGTTAGATAACGATTTCTACGGGACTACTTTCTCTACAAATTACAATAAAGATAATTTTGATTTTATTTTAGGAGGAGCTTGGAACAAATATGAAGGTGATCATTTCGGAAAAGTAATTTGGGCACGATATGCTTCAACTAGCGAACTAGATGACAAATACTATAATGACTATGGTACAAAAACAGATGGTAACTTATTTGCAAAAGCAAGCTATGAATTACCGTTTGGTTTAAGTCTTTTTGGAGATTTACAATACCGAACAGTAAACTATAAAGCAAATGGAGTTCAAACTAACCTAGTAGACGACACCTTTAATTTCTTCAATCCGAAAGCAGGTTTAACCTATAAAATATCAAACAAACAATCTGTTTTCTTTTCGTATGCTAGAGCAAATAGAGAACCTAACAGAACCGATTACAAAAACGGAACACCAAAACCAGAACAATTAGATGATTTTGAATTGGGCTGGAAATTTAATTCTTCGAAAGCAAAGCTTAACATTAACACTTATTTCATGAGCTACAAAGACCAATTGGTTTTAACTGGCGAACTAGATAATGTTGGAGCTCCTATTCGTAGCAATAGTGGTGATAGTTATAGAATAGGCCTAGAAGTTGAAGCAACAGTAATGCTTTCAAAAAATTGGATTATTGCACCAAATTTCACACTTAGTAAAAACAAAAACATAGATTTTTACACTGATGCATCAGGAACTTTAGAAAACATAGGAAACACAGACATTGCTTATTCTCCAGAAGTCATTATTGGTAACCAATTAATATTTAATGGATTTAAAAACTTCCAAATTGGATTATTATCAAAGTTTGTAGGCAAACAATACCTAAACAACACAAACGACAAAAGAGGAGTTTTAGCGGATTACTTTGTAAACGATTTTAATTTAATCTATACATTACCTATGACAAAGCTTGCTAAAGAACTAATTTTTACTGTTAATGCAAATAACATTTTCAACAAAAAATATGCTTCAAACGCTGCTGACTATGGTGGCGGTTATGTTTATTTCTATCCACAAGCAGGAGCTAATATCATGGCAGGATTAACGATTAAATTCTAAATAGAATACAATAATCTAAACAAAAAACCGACTTTAGTTTTACAACTAGAGTCGGTTTTTCTATATGATAAAAACTTATTATTGTAATAATCCTCTTGAAATAACAATACGTTGAATTTCAGAAGTCCCTTCATAAATTTGAGTAATCTTAGCATCACGCATCATACGTTCTACATGATATTCACTTACATAACCATTTCCACCATGAATTTGAACGGCTTCAATTGTTGTATTCATAGCTGTTTCGGAAGCAAATAATTTTGCCATAGCACCAGAATGTGAAATATCTTCACCATTATCTTTTTCAGTTGCCGCTTTCATACATAGTAAACGAGCAGCTGTAATTTGCACATGCATATCTGCTAATTTAAATGCAATTACTTGGTGTTGAAAAATTGGTTTTTTAAACGCAACACGTTCTTGAGCATATTTCAATGCCAACTCATAAGCACCTTGCGCTATACCTAATGCTTGTGAAGCAATTCCGATTCTACCTCCATTTAAGGTTGCCATAGCAAAAGCAAATCCAAAACCGTCTTCACCAATTCTATTTTCTTTAGGTACTTTTACATCATTAAACATTAAAGAATGAGTATCAGAACCTCTAATTCCCATCTTCTTTTCTTTCGGTCCAATTGAAAAACCTTCCCATCCTTTTTCAACTAAGAACGCATTAATTCCTTTATGCCCTTTTTCAACATCAGTTTGAGCAATTACAATATAAGTAGATGCAGTTCCTCCATTTGTAATCCAGTTTTTTGTTCCGTTTAATAAATAGTAATCACCTTTATCAATTGCAGTTGTTTTTTGAGAAGTTGCATCAGAACCTGCTTCTGGTTCAGACAAACAAAAAGCTCCAATAACATCTCCTTTTGCTAAAGGTACTAAGTATTTTTGTTTTTGATCTTCATTACAATATTTTTCAATTCCAGCACAAACTAGTGAATTATTAACAGACATAATAACAGCCGCAGAAGCATCTACTTTAGCTATTTCTTCCATCGCTAATACATAAGAAACACTATCTAAACCAGAACCTCCATATTTAGGATCTACCATCATTCCTAAAAATCCTAGTTCAGCCATTTTTTTAACTTGCTCTGTTGGAAAAATAGAATGTTCATCTCTTTCAATAACTCCTGGTTGTAATTCAGTCATAGCAAAGTCTTTAGCTGCTTGCTGAATCATTAATTGCTCTTCTGTTAATTTAAAGTCCATATTGTATAAATAAAGTTCGTGTATTATTATAAAAAGTCCCCAAATGTACTTATTTATTAGCAATTTTTCAATAACAATTTGTAATTTTAACCCATGTTTAAAGATAAATACAACGTTATAGGTGTAATGTCGGGCACTTCATTAGATGGAGTCGATTTAGTATATACTACACTCTCTTTTTCAAACAAATGGAGTTATAAAGTTCATTATTCGGAAACCATTCCTTATACTGAATATTGGCATTCTACTTTATCAAAATCAGTGCATCTAGAAAAAGTAGCGCTTTTAAAATTGGATGAAGAATACACAAATGAATTAGCAAAAATAATTTCTGATTTTATAAACAAAAACAACATTACGGCTATTGATGCAATTTGTTCACATGGTCATACCGTTTTGCACGAACCGCAAAACAATTACACTTTACAAATTGGAAATTTAAACAAAATAGCAACTTTACTAAACGAAACTGTAGTTTGCGATTTTAGAGTTCAAGATGTTCAATTCGACGGACAAGGTGCTCCTTTGGTACCAATTGGTGACCGATTACTATTTTCTGAATACGACTACTGCTTAAATCTTGGCGGATTCTCAAATATTTCATTTGAAGAAGACAAAAAAAGAATTGCTTTTGACATATCTCCTGTAAATACCGTACTCAATCTTTACGCTAACAAACTAAACTTAGCCTATGATAATAAAGGGCAAATTGCAAAAAAAGGAAACATTAACGTCCCCTTATTAGACGAACTAAACAATCTTAGCTTTTATAGTAAAAAACACCCAAAATCATTAGGTATAGAATTTGTCAATACGGAAGTTCTACCAATAATTAATCAATATAAAATAAAAACGGAAGACATCTTACGAACTTTCACCGAACATGTAGCCATTCAAATTAGTAATGTAATAAAAAAAGAAAAATCATCACTTTTAGTTACCGGTGGTGGAGCATATCATGATTTTTTAATTGCCAGAATAAAGCACTTCTTACCTAACACTAGTATAATTATTCCAGATGGAATAATTATAGAATTTAAAGAAGCGCTGGTTTTCGCATTACTTGGAGTATTAAAATTACGCAATGAAAACAACACTTTATGTTCCGTAACTGGTGCCAAACAAGACCATAGTTCAGGAAATATTTTCATTCCTTAAAATTATATTACTGACAATCAATACTTTTCATTATTTAACAATTTGTTATATCTTAATTTAAAACTTTGAAATACACTTAATTAATAAGATTATGTATATTTGTAAAATTCAAAACAACCATTTTAAATGAAAGATTTATTAAAAAAATTCGAGAATAAAGAACCCGAAATAGTATTTAATTGGAAAGACCCAGAAACTGAAGCAGAAGGATGGACAGTGATTAACTCACTTCGTGGAGGCGCAGCTGGTGGAGGAACAAGAATGCGTAAAGGACTTGACATGAACGAAGTTCTTTCTCTTGCAAAAACTATGGAGGTTAAATTCTCAGTTTCCGGACCAGCAATTGGTGGTGCAAAATCTGGTATTAATTTTGACCCGAATGACCCACGTAAAAAAGGAGTTCTTGAAAGATGGTACAAAGCAGTATCTCCATTATTAAAAAATTATTATGGAACTGGTGGAGATTTAAATGTTGATGAAATTCACGAAGTAATCCCAATGACAGAAGACTGTGGAGTATGGCATCCTCAAGAAGGTGTATTTAATGGTCATTTTAAACCAACAGAAGCAGATAAAATCAACAGAATTGGACAATTACGTCAAGGTGTAATTAAAGTAATAGAAAATCCAAACTTTTCTCCAGACGTAAACAGAAAGTATACTGTAGCAGACATGATTACAGGATATGGAGTTGCAGAAGCTGTTCGTCATTACTATGACATCTATGGTGGAAACGTGAAAGGTAAAAAAGCAATTGTACAAGGGTTTGGAAATGTTGGCTCTGCTGCTGCTTTTTATTTAGCCGAAATGGGTGCTAAAATAGTAGGAATTATAGATAGAGATGGCGGTCTTATCAACGAAAACGGCTTTACTTTCGAAGAAATAACTGACCTATTCTTAAACAAAGATGGAAACAAACTTGTTGCGAAAGACATGATTCCTTTTGAAGAGATTAATGCTAAAATATGGACAATAGACGCTCAAATTTTTGCTCCTTGTGCTGCATCTAGATTAGTACAAAAAAGTCAGATCGACGAAATGATTGCATCTGGACTTGAAGTTATTTCATGCGGTGCAAACGTTCCTTTTGCAGATAAAGAAATTTTCTTTGGATCGATCATGGAAGAAACTGATTCTAAAGTAAGTTTAATACCAGATTTCATTTCAAATTGTGGAATGGCTAGAGTATTTGCTTATTTCATGGAGAAAAAAGTACAAATGACAGATGAATCTATTTTCTCTGACACTTCAAACATTATCAAAACAGCTATTCAAAAAACTTACGACTTGAATACTGAAAAACAAAACATTAGTGCTAGAGCATTTGAAATTGCTTTAAAACAACTTATCAAATAACACGTATTAACCCGATGGAAATTTTATTAATTATCATATTCGTTCTTGGTTATTTAGCGATAGCCATGGAACATTCATTAAAAATCGACAAATTAATCCCTGCACTTGCAATGATGGCTCTTCTTTGGGCAATTATAGCAGTTACACACATGGATGTATTTGAAATTATCCCTGGAATAGGAAAAGAGAAACACCATGTTGAAGGAGTACTACTCCATCATCTTGGGAAAACTGCCGAAATACTTGTTTTCTTAATGGGAGCAATGACAATTGTAGAAATTATTGATTATTTTGATGGTTTTTCAACAATTAAAAGTTTTATAAAAACGACAAACAAATCAAGACTACTTTGGTTATTTACATCTTTAGCATTTGTACTATCTGCAATTATAGACAATTTAACAGCAACGATTGTTTTACTTACAATTCTTCAAAAAATTATTAAAGACAGAGATACACGCCTTTGGTTTGCAGGTCTTATAGTAATCGCTGCAAATGCAGGTGGAGCATGGTCTCCAATTGGTGATGTAACAACAACAATGTTATGGATTGCAAATAAAGTATCTGCTTCACAATTAGTAATACATGTTTTAATACCTTCTATTTTGTGTTTTGCAGTTCCAACACTAATCGCTTCAAGAATGTCTGTTTTCAAAGGATACATTGAAGCTGATACCTCAGACGAAAAACCTAAATCAAAATTTAGTGCAACAATGTTCTATATGGGATTAGGAGCAATACTTTTTGTGCCTATCTTTAAAACAGCTACACATTTACCTCCTTATGTTGGAATGATGCTATCTCTTGCAGTTGTTGCCGCTTTTGCAGAATATTTTAGTAACACTAAATTCTCAATGGGAGAAGCAACATCAGACAGTGGACACCATAGTCCAGTCCATAAATCACTTTCTAAAATCGAAATGCCTAGTATTTTGTTTTTCTTAGGTATTTTAATGGCTGTAGCTGCACTAGAGTCACTTGGAATGTTATTTGATTTTGCAGGTGTACTAGAAAACACAATGCCTAAATTAGGTACAGAATTAGAATCTACTAAACTTTCAGATTTAGTTGTACTTCTTCTTGGTGCTGGTTCTGCTGTAATCGACAATGTACCATTGGTAGCAGCAAGTATCGGAATGTTCTCAATGGGTATGGACGAACCTGCTTGGCACTTTATAGCATATGCTGCTGGAACAGGTGGTAGTATTTTAATTATAGGATCAGCTGCAGGAGTTGTTGCAATGGGAATGGAAAAAATTGATTTCTTCTGGTATTTCAAAAAAATAGGCTGGCTAGCTTTTGTTGGATTCATAGCAGGTAGTATCGGTTTCATTCTTTTAAGAAACCTAGTACTAAATGTAGTCCACTAATAAACAATTTTTTAAACAAATAGTCGTTATATAATAAAATTAAAGTATGGGTATATTTCTTCAAGCAGATAGCTTAGCTATCGCTAATCAAGTTTTAACAGAAGACGCGCAACCAGCAGAACAAACACTTTCAATTTGGGAATTGTTAACTAGTGGTGGTATTGGTGGTCAGGCAATCATTTTAGTTTTATTCATATTATTATTTTTAGCACTTTTTCTTTATTTTGAAAGACTAATGGCTATAAATAAAGCTAGCAAAATAGATTCTAGCTTTATGAATAACATAAAAATGAACATCATGTCTGGAAAAATTGACTCAGCTAAAATGCTTTGCGCACAAACTGATTCACCTGTTGCAAGACTGATTGAAAAAGGAATTTCTAGAATTGGGAAACCGCTTGAAGACATAAATACTGCAATAGAGAACGCTGGTAACTTAGAACTATACAAGCTAGAAAAAAACACTAGTATGTTAGCTACCATTTCTGGTGCTGGACCAATGATTGGCTTCTTAGGAACTGTACTTGGTATGATTCTTGCTTTTCATAAAATGGCAAGTGGAGGTGGACAAATTGAAGTAGGCTCTCTTGCAGAAGGAATCTACACAGCAATGACTACAACAGTCGTTGGGCTTATAGTTGGTATTGTTGCCTATATGGGATACAATCACTTAGTTGTTAAAACCAACAAAGTAGTTAACCAGATGGAAGGAAATGTAGTTGAGTTTTTAGATCTATTAAATGAACCAGTATAATGAAGTTAGGCAAAAATAAAAATAAAGTATCTACAGAATTCAACATGTCATCCATGACTGATATTGTATTCTTATTATTGATATTCTTTATGCTTACTTCTACTATGGTTACAACTAATGCTCTCGATTTAGTTTTACCTAAAGGAAAAGGAAAAACAGACAGCAACAAAAGCATTTCCGTAAGTATAGATCAAGACCTAGTATTTTATATTGACAAAGATAAAATTGACGAATTACAACTTGAAACACAATTACTGGCTTTGATGGCGAACGCTGAAAACAAAGCAATTGTATTAAGAGCTGAAAAATCCGTACCACATGAAAAAGTAGTATACGTTATGGATATTGCTTACAGAAATGGTATTAAAATGGTGGTAGCAGTTAGTCCAAAATAAAAATAAAACAATGAAATTATTAGAAACTCCAGAAGAAAAAAAATCATTTGTAATATCAAGTGTAATACTTCTAGTTATATTACTCATTTGTATTTTCTTTGGATTAACTTCATTAAACCCACCACCTGAAAACGGTATAGCAATAAATTTTGGAACAAGTGATGTAGGCCAAGGAGAAATCCAGCCTACAGAACCTGTCCAATCTGCACCACAAAATTCACAGTCTCAACCAGAGACAACACAAGACGAAGATATTCTTACTGACGACAACGAATCACCTGTTGTTGTGCAACCTAAAAAAACACCTACAAAGCCAAAAGAACCTACAGAAACAAAACCCGTAACTAAACCAACACCCAAACCATCACAACAAACCAATAGCGCCTTAAACAGCATATTAAACGGACAACCTACTGAAGGGTCTGCACAAGGCGGACATGGTGATGACGGACTTGCTGGCGATAAAGGTGATCCTAATGGTAGTATTTATGCGAATAGCTTCTATGGAAATGGCACTGGAAACGGGACAGGTTCTGGAAACGGTACAGGTTGGGGATTAGCTGGTCGTAAATTATCTGGCAACACAAAAAAAGTACAAGATTGTAACGAATCTGGAACTGTAGTTGTTAAAATATGGGTAAACAGAAGCGGAAATGTTATTCGAGCAGAACGCTCACAAGGAACAACAAACACTAATCCATGTCTTGTAAAACCCGCACTAGAAACTGCCAAAACTTTCAAATGGCAACCTGATTCTAATGCCCCAGAAACTCAAATTGGATTTGTAGTTATCAACTTCAAATTAGGAGAATAATTTATACATGATGCCTTATGAATTACAAAGAAACAACTGAATGGCTTTTCAGTCAACTTCCTATGTTTCAAAACCAAGGAGCAATAGCTTATAAAAATGATTTATCTAATATTACACTGTTAGATGATCATTTAAACAATCCTCACAAAAATTTCAAAACCATTCACGTAGCGGGAACTAACGGAAAAGGCTCCACATCGTCATTATTAGCATCCGTACTACAAGAATCTGGGCTAAAGGTCGGATTATACACTTCTCCACACTTAAAAGACTTCAGAGAACGTATAAAAATAAACAGCGAATTCATTTCTGAAAAGTTTGTAATTGATTTTGTAGCTAACAACAAATCGTTTTTCGAATCTAACAGCCTTAGTTTTTTTGAAATGACAGTAGGAATGGCTTTTCAGTACTTCGCATCAGAGAAAGTAGATATCGCTGTTATTGAAGCAGGAATGGGAGGAAGATTAGACGCTACAAACATTATTACACCGTTATTAAGCGTAATAACAAACATCGGATTAGACCACACACAGTTCTTAGGAAATACACTTGAAGAAATTGCATTCGAAAAAGGCGGCATCATAAAAGAAACTACACCTGTAATAATTGGCGAAAGCACACAAAAAACTAAATCAGTATTCAACAAGTTAGCTAAAGCGAATAAAGCCCCTATAGTTTATTCAGAGGATTTAATTCATGAAGAGCTACCTTGTGTGTTACTTGGCGATTATCAAACAAAAAACAAAAAAACAGTTCTAACTACTTTAAATAACTTAGAACCTTATCTAAATATAAGTAAAAAAAATATCCTTGACGGCTTCATGAATGTAATTCAAAACACAGGATTGCTTGGAAGATGGCAAGTTTTAAACCAAGAGCCAAAAACAGTTTGCGACACAGCGCACAACTATCACGGCTTAAAAATTGTCTTAAACCAATTAAAAAACCAAAAATATAATAATTTACATATCATTCTAGGTTTCGTTAATGACAAAGATATTGACTCTGTTTTGCAATTATTTCCAAAAAATGCAAAATATTATTTTTGCAAACCAAATAATTTTAGAGGATTAGACGCATCCATTTTAGAACAAAAAGCCAACAAATATTTCTTAAAAGGAAACACATACAACTCAGTTACAGAAGCTTATAATTCCGCAAAAAGTGAAGCGGCAAACAACGACTTTATCTACATTGGAGGTAGCAATTTTATTGTTGCAGAAATTTTATAATTTTTTTCACGAAAAGTTTGCAGATATAAATAATCCTTGTATATTTGCACTCGCAATACGGAAGTAACCGCAAGCAAACAAAATAGGGCGATTAGCTCAGCTGGTTCAGAGCACCTCGTTTACACCGAGGGGGTCGGGGGTTCGAACCCCTCATCGCCCACCAAATTAAATCCTACAGAAATGTAGGATTTTTTATTTTAAAACAATTCCTGTTAAATTCTACTAACATTATTTTAATCAACTATAAAACAACTACTGCTAGTATTAATTACGAAAGTGAAAACAAAATATTTTTTTTAAAAAAATAGAGTGTATAAAAAAAGGAAGCCTTTCAGCTTCCTTTTTTAAGTTTAGATAAATAAAATTAATCCCAATACTTTTCTTATTTAACTAACTCAATAGTATTTCAACAGTATTTTACTTATGAATCCAATTCCCAGCTGAACTCACAAACAATTTTTTATCCGCACCTTCTATAACAACCTCAAGTTTGTATTCTTCTTTAGTATTGATAAATGCTTTAACCAATTTACCATCTGGATATGCTTTTTTAAAAGCACTATACACTACTTGTGGTAATGTTTCCAAACTAACCTCAGAAAATTTTTCCCTAACAATACTTGATTCCGTTGAAAAAGACTTTACATCTACTGTTAAAAAAGTCATTAAATTACTTATTGCTATTAACGAAGTAATTAATAAAATTTTCATGCTTGTTTATATTTGTCTTAATGTTAATAGAAATAACCATGCCATTCCAAAACATTTTACAAAAATCAATAAAAATACTGATTATCAATAACTTAAAAACGATACATAAAAGCGAGTTTGTGTAAAAATGAGTAACTGTTGCTTTAAATTGGGTATTATTTACACACTTAGTGTCTTAAAAAAAATTAATCAGAGGAGAGAATTTTAAAAATCGGCTTTTCAAACAAATACCATTTCAAACGAATACCAATCTCAGTATATGTAAAACCAGCTGCTGTAGCAGAAGCTATATTACTTCTAATCCCATATAAATTAGTAGACAATCTATCTGAAAATTTATATCCTAGTTTTGCTTGCACTCTATAAGTCCATTGTTTTTCATTATCTTCTATAAACTGAAAACCAGTTGCCGCATTAACATTATAAAACAAATTTTTGTTTACTGTAACGGCTTCATCTTTTAGAAAATCAACAAAAACCTCAACTGCATTAAACTTCTCTGGACTAAAATAGTCGATAGGTACTTGGTTTTTAAAAGAAATAAATTGGTAATTAAGCCCCCCTTTTAATACAGGTTTTGCAAGAAAGTTATAATACAACGAAGTAAAGAACAAATGACGCGTGTTATCATCTGTTTGTGTTGTATAAAAATACTGTGTAAACCATCCGAATTTAATATTTGTACTTAAATTATAATTTAGATAATAATTATTAGTCACAATCTCTTTACCAATCAAATCAGAATTAAAATTCTGAATCTCTCTTTTATACCCTAACTCCAAATCCTGAAGTTTAGCTGGCTTAATTTTAAAAAAAGAATGAATCAACATTTGAGAATAGTTGGTAACTGCTTTGGCTTGCGAAACACCAATTTCGAAATTAAAATTAACTTTAGGATGGAATTTATAAACTCCTCCTCCTAAAATATCATTCGTTGTTGCATTTGTTTTTGTAACTGTATTTTCTGTTTTTCTATATTGATAAGTTGCATTCAAACTTAATTTTGTTGACAAAGGAAAAACAACTTGTGCCCTTGAAGCAATTGCCTTATTGTCTCCGTTATCAAAAGAATAGCTTAACTTCTCTTCAATATACGGTGTATGTTCTAATTTGATTTTATTTAAGAAGTTGACTGCATCATTTTGATTTTCAAATATTTTTAACGTTGTTTCAGCAGCTAGAATTGCTTTTTTAATTTCGCCAGAAGCAAAATAAGCATTCGCAATACCCAAATTCCCGTCAAAAGATGTACTGTCATTTTTTAGTATACCTTCATAATCAGCAATACTTTTCTTAAAATCACTTTTGTAAATATTCAAAGTTGCTGATAAAGCTAAAACCCAATTCTGATTTGGGTATTTTTCTAATAAAGATTTAATTTCAGATTCTGCTAGAGTGTATTTTCTATTCCAAATTAACGCTTGAACATAGCGCTCTTTAGTTTGCTTAACTATAATCGTGTCTTTTATTGAATTTGATTTTTCCAATGATTCTGACGCAATTTTTAAAGCATCTTTATCTTTATCATTTAAATGCGACAATAACGAAAGTCCATTTAAAGCAATATTTGGATTATCTTTTTCAAGAAGACTATAAACCGCTTTTCCTTTCTCAATTTGTTTAGAGATTAAATACAAATTAGCCTTATTTAGCAACGTTTCTTTGTCATTTGGAAAGTCATTCAATATTTCATTATAAAACAGCTCCGCTTCATCATAGCTTTTAGTTTTTACCTTGTCGTTTGCATAGCCTAATTTTATATATTTTCTTGAGACTAACGCACCTTTATTTCTGGGATCTATTACCAGTGCCTTGTTTACATTAACGAGTGCATTTTCAAATTCCTTTAAATTAGACAAAGTATTCGCATAACCCAAATGGGCTACAAAATTTGAAGGATTTTCATCAACTAAAGTTGTATAATATTTTTTTGCATCTGTAAACTTACTATTCCAAAGCATTGCTTCAGCATAATTCAGTTTTATTTCTAAATCATTAGGGTACTCTTTTTTCAAATCAATAAACAAAGACAATGCTTTCTCAGGTTGTTTATTTAATCCAACTGCTCGCGCATAACACAATCTGGCCGTTTTATTTTCCGGGTAAGATTCTAAAATTGTAGTGAAAAATTTTTCAGCATCTGCAAAATCACCTTTCTCAAGGTAATTAAACCCTTCAACCATATCTTGCGCAAAACAAAACCTACTTATCAATAGAAATAATAAAAAACTGCTTTTAATTCGAAACTTCATGTGTATTATTTGTATTTGTTTGTTATTGCAATTTAAGTATAATTAAACAACATTTCATCTACAGAAAAGCTTTATTCATCGAAAAACTCATGGTATTCAAAGAAATAATGATAAAATTCACACTACAACTAACAAATAAAGCAAACAACATGGCACTACAAATTAAATACAACTTAGGCGTTTTTGAAATCAACGGTTCCATAAACTCGCAAAACACAAAGTCTTTCAGAAAACATTTTGAAACACTTATAGACCAATCTAAATCTATAACAATTTCCTTATATAAAATTAAAGAAATGGATAATGTGGCAGTAAATGCAATTGCATATTTATACAAAAAAGCAACGGAGAGTAATAAAATATTTTATATAATAGGCAAACAAAATCAAAAAGTAAATTCAGTTTTCAGCGGAGAAAATTTAAATTATATTTTAAAATAATTATGTTTTTTAATAATTAAAATGTTAATTTTAGTACAAACTTTAAGTTAACATGAAATTAATTGACAGAATACTTTCGTTTGATTATAAACGCATTACGCAGGAACAGTTCTTTATGTTAACCATATTGATAGTTAATGCAGGTAATTACGCTTACAACTTACTACTTGGAAGAATTCTTGGTCCAGAACATTTTGCTGATGCTGCCATTCTAATTACACTTTTATTAGTTTTATCATTTGTTGGCATGACTTTTCAAATTGTTACAGCAAAATATGCTGTGCTTTTTGAAGATGACAAACTTCACGCTTTTATAAAATTCATTACTAAATACGCATTATTATTCGGTTTATTATTTGGCGCACTAATTATATCATTCAACACCTATTTACAAGACCTTTTTCACACAAAAACAGCAACTATGTTTTTACTATTTGGATTAGGTATTCCTTTGTATTTTTTAATGAGTGTTAATAGAGGGATATATCAAGGGAAAAATCAATTCAATCAACTTTCCAAGACCTATACTACAGAAATGTTAAGTCGTTTATGTTTAACAATTCTTGCTATTTTACTTTTAACTGACATTCCTTCTTCTATTATTGTGTCATTAGGAATAATCATTTCATTTGTATTTGGATTATTTCCTTTTCAAAAGATGCTATTTCAAAGAACTAAATTAAAAGAAATCGACATTAACAAAAAGGCAATTATCACCTTCTTCTCTTTAACTGCTTTTTACGAATTAACTCAAATCATAATAAACAATAGCGACATTATTCTTGTTAAACATTTCTTTGACGATACAAATGCTGGCTTATATGCCTCCCTGGCACTAATTGGTAGAGTTGTATATTTTGTAGCATGGATGTTTGTAATGTTACTACTTCCTAAAGTTATACAAATGAAGAAAGAAGGCAAAGACACATTACCTATTTTAATGAAATATGTTACATACATTGGTATATTATCGACAGGAATTGTTTGCTTCACAGCTCTTTTCCCTGAGTTTGTCGTTAAAGTTATGTTTGGAAATGCTTATGTTTCAATAGCTGTACTTCTTTGGAAATACGCATTAGCAACTTCTCTTTTTGCTATTGCCAATATTTTTGCTTATTATTTCTTATCAATAAATCAATATTTTCCAGTAATTGTCTCTGCCATCTTAGGATGTACACAAATATTTCTTATTATTGCATATCATGATACATTAGAACAAGTTGTTCACATGCAAATTATTGCAATGATGATTCTATTGTTTTTTCAATTGTTTTATTTCTTTTTTCAAAATAGAAAAGCTACTGCTAATAACCAGCTTAAATAATAGAAAATTAAAAATAGACATATGAAAGTAGCTGTTGTAACTGCATTCCCTCCAAGTAAAGTAACATTAAATGAATACGGATATCATTTAGTTAAAAATTTTGTTTTAAAAGACGAAGTCGAAGAATTAATTTTAATATCCGACAAAACTTCTGAGACTAAACAGTTAGATTTCGAGAAAAGTGATAAAGTAAAAGTTTGTGACAGTTGGACATTTAACAGCTATCTCAGTTGTTTCTCAATCATTAAAACAGTCTTAAAAGAAAAACCAGACGCTATTCTTTTTAATCTTCAATTTATGAAATTTGGAGATAAAAAAATCCCAGCAGCTTTAGGCTTAATGATACCAATGACATTACGCATCTTAGGCTATAAAAATATAGTATTGCTTCATAATATTTTAGAACAAGTAGATTTAGACAGTGCTGGATTTACTTCAAACAAACTTGCACAAAAAATCTATAATTTTATAGGAACAACACTAACACGATTTCTATTAAAAGCAGACAAAGTCGCTGTTACGATAAGCAAATATGTTACTGTTCTAGAAGAGAAATACAAAGCAAAAAATATCGTTCTAATTCCTCATGGGACTTTTGAAACACCAAAAGTTATTAATTTTGATTTAAAACCTGGTCCTAAACAAGTAATGGCATTTGGAAAATTTGGTACTTATAAAAAAGTTGAAATTTTAATTGAAGCGGTTGAAATAATTAGAAGAAAAAACAAAGAACCAATAGAAATAGTAATTGCAGGGACAGACAGTCCGAATACACCTGGTTATTTAGAAACAATTAAAGAAAAATATGCTGACGTAAAAGGACTAATATTTACTGGTTATGTTGAAGAGAACGATGTTGAAAGAATATTTAACGAAAGTACTGTTGTTGTTTTTCCATACACATCTACAACAGGAAGCTCTGGTGTATTACACCAAGCTGGAAGCTATGGAAAAGCAGTTATTATGCCCGATTTAGGAGACTTGAGTTTATTAGTTAAAGAAGAAGGTTACGCAGGAGAATTTTTTAATCCAGAAAGTGCCGATTCTTTAGCCAAAGCAATAGCAACAATATTTAATGACGATGATTATAGACGAAAAATTGCGATGAAAAACTTCAAAGCAGCATCTGCTTTATCCATGGATAAAATTGTGGATCTATATATTAGTCATTTTAAAGACATTGGAGTAAAGTAATATCTTAGTTCGATATATATTTAAAAGCTTCTTTTGGTTTTCCGTTAACGTCTATAAAACCGAATTTTTTTTGCTTTTGCTTTTGCCAAGGCCATCGCCCTACAACAGCATTAGGCACATTTGGAAAATCATATAAAGTCCAAGAAACGAATGCAAGATTATTCTTTTTAAAAGTATCTTGCATTTTTTTATGATAATTAGCTTGATCATTAACATTATTTCCAAACCAATTCCAAAAACCTTTATAGGATTCTAGACCAAACTCTTGAAGAACCACTGGTTTTTCTGTAGCTTTATCTAAAGCAGTAAACTCTTGTTGAAATTGTTCAATCGGATTGTAAAAATGATAGGAAACAAAATCTATTTCATCTTCTAAGTTCATTGCCGATTCTGAATTTGACCAACCAATAGTGATTAAATGATTTGGATCGTTTTCTTTAACCACATTTATAGTTTGAGACAGCCAATTAATTACGTTTTCTTTTCCTCTGGACTCAAAATCTAAATTAGGTTCATTTTTAATATCCCAAGCCAAAATTGCTTTATGATCTTTAAAATGAGAAACAATTTTTTCTGCATGTCTATGCGTCAATGTCCAACTATTTAAAGAATAATCACCATAAAAATCGAATAAAGTAACAATTACAGCTAATTCTTTTTTTTCTGCTAAATCAAGTAAAATTTCTAATTTTTCTAACTTTTCAATAGAAACATCTGCTTTTCCAAAATCTTCATATTGAAGAAAAACACGAATAGTATTCAAATTAGCACTTTTAATAATATCAAAATCTTTAGAAATAGTATCAGTGTTAAATTTGACACCAAAAGTATCCCAAGCAGAATTTTTAGGGTAATAATTAATTCCTTTTACTAAAAAATCGACACTATCCTTCATTATTTTCTTACCAGAAACGCTATAAATACCTTTCGATTTTTTCGGTATACTATCAAAGTCTTCTTTATCCATCTTTAGCAAATGTCTAACCCTCCAAAAGCCATCTTCTAACAACATTAATACTTTATACGTTGCTGTGTCTTGAACGGTTGCAATTAACTTTTCATTTTTAAATACTTTCTGAAACTCAATTACATTTTTATCTGTGAATACTATTTGCTGACCATCTTCACTATAAAATTCTAATTTAGGATTATGTTTTAAAGTCGTACTCTCTATTGAAATATTATTCTGTTTATTATAAACAATAGTGCTCTTTAAATTTATTCTAGTATTTTGAGTATAAAAATCGTCAATTCCAGTACTATCATTATTTTGAAATGCATTATTTTTAATGTACCAAGCAAAAAGATAATCACGTTCAATCTTATTCAAGGTATTTTTCTCCATTTCTCTCGCAGGATTTTCAAGCGAAATCCAATTCACCTTTGGCAAATAGGTTGAAACTGTTTCTTTCTCTAAATGAAGCATTGTTGAACGATCTGCTCCAGAATTTAAATATTCTAATATTCTACTTATCCCTAGAAGCAATAAAATATTGAGTCCAATAAATGAAACAATAAGTATAGTTCTATATATGTTTTTATTATTTATTAAGCTCATATTTTATAATTTCAGTTTTTTGGGTAATTCCTAAAGTGGTAATCTCGAATTGATAACTATTTTCTTTATAAAATTCTGAAGAAATAGTAAATGTGGCAATACCTTTTGATGTATCTTCTTGTAAAGTCTTTATTAACTTATCTTTATGATAGATATTTACAACTACTTTAATACCATCGGAAACTAATTGCTGCATAAAGCTTTTAATTGGGCCAACAACAATAGTCCTGTTATCATTAATAAGCTTAATATCAAACGATTTAATGATCGGTTTATAATCAATTAAAATACTATTACTTTCTGCCATTCCAGTAACATATCCTTTTATTTTATAGGTTTCAACATGATCTGGATGCAATATTTGTCCTTTAGCAATTCCGTTAATAGTTGTTCCGTAGCTCTTTAACACCATATCCTCACTAGTTGTTATGTGAAAACTAACAAAAGTTCCGTCACTAACAATGTTGTTATATTTATCTGTAATTACCGAAGTAAATAGCGTTGTAATTTGGTTTCCATCTGCGAATTCATGATTTCTAGAATAATCAATTTTAAAATCGGTTGCTATTGATGGATAAATCTCTGTCTCAATCTCTTTAGTTGTTGTACTATCACAACGACTAGAAACCAATAATTTTCCCGATTTAGTAGGTGCGTATATATTCTTCCAAACAATAAAATCTTTTGTTTGTTTAGTAATAGTGGTGATTGAATTTAAAAACTGATATTTAATTTCAACCTTTGAATTCTCACTTTTTGGGTTGTCATAATTATCTGTAGGAACAACCACCAGCATTGTGAAATGATCATTACCCGTCAAAATTGTTCTTGGGCCAAGGTAATTCTCAATACGTGTTGGAGTTCTATCATTTGGTAAAATACGAAACTCACCTTTTAATTTTTGGGTAGATTCATAAATTAAATACCAAGAAACTATACCTGTTTTTTTGCTAAACAGTTCAGGAATCTTAAAAACTGCTTTATCATTTTCAAATTCAGGATGTAAAACTGTTTTACTGTAGGAATGGATCAGAAACAACTCTAAGTCTTCAACTTTTTTATCCATATCGAACCTTAACTCCATAGGCTCTCCTGCTACATAAGAAGAGTCTTTTGTCACTAAATAAAATTCAACCGTTTTCTCCTCGCTAATGACAACTTGTTTAAAAGCAATCAAAACGAAGAAAAAACAAAAGCACAACAAAATGATTCTCTTTTTCATTATTTTGGATTTCCTATGTAGTTATTCACTTCAATTTTAATGTAATCAAATCCTTTCCCTTTTATTTTTTGCAATTGATCTTCCGATTGATTATTTTTTCTATTAGGAACAATTGCTGCTGCCAAATTCCCATTAGGTAAACCATTCACAAAGCAGTTTTCTAATGATGATTTTAAAATAACACAATTAGTTAAATCTAACAAATCATACGTAAAATACTGTTTTCTTTGCACTCTTACTCCTTCCGATAAAAAATAATGATCTACATATATCAATTCTTTGTTCTTATTATAATAAGAAATTAATAATTCAGGAATAGTTACTTCTTGGATTCCAAAATTAAACAAAGTTCCTTTTAATTGATTACCATTTAAATATAGATCTGAGAATGACACTTGTGTATATAAATCAGTAATAGCAACGTTTCCAGCAGCTTGAATATCGAATGTTTTTGGTATTTCTTCAATTTCTAGTGGTGTAAATTCATCTGGATTAAATGTTGTGGGCTTAACATCTGTATTTTTTAACCAAGCAATATCTTCAAAATTCACTCTAAAACTTGTAATTTCTTTAGGCATTAATTTATGTTTAATTACATATTTTGAGTTATGAGAAGCTAATTTCTTATCATTTTCATTATACAAAGTAGCTTTTAAAATTACATCTGCAGGAGAGTTATCAATATTTTGAAGTTCACCAATAATTATATATTCATTATTTTGTTTTATTAATGTTGCATTTAGAATTTCTAACTCTGGTTGTTTTAAAACATCATCGTGATAGGTTTGTTGTGTGGTTATTTTTCTTCGGCCATGTTTAAAAAATTCAGTTCCACTATTAGAAATAAATTGATCTGGAGGAATATCTAAATCTAATTTTGAAGGTAAAATATACCATTTTCCTTTTCTTTTAATAACTTCATGTCGATATTCTTTTTCAATAATTTCCAAAGGAGTAATCCATTTGGTATTCGCTACCAAAAGTGCTCTTTCTTTTGTTTTCTTAACAACTCTCACATCAATAGAATCCAACTTCGCATAAGAATTTAATACACCATCTAAAACAGCTATTTCAAGCATATACTGAGACAAACCTAAGTTACTATGAGGATCTATATAAGAATGAGCCTTTTCATAAAATTTAAAATCTAAAGCATCATAATAGGATTTAACTACATTTTTAGGAGTTAATTGAGCCGTATTATAAACATAGAATTGATAGAGGAAATAGCTAATAATACTCAAGATAAAAACAATCCAAATATGAAGAAGTGGCACTAATTTTTCTCTAAATTTATTATACGGAATACTAAACTTAAAGAAATCTGGTTTTGCTATTTCTTTTAATTTCAAAGCTTGATAAAAAATCATTTGAACATTAAGCACAAAAGCAACAATAACTGTTAGAAAAGGAATTATTCCCCACATTAATTTTTGAAATATTGGAACGTCTTCCTTAGGTAATATCTTAGATAATGGAGCAACATTTAATTTTTCCCAAACCATAATTCCATTCTCTAGTTGTGTCAATCGATGCCAACCACAGAAATACAATATAGGATCATAAAATTTATCATTTGAAAAAACATATTTAAGATTATATTTTTCAGGCACAGTTAAAAATTGCTGCAAAGAACCAATCCCTTCTAACCCTCTAAACTTAGAATTCTCCAAGCGCTCAACAGCCCTAGAAGTAAGTTCTGGTAATCTCCTTGCAGAATGATAATTTCCATCAACCGTCATTGCTTTGGTTTGAGAAGACAAAACAGCCATTTGATCACCAAAACCTAAAGGCAAATACCTCCATTGATCATGCTGATCTTGATTAAGAAAATTTACAATTGGAAGAAAGTTAATTTTTTGAGGCTGAAATGGCCTAAAATAACCTAATGTAATTGTAAAAATAGCAATAAAAAGAAAGGAACCTGCAAAAAGTGCACCTAAAATCCGATGATATATGGAGCCAAATTTCCTTTGAATTAGTAATTTCAAATCGCCTTCTACAAATCGATACATGAATTCTCCAAAAATTGGCAAACTCATTATTGAAGCCCATAGCGTAAACCTATCTAATGTTAAAATATTAAATGCATTTTCTCCAAGTATTTTTATAGGAATTGAAGTAGTTCCGCCAGTTCCTAAAACAGACAATAAACTGATTGATAAGCCAAAGAAAATATACCTTCTACTATAATATCGATATAAAATATATGGAAAAATAAAGAGCAGAATACCCCAAGGAATAACAAAAAACATTAAACCTGAAGACGTAACCTCAAGAAAGTTATCCCTGCTCCCATGAGGAATAGGAACTTGAGTTATAGGATTTTTTTTTGAATTAATCCAATATGGGAGAATACAAAAAACAATAAGAAACAAAGAAGACATTCCAAAAACAACTATCCTTTTAAAAAGTTTAAAAAAAGTTTGAAGAAATAATTTAAACGTTATTCTTTTAAATGAAACAACTTCTTCACAGGCTGTATCCATTATTACTGTTCCAATTAGTGGAAAAATAAAAAAGACCATTCCAAAAATTGGTGTAACGTGATGCGAAGTAACTGTTACTGCCAATAACGATAATGAAGTAAATAAATATTTTCTTAAACCTGTTTTAATCCAAAGATAAATTTCAGGAATAGAGTGCATTAAAATTGAAACACCAACTATACTCGGTAACTGACCAAAAATATGTAACGTTTCAACAAATGAAGACGAAAAAACTGCAACCAAAGCGGCATAACCAGCAACCGTTCTATTGCCTGTAATTGCAACAGTATAGCGAAACACTCCTGTAATAAACAAAACTATTCCAATAATTGCAACAGTAAAAAGCCCGAATTTCAAACCACCAATCAAAGAAAGCACGCCAATAGTTTGATGTACTAAAGGTGGATATCCCATTACAGTAAATCCTGTATACCAACTATAATTCCAAGGCTCAAACCAACTATTTGCATAATGATTTGCGAAGAACATATGAATTAAAGCATCATAAGTTTCTTCAATAGTGAAAAAAATAGCACTCGAATGAAATACAACACCAACAAGTAAGGCTACAATTAGATATTTATTAGATTTTTCGTTCACAGCAATAATCTCATTTCTGAAGGTTTATGTAAATATAATAATACAAGCAGTATTTATTGTTTAAAGCACAAAACAAATCACAAATATTTGTCAACAATAATAAACTTTAACAATTATTACAGAAAAATTGTAACATAATATCAAATACAATTTATAATATTGTATTAAATGAGTTTATATGTTAAAAGATACCCTTTAAGATAAAATTCAAGAAAACATAGTAATTAAAACAACATTTACATGACTATATTTTATCTCTTACAAGAAAATTCGTTTGGATTATTTGCATTATGTTCTTTTTATTAATTAAGTAATTTTATAATACTATCAAAAATTACAATCCTTTATCTTAACTAATTTAACCTAATAATCCCATGAAAGTCTTAATTGTAGATGACCAAACCCTAGTTCTTTTATCGCTTAAAAAATGGCTTACAGACCTTGGCTACGAAGTTCAAACTGCTAGCAATGTTGTTGATGCCATTACAGAATATGACAAGTTCTTACCAAACCTTGTCATAACCGACATGAATATGCCTATTATGGATGATTCTAATTACTCTTACAACCAAGACGCATTTATAGAAGATGCACCAGGTTTAGAAATAGTAAAACATATTAAAAAAGAAAACAACGATAATATTCCAGTAATGTTTCTTTCAGGAAATACTACAGAAGATATAATTTCAAGAGGTTTTGAGTTAGGAGCCGTAGACTACATGAAAAAACCCGTTAGTCTTTCAGAAATTGGTGCACGAGTAAAAAGATTAATAGGAGCCGCAAAAATCTATAACACAAATGCTGTAATTGACTTAAACAATAATAGATATATACAGAAAGGCTGTGTTGGAATTGTAATTCCATGTTATAACGAAGAAAAAAGATTACTAGGTGAAGAATTCAAAACGTTTGTTAGAAAAAATTTAGGTTATCATATTTGCTTTGTTAATGATGGCAGTAAAGACAACACATTAGAAGTGCTTCATGAATTAAGAAAAGGACACGAAGACTATATTAGCATTTATAATTGCGAAAAAAACGGAGGTAAAGCAGAAGCAGTACGTTTAGGGATGCTACATTTAGCAGCTCAAAATGAATATGATTATATTGGCTTTTTAGATGCCGACTTATCAACTGATTTTGATGATTTCCAAGATTTAACTACAACTATTTTTACAACTAATTTTCAAATCGTTAGTGGGTCAAGAATGAGTAGAATGGGGGCAAACATAACTAAAGAATCTGCAAGAGCAATTATTAGTAAAACAATCAATTTTATTATTCGAAAAACTTTAGGAATGGAAATTAATGACACTCAATGTGGTGCTAAAATTATGACTAAAGAAATTATAGAACGTACTTTTCAAGATAAGTTCCTAACAAAATGGCTATTTGATGTTGAAATTTTCATGAGAATGAAAAAAGTTTATGGCTCTAAAAAAGCACAAGAATTAATTTGCGAACAACCATTAAAGAGATGGATTCATGCAGATGGTTCTAAATTATCAATGAAGGATTCTGTTAAAATTGTAGGTCAGATATTTCAAATTGCAATACACTATAGATAAAACACTTAAAGCTAGGCTCTATCTAAATAAAATAGTATCGTTTTAATAAATATTAAAAAATACAAACTACATTTGTTGTACTACTTTTATTTATATAATCATGTTTGACAATTTAAAGAAGATATTAAACGAAGATCAAGATCCAAAATCAATAGATAAAATAACAGCCAAATTGGAGAACTTGTTGATGACTAACGAAGAAATTGGATATATAGCTGTTCAAAAAAAACCAGCCGTTACAATTTTACCCGATAGTATAGTTATTACAAACAAAAGAATCATTCTATGCAAGCCTAAAAATCTAGGTCTATCAATGGATTTTATGGATTATGATTGGGATGACATTGCTGCAACATTTGTAAAAGAAGGAATTCTTGGTTCTGAATTTACTTTCTCAACAAAGTCTGAACTAACGCATACAATTGATTATCTACCAAAGAATCAAGCAAGAAAGCTATATACTTTTGCTAAAGAACAATTGGATTATATAAAAAATCCTCATTTGAAAGAAAATTCACCAGAAAATACTTCTCCTAGTATTATTGAATTTGTTTCAGAAGAGATAGTTTCAAACGACACTAAAGTTGAAGAAGAAATAATTACTGAAGAAACTCAAACAGAAGAAGTGTTTAATTTTGCTGAAATTATACCCACAGAAGTAACAAGAAGAGAAGAAGAAATTAACTATCAAGAGCCTCAAAAAAACAAAGATACGCCTGAAAGAAAACTTAGTGAATTATCTCAAGATGAATTATTTGAAAAATTACAAAATTACAAACGTCTTTTAGATAACGGACTTATACTACAAGGTGAATACGATAACCTAAAAAAAGAAATCCTAAGCTACATGTAAAGCATTTTACCATTAGAGCTAAGATGTTATAAATAATTATAGAGTAGATGGCTTCCAAAACTCCTAGAGTTAAGAAAAGGTATCTTAAAGTTATTTTTGGACATATAACAAATTAAATGGTAAATACTATTTAAAACGTCATAGCATATCAAATGACATTAATAATCAAAAATCAACTAATAATACAAATTTTTAGTTTTGACGAACCAAAACCATAGACTTGAAGTCCATAGTGGTTTATTAAATTAGCAATAATAGCTTTAAAAATTAAATCTATAACCAAAATCTGGTTGAAACCCTATTTGATTCTTTTATAAAAACATTTTATTTCCCTGTAATATTCTAAAAATCAACATAAAATTGATGTGAAAGCTTTTTTTGTTCTACTGTTTGATTTTATTCCAAATTTTAGATCTAATCTTAAATACAGATCATATTGTTCCCTGTAGGGATTACTATCATTAGTAATCTGAAAACCTGCTACTTGAGAAGCTACTAAATCAACAGAAGTATAATATCTTCCACCTGCTGTTGTAAATTTTGTATTTACAGAAAAAACATTTCTTCTTTCTTTACCAATTTTAAATTCTTTACCCGCTAATGCATTGACAACATACCCGTTATTAAAAGCAGAATTTCTCTCTACTCCGTCGCTACCCGTGTGTTTACTTTCAAAAAAAAAGAAGAAGTAAACAATACATTTTACTCTTTACTAAAAAACTTTTCTAAGGTTAACTCAATGCCCATATTACTTCCTTTACCTTTACTTACTAGCGAGTGCTTATCAATTGAATAACCAAAACTTTCACCTTCAGTTAATGAAGAATAACCCGAAAAGTTTTTTTTCAACTGCAGCTTTAGTTATTACTTGATGGTATAATTCCACTTTAGCTATCCATTTGTAAGCAAATCTTAAATCATAACCTAATACATAATGATCACTTTTTACCAAATCTAATTTTCTATTAGCTTGGACTAAGTTTGCTCCTATGTTTTCATTAAGAAATAATAAAGGTGCTGAAACATTTTGATGGTGTATTCCATAACCAATATTAATTACACTCTTTGAATTTATAGCATAACTAAATGAAGCCCTTGGCTCAACTAAGAATTCTTCATTAATTGAAAAATATTGACCATGTACACCCGTATTTAAAGTTATTTTTTCAGAAAGTCTGATTTGTATCTGTCAGTAAGGTTGAAAGATTGAATAACTACCATTATTTTTTAGTATTACAAACCTTTTTTATTATTCCAGTGCGTTCTTTTTTTCTATTATAACATGGGAACTGAATTAATGGCTTATAAAAATACATTTAAAAAAAAAATCTACTAAATGGACTGGACTGGATTTCAGGCATGAGGATCTAGACCTTGCTTCAGATTTCGTAACAAGACTATCATCTTGTTATCGTTATATTTTAGAAAACAACGAAGAAGATTTAGTAAGCCTTGACAAAGAGCTTAACTTTTTAGACTCTTTCATTTTTATGATGGATGTAAGACATAAAATCTCTCTTAAAATTTCAACAAAATAGATTTAAAAGCAAGTGATTATGTTATTCCAGCTTTATCTCTCCAAATACTTGTTGAAAATGCTTTGAAACATAATTATTATTCAATGGAACATCCTTTAATAATATCTATCACAAATAGTAGTAATAAAACTATCATTGTAGAAAATACCCTAAAACTTCGAAACGAAGAACAAGTATCTACCAAAATGGGAATAAGCAACATAAAAAAAGATATTCCTTCTACACTAATGAAAAAATAGAAATTAATCAAGAAAACAATATTTTTAGAGTTAGCCTACCTCTATTGAAAAAAGAAACTAAACAACAAATACCCTTACAAACAATAAACTAGATGAGAGCAATCATTATAGAAGACGAAGCTATAACTAGTAGGAGACTTAAAAATCTAATAAATGAAGTCTCGTCTGATATTGACATTATAGAAATAATTTCGTCTGTAAATTGGTTTAAAAGAATCCACTCCCAGACTTGATTTTTTTAGATATCCTACTGAATGATGGATATGGATTCGATATTCTTGACTCCTTAGAAAATCATCCACGAATTATTTTTACCACGACATATAACGAATATGCTATTAAAGGTTTTAAATACAATGGTTTTGACTATCTTTTAAAACCCAATTGATAAAAAAGAATTACAGCGAGGTTTGGAAAAGCATAGGTTATCTACGTATCCAAAAAAAGAAATATTAGAACCCAAAATACAGGATTTCAAGAATCTTTTTCAAAAACAATACAAACATCGTTTTAAGGTAAAGGTAGACAATCACTTTAGCACATTTAATGTTAAAGATATCACTTTTTTCAAATCTGAAAACGGAACTATATGCTTAAATACTTTTAATGGAAAAGGTTATCCCATCGAATATACAATTGATCAATTGAATGAAATTTTGAATCCTATTGACTTTTTAGAATCAACCGAAAATAAATGATTTCTTTAAGTTCTGTAAAGGAAATTCATAATTACTTTAATAGTAGATTACTATTAAAGCTAGAACCTTCACAAGAAAATGAGGTAATTGTGTCAAGAGAACGCTGTACGGATTTCAAAATGTGATTAGATATGTAATTGTGTTGATATGAGAATAACTTTTTGAATTGATCCAATTATCTCACAATTCTAAAAAAAAGATACAACAAAAAACCCTAATCAGTATGATTAGGGTTTTTAAAAGAAAGGCGGCGACATACTCTCCCACAGGATTGCAGTACCATCTGCGCAGGTGGGCTTAACTTCTCTGTTCGGAATGGGAAGAGGTGAGCCCCACCGCAATAACCACCTTAAATGATCTAATTGCTTTGGGCAATTAATTGCAATAAACATTTGTTTTTCAAAATGAATATATACAATAATATCTTAACATATTGAGACAAGAAAATATATTTATTATTCTATAGAAAGTGCATCCCTGCTCCTTGCGGAGCAGGAAATTCGTACATAAGCTTACGGGTTATTAGTACTACTTGACTATGACATTACTGCCTTTACATCTATAGCCTATCAACGTGGTCATCTTCCACGACCCTTAAAAGAAATCTCATCTTATGGTGGGTTTCGCGCTTATATGCTTTCAGCGCTTATCCCTTCCAAACGTAGCTACTCTGCAGTGCTCCTGGCGGAACAACAGATACACCAGAGGTTTGTCCAATTCGGTCCTCTCGTACTAGAATCAGATCCATTCAAATTTCTAACGCCCACAGTAGATAGAGACCGAACTGTCTCACGACGTTCTGAACCCAGCTCGCGTGCCACTTTAATGGGCGAACAGCCCAACCCTTGGGACCTTCTCCAGCCCCAGGATGTGACGAGCCGACATCGAGGTGCCAAACCCCCCCGTCGATATGAGCTCTTGGGGGAGATCAGCCTGTTATCCCCGGCGTACCTTTTATCCTTTGAGCGATGGCCCTTCCATGCGGAACCACCGGATCACTATGCTCTACTTTCGTACCTGATCGACCTGTATGTCTCTCAGTCAAGCTCCCTTATACCATTGCACTCTACGCACGGTTACCAAGCGTGCTGAGGGAACCTTTAGAAGCCTCCGTTACTCTTTTGGAGGCGACCACCCCAGTCAAACTACCCACCAAACAATGTCCCCCACTTAAGCGGGGTTAGGCCTCAGACAAGCAAAGGGTGGTATTTCAACAATGACTCCACAACGCCTAGCGACGCCACTTCAAAGTCTCCCACCTATCCTACACATCACGTGTCCAAGGTCAATATTAAGCTATAGTAAAGGTGCACAGGGTCTTTTCGTCCCACTGCGGGTAAGCGGCATCTTCACCGCTACTACAATTTCACCGAGCTCATGGCTGAGACAGTGTCCAGATCGTTACACCATTCGTGCAGGTCGGAACTTACCCGACAAGGAATTTCGCTACCTTAGGACCGTTATAGTTACGGCCGCCGTTTACTGGGGCTTCAATTCAATGCTTCTCCGAAGATAACATCTCCTCTTAACCTTCCAGCACCGGGCAGGTGTCAGGCCCTATACTTCATCTTACGATTTTGCAGAGCCCTGTGTTTTTGATAAACAGTCGCCTGGACCTTTTCACTGCGGCCAGCATTGCTGCTGGCGACCTTTCTCCCGAAGTTACAGGTCTATTTTGCCTAATTCCTTAGCCATGAATCTCTCGAGCACCTTAGGATTCTCTCCTCAACTACCTGTGTCGGTTTACGGTACGGGTACTTATAATCTAAGTTTAGAAACTTTTCTTGGAAGCCCTTAGGCACACTATCCCTTTGTCCGAAGACTCCGAGTACTATCGTATTTCGCCATTCTCTACGGATTTGCCTATAGAGAATATAGCTAGGTACTTCAACGAACTATTCCGTCAGTTCGTGGTGCTTTCATCACTCCGTCATTCCATCACAATTATAAGTAGTACGGGAATATTAACCCGTTATCCATCGACTGTTCCTTTCGGATTCGCCTTAGGACCCGACTAACCCACAGCTGATTAGCATAGCTGTGGAAACCTTAGTTTTTCGGTGTGCGGGTTTCTCGCCCGCATTATCGTTACTTATGCCTACATTTTCTTTTCTAAACAGTCCAGCAATACTCACATATCACCTTCGACCCAGTTTAGAATGCTCCCCTACCACTTGTAATATTTTACAAATCCATAGCTTCGGTAGTATACTTATGCCCGATTATTATCCATGCTCGTCCGCTCGACTAGTGAGCTGTTACGCACTCTTTAAATGAATGGCTGCTTCCAAGCCAACATCCTAGCTGTCTATGCAGACAAACCGCGTTATTTCAACTTAGCATACATTTGGGGACCTTAGCTGATGGTCTGGGTTCTTTCCCTCTCGGACATGGACCTTAGCACCCATGCCCTCACTGATGAAAATCATTATATAGCATTCGGAGTTTGTCAGGAATTGGTAGGTGGTGAAACCCCCGCATCCAATCAGTAGCTCTACCTCTATATAACTATTTCAGCGCTGCACCTAAATGCATTTCGGGGAGTACGAGCTATTTCCGAGTTTGATTGGCCTTTCACCCCTACCCACAGGTCATCCCAAGACTTTTCAACGTCAACGGGTTCGGACCTCCACTTTGGGTTAACAAAGCTTCATCCTGCCCATGGGTAGATCACACGGTTTCGCGTCTACCATTACTGACTAAAGCGCCCTATTCAGACTCGCTTTCGCTACGGATCCGTGGCTTAACCACTTATCCTTGCCAGCAACGGTAACTCGTAGGCTCATTATGCAAAAGGCACGCCGTCACCCCACGAAAGGGCTCCGACCGCTTGTAAGCGTATGGTTTCAGGATCTATTTCACTCCGTTATTCACGGTTCTTTTCACCTTTCCCTCACGGTACTGGTTCACTATCGGTCTCTCAGGAGTATTTAGCCTTACCGGATGGTCCCGGCAGATTCACACAGGGTTTCACGTGCCCCGCGCTACTCAGGATACTGCTATCTATATCTTCTCTTACCTATACAGGACTATCACCTTCTTTGGTTAACCTTTCCAGGTTATTCTAATTCAATCCGCATAGAATATCGCAGTCCTACAACCCCAGTATTGCCGTAACAACACTGGTTTGGGCTAATCCGCGTTCGCTCGCCACTACTTACGGAATCACTTTTGTTTTCTTCTCCTCCGCCTACTTAGATGTTTCAGTTCAGCGGGTTTACTCTCCCGTAGGAGTACTATGTCTTCAACATAGTGGGTTGCCCCATTCGGATATCTACGGATCAATTCGTGTGTGCCAATCCCCGTAGCTTTTCGCAGCTTATCACGTCCTTCATCGCCTCTGAGAGCCTAGGCATTCCCCATACGCCCTTATTTTGCTTATTGTACTTTTATTTAAATGTTATACGAATATAACACCCAAAATTTGTGCTTTCTATTATATTTTTATATTTTTCTTTTCTCAATATGTCAATGAACTTGTGGCTTTTTAAGCCGTGGTGGAGAATATCGGAGTCGAACCGATGACCTCCTGCGTGCAAGGCAGGCGCTCTAGCCAGCTGAGCTAATCCCCCATTTTTAGCGCTAAGTTAACAGTTCTTCAGTTAACAGTACTTAAAACGGCTTCACTCAACCTCTAAAATTTCCTTTTAATAAAACTTTCCCAAAATAGTAGTCCCGGGCAGACTCGAACTGCCGACCCCTACATTATCAGTGTAGTACTCTAACCAGCTGAGCTACGAGACTCTGTTTCTTTAAGTTTTATTATATTATTTGAACTAACAGCGAGAATAAAAACAAATCTACAAATTCTAAAATCTTTCTCTAGAAAGGAGGTGTTCCAGCCGCACCTTCCGGTACGGCTACCTTGTTACGACTTAGCCCTAGTTACCAGTTTTACCCTAGGCAGCTCCTTGCGGTCACCGACTTCAGGTACCCCCAGCTTCCATGGCTTGACGGGCGGTGTGTACAAGGCCCGGGAACGTATTCACCGGATCATGGCTGATATCCGATTACTAGCGATTCCAGCTTCACGGAGTCGAGTTGCAGACTCCGATCCGAACTGAGACCGGTTTTGAAGATTCGCATCTAGTCGCCTAGTAGCTGCTCTCTGTACCGGCCATTGTAGCACGTGTGTGGCCCAGGACGTAAGGGCCGTGATGATTTGACGTCATCCCCACCTTCCTCGCGGTTTGCACCGGCAGTCTCGTTAGAGTTCCCGACATCACTCGCTGGCAACTAACGACAGGGGTTGCGCTCGTTATAGGACTTAACCTGACACCTCACGGCACGAGCTGACGACAACCATGCAGCACCTTGAAAGACGTCCGAAGAAAAAACTGTTTCCAGTCCTGTCGTCTCCCATTTAAGCCCTGGTAAGGTTCCTCGCGTATCATCGAATTAAACCACATGCTCCACCGCTTGTGCGGGCCCCCGTCAATTCCTTTGAGTTTCACACTTGCGTGCGTACTCCCCAGGTGGGATACTTATCACTTTCGCTTAGCCACTCAGTCCGAAAACCGAACAGCTAGTATCCATCGTTTACGGCGTGGACTACCAGGGTATCTAATCCTGTTCGCTACCCACGCTTTCGTCCATCAGCGTCAATCCATTAGTAGTAACCTGCCTTCGCAATTGGTATTCCATGTAATATCTAAGCATTTCACCGCTACACTACATATTCTAGTTACTTCCTAAAAATTCAAGCCCTACAGTATCAATGGCAGTTTCCTAGTTGAGCTAGGAGATTTCACCACTGACTTATAAGGCCGCCTACGGACCCTTTAAACCCAATGATTCCGGATAACGCTTGGATCCTCCGTATTACCGCGGCTGCTGGCACGGAGTTAGCCGATCCTTATTCCTACAGTACCGTCAAGCTGCTACACGTAGCAGTGTTTCTTCCTGTATAAAAGCAGTTTACAACCCATAGGGCAGTCATCCTGCACGCGGCATGGCTGGATCAGGCTTGCGCCCATTGTCCAATATTCCTCACTGCTGCCTCCCGTAGGAGTCTGGTCCGTGTCTCAGTACCAGTGTGGGGGATCTCCCTCTCAGGACCCCTACCCATCATTGTCTTGGTAAGCCGTTACCTTACCAACTAACTAATGGGACGCATGCTCATCTTGTACCGTTGGAACTTTAGTTATCAAATGATGCCATTCAATAACACTATGAGGTATTAATCCAAATTTCTCTGGGCTATCCCTCTGTACAAGGCAGATTGCATACGCGTTACGCACCCGTGCGCCGGTCTCTAGTTCCGAAGAACTATACCCCTCGACTTGCATGTGTTAGGCCTGCCGCTAGCGTTCATCCTGAGCCAGGATCAAACTCTTCATCGTATATTTTTTATATTGTACGATTCTAGCTTTTGTATTTAATTCGCCTTTACTCTCTTATTTTATAATTTAAATCACTTTAAATTATGCTGTCAATTCAATATGTCTATGAACGTGTCATTCTTGTTTTATAACCTTCACTTTCCTTTCAACCCCCCTAAAACTCTATATCTCAAAAGCTTTTCAGTGTCTCAGTTAGCGAGTGCAAAACTACAACCTTCTTTTTAATCTCGCAAGCTTTATTTGATAAAAAAATTATTTTTTTTTCTTAATAAATCCTACTCAATACGTAAATGAACTTCGCTTGTTTCGCGGGGTGCAAAGATAATTAGTTTTTTATTTCTGACAAGCTTTTTTGAAAAAAAAAATTACTCTTTTTTTTAAGCCTCAACTTTACGTTGTAATCATCAATATATATCTAAGAACTTCTGCGGTTATGCGGGTGCAAAAGTAGCCACTTTTTGCGAGTTTCCTAATCTTTTCTTAACTATTTTTTAATATAATTTCAGCTGTTCTGAAAATCAAATACTTACACAACAAAATTTTTTCTTCTTATCAAATACTAAACTTCTTTTATAGCCCAGATAGAAGCTAGATATAACGTAGCGCGAATAGCGGGACGAAAAGTGTTTCTAATCTTTTACTTCTGCTCATTATATATATACTACATTTTTTCACTCCTTTATGTATACTAAATAGTTAATCAAAGCGAATTGCTTTGACTGGTGATATTTTTGTAATTATGTAAGAAGGAATCAACAAAACTAAAAGACATACACCTATAGTCCCAATATTTAACAACACTATATAAGTGATATTAATATCAACCGGTGCCTGACTAACATAATAACTTTCTGGATCTAGTTTTACTACTCCAAAATATTTTTGAATTAACAAAAGTGATATTGCAATGAGATTACCCCAAAACAATCCTCTTGCAATTATATGAAAGGCATTATAAATAAAAATTTTTCTAATACTCCAGTTATCTGCACCAATTGCTTTTAACACACCAACCATTTGGGTACGTTCTAAAATTAAAACCAACAATGCAACTGTCATATTTATTGTAGAAACTATAATCATTACAATTAATATAACTAAAATATTAAAATCGAACAACTTTAGCCATTCGAAAATACTATAATACTTATCTTTAATTGTTACACTATTATATAGAGGAGGGATTTCTTTTCTAATTTCTTCACCTTTTGTATCTATAGCAGAAAAGTCATTCAAAAAAACCTCAAACGAACCTGCTTCATTATCATTCCATTTATTGATATGTTGAATATGCTTTAAGTCGCCCAAAACAATATTAGCATCAAATTCTTCGAATCCAGAATTAAATATTCCAACCAATTTAAAACTCCTTAAATTATATCCTTTATTTTCACTTTTTATAAAATAAGTTCTACAGACATCATTCAACTTTAAATTCAGACGTTTTGCAAGATATTGAGACATTACAATTTCATCGGTTCTCTTCTTATTAATTGAAGGCAAATCTCCTTCAACTAAATACTCCTTAATATTATCCCATTTATAATCTTCTCCAACTCCCTTAAAAATCACCCCTTCTACCGTTTCTTCAGTTCTAATCATGGCTGCTTTAGTTGCAACTGCCTGAATATGACTAACACCTTCAACTATATTAAATTTTGGATAAAAATTTTGTTCTATTGAAATTGGAATTGTACTTACTTGAGATTGATTATCATCGTGGGTTGAAATTACTACATGACCATTGAATGCAGAAATTTTATCTCTTATTTTGTTTTGCAATCCTATACCTGTTGCAATCGACATTATCATCATTATTACACTAACAGCAATAGCTATAATTGCAATTTTTATAATTGGTGAAGAAACACTACTTTTATGGCTTTTAGCCGTAACAAGTCTTTTGGCTATAAAATATTCTAAATTCAAATTATTTATGCTTAATAAATTTATGTTCAAAAATACGTTTTTATTTTTTGTAGTACTTATCTTTTCTTGTGGAAATTCAATCAAGAATAACGAAAATGGAGAAGAAAAAAGAACGACAACAAACAGAGAGAATGAATCTTCTGAACTTAGAAATATTCCTTTAGAAGACAAAAACATAAAAACAGGTGCTGATAATTACATTGAATATTTACCATTATTAGAAAATAAAAAGATAGGTGTTATCACTAATCAATCGGGGATTTTAACTAATGAAACTCATTTAGTTGATTTTCTTTTATCTAAAAATATTAATATACAAACTATATTCGCTCCTGAACATGGTTTTAGAGGTACTGCAGATGCTGGTGAAGTTATAAAAGATGGGAAAGATATAAAAACTGGATTACCAATAGTATCCTTATATGGAAACAATAAAAAACCTAAGGAAGAACAATTGAAAGGTATTGATATTTTAATTTTTGACTTACAAGATGTTGGTGCTCGTTTTTACACTTATATATCTTCTTTACACTATGTAATGGAAGCTTGTGCAGAAAACAAAATTCAATTAATCGTTCTAGACCGACCAAACCCTAACGGAAACATTATTGACGGTCCAATTCTTGAAGAGGAACATCATAGCTTTGTTGGCATGCACAAAATACCAGTTTTACACGGAATGACTATTGCAGAATATGCAAAAATGATAAACGGTGAAAAATGGCTAAAAAATGGAATCCAATGCGAATTAAAAACTATTTCATGCACAAATTACAACAGAAAGATGAGTTATGACTTACTTGTGAAACCATCTCCTAATTTACCAAATAGCCAATCTATAAACTTATATGCAAGTTTGTGCTTTTTTGAAGGAACGAATGTAAGTGTTGGTAGAGGAACAAATAATCAGTTTCAAATATACGGTTCTCCATATTTACCAAAAAGCAATTTCAACTTTACACCAAAATCTAATGAAGGTGCAAAAGACCCTATGTATAAAGGAAAAACATGTTATGGAGAAGATTTAACTAAAATTGAAAAAATCAATCAACTAGAATTAAAATGGCTAATCAAAGCATATAATCAAACATCTGACAAATCGAAGTTCTTTAATTCCTTCTTCACAAAACTTGCTGGAACAAAAAAATTACAAGAACAAATTGAAAAAGGAATATCTGAAAAAGAAATAAGAAAAACATGGGAAAAAGATATTAATTCCTTTAAGAAAATGAGAGCCTTGTATCTTATATATGAAAATTAAAAACTAAACCATTTTTGAAATTCACTATAAAAAACACAATTTCCAGACGAACTTTTATAATTATAAGTCTCGGTGTCATTCTATTGACTATAATTGCTATTTATTCATTAAGCAATTTAATCACAAAAATCACAGAAAAATCGAATTATGAAATCGCGCAACGAAGTTTCTTAAAAAAATATGATGTCTTTCAGCAAGAATTTTCACGCTTATTAGAACAAAAGAATAACGTTAATCAGATTCTGAAAATAAGCAAAGATAAAGACTTAGTAAATAATCTTTCTGTTTTAAACACCGTCCAACTTAGTAACACAGTTGTTATTCGAAATTGGTTTCAAATAAATGATGGATCAATACATGTAAATAATTCTTCTGAAAAAGAATACATTAATAAGGATATTAATCTATCTGTTGATTCAATTCATAAAAAAGAAAACACAAGTGTCATTTTTCAACAAGATAACATATTGATTTGGCGTAATTATTTTAAAGTCTATAAAAATGACTCAACACTTATCCGTTATGGCTATGATGTAGATTTAAAAAAACTCCATAGTTATTTTTCTACAATTGATGAAAATGCACCTAACTATGCCTTTGTTTTTGACAAAAACGGAACAACTATTTTTCATCCAGATCATGATAAAAACGGAAAAAACATTTTTAGTTTTTCAAACATTAAGTCGTCAGATACTATTTTTCAAAATGGGACAACTTATAATGAAGAAATTGCAATATCTGAATATTTGCAATTAGATGTTATTCGATTTATAAAACCTTTACGCTTTGAAGGTATTGACTGGTATATTTGTATAAACTTTCCAAAATTAATTGCAGACGAAAATGTAAATAATGTGAAAAAACATGCTTCCGCTATTTATCTAACGACAACTTTTATTCTAGTCTTTATATTTTATTTATTTAATCGTGCAAACCGAAAAGAGTATCTTGAAAAGGCATCTTTAATAAAAGATAAAAATAAATTATTACTAGAAAATGAAAAAGTAACAAAGGAAAAAGCATTAATTCAATTACAACAATTGAAAGAGCAAATTAATCCACATTTTTTATTCAATACTTTAAATTCTCTTTATATGTTGATTGATTCAAATAATCAAACAGCAAAGAAGTTCACTTTAAATTTATCTAAAATTTATCGATATCTTATTGAACCACCGCAAGAAAATATAGTTCCACTAAACGAAGAACTATCATTTATAGAAAAATACATTTTTTTGCAGATGACTCGGTTTAATGAAGAGCTACAATTCTCAATTGAAATAGAGGAAGATTCTGGATTAATAAAAGAGATTCCATATTTAGCTCTTCAAATTTGCATTGAAAATATTATAAAACATAATTCTGCTACAATTGAATCACCTTTAAGTACTCGAATTATTATTAAAAAAGATGTTGTAATTATTAGCAATAATTTACAAAAAAAGACAAATCCTGAACAAAGTAATAATTTTGGACTAAAATATTTACAAAGTATCTACAATTATTATTCTAAAGAAGACTTTAAAACATTTGAAAAAGAGGGGAATTTTACCTGTATACTTCCATTAATTGATTAAAAAAATCATTCACTCTCAAAAAATAGCCACTCACTCCCTTTTGTTTTTATATTATCGTCAAAGCCCATAAATTTCACGATAATTATTTAACCTAAACTTAACATAAATGAGACAAAAGGCATTCGTATCAAACGCAAAATATGTATTGATATTATTGTTTTTATTAAGTAATATTTCCGCTTTTTCGCAAAAAAGAAAGCAAAAAAATACAAAATCAGAAACGACAAAAGATACTACAGTTACAAAAACGAAAGGTTACGCTGAACTAATTAAAAAAGGAACTTTCAAAAAAGGTTTATTTAACACCATTCAGGTTAAAACCGATATCTATTTTGAAATTCCTGATAGTTTAATGGGAAGGGAATTTCTTGTGGTAAATAAATTATCACAAGTTCCTATGCAAGTTAATGAAGCAGGCTTAAACAAAGGAATGAATTATGAAAATAAAGTGATTACTTTTTACAAAGATACTATTGCAAAAAAAGTTTGGGTTAAATCATATCTACCAAAAGTTTCGTCTCCTGAAAATGATGCCATTACGGAATCTGTGAAGAATAATTTTTCAGAATCAATAATAGAGTTTTTTGACATTGAAACCAAAAATAATGATTCAACTTCCGTAGTAATAAAAGTTAATAAAATATTTGATGGAAAACAGAAAAGCTTTAATGATATATTAAGTAATATTGGTTTTGGCGGATCTGTTAAATCAGACTTATCATATATTGAAAATGTAAAAACATTTCCAAACAATGTAATTGTAAAATCACAATTAACCACTTCTATTAGTGAAGGAGGACCAGTTTTATTCGTAACATTAGGAGTAACTAGCAATATTGTTTTATTAGATAAGGTTCCTATGAAACCTCGATTTTCAGACAAACGTATTGGCTATTTCACAGAAAAGCATTGGTATTTTAATGATACTCAACATGCAATGGTTGAAAAAGAGCTAATCACTAGATGGAGGCTGGAGCCAAAAAAAGAGGATGAAGATAAATATTTAAAAGGAGAATTAGTAGAACCTAAAAAACCTATTGTCTATTATATTGATCCTTCTACACCTAAACAATGGAGACAATATATCATTGATGGTGTACACGATTGGCAAGTCGCTTTTGAGAAAGCTGGATTTAAAAATGCAATAATAGCAAAAGAACCGACAGAAGCAGACACCGATTTTGATGTTGATGATGTTCGTTATTCTGTTATTACATACGCTGCTTCTCCAAAAGCAAATGCTATGGGACCGTCTGTAGTTGATCCAAGAAGTGGAGAAATACTTGAAGCTGATATTATATGGTGGCACAATGTGATGACTTCTTTACATAGTTGGATGCGTATTCAAACTGGACCAATTGATACAAAAGCAAGAGGTAATAAATTTAGTGATGAACATATGGGTGAAGCCATTCGGTTTGTTTCATCACATGAAGTCGGACACACTTTTGGATTAAAACACAATATGGGTTCTTCATTTGCGTTTGAGGTAGACTCTTTACGTTCTAAAGATTTCACAGAAAAAATGGGCGGAACAGCTCCTTCAATCATGGATTATGCACGTTATAACTATGTTGCACAACCTGAAGACAGCATAACAGCAATAACTCCTAAAATTGGAGAGTATGACAAATATGCTATTGATTGGGGATATAGATGGTATCCAAATGAAACAGTAGAAAAAGAAAAATTAAATGCATTAATTGCTAAACATCAAAATGATCCTATTTATTTTTATGGAGAACAACAAGATGGTGGCGCTATAATTGACCCTCGCTCTCAATCAGAAGATTTAGGAAACGATGCCGTTAAAGCAAGTGAATATGGGTTAAAAAATCTTAAAAGAGTTGTTGAAAACATCTTAACTTGGACGTATGACAAAGATGAGCCATATTATCAAACTGGCAAACTATATATCGGAACTATTGGTCAATGGCAATTATATAACCGTCATGTTCTAAATAACATCGGTGGAATATATTTAAACACAACAGTACATGGTGATGACAAAGCAAGTTATATTCCGGTTCCAGCCGCAATGCAAAGAAAAGCAACAGATTACTTATTAAAAAATGTAATTACAATTCCAGAATGGTTATTCTTTAACTCTATTCTTGACAAAACAAATCCATTAAAAGACTCTCCTGTTGGTCCATATGAATACACTCCTTATACCTTATCTAGAGAATTACAATATGGTATTTTATATGATTTATTCAGAGATGAACGTTTATTAAGAATGATTGAAAATGAATTGTATCAACGTAATAACAATAAAGAAAAACTATTTACTGTAGGCAACCTTTTTGAAAAAGTTCATCAACATGCTTTTAACGGAACTATTCAAAATAAATCATTGTCAATTTTGGAACGTATGACACAAAAAAATTATGTAGATGTATTAATTGTTTCTATAAACAAACTATTTGAAAAAACAGATTCTAAAAAAACACTTCAATTTACAAAAACATTAAATATGCCATCATTATGTAATCATATTCATGAAGACAAAATGATTAGAAATATAAATCAATCTTCTTTAAAAAGAGTGACAGAAGTAACATCTGAGAAAAAAGGAGAATTAAATAAAATTTTACGATTATTACAATTAAAGAAGAATACAGGTAATCAAGAAACTAGAAATCATTATGCAGATTTAATCAATCGTATTAACAAAGCACTTAACAACTCGCTATTAACTAACTAATAAAAAATGAAGAAACTATTTTTTTTAATGACTATCATACTCTCTTATGCTAGTCATGCGCAAGAAACTAGAACGATTACTGGACAAGTAATTGATTCCGAAGATAGACTACCTATTCCTGGAGTTTCTGTTTATGTGGAAAAACAGTCTATCTCTAATGAAACGGAACAAAGTGGAATTATTCAAAGTACTAGTGTAGGAACAATTACTGATATGGATGGATACTTCAAATTAGAAATAAATAAGGAAGTAAAAAGTTTACGTGTTAGCTTCATGGGATACCAATCCTATTTAATTGATTTATCTTCTCAAAACAATTATAATATTGCTTTAAAAGTAGATTTAAATGAATTACAAGAAATTGTAGTAACAGGTTATCAGAAAATAGAAAAGCGAAAACTTACTTCTGCTTTAACTAAAGTAGATATGGAAGATATTCAACAAGCTGGTGTTGCAAGTGTAGATCAATTGTTAGCTGGACAAGTGGCTGGTGTTGCCATCACTCCAGGAAATGGAGCTCCAGGTGGTGCAGCAAAAATTAGAATTAGAGGTACAGCTTCTCTATCTGGTCCGCAAGATCCACTTTGGGTATTAGATGGTCTTCCATTAGAAGGAAATGATGTTCCAAACTTTAATGATAAAGACAATATTGATCAATTAAACAACTTCTCTATTGCAGGATTAAATCCTGATGACATAAAAGATATTACAATTTTAAAAGATGCTGCTGCAACAGCTATTTATGGTGCAAGAGCAGCAAATGGTGTAATTGTAATTACAACTAAAAAAGGAAGAAAAGGGAAAATGTCCGTAAATTTTACTGCAAACACATTTGTAACTCAAAAACCAGATTTTTCGAAGTTAAATTTAATGAATGCTAATCAAAAAGTTGATTTCGAATTAGCGTTAGCTGGGCGTTCTGATTTAACATTCAGAGATGATAAGGGTGAGATTTCTCGTATTTTAAATGGTTCAGGAGAATTAGATGCATATAGAACAGGTGGTTTTTCTGCTTTAACTCCTGGAACACAACAAGCTATTAATACTCTACGTAATAATCAAACAGATTGGGGTAATTTATTATATAGAACTGCCGTTAATAAACAATATGGTTTAAGCTTATCAGGTGGTGGTGAAAAATCAGACTATTACTTTTCGTTAGGTTATTATGATGAAAAAGGAACAACTATAGGAACTGGTTTTGAAAGATATAATATCACTTTAAAAAACAATTACGAATTATCAGATAGATTCAAAGTAGGTATTGGCCTATTTGGAAGCCAAAGTAAAAACTCTTCTTATATTTCAGACAGTGACGCTTTTACCAATCCTGCAAATTATTCAAGAAATGCAAACCCATACCTTTCTCCAAAAGACGAAAATGGCAACTATATATATGATCAGGACATTCAAGGTTATTCAGATCGTTATGTTCCTTTTAACTTCTTAGAAGAAAGAGAAAACACTTCTTATGAATTAAAAACAAGAGCAATAAAAGCAATTTTTGATTTAGAATACAAAGTTATTAAGGACTTAAAACTAACTTCTCAAATCGGCTTACAGATGGATAATTCTGGAACAGAAAAATATGCTGGAAAAGAAACTTATTTCTCACGTAAAGAAAAAGAAAAAACAAGACGATACAGCAATGGGAGCTACTATTACTTTCTACCAGAAGGTGGTATTATCCAAAACTGGAACACTGATTTTTTCCAATACAACATAAAAACACAATTGATGTACAACAAAATCATCAATGAAAAACACGAGTTAGATTTCCTTATTGGTAATGAATTAAGAAGAAATTACAACACTAACATTTACTCTAGAGGTTTTGGTTACGATCGCCAAACAGGTACGACTAGTCAAATTGTTTTTCCTAATCAAGAAATAGCTAATAGTAATGAATATAGAACCTATAATCGAACTAAAAACGAAAATGCATTTGCATCAATGTATGCAACAGCATCCTACACTTACAATAGAAAATATACTGTATTTGGAAGTGTAAGATATGATGGTTCAGATTTATTTGGAGTAGATCCTAAATATAAATATTTACCATTATGGTCTATTTCAGGATCATGGTTTGCTTCAGAAGAAGATTTTATAAAAAACAATATAAAAGCTATTAGTAATTTAAGATTTCGTGCTTCATATGGTTTACAAGGAAATATTGACAAAGGAACATCTCCTTTTGTTGTAGGAAATTATGGAACTGCTAATATATTACCCGGACAATCTGAAACAACAATTGTAGTAACAAGTCCTCCAAATAACAAATTACGTTGGGAAAAAACAGAAAATGTAAACTTTGGTTTAGATTTAGGTGTTTTAAAAAACCGTATTAATGTAGCAGCAGATTTATATGGAAGAAGAAGTACTGATTTATTAGGTATTCGTGCTTTACCTCTTGAAAACGGATTTGAATATACAAATATGAACTGGGCTCAAGTTACTAATAAAGGATACGAAATCTCAGTATCAACTAAAAACATAGATAATCCAAACTTTAAATGGTCAACTAACTTCAATTTTGCTCATAACAAAAGTAATATTGATCGTATAGAAGTAAGAGCAAACAGTTATCTTCCTTCAGGAGAAGGCTACCCTGTTAATGCTGTTTTTGCATTAAAAACAGCTGGAATTGATGAAAATGGATATCCTCAATTTTTGAACAATAATGGAGAAGTTGTAAATGCTGTAGACTTCTTCCAATTATATGATCCTTATGCTGTAATTTTCCCTGGTGAAATTTCTCAATCAAGATTAACTGAAAACGCTGAAAATTTTAGAAGCTTATTCACTTATGTAGGAGATAGAGATCCTAAATTTACAGGAGGTTTCATTAACACTTTTAAAATTAAGAACTTTGATGTAACTATTTCAACTACATTTAATTTAAAACAAACAGTTGTTAAAACGCCTCCATACAATGGAACACAAGTAGATAGAGGCCAGAACTATACTACTGATATTTTAGACGCTTGGTCTCCATCTAATCCTAATTCTAATTTACCTGGAATTGTAGGTGCAAATTCAGGAACGGGTGATTCATGGATGGCGTATCAATGGTTTGCAAACGGTTCTCCTGTTAACACCTATGCTCTTTTAGACACTTGGGTTGATGAAATGAGCTATATGAGACTTAGTAGTATTCGTTTAGGTTACACATTACCAAAATCTGTAACAGATAAAATGAAAATTCAAAATGTAAGATTTAATGTGGAAGGAAGAAATCTTTTCGTTGTTAGTTCTAACTATAAAGGCTATTTTGATCCAGAAACATATGGTAACATTTATGCACAACCAATTCCTAGATCTATAACATTAGGCTTAAACTTAACTTTTTAAAAATTGAGGATTATGAAAAACATATCAAAATATATAATTCTATTTACAATTGTAATTGGAATGAATAGTTGCAATGACTATCTAGATATTAAACCAGAAGGAAAAGTAATCCCTGAAACATTAGAAGATTTTCGTGCCGTATTAACTACTGGATACAGTGCTTTTCCTAGACATAAATCATTAGCTACTTTAAGAGCAGATGAACTTATTCTAAATGAATTTGACGATCAATTATTATATAGTAAAGATATTTACATTTGGAAAGATGCAAATCCTGATCCGGCAACAACGAGCTTCCAGTGGGCACAATTGTATAATACTATTTTTTATACTAATGTAGTAATTAATGATGGCGACACAAAAGTTCCTTCTTCTACTGAGAAAGATCAATTAATTGGTGAAGCATACGCTTTAAGAGCACTTACCTATTTTGATCTAATTAATTTATTTGGAAAACCATACAATACTGCTACCTCTTCTTCAGACAGAGGAGTTCCACTAGCTTTAGAAATAGATTTAGAACAAGATTTTATTCCAGAGAGTGTTGCTAATGTTTACAACCAAATACTTTCTGATATTGAAGAAGCTAAAAGTTTATTAAATAAAGATACACAAGCAACAGGATTAAACTATCGCTTTTCAAAAGCCGCTATTTATGCATTAGAAGCTAGGGTTAGTCTATATAGAAATGAATGGCAAAAAGCCTTAGACGCTGTCAATATTGCTTTATCATATAGAAATGAATTAATAGACCTTAATACTAACTTAACTTTACCAAACAAGTACAATAGTGTTGAATCTGTAATGGCTTTAGAAGATGTTTTTACAAACTCTTTAAAAGTTTCCACTTATGCTTCTTCTGAATTAATTGATGCTTTCGATCAAACAAATGATTTACGTTTTTCTTTATATTTTGAACCTTCAGGAAGTAGGTTTAAATTTGAAAAAGGAGGTGAACAAGAACAAAAATGTACTTTTAGAACTTCTGAATTATATTTAATTAAAGCTGAAGCTGAGTTAAGACTAAACAACTTTAGCGATTCAAAAACTACATTACTTCACTTATTACAAAAAAGATATACTCCAACAGCTTATACCCAGTTAAGTACTGACATTAATGCAATGTCCAATCTGGAATTCACAACTTTCCTTTTTGAAGAAAGAAGACGTGAATTAGCAGTAGAAGGCCATCGTTGGTTTGATCTAAGAAGAATGAATCAAAAACAAATTATTCATCAAGTAGAAGGATTAGATTATACGCTCATAGAAAACGATCCGCGATATACATTGCCATATCCGCTAAATGCACAATTAAACAATCCAAACTTATAATTAAAGAAATCCTGAATTTGAAATTCGGGATTTTTTTTTACTTTTACATAAAAAGAAAATGAAAATAGCTATTGTAGAAGACGAACATTTAGCTTCCAGTTATCTAAAATCGATTTTAGAAAAACAAGAAGTTATTGCAGTATCTAAAATAACTATTTTAAAATCCGTTAAAGAAGCCGTTGCATTTTTCAAAGAGCACACGACAGACTTAGTTTTTATGGATATTCATTTAGGAGATGGAAAAAGCTTAGATATTTTTGAAGAGATTTCTATTCCAAGTCCTATCATATTTGTAACAGCTTATGATACTTATGCTATAAAAGTGTTCAAACATTTCACTATTGATTACTTACTTAAACCCTTTGAAGAAGAAGAGCTTGTTTCAGCTTTATCAAAATACAAAAAAATAAAAGGTTCGTTTAACTTAAACCAAACCGTACAATCACTTGATTTAATAGAAAATAAAAACATCGATTCATACCAAAAACGTTTTTTAGTCAATCATGGCTATAAATTTATATCCATTAATGATTCTGATATTAGTTGTTTTATGGGTTCAGGTAAACACCTCTTTATTTATACTTCCAATGGAAATAGTTATCTATATAATGATACTATTAAAGATGTTATCAATAAACTAAATCCCGAATTCTTTTTTAAAGTGAACAGAAAATATATATTACATGTTTCAGCAATAAAAGAAGTCATTCGCCATACTAGTCAAAAAGTAGAAATAAAAGTAATTGATACAATAAATGACGATAATCCTATACTAGTAAGCAAAAATAAAATTACTAGCTTTAAAAAATGGCTTGACAAATAGTTTTTTTTAAAAAACAAATTTATTTTTTTACAATGGTAATTTTTCTTTCATTTTTTCAACGATATTAAAAGCTGCTGGACAAATTGCTACATTTTTTAAAGTTAAATCAGAAATTTGTTGAAACTTCTTTCTATCAGTATGAGGAAATTCACGACATGCTTTAGGTCGCACATCATAAATAAAACATTTATTCTCATTATCTAAAAAAGTACAAGGTACACTTTGCAAAACATAATCATTATCTTCATCTACCATTAAATATTGTTCAATAAACTGCTGTGGTTTCTGTCTTAAACTTTTAGAAATTCTTTCAATATCTGCAGAAGTAAATAATGGCCCCGTAGTTTTGCAACAATTAGCACATTCTAAACAATCCGTTTTCTTAAATTCGGCCTCATGCAAATCTTGCATTATATAATCTAAATTCTTTGGCGTACGTTTTTTTAGCTTATCGAAATATTTTTTATTTTCGTTATGCGTATCTTTGGCTAGTTTTCCGAGTTCGTTTAGTGGTGGTTTCAACATTAGATTTTGTTTCTACCACAAAATTAAACAACTTAGAAGATAAACCATTAAAAAAGAGGAAAGATTACTTTATTCCTAACAACAAAGACATGAAAGACCTTTTTGGAAAAGCCATTTTAGATTATCAGACCAATAATAATCCAGAAAATTTAATTACAGAAACCACAATTAGCGATGCCGATGAAATGAGTGTAGCTTATTTGTTTAGGGAATATAACGAAATGCCTAAGCTAGAAAAAAAAGCATTACAATTAGCTAAAGGAAAAGTTTTAGATGTAGGGTGCGGAGCTGGAAGCCATTCTTTATATCTTCAAAATAAAAAAAATACTGAAGTAACGTCTATAGATATTTCTACAAACGCTATTAGTGCTTGTAAATTGAGAGGTTTAAAAAATGTAGCGGTTGAAAATGTTTTAAATTATTCTTCAGAAAACAAATTTGACACCATTTTATTATTAATGAATGGAACAGGAATTTTTGAAAAAATAAACAAAATTAGCGAATACCTTAAAAAACTAAAGTCATTATTAAATAACAAAGGACAGATATTAATTGATTCATCAGACATTATTTATATGTTTGATCAAGATGATGAAGGTGCGTATGAAATCCCTGCAAATGGTTATTATGGTGAGTTACAATTTGACATTTCTTATAAAGGAGAAAAAGAAACCTCTTTTGACTGGCTATATTTAGATTACAACACACTACAAAACGCTGCGCATGCAAATGGTTTACAATGCGAATTAATCCTAGAAGGAGAACATTATGATTATTTGGCAAAACTAAGTTTATAGAAAAAATCCCGAATTCAAAAATAGAATTCGGGATTTTTTTTCATTATGAGCATATATTATTATTGCATATATTTCATCATAATACCTTGCAGTTCAACTCCCCATTCTTGACCAGCTACCATATTTTTTTTAGTTAACTCACCTGACTTCTCAGTTATTTTTTTACCAACAGGAGAATTATAAAACTTCAACATTTCTTTTATTTCAGCATGAGTATAAGTTTCCATGTAAACCTTTGCCATTTTATCGTATAAAGATGGTAAGGAAGCATCAAAATCTTTAGAAAACTCTACTCTCTTAGTTTCAGGTATACTTTGCATAACTTGATCTTTTGCTAATTCCATTTGTGCAGCAGAACCAGAAGCTTTTAACACTTTTAAAACATCTTCTTTAAAAGCATCTTGTGCCATTCCTAATTGAGCAATAAGCATTATCGCTACTGCTAAAAATAATTTTTTCATAATTAATTTAGTTTATAGTTTTTAAGGTATATTCAGATATTTGTGTGTTTGCAAAGAGATTCTCCATTTTGGATTATTCATTACATAGTCAATAATTAAAGGAGTCATTTCTTCTTTCTTACTCCATTCTGGTTGCAAAAACAAAATAGCATTTTTATTTGTTTTGGCTGCTTGCTCTTCTGCGAATTGAAAATCGTGTTTATTATAAACAATCACTTTTAATTCATTTGCAATATCATAAGCGCTTTGAACAGGTAATTTCATTTTTTTTGGAGACAAACAAAACCAATCCCAATTTCCTGTAACCGAATAAGCCCCCGAAGTTTCAATATGAACTTTCATTCCAGCCTGTTTCAACTTAGCTGTAATTAAAGACATGTCCCATGTTAATGGTTCTCCTCCAGTTATCACAACAGTTTCAGCATATTTCTTTGCATTAGCTACAATAACATCTGTAGCAGTTGGAGGATGTAAATCTGCATTCCAACTTTCTTTAACATCGCACCAATGACAACCTACATCGCAACCACCTATTCTTATAAAATAAGCTGCTGTTCCTGTATGAAACCCTTCTCCTTGAATAGTATAAAACTCTTCCATTAAAGGCAACATTTCGCCTTTATCCACTGCTAATTGAACTTCTTTTTGTAACATACTTGAAAATAAAATAGTCTGTAAAGATACGACAACCAACTTAGAACTCAGAAATTAGAACTCAGAAAATTAAAAAAATTAAAAAGAATACTTGAGATTCTAAATATTGAAGTTGAAGTTGATTTTTGAAATTCGAATTTATTTTTATTACTTTTGAGTTCAAATCATACGTAAAATGAGCAAAACAGAAGCATTTAGTAAACATATAGCAGAAGGATATACTTGTAAGGGAGATTTTATAACACTTGGTGGCGCTATATTAGATGGAGAACCCGTTCCAAACACTCATGTAAACATTCCTTTAAAAACTTTAAATCGTCATGGTTTAATTGCTGGTGCTACGGGTACTGGAAAGACGAAAACCATACAGGTTTTATCTGAACAATTATCGCAAAATGGAATTCCAGTATTAATGATGGACATTAAAGGTGATTTTTCTGGTATTGCCGTTCCTGGAGAAGAAAAACCTTTTATAACAGATCGACACGCAAAGATTACCCTTCCTTATGAAACAAAAGGCTTTCCTGTTGAACTAATGACTATTTCTGAACAAAATGGTGTTCGTTTACGCGCGACAGTTTCCGAATTTGGTCCTGTTTTATTTTCTAGAATATTAGATCTTAATGATACGCAATCTGGAGTTGTTTCTGTAGTATTTAAGTATTGTGATGACAACAACATTCCTCTTCTTGATTTGAAAGATTTTAAGAAAGTATTACAATATTCAACTGAAGAAGGCAAAGAGCTTTTTACTTCAGAATATGGTAGAATTTCCACAGCTTCTACTGGTTCAATTTTAAGAAAAACTATAGAGTTAGAGCAACAAGGCGCTGATTTATTTTTTGGAGAAAAATCTTTTGAAATAGACGATTTAATGCGTATTGATGAGAACGGAAATGGCTATATCAACATAATACGATTGACTGACATTCAGGACAGACCGAAACTATTCTCTACATTTATGTTAAGCTTATTAGCCGAAATATACAACACCATGCCAGAGCAAGGTGATGCTGAAAGACCAGAATTAGTCATTTTTATTGATGAAGCCCATTTGATATTTGACCAAGCAAGTAAAGCCTTGCAAGATCAAATTGAAACAATAGTGAAATTAATCCGTTCAAAAGGAATTGGTGTTTATTTCATTACTCAAAATCCTATGGATGTCCCTAGTAGTGTTTTAGCACAATTAGGATTAAAAATACAACATGCGCTGCGTGCATTTACGGCAAATGATAGAAAAGCAATTAAAGAGACTGCTCAAAACTATCCTATCTCTGACTACTACAAAACAGATGAAGTATTGACTTCACTTGGAATTGGAGAAGCATTTGTAACTGCATTGAACGAAAAGGGAATTCCAACTCCTTTAGCTGCAACAATGTTGAGAGCGCCAATGAGCAGAATGGATGTTTTAACAGAGACAGAAATAAATAATTCTATTGCTAAATCTAAATTAGCAAAAAAATATAATGAAGTAATTGATAGAGAAAGTGCTTATGAAATTTTAAATAAAAAAATTGAAGAAGCTCAAGAAATTGCAACAAAAGAAGAAGCTAAAAAAGAGAAAGAAAAAGAAGCTAAAAAAAGTAGCTCATCCAGAAGTAGTTCAACATCAAATACGATTACAAAAGGAGTTGTAAAAGTATTAACAAGTGCTACTTTTATTAGAGGTGCTATGGGTGTTTTAATGAAAATGTTTAAGAAATAATTCGCTAATAAAAAAATGCAAAGAGTTAAATTTATTGAACTAGGCTTTAAAAAAAACTTAGACACATTAATTGTGTGCCTTGGAATTCTATGTTTGGTTATAGGGCTAACAAGTTTATTCCTATTTCCTTCAAGCAAATTATCAGGTCTATCTGGATTTTCTGCTGTGTTGGTTACGTTTCCTCAATTTAAAAGTTTTTTCTATAAAAAACACATCGTATGGAACAAAGTGGGTGGTAACATAAAGATTAACACCAAGAGTAAACATTTTCTTTTTTCAGACATAGAGAATGTAGTATTTGAAAACGAAAAATTAGTTCTAAATCGCAAAAACAAATCTGAAATGGATTTTTCGCTAAGTGACATTCATGCAGATGACATTAGTAAATTAAAAGAAATATTTAACAACAAACAATTGAAGTAGACTCTGAGATTACTCCGTACTTCACAATGACATAACAATGAAAAAATACTTTATACAAAAATCTCCATTTGTGGTTCCAACAACAGATGGGAAATTAATTAAAGAACATCACGGTATTCCAACAACTGGAAATATAGCCATTTCAATCGCCCACATGATTGCTCCTCCAAAATGGAGTGAACCATTTCAAACACCCGAATTTGAAGAATATACCTATATCATTTCTGGTAAAAAGCAATTTATCATTGAAGGAGAAACTATAATTTTGGAAGCAGGACAATCCATAAAAATTGAAGCGAATACTAGAGTACAATATTCGAATCCTTTTGATTTACCTTGTGAATATATCGCAATATGCAAACCCGCTTTTGATTTTAACAAAGTGCATCGTGAGGAGATTTAATTATCAGTGTTCGGATGTCAGTATTAACCCGACGAAAGATAACAGATAAAAGATGATAGACTTATCTACTTTGTGTCAATAGATTAAGTTATTTCTGTTTATCGTTATATTGCCGTGCCTTTAATAATTCGTTTTCAAAATAATTAAAATGAAACAACTTAAAAATATTATTTTTATTTCTAGTTCATTATTATTACTCTCTATTTTCGTGATTTATTACTTACTCACTAATTATAATATAGATTCGAAAAAGGTTGAAGCACAAAAATTAGAAGAGATAATTAGCAAAAAAGAATCTAAATTATTCGAAAAAGGAAAAACAATTTTTATAGGTGATTGTAAAGTATGTCATGTAATGAAATACCATGGGCATAATTTTTTAAATGGTATTTTTAAACGGGTTGATTCGTCATACTTTAAATTTTACATTACAAAACAAGATTCTTTATTAAAAAGCAATGATAAATATGCTTTAGAAACAAAAAAGAATTTTGGCAATAATGGTATGATTCATTCATTTAAATATAACAATGAAGAAATAAAAGCACTACTTGATTATTTAAAATAACACCAAAATACTGTTTCATACTTTCTAGAACAATGTCTTTACTCTTTTTTGACAGGAATATATTTTTCTCTAATATCTCTTCCTTCTTTAATGTATAAACTATCAGGATATTTCAGAACGAAATTTTTTTCTGCAATTTTCCATAAGGAATCCAGAAATGTTTTTCCGTATCTTTTTTCTATTTCGCCCTTCATTAAATCTTGATAACAATAAAGATTAAAAGAAGCTACTGAGATACAAGGACGATAATATCTTTTTGATTGTATACCATGCTTCTTTAATAGTTCAGCAAGTTCTTCATGCTCATAATATGCGTATGGATTAAAATAAGTCAATTGATTATTTGCAATATCTTTTATTGCCTTTTTTGTCTGATTTCCGCAAAATGTATCAACAACTTTCACTTTCACATTTTTATCTTTCATCCACAACTTCAAATATTCGTCTTGGTTATAAACTACTTTACCATTATTATCATTTTCTTTACACGAAAGAAAAACAAGTAAAAGAAGTACTATTTTAAAGTCTAATTTCATTTTAAGTATCGTTTACCTATTCATTTTTCATATCCTTCAACAATACAAAAGCAAAATAAGCCACAATTCCGCCTCCCAAAACAATGCAAATCCACATAAACAATTGGGTTTGCCAAAATGGTTTTTCTTTCGTATTTATTTTATCATCTACTACCTTTTGAAAATTAATTATTTTCGCTTCAGGCAAATTATAAATCGAATCTGATATAAAATTAATTAAATCGTAAGATGGTTTTGAATAAGTTGAATCAATGAAAACTTCATAATTTTGATTAGCATTTAACTTTGAAATTAAATATACTGGTTTTTGCAATAAATGAATGTTTTCAATTTCTAAAGCTTGATTGTCATTATTCTCAATTTCAATTATCAGCTCTTTTTCCTTCAAATCATCAAAGTAAAAGACTGAATTGTTTTTAGAATTAAGTTGAAAAGTCGAAATCACTTCTTCATGTTTTTCTGTTCTCTTCTTAATTTTTCGTTCTCTATTGACAATTAATTTCGCATCACGAACATACAATTCGGTTTTTATATTAAAGGAAATCGCATCAATCTGATAATTTTTATCCAGTGGAAACACAATTTGCGTAACTTTTCTTTGATTATTTTCTACAGTCGTATAGGTAAGCCCTTCAATTTCTATAAGTTCTTGCGATAAAAAATGATGTTTGTATTGACCAATATCTAAAATATTAATTGGCAATGTGATTTTATCGTTACAATCAATTTTCAAATACTTATAACTATTTACAGGAAAAGAAATTGATTTTTCTACTGTTGTAGCTGCTGTAGCATTCATATCTGTCAATCGTTGATTTTCTACTAAACCAAACCAATCTTCTTTATCGTTGCTTCCACTAATAGAATAATATTTAGATATAGATGTGTTTGCGATCTTTAATGAAATCTGATTTAGCTTACTATTACTTTTATTTTCAACTACAATAGAAGTTATTGAGTCTTTAATAATATTTCTTGAAACAATTTCAAAAGGAACGTAAGTCGACCACGATTTATCAGAATCAAAAGCGATAACATATGGAATTTCATTTTGTTTTCCATCTTTAATTCTTAGAAAACCTAAATTCTCACTTGCTGATGCTCTAATTTCAGGATTAATAACAATTTGATGCAAACCATCTTCTTTAATTTTTTGTATTGCACCTTTATAATTTTGGGCAAACCCAAATAAAAAACTAAATAATAAGAATAAACTACTAAACTTCTTCATCTGAACTTGATTTTGGACTTTCATCAACGACTAATTTTTTTATTTTTTGGTACACAAACGAGATGATTAAAATTAGAACTCCTAAAAGTATAAAAGCAATGATTTTTCCAGTTTCTGAAACATTTTTAATATCGTAGATAAATAATTTCAAAATGGTTATACCTAACAAGGAAAGTGCAATAATTCGTAAGTTTTTCCATTGCTTTTTGATACCAATGATTAGGAACACAAAAGAGAATAAACCCCAAAGAATAGGATAGCCAATTTTTATAATTTGACGTTTTACATCGTCTAATTTAAACGCTATAAACGTCTCTTTTTTATATTGAATTGTATAATCATCTGTTGTCTTTGGAAACTTCTCGTTCAATTCTGCAATGCTACTATTATCTATAGAATATGATAAACCATGAATCATTATTTCGTTACTCAATATGTATACAATTGCGAAAACAAATAGCCAAGGGACAAATTTATTTTTTAAAATCTCAATTTTAGGCTCTATCGTTATTCTTCTGAATAAATTATATCCAAAATAAATCAAACATATTAAGATAACATAATGGAAATAAAGCGCATAATTAGTATTTGAATTATGCATTAAATTTTGAATTATTTCGCGATTAGGTAGACTATAAAAAGACATTATATAGACTACGATAGAAAACACAGCAACGGTTGAGACAGTAATTGTTAGTAATTCGTGTTTTTTATTGGTAACGATGAACAATAACAAAGCTACAAACATAAAATGATAGGCAACAACAAACGATTCTGCTGATGCTACATTAGCAATTAACTGATAGGCTTGATATTGAATTTCTAGAAAGCCTAATGCATAAGTCAATAAAAGAGCTGAAACTAGAACAATCTGTTTATACTGCTTTATATCTAAACCTATATTTACATCGTCTTCTTTTTTTAGTAGAACATAAGTTAGGTAAAACGATACACAAACTACGAATCCTGAAATAAACAATGGATTAATAATAATTGACAAAGTTTCGCTTGGTAAACCATACTTCGTCCAATCTAAAACCAAACTAATAAAAGTAAGTACCTGAACAATTATTGCTCCTAACTTAAAACGCCTAATTTTAGATTTTTGAGACAACCAGAATAATAAAACTGCTTCTGCTGCCCAGAATATCGTAATTTGATTTCCTTCAAACTGAATTGGAATGGTAAGCGTTACGAAAGTTAAAGAAAGCCCAATTAGTAAATAGATTGCGTTTTTATCCAATCCGAATTTTTTATATAGAATAACAGCATAAATTACATTATAGAAAGCTAACAACAAGGTAAATAAACCTTTAAAGTCTATTCCCCAATTATGTATTATTCCCATTCCCATTCCGAAGAAAAAGAATGTATTAGCTACAAGAATAAAATATTCAATAACTGAAAAAGTTCCTTTATTTCTAATGTTATTTAACACAACTATTACACTAAAAATAAAATAAAATATTGTTGCAAAAGCAATTGCTCCTGCATGAGGCAATTTGTTATCATATAACTCATTCGTATACCAAGAAGCAAACAATATTGAAGTGAATAAGAATGCTAAAACAGTAACTACTTTCCATTTTTTAAAATAAGCTATTCCGAGTATACCTACATTTAAAATTGCAATATAAGTGAGCAAAACCACATAATTACCAGAACCAGTACTTACCATAAAAGGAACTGCAAAACCACCAATGAGAGACAAAACAGCCAATTCTTGTCTATTATAAGACACCGAAACCAATGTACTAAAAGCGGTAATAACAACCATTATAATAAAAGCAACAGTTTGACCAAACAAATGATAATCGTGAAAAGCAATAGAGATAGTAAAATAGAATATACTTATTGCTCCTGCAACAAGCACTGAACTAAAAGCTGCATAATTTTTCTTTAACTTATGAGCAATTACCATTACTAATGAACCACACAAGATTCCTATTCCAACACGAGCAGGTTTATTAATCCATTCTTTATCAATAGCAAATTTCACAAAGAAGCTAATCCCAAGAACGAGAATAAGAATACCAATTTTATTAATAAGATTTTCACCAATAAACTTCTCTAAATCAGGATTTTTTTCTTTAAATGTTTCAAACCACGATTTTTGAGGAACTGCAATTGGTCTTGGTACAACTGGTTTCTCAACAATTGGTCTTTGTTCAATTTTAGCTACAACCTCAATTGGTTTATCTGCTATAGGTTTTATTATTTCTGGTTGAACTTTTTCAACCTTAGGAATTGGAATCTCTTCAATTGGTTTTTCTACAATAATTGGCTTAACAGGTTTAACAACCTCTTTTTCTACAGCTTCATTTCTCTGACGCTGAATAGTATTCTGAGCTATTTCATCTTGAATACCTCGCAATTTATCATTCAACATAGATACAGTCTTCTGTAGGTCATTGAACTTTATATTTATATTATTATTTACAATGTATAAATACAAAATAATCCCAATTAGCAATATCGTCTCCATAGAAATATACATTTAAGTAACCTCAAATGTAGCTTTTTATTTTTTCCTATTGAAACTTTATTGATCTATTCTCTTAATAGCTGAAGTATTCTTTGTTCAATTGGTTCGGTTTCCCAAATCTCTTCGATACTCTCGATGGCTAATATTTCTTGCATAATTGCATCTTGTCTATCTCCAATAGCAAGTGCTTCAGAATAAGGTTGATGACTGAATGTTACTCTACTATACAAAGGAATCCATTTTTCTGGATGCCTCTCAGAAAACCATTTTTCAATTTTCTTTTGTAGCAAAAAATTAGCATCAGCTGTTTTCGTACTCATTTCTATAAAGTTACGATATGATAATTCAGCAATAGCATCAGTATTTGGTTTTCGAGAGTTTTGATATTCATTAAAAATAGTTTCCCAATCGTCACCATATTTTTCCATCAGCTCGTTTAGTACCGTAATGTCTTCAAAACCCGCATTCATACCATGTCCGTAGAAAGGAACAATTGCATGACAAGCATCACCAATTAAAGCTACTTTATCATTATGCGTCCAAGGAAAACATTTCATTGTGACTAAATAACTTTTGGGGTTTTTAAAGAAGTCTTCAACCAAATTAGGAATTACTTCTTTTGTTGACGGGAAATATTTAGCAAAGAAATCTACCAATTTCTCTTTAGTATCTAATTGCTCGAAAGAGTTTTCGCCTTTAAATGGCATAAATAGTGTACATGTAAAACTTCCATCAAGATTTGGAAGTGCAATAAGCATAAAATTACCTCTTGGCCAAATGTGTAGAGAACTTTTGTCTAATTTATGTGTTCCATCTGCATTTGAAGGTATATTTAATTCTTTATATCCAATTTCAAGAAAGTCTTGAGAATAATTGAACATACTTTGTCTTTGCATTCTATGACGCACTCTTGAGAAAGCACCATCTGAACCAAAAATCATATCATATTTATAATCAGTCCATTCTCCATGCTCTTCCTTACCAATATGCAACGTTGCATCACCAAGAGTAACATCCCAAACTTTGTGTTCGAAGAAAAATTCTACTCCTTTTTCTTCCGCTAAGTCAATCATTTTTCGATTTAAAACACCTCGCGACAAAGAATAAATTGACTCTCCTTCTTTTCCATACTTCTGATAATTTAAAGATTGATCCATCAAATGAATGGCTCTTTTTTCCATTGGAAGACCAATTTTTTTAATTTCTTGATCTACTCCAATAACTTCTAAAGCTTTCCAACCTCTATCTGACATAGCCAAATTAATACTTCTTCCTGAAAATTGTATCTTTCTAATGTCTGGACTTCTATCGTAAACATGAACTATGTGTCCTGCTTTTTTTAGATATATGGCCAATAAAGAACCTACTAATCCAGCACCTACAATGGCAATCTTTTTTTGGTTTTGCATGAAAAAACGCTATAAATATTGAAATACAAAAATACTAATTAATAAAACTTAACCCTATTAGAATCATAGTTTTTTACACCTGCTACTTTTCGACTATTTATCCTTCTTTAATTAATGCTTCAATTTCATCAATTTCTATAGGCATGTCAATAGATAAATTAATGCATCCGTTTTCAGTAATTACATAATCATTCTCTAATCGACATCCAATTCCTTCTTCTGAAATATAAATTCCAGGTTCGCAAGTAAGTACCATCCCCACTTCAAAAGGACGGGAATACAAACCAACATCATGCACATCTAAACCAAGATAATGAGCCGTTCCATGCATAAAATATTCTTTATAGGCTGGAAAATCTGGATTTTGATTTTTTATTTCTTCTGCTGTAATTAAACCCAACTGAATTAATTCAAATTCAACAAAATCAGCCATTTTCGCTTCGTAATCCTTTGGAAAAACTCCTGGTTTGAATAATTCCTCTCCTTTTTTAAGACAATTTAAAACCGATTGATATACTGCTCTTTGTCGTTCTGAAAATTTACCATTTACAGGAACACACCTCGTTGTATCTGAATTATAATTGGCGTAACAAACCCCAAAATCGACAAGAACCATTTCTCCATCTTTACAAACCTCTTTATTAAAGTTATAATGCAAAGCACACGCGTTTTTTCCAGAAGCTACAATTGGTTTAAAAGCATGTCGAGTTCCTCCACCTTTTACCATTTCATAAGTAAGCTCAGCCTCTAGTTCATATTCTTTTACATTTGGCTTTATAGTCTTCAACAAGCCTTTAAATCCTTTGATACTTATTGCAATTGCTTCTTGAATTATCTTAATTTCTTCAACAGATTTTACTGGCCTTAGTTGACGTGTAATTTTAGCCACTCTATCGTACTGATGCAATGGATATTTTTGCTTACACCAAGCAATCATTCTGTCTTGACGCGTTTCTATTTCTGAAGTTACTCTTTTGATATGTTCATTGTGCCCTAAATAAAACACATCCGATTCGAAAGCAAATAATTGAATTGTTTTTTCAAACTCATGTATCCATTTTACATTTTTGACTCCTGAAACATCAACAACTTCTTCTTTAGTTAAAAAATCTCCTTCCCATATTTTGGAATGCTCACTAACTTCTTTTACAAATAAAATCGCTCTATTTTCTTCTTTTATTGCATCTGGAAACAAAACTAATATTGTTTCATCTTGATCTATTCCAGACAAATAAAACAAATCATTATTTTGAGCAAACCCCATAACATCGTCTGCATTATTAGGCATTACATCATTTGATGTTAAAATAGCAATACTATTGGATTGCATTTTTTCACAAAATCTCTTTCTGTTTTCTACAAATAATGAAGTTGGTATTTTATTATATCTCATAACCATGAAAGTATTTCAGTTACAACAAATTTAGTTTTTTAGCATTAACTACTGAGTAATTATTCTTTGTTTTACAAAATTATTATTCTTTGTTATAATTATATGAAAACAAAAAAGAAGAACATTTAAAACATTCTTCTTTTTTATATAAAACCTAACTAATTTCTATTTCTTAAACTCAATTTTATCACCTACTTTCAATCCTTGTGATTTAGCAAAAACACCACACATTTGAAACAACATTCTTGCTCCTACATTTCCATCCCAATCATTTTCTCCTGGTGCTACTTCAACTAAATCGAAACCTATAATTTCTTTACCTGAATCCACTAATCTATTTAACAAATAAACTGCTTGTTCATACGAAAATCCACCAGGAACTGGAGTTCCTGTGTTTGGACAGTACAAAGCATCCATTCCATCAATATCAAAAGAAACACAAACTTTTTCAGGTAACGAACTGATAATTGAATCACATAAGTGTTGCCAAGTATTCCCTTCAAATAGTTGTTTTTTCATATCCAAATCGGTATGAACCAATACTCTCCCGTTTTCTTTATTTACCACATCTACTTCTTGTTCGCAAAAATCACGAATTCCAACTTGGACAATTTTAGAAATTTGCGGCAACTGTAAAGCATTATACATAATTGAAGCATGAGAATAAGTAAATCCTTCATACGCAATTCTTAAATCCATATGTGCATCTAAATGAAGAATTCCGAAATTATCATACTTAGAAGCTAATGCTTCATAATAACCTAAAGGAGTAGAATGATCCCCTCCAAGAAGTACCACTTTTTTCCCTTTATCCATCCAATATTTTACACGTTCTTTAACTTCTGTATGCAGTTCCCTACAAACTCTATTAATCCTATCTAAATCAGATTGTAAAACAGGAAACACTGATATATCTTCTCCATTTTCTAAAGCTTCAATTATTGGTTGTGCCAATTCTTTATATTTCCCTGAATTTTTAGCCCAATCTTCTGGAACTTCATCCATAAAAATCCCTAATTTCCATAATTCAGGAAAATCTTGATGCAATAAATCAACCTGAAAAGAGGCTTCCAAAATTGCTTCTGGTCCTTCTGACGCACCTGCACCGTAACTTACTGTAACTTCCCAAGGAACAGGTATTACAATGATTTCGGATTGTTCTGCTGAAAAAGGCAGTCCAAAAATTGTAGCATCAGCTAATCCCGGCTGGCTCGGATCAAAACTCTCTATGATTTGTTCTTTTGTCATTTTTCTTAATTTTAAACAAATATAAAAGCTAATATTTCACTTTAAAAGAAAAAAGCCGAAAAGTAATTATGAACATGCCCCAAAAAGTTAGACACTATTTGGGGCATTTTTTATGGAAAGAAAAGTCAAGTATTCTTATGCATTTAAGTTAGAATGTGTAGAATTAGTATTAAAGAAACATTATTCAAATTTATATGTTTCAAAGTTAAAAGGTCCAGACGAATCTAATATTCGTAAGTGGATTAGATTTTATAAAAGCTATGGAAAAGAGGGTTTATTACCCAGGAGAAATCAAAGTTATTCAGCTGATTTTAAGCTAAAAGTATTAAAAACTATAGAAAAGGAATCACTTTCATTAATAGATACTTGTTTAAAGTTTAATATTCCTGATTTAGCTATTATTGTAAAATGGAAAAAAGATTTTGTTAACTTTGGTTTTGAAGGACTACAACCAAAAATTAAAGGAAGACCAAGATCTATGAATTTTAAAAGCAAAAAAAGCAAATCAGCTAAGCCACTAACCAGAGAAGAAGAACTTCTTAAGGAAAATGAAGCATTACGTTGTGAGAATGATTATTTAAAAAAGTTACAAGCCTTAATTCAGGCGGAAGAAAGAGCCAACAAGCGCTAGTCATAATGGAATTAAGGCATAAATATGATTTAAAAGTACTTTTAAATTATACAAATATGGCAAGAAGTAGTTTTTATTATCATCAAAAACAAAGTAAATTAAGTGATAAATATAGAGTAGTTAAAGAACTGATTAAATCGATTTATCACAAACATAAAGGTCGTTATGGTTATCGAAGAGTAACTGATGAACTTCAAAATAAAGGAATAATTATTAATCATAAAACAGTTTTCAGGTTAATGAAATTATTAGGATTAAAAAGCGTCATTAGAGTTAAAAAGTATAGATCATATAAAGGAGAGCATGGTAAAATAGCTCCTAATATTTTAGAAAGAAATTTTAAAGCAACAGCACCAAATCAAAAATGGGCAACTGATGTTACCGAGTTTAATGTCTCTGGAAAGAAGCTATATTTATCACCGATAATTGACTTATTTAATCAAGAAATTATTAGTTATGAGTTAACAGAACGACCTGTATTTAATCAGGTAGTTATGATGCTTAAAAAAGCATTTAAGAAAATACCAAATAAGACTAATTTAATTTTACACTCTGACCAAGGTTGGCAATATCAAATGAAGCACTATCAATATTTATTGAAACAAAAAGGGATTACACAAAGTATGTCTAGAAAAGCAAATTGTTTAGACAATGCCATTATTGAAAACTTCTTTGGAATATTAAAATCAGAGCTGTTTTATCTAAAAAAATACAAGTCTATTGAAGAATTAAAAAAGGAGATAATAGAATATATAAGTTATTATAATAATGAAAGAATTAAATCAAATTTAAACAAAATGAGCCCGATAAAATATCGAGCTCATTATTATCAAAATTAATTATAAATTTGTCTAACCTTTTGGGTGCAGTCTATTACTTTTCGGCTTCCTATTTTATAAATTACTTTTGTTTTATTCTTTTACAAACTTAACAGAAACATTAGAATCTAAAAAGTTAATTGTATATACACCATTTGAAAGTTTAGAAACATTAAGCGTTGTTTCATTTCCAGATATTACACCGTTCATTACTACTTGACCTAACATATTATATACTTGAATTTTTTCTAAATTATCAAATTCTCCTTTTATCGTTATTGAAGAAGATGCAGGATTTGGATATAATAATATCTCTGAAGCCTTAATAAAGCCTTCATTACCAAGAGCAGCTTCTACTACTAGAGTAAAGTTACAATTAACAGATCCGTTTGCCGTCATTGTTATCGAATGAGAACCCACACCAACAGTTGTTCCAACAGCAGGACTTTGAGTAACAGTTGCATCACAATTTGAATTAATTGCATTAGTTAAACTTATAAAACTTGGCAAAACATAATTACCTGAACCATCCGCATTTACAGTTTGAGTTCCTGGGCAATTAATTGTTAAAGGAATTGCAGGCATAGTATAACCAACAGCAGAGAATTTCTCAGTCATTACCTTTACATCTGCACAGCTATAGTTCATATTTATCGCTGCTTGTCTTACAGCTATAGCTGCTTGATTTTGATTTGTAGAACTATTCGTTAATGCTAAACCTTCTAAAAATGCAGTATCTGTTTTAGCTCTTCCTAGCACATCCCAAATCTTCATTAATGTAGTCGACCAAATTTGTCCATCTGTATGCGGTCCTCCTCCAACAAGTCCTCCAGGATAAGTCGCACCATAATTAGTAGTTCTTCCTCCCCAACATTCATTATGACCATCCCAGTTAAACATCCAATGATAGGCAGCATCTGCAGGAGTCCATTGATTTAAGGATCTACTATTAGACTGCGCCCAATAATCACCACAACCTTCACTTAATCCATTCACTTGAGACAAACCTGAACCACCTGTCATCCAATCATGTAAACCATGACCTAATTCATGCCATATTACATCTCCATCTTCTCCGTCATCTACACATCCTTCACCAAAAGACAAATCATTACCAGCACCAGAATATCTTGAATTATCAGCTCCATTAAAACCAGAAGGATCAAACCATAAAACTCCAGAATGTAAATAAGGACGACAATTTACACCTAACGTTTCATTGATGTACCTCATGTTATTATCCAAATGATAAAACACATTAGCTGCTTCAAACCCATCTTGATTTCTATTAAACAGAAAGTTTGGTGTTGATTGTGTAAAAAGACCTTTATTAGGCGCTTCAATATCTTTTATTTCAACATATGAACTTTTTAATTTATATGTACCTGATAAAACTTCAATTTCAGGAAGATTAACAGTTACTCTTGCTGCATCTAAAGATGCATTTGTTGCATCATTTCCATCAACATATTGACCTCCATAAGGTACTGCTGTAGCTGATAAAGGATCAGATAAAAAAACCATTGCAGTACCTGTAGTAAATGCAAAAGCATTATTTTTTTCTACAGTTGAAAATACTTTTTTTTTCTTTTTTTCTACTTTATTCACAAAATCATGCGTATGATCTTCTTTACATTCTTTCCCGCATCTAATAGAAACATCTTTAACGCTTATAACTTCAGAAGTTTTAGCATCAATCAAAACTTCCCAACTACCAACTAAATCTTCTGCGTGAGTAATTGTTCTATAAACTAATTTAGTTACTCCGTCAAAATCATAGACATATAACTTAGTTTCTTGCAACGTAACTGCACCATTATAGTTTAAGTTATCATCGGTAATTGCTATCACTTTTTCTTTTGTTACAGTAGGACTTGTATCAATCAACTGTATATCTTTTTTATAACTATTTGAAGTAAAAGCAACTTCATTTTTGTTATTAAAATTAACAATAAATTCTGATTCAAAAACAGGTACCTCATTTAACATTTGCTGAAATCTCAATGTTTCTCCTGCTTTTCCTTTTCTAACAAAATGCAATTTAAACCCATGTTTAGGATTTATTTGAAATTCTTCCGCATGCGATTTAATGTATTCTAACGCTATCGTTTCATTTTTTGATTCTTGTGCATTTACTTCAAACAGTATACCTGCAAGAAACAACACAACTAATAGTACTTTTGTTTTCATAATTAATTAAATGTTTGAAAACAAATATATTAAAATTTTAACACAAAAACATGTTTAGTCGTTATTTTAATCACAAATACCTCTTTTCAATATTTGCCCAAAATTATAAATATCTTCAAAAGACGTATACAAAGGCACAGGTGCTAAACGAATAACATTGGGTTCTCTCCAATCTGTAACAACTCCATTCTTCATTAAAAAGTGAAAAAGTTCTTTACCTTGACCATGCAAATAAACGGACAACTGACAGCCTCTCTCTTCTTGACTAACCGGAGTTATAACTTCAAATTCTGCTCCTTCAATCTCTTTATCTATTTCATGAAGTATAAATTCTAAATAACTAGTAATTAAGTTTCTTTTTTTTATAATTTTCTTCATTCCTACTTCAGCAAACATTTCTACAGAAGCCAAATATGGAGCCAATGACAATACTGGCAGATTACTAATTTGCCACCCATTTGCACCTTGAACAGGATCAAATTGTGGCTCCATTAGAAAACGCCTTTCTTTATTATGACCATACCAACCAGCAAAACGAGATAATTCTTTATCATTATGGTGTGCCTCATGAACAAAAAAACCTGAAACATTACCTGGTCCTGAGTTCATATATTTATAACTACACCAAGCTGCAAAATCCACTTTCCACTCATTTAGTTTCAACTCAATATTTCCAGCAGCATGTGCTAAATCCCAACCAACGTAAGCACCGACTTTATGTCCTTCTTCAGTGATTCTCTGAATATCAAACACTTGTCCTGTATAATAATTCACACCTCCTATAAGAACCAACGCTAATTCCTCTCCAATTTCATTTATTTTCTCTAAAACATCTTCAATTCTTATATTATTTTCTCCTTCTCTTCTTTTTATTTCAACTATCGCCTCTTTCGGATCAAACCCAACGTTTTTAGCATGAAAATCTACTTGTGTTTGAAACATATATTGATCAGATGGAAATGCTTTTTCTTCACATATAATCTTATATTTTTTCATTGATGGACGATAAAAAGAAACCATCAGTAAATGAAGATTAACTGTTAATGTATTCATTACACCAACTTCTGTAGGTTTACCTCCTACAATCTCGCTTAAAGGTTGACAAAAACGCTCATGATAGTCCCACCAGGGTTTATCTGCATAAAAATGTCCTTCAACCGCTAAACTTGCCCAATCCTCCATCACTTCATCTACATATTCCTTAGCTTTTTTTGGCTGTAACCCAAGAGAATTCCCCGTAAAGTAAATTACATCTTTATCATTAATTTGAGGAAAACTAAATTCATTTCTGTATTTCTTTAATTCATCAGATCTATCTAGTTCTTGAGCAAATTCTTTTGTATTTTGAAAATTCATATTGTAGCTGTTTTTTATGAAAGGTAAAAATACATTTTTTTAAGGAAAGAGAAAACTTGCAAATAAACAGTATCCTATTTTAGGTTTAAAAGCAAAAAACTCACCATTTCTGATGAGTTTTTTGCTTTTAATTAACTTAAAGAGAACTACTAATTAGATAATCAGCATTGCATCTCCATAAGAATAGAATTTGTATTTTTCTTCAATTGCTTCAGCATAAGCCTTCTTCATCAAATCGTGTCCACAGAAAGCAGAAACCATCATTAGCAAAGTTGATCTAGGTATATGAAAATTAGTAATCATACAATCTGCAATACTAAAATCATAAGGAGGATAAATAAATTTATTTGTCCAACCTGTAAATGGGTTTAAAGTTCTTTGTGAAGAAACTGTACTTTCCATTGCACGCATTGAAGTAGTTCCTACGCAACAAATTTTCTTCTTTTTCACTTTAGCTTGATTTACTATATCACATGTTTCTTGAGAAATTGACATTTCTTCAGAATCCATTTTATGTTTCGACAAATCTTCTACTTCTACAGGATTAAAAGTACCTAAACCAACATGTAAAGTCACTTCCGCAAAATCAACACCTTTAATTTCTAAACGCTTCAATAAATGCTTAGAAAAATGAAGCCCTGCAGTTGGTGCAGCAACAGCTCCTTCTACTTTAGCATAAATAGTCTGATAACGCTCTGCATCTTCAGGTGTAACTTCTCTATTAATAAATTTAGGAATTGGAGTTTCTCCTAACTCAACTAATTTTTCTCTAAACTCTTCATAAGATCCATCATATAAGAAACGTAATGTTCTACCACGTGAAGTTGTATTGTCTATTACTTCAGCCACTAATGCGTCATCATCTCCAAAATACAATTTATTTCCAATTCTTATTTTACGAGCAGGATCTACCAATACATCCCATAAGCGTTGTTCTGCATTTAATTCTCTCAACAAGAAAACCTCAATACGGGCACCAGTTTTTTCTTTATTACCATATAATCGAGCAGGAAAAACTTTTGTATTATTTAAGACCATTACATCTCCATCATCGAAATAGTCAATAACATCCTTAAACATTTTATGTTCAATAGTTCCAGCTTTACGATTAATAACCATTAATCGAGATTCATCTCTGTTTTCAGCAGGAAACTCTGCCAATAATTCTTCTGGTAAATTAAAATTGAAATGTGATAATTTCATATATAAATTTAGATTTTAGAAGTTCTAGTTTAGAAAATATTCCTAAACTCATAAACGTTTGCAAATATACGACTGTAAGATAGGCGTTGTCAAGTAAATAATGAATTATTTTAATATTTCCAACATTTATAACGTTTCTTCAAACTGAAAACCGATATTTTTTAAATCATTCCAAAAATCTGGAAATGATTTTGAAACCACTTCTGCTTCTTCAATTACAATAGGAACTCTTAAAGCTAGTGGCGCAAAAGCCATTGCCATTCTATGATCTTGATATGTTACAATACTTGTATTACTTTTAATAATAAAGTTTGACAGACTAGTTTCTAATATTAAACTATCATTTGTCACATTAATAATTGCGCCTAATTTTGTTAGCTCTACCTTTAAAGCTTCTAATCTATCTGTTTCCTTAATTTTCAATGTATGTAGTCCTTTTAAGCAACATCCTAACCCTAACCCAAAGCAAGTTACAACTATTGTTTGAGCAATATCTGGTGAAGATTGCAAATCGAATTCAACAAATTGCTTATTGGTCTTTTTAATTTTAGTTATAACGATACTATTATCAACAAAAGTAGTTTCGACTCCAAAGTCTGCATAAATCTCGACAAGAGAAGAATCGCCTTGTAGACTATTTTTTTTATAACTTGTTAAACTTATTTGAGTTCCAATTTCTGACAGTGCAACAATTGAATAAAAATAGGAAGCAGAAGACCAATCAGACTCTACAATCAATTCAATATCCTCAACTTCATTTTTAGGCATTACACTTATAATATTATTTTCAAAAGAAGTTTTTACTCCTATTTCATTTAACAAAGCTAATGTCATATTAATATAAGGAACTGAGGTAATCTTACCTTCCAGTATTAATTTTAGTCCATTCTCCAACTTTGGTGCAATTAAAAGCAGGGCAGAAATATATTGACTACTTACATCCGCTTTAAGAACCACTTCGTTCTTAGCTATTCTTTTACCTTGAATTTTAATTGGCGGATAACCTTCGTTGTTTTCATAGGAAATAACTACATCAAGTTGTTTTAATGCTTCTACTAATATTTTTATTGGTCGTTCTTGCATTCGGTTAGAACCCGTTAAAACAATTTCTTGCCCCTCCTGAATTGAAAAATATGCAGTTAAAAAACGCATAGCAGTTCCTGCATGATGAATATCTTTCAATGTACTACTATTCGATAATGCGTTATGCATCATATCAGAGTCGTCAGAATTTGAAATATTTTGCAATTTCAAATTAGGATATAATGCCTTTAAAAGCAATAATCTATTTGTCTCCGATTTTGACCCCGTTACTACAATCGTTGATTGTTTATTTGTAACTGATCTTTTTAAATCTATATTCATTATTTAGAAACTATTTTCAATCCTACAATGGAAAGTATTAAGGTTGATAAAAAAAACATTCGCCAAAAATATGCTGGCTCTTTAAATACAAATATTCCAACAAGAACACTACCAACAGCACCTATACCTGTCCACACTGCGTATGCTGTCCCGATAGGTAATTCTTTAGTAACTTTCACCAACAAAATCATACTTATTGTTAGACATATAAAAAAGCCTAAGTACCAAAATACAGCAATTTTCCCAGAAGATTCTTTTGCTTTACCCAAACAGGCAGCAAAACCAACTTCAAAAAGCCCAGCAACAACTAGTAGAATCCAATTCAATTTATTTTAATTTTTCATTATTATGATGACGATCATGATCTCGTTTTGTTTTATAATCCAATTTTTTATCAAAAGCTGCCTGCAAATCCACACCTGTCTGGTTAGCTAAGCACATAACCACAAAAACGACATCTGCTAATTCTTCTCCTAAATCTTTATTTTTATCTGATTCTTTTTCTGATTGTTCTCCGTAACGTCGAGCAATAATCCTAGCCACCTCACCTACTTCTTCTGTAAGTTGTGCCATATTAGTTAATTCATTAAAATAACGAACACCATGTTCTTTAATCCAGTTATCAACTTCGAGTTGAGCATTTTTAATATCCATGTTCTATTCTTTTATTAAAATTATTTTTTCGGCTTGTTTTTCAATCATCATTTTAAAGAAACTTTTCAAAAATTCATAATTACTAGCTGGTATAATCGATGTATTAATTTCATAATTCACCGCTAATTGTATTTTTCCTTGCTTTTCAGAAATCACATAATTAAATCCTCCGTAATTATTATCTAAAATAATGTTTGCTGCTTCGGGCAAATACTCCACTACATATCCTTCTGGAATATTTATTGTAAATACATACGAATCTTTAAAAGGAAAATTGAAGTCGATTGGGTATTTTCTTGTTTCAAGTTTAAAAGGATTTTCATTTAGTTTAAAGAACATCATTGGTGAGAAATACAATTTACCACCTATATTTTCGACATTCTTATTGTCGACAAAACTGAATGTTTCTACAATCTTTTGCGACAAATTTTCAACATTATCAATTTTATATTCAGAAATATTAATTTCATCAAAATCATCATTCAATTTATCTATGTAACTTTCCTTATCTACATTAAAATATTTATCTCTATAAACAAATGCATTATAATCTGAAATTTGTTTTCTAACTTTTCCTTTAATGTCTCCATTAGCATTAATATCACACAACAACATTATACTTTTAATAGACTTCATTTTAGGCATTAAATCTACTAAAGTTGAAGATCGATTATCTCTAATTAATCTCCCGAACCAATTCAAATCTCTAATTGGTAATACATTTGGTAAAGAATATTTATTTGTAGCATCAAAAAGCACTAAGTTATCTTGTAATTCAACACCTGTAATAACATAATTAAACGCAGACCTACTTGGAAAAATTGGCACTCCATTTGATCTTGTGCTCACTAAAATTGGATTCGCTTCAACACCTGCATACCTCAACATAGATGTTAGCATTAAATTAATTTCTGCAACATTTCCAACCTTATCCACATATGCTTTCCTTACTCCGTTATCACACAAATAACCATATCCATTATTCCAATTCATTCTGTTCTTTACATATTCAAAAATCAGAATTATTTTTTCCTTTTGATCAACTATTCCTGTCAATAATTCATCAATCTCTTTTTTATAATAATCATTTCTAGACAATTCATTCCCAAAACCTTCATAATTCATTATTGTCTTTGCCACAGACTCCCAATCGGAAGAATAGTTAACGATGGCTTCATAGGGCAAATTAACAGAGGATAATTCATGATAAATAGCTGAAACGTAATTTTCAATATTATTAACAAACTTTTCATCTTTCATTGCTGGAACATTTGATAAAAAATAGGATGCAAAATATTCTTTATATTCAACTTCATAACTTTCTCTTTCAAAATTAGAGCCACCCGATCTCCTATTATCCTTCGTATATCGACCAGTAAAAGTTTTCATCTTCGTGTCGGAATCAACTACTGGCACTAACTCTCCTTTAAACTGATTATTATATAAAAAATATTCAGGAATATAGGTCTTAAATGAAGAGTATTTTACTGGAATTGAATATTGAAAATTCCAAATCGGAAAAGTAGAATAGTTTGGTGATTTAATAGTATATTTATATTCGATTATAGAACCAACTTTTACATTTGGCATGACAATTTTCTTTTGAGACCAATATTTGTTAATCTTCTCATCAAACTCACCATCATTTCTTAATTTCGTTTTTTCAATTTTCCCATTTTCTAAATTATAGGTTATTGCTTTCGAAAAAGAAACTCTCTCTTCATTTTTTCCAACAGTATAATATTTTACGGTTTTATTCGCCCAATCTAAACCTTCTTTAGAGTAGATTTTTATTTTTTTTTCTACTTCTGTTATAATATTAAACCCTGAACTCATATCATACTGAAAATAGGTTTTCCCGTTTTCAAACAAGACTACAGCTTCCGCATTTGGATCATTTGAGTATTTCACTTCTTGTAATTCTTCAATTGTTACTTCTCCCAATTCATAATTTTGAGAAAAAACTAAACCTGAAAAAAATAGTCCAAATAAAACAAACACACGTAAAAAATTAAACTTCATATTCTATTATTTCTTTATTAAAATTATTTTTTCAGTCTGTTTTTCTATCATTATTTTAAAAAAATTCTTTAACGTAGCATAATTTTGTGAAGGCACATAAAAAGCATTTACATTAAAATTGACAAGCATTTGAATAGATTTTTCAGAGCTAGAAACATTATACCTAAAAACACCATATCCATTTTCCATTAATAAACTTGATGCTTCTGGCAAAAATTCAACTTCATAGCCATCTGGAATAGTTAACGAAACATTATAAGAATCTTTGAAAGGAAAATGAAAATCTACTGGATACTTCCTTTCATCAACTTTAAATGGATTTTCATTTAAAGTAAAAAACATTAAAGGCGATATGTACATTTTATTTCCTATAATTTCTACAGAATTATTTTCTACAAAAGAATATGTTTCTACAACTGGTTTCTCAACTTCCTTTAGATTATCTACTTTGTACTCACCGATTTCAACACTTTTATATCTATTCTCTAATTTTTCAATATAGCTATCTTCTGAAACCTCACTATAGTTATCTCTATGTAATAGTGAATTATAACGCGTCAATTGTCTTCTTAATTTCCCTTCTATTTTTCCATCAGCATTAATTTTTCCTAAAATAATCACATTCTCATTAGAGTGTGAAACATCCAGTAGATCTATCTCATTTGAACTTCCTCTTTCTCTTACTATTCTCCCGTACCAATTTACCGCTCTAAGCGGCAACATTCCAACTGTCAGGTTTTTATTAGTAGCGTCTAACAATATTACATCGTCCTGAACTTCTATACCTGCTACCACATAATTAAATGCTGTGCGGTTAGGATAAAGTGCTATCCCGTTTTTTCTTGTACTTACTAGAATTGGGTTCGCTTCTATACCTGCTTCTTTAAGCATTGCAATTAAAATAAGATTTATTTCCGCTACATTACCTGTCTTGTTTTTATACGCTTTCCTTACTCCATCCTTTGTAAAAACCCCATTATTATCATTCCAAGTCATCTTATTTTGAACAAACTTATAAATTGCTTGAATTTTCTCTTTATCTGTCGCTAATCCTTCAATAATAATTTTTAAATCGTCTTCAAAATAAGACTTACTCTTTAATTCTTTACCAAATCTATCATCATCATAAATTGTCTTAACTACACCATCCCAATCTAAGGCAATATTATCTACTGGTTCACCTGGATATGAAATAGAGACTAACTCATTTTTTAAAATAGAAGTATAGTTTTTTATATTGGTAACGAAATTTTCCTCTTTTAAAGCTGGAACATTTTCTATTGTGTACGTATATTTTTGCTGCGGAAAACTCCCTGTAGAGATAGCAACATCTTCCACACTCACACTTTCATAACCTGTAATAACCGTTCTGTATTTAAAATATTTAGGAACGTATACGCTATATTCAACATGATTTACTGGAATTTCACTTTGAAAATACCAGTCATCAAATTTTACTATAAAAGGAGACCTTAAAGTGTACGAATATTCAATTATGGAACCTTCCTTAACTTGAGGCATCGTTATTTTCTTTACTTTATTATCTTCATTTATTTCTTCCTTAAACTCACCATCTGATTTCAATTTTGTCTTTTCAATTTTCCCATCAACTAAGTTATAAGTTACAGCATTTTTAAAACGCAATGTCTCCTCTCTTGCTCCACCAACATAATAATATACCTCTTGATTCGCATTATCCAGACCTTCTTTCTTATATATTTTAATTTTATAATCTACATCGGTTACAAGAGTCCATTCTCCAGAACTATTTATTTCAAATTTACTCTCTCCTTTTTTGAAGAGAATGGCAGCAGCAGCAGATGAATCTATCGGATGACGCTTTTCTTTTAATTCTTCTATTGTTACTTTTCCCAATTTATAATCTTGAGAAAACAAATTCGAAGTAATAAGACCAATTATTATGATCAATTTTAAATGATTTAACTTCATTTTTTTATTTTTTTGTTAGTACGATTTTTGAATTGTCATGTTTTGCGATTTGTTCTCTAAAGGCTCTATATTCTTCATACTCTTCCTTACTAAAACTACCTGAATCTATAGCTAGAATTCTAATCAATTTTAATTTGTTATTTTCTAATTTAACTAATTTAAAACTATACTTACCGAACTTATTCTCAATTACTAATTCTTCTGGTAAATATTCGATATCATAATTTACAGGCAAGCTAACTTCTACAACATCTTGATCTTGGAATCCTCTAGAAAGCTCAAAATCATACTTTCTATTTCTATATTTTTTCGGAATATTTTCACTTCTATTAAATGCATTTACTGGAAAATATAAGGAGTTACCCGCAGAAGTACAATAGTTTGATGAACTTATACTAAGTTTCTCTACAAACTCAATATTTTCTTGATTTTCATTAACTTCTAGACTATTAATTTTCAATCCGTTAATCCAACCATATCTTTCTTTGTAATGTTTATACAACTTATTTTTATCTTTTTCTCTTCCTAAAAAGGCTTTATTATCATATTGAATACCACCTGACTTAGATTCAAAACCTCCATTTAATTCTCCGTTCTCGGTAATTGAATAATTTCCAATTGTATTTTGATAGCTATCTAAGGTTTTAAATTGATTTGTTTTTAAAACAAAAGCTCCTTCTTCTTTAATAATTAAAGCATATCTATCATCTGTAAAATCTCCTCCGAATGCAAATGGATTTGTTTGACTCGTGCATTCTAAGAAATAATTTTTATCATTATAAGGCAATGTTAAAATAGCATGATTTCCTTGTAGTGAAACAAAATCTTTGTCTAAATCTCTTTTATTTGTGTCCCCATAAATAACCGTATAAAACGATTTCACTCCAACATTTTCTAACAAAATTCTTGTATAATTAGATAAAGCTTTACAATCTCCATAACCTAATCTATCAACATCTTTAGCAGACATAGGTTTCCAACCTCCAATACCTAATTGAATACTAACATATCTTGTTTTATTTTGAACGTACTTGTATATAACTTTAGCTTTTTCAATTGGATCCTTAATATTGTTTGTTATTTTATTAATTTCTTCAACTGTCTCAGCACTTATTTTCGAATCGTCGTAAACTAATTCTTTATACCAAATTTTACCAAATTCGCCCCATGACTTAGCGCTACCTTCAACTCCTTCAAGTGAAAAATTCTCTAAACCAAAAATTACATTTGGGACAATTTCTTTAAAGCTTGGGGAATAATCTTCAGGCTTTTCCGCTACTAAATTCTCTACACTATAACTTATAGAATTTGACTCTTCTGTCTTTTTAATATCATAGCCTTCGAAGTTTAGCTCTTTATATTTAAAACCTAACTCAGGAATAAAATCCAGCTTAAACACCGATTTCTGTACACTTTCGTAGTAATCATCGATAGGATACCAACTTGGAATGAATGCTGTATTAGAACTCGTGACATCGCTTATGTACTCTATCGTAAATGGATACTGTGTAGGTGTGTAATCAAGATAGATTATTCTATTATCTGTAAGCACAGAAAAGCCATCTGCAACACTTTGATCTTTAAAATCCTTTCTTTTAATTTTCTTAACTTCCTTTCCTATAAGATCATAAATAATTGCTTCTATACCATTAACACTTTCTGAACTACTATAATACTCTCTTGCATCAATATTTTTCAAACCATATTCATTTAAGACAGTAATTATCTTTCTCTTTCTAATTCTATATGATTTTTGAGATTTTATTGTTACTTCAATATTTTGATAACGAACTACACTATTAGCTTTTTCCTTAAGTTCTTTAGAAACTGTTAATGGACTAAAATCATTTTGTGAAAAAATCTGACTAAAAGTTAATAGGAATAAAAATATTTTAATTTTCATAAGTACTAATTATATAAACTTAACTCGTTTATTCTTTGTTTTTTGTATCGATTGTAATTGTAACAGGACCATCATTAATTAATGACACCTTCATATCTGCTCCAAATTGACCTGTTTGAATTTTTTTCCCTAATTCACTCTCCATCTTATCAATAAACAATTCATAAATCGGAATAGCAACATCTGGTTTCGCTGCTTTTATATAGCTTGGTCGATTTCCTTTTTTAGTTAATGCATGAAGTGTGAATTGACTTACAACGACAATATCTCCACTAACATCTTTAACTGAAAAGTTCATAACATGATTCTCATCTTCAAAAATCCTTAAATTAATTATTTTAGAAGTCAGCCAGTTAATATCTTCATTTGTATCGGAATCTTCAATACCTACAAAAACAAGCAATCCTCTATCAATATTTGCTACAATTTTATTTTCAATTGTTACAGCTGCTTCTAAAACCTTTTGAATAACAACTCTCATTAATTATGCTTTTCTAGTTTCATCACTTGCTTTTCTATCGTCTGCATAATCATCTGATCTATAATGTTCTTCATCTCCTTCTAATATTTGAAGATAACTTCTATATCTCGACCAAGGAACTTCATCCTTTTCTAATGCATTCTTTACAGCACAATGAGGCTCATCTTTATGCAAGCAATTATTGAACTTACAGTTTTCTTTTAATGCAAAAAATTCTGGAAAATAATCTCCTACTTCTTGTTTTTCCATATCTACTACTCCAAAACCACGAATTCCAGGAGTATCTATTATTTTTGCATCGAAAGATAAATCGAACATTTCAGCAAATGTTGTTGTATGTTGTCCTTGAGAATGAGAGTCTGAAATTTGTTTTGTTTTTAGGTTTAATGTTGGTTCTAAAGCATTAACTAAGGTTGATTTCCCAACTCCGGAATGTCCCGAAAACATTGAAACTTTATCTTTCATTAGGCTTTTCAATTCCTCTAGTCCCTTATTCTCTTTTGCTGAAACACGCAAAGATTTGTATCCAATACTCTCATATGTATATTGCAAAAACAATTGCTCATCTAAAGTAGCATCGTCAAAAGTGTCAATTTTATTAAAAACTAAAATAGCTTCAATACCATAGGCCTCAGCAGTAACCAAGAAACGATCGATAAAACTTGTAGTCGTTGGCGGATTATTTATGGTTATCAATAGAAAAACAATATCGATATTAGAAGCAATGATATGTGTTAGTTTAGAAAGATTTACTGACTTTCTAACTATATAATTTTTTCTATTATGAATATTATTTATAATACCTGTTGTTACATCCGCAGTATCTTCAATTTCATAATCAACCACATCGCCAACCGCAATAGGATTGGTACTTCTTATACCTTTAATTCTAAATTTACCTTTAATACGACAATCTAAAAAACTATCATCTTTTGTTTTAACAGTGTACCAACTTCCTGTTGATTTATATACAAGTCCAGTCATATAGCAAAGATATTGTATCTTTTTTTTAATTAAATAAAAAAAGACTGTTTTTAACAGCCTTTTTTTTATACTCACTTCTATCCATTAACAATCTTCTCCTGATGCGTAATACTTTCTTGGTGAATCGCTTTGAACATATGCATAACAAAATCATTACTCAATCCTTTTTCTTCTCCTTCTAGAATCATTTTTCCTAAAATTTCATTCCATCTTTTATTCTGAAGAATTGCAACATTTTTCTCTTTTTTAAGTTCTCCAATTTTATCTGCAACTTTCATTCTGTTCCCTAAAATCTCCAACAATTTACCATCGAATTCATCTATTTGAGCTCTTAATTTTGTCATTTCTTGATTAAACACCCCTTCATTGTCTGAAACTTTTCTAACCTTCAAATCAACAAACATTTTCTTCAAATCATCTGGTGTTACTTGTTGTGCTGCATCACTCCATGCGTTATCTGGATCGATATGCGTTTCAATAATTAAACCATCATAATTCATATCTAATGCCTGTTGAGAAACTTCATGAATCATATCTCTTCTTCCTGTAATATGAGATGGATCACAAATTAAAGGCAAATCAGGAAAACGATTTTGCATGTCAATTGCAATTTGCCATTCTGGATTATTTCTATATTTAGTCTTATCATAAGTTGAAAAACCTCTATGAATGACTCCTAATTTTTTAATATTTGCATTATAAAGCCTTTCTAAGCCTCCTATCCAAAGTGAAAGGTCTGGATTTATAGGGTTTTTAAGTAATATAATTTTATCAGTTCCTTCTAATGCATCCGCAATTTCTTGAATAGCAAAAGGATTTACAGCTGTTCTAGCTCCAATCCACAACACATCAATATCGTGTTCTATTGCTAATTTCACATGGTTAGCATTTGCAACTTCTGTAGCCATTAAAAGTCCAGTTTCTGCTTTTGCCTTTTGCATCCATTTTAAACCGATAGCTCCAACCCCTTCAAAACCTCCTGGTCTCGTTCTTGGTTTCCAAATACCTGCTCTAAAAATTGAAACATCTGAATCCTTTAACTCATTCGCAATTTGTAAGACTTGATCTTCTGTTTCTGCACTACAAGGTCCAGCAATTACTAAAGGATGTTCTAATTTAAAATCATCTAACCAAGTTCTTAATTCTTTATTATTTTCCATTTTTATTGTTTTTATTGACTACTTTTTTATTAATATTTCTTTTATTCTGTTTGTCTCTTGCATTGTTGTATAGATATCTTCCAATCTTTCTTCTTCTAACAATGTTTTAAAATTCTCTAAATTTGCTATATATTCGGATAATGCTTTTACAACTTGTTCCTTGTTTTGTTTAAAAATCGGTGTCCACATTGCTGGAGAACTTTTAGCTAATCTAACCGTACTTTCAAATCCGCTTCCTGCCATATCAAAAATATCTCTTTGATTCTTTTCTTCCTCAATCACTGTCTTTCCAAGCATGAAAGAACTAATATGAGAAAGATGCGACATATATGCAATATGCTTATCGTGTGACAAAGGATCCATATAACGAATTCTCATTCCAATATCTTTGAACAATTGAAGTGCTTTTTCTTGAAACACAAAAGCTGTTTTTTCAACCTCACAAATGATGTTAGTTTTTTCTAAGAACAAATTAGTTAAGGCAGCTTCTGGCCCAGAAAATTCTGTTCCTGCAATTGGATGTGTTGCAATGAAGTTCCTTCTTTTATCATGACTTTTCAAGGCTTCACAAATTTCAAACTTGGTTGAACCAACATCAAAAACAATAGCATTATTATGAATTTTACCCAAAACATCATTCAAAACAACTACCGTTTTATCTACAGGAACAGCTACAATTATCCAATCTGCAAGAGCTATATCTTCAAACGTTGCTTTATGATCTATTATTCCTAAATCTAAAGCTTTATGTAAATGTTGCTCATCATTATCGATACCATATATCACCGCATTTTCACACTTCGTTTTTATATCTAAAGCAAACGAACCTCCTATTAACCCTAAACCTATTATAAAAAAAACCTCTTTATTTTCCATTAAAATCGACTTAAAGCTTCATTAATCTTTTCTTCATTGACACAAAGCGAAAAGCGAACATATCCTTCTCCATTCGTTCCAAAAATATTTCCAGGAGTGATAAATAGATTTTTCTCATGAAGTATTTCATCTATAAAATCTTCTGATAAAATTCCGATTGGTAGTTTTGCCCAAACAAACATTCCAACTTGATTTTTATTTACTGTTACTTTTAATTTATCACATAATAAAAAAATTAAATCTCTCCTCCTTGCATACACTTCGTTTAATTCATTAAACCATTCTTTATTGAGCTTTAATGCTTCAATCGCTCCTTTTTGAAGTCCGAAAAACATACCACTATCCATATTACTTTTCACTTTCAAAATAGCTTCAATATTCTTACTACTTCCCATAACCATTCCTATTCTCCAACCCGCCATATTATATGCTTTGCTCAACGAATTCAACTCTATAGCAATATCTTTAGCACCTTCTACTTGAAGTATTGATAACGGTTGTTGATTTAAAATCATACTATACGGATTATCATTTACAATTAGAATATGATGCCTTTTTCCAAATGCAATTAATTTTTCAAAAAGAATACTATTCGCCTGAGTTCCTGTTGGCATATGAGGATAACAAACCCACATTAATTTCACTTTTGACAAATCTTCTTTTTCTAACGCTTCAAAATCGGGACACCAATTATTCTCTTCCTTTAAATCATATAACATTGTTTTTGCACCTACAAGATTTGAAACCGATTGATATGTTGGGTAACCTGGATTAGGAACTAAAACAGCATCTCCTTCATTTAAAAAAGTCATTGCAATATGCATTATCCCTTCTTTAGATCCCATTAAAGGCAAAACTTCAGAAGCAACATCAATGTCAACATTAAAATTTGTTTTATAAAAGTCCGAAAAACCTCTTCTAAGCTCAATCAAACCTTGATAACTCTGATACATGTGTGCATTAACCTCTAAAACTGATTGTTGTATCGCTTCAATTACTAATTTATGTGGTGGTAAATCTGGACTCCCAATTCCCATATTAATAATTGGCTTTCCGTTAGAAATTAATTGATTAACTTCTTTTAGCTTTTTTGAAAAATAATATTCTTCAACTGTGTGTAATCTATTTGCTGTTGCTATCATTGTATTCCTTTTTTATATTCTCCTAATACTTTAAAATGTGTTGTCATAATTTCTAAAATTTCTTTAGCCTTTTCATAGTAACGATATCGTTCGAACACAACATCTACAAAAAATGAATACTTAAATGGTGTTTCTATTACTGGTAAAGACTGTATTTTAGTTAAGTTCAACTTACAATTATTCATTACATTTAGTACAGTTGCTAAACTTCCTGGAGTATCATCTAATTCGAATTTCAATGAAACTTTATTTATCTCTTCTTTTGGAATTTCTTTATTTTGAGCCTTCACAATAACAAATCTTGTTTTATTACTCTTTATTGTATGAATTCCAGCTGCTATAATTTCTAAATCGTACATTTCCGCAGCAATTGGAGCTGCTACTGCTCCAATACCTTTTAAGTTTTCTCGCTGAATTCTTTGTGCCGTCTCCGCAGTATCTATACTTTCTACTAACTTTATATGAGGATATTGATTAAAGAAAACCATGCACTGCAACAGAGCAATAGGATGAGAATGTACTTCTTTTAAATCTTCAATCTTCTGACCTTTTAAAGCCATTAAGTTCATATGAATATCTAAGTAGTATTCTCCAATAATGTGCAGTTCGTTTTGATCTATCAAAGCATAATTTGGCAATATTGAACCCGCTATAGAATTTTCTAAAGCCATTACTGCCTTGTCTGAATCATTTATTTTCAAGCTCTTAACAACATCACTAAAAGAAGCGCACTCTTTTAAAAGTATTGAATTTCCAAAATATTGGTTAGCCACCTGATGGTGAAAAGAACCTTGAACCCCCTGTATTGCAATGTTTAGTTTCATAATTTTTGAGCAAAAAAAAATCCCGATTAAAAAATCGGGATTGAATGTTATATTTTATAATTTCTTACATTTAAATAATAGCATGACAATCCCAACCTCTATACCAGAAGTAATAAAAAGAATTGTTAAAAAAAATCGCTGTTGCCAACATTATTATGCTATTTGTATTTTGAAGTTGCTAATGTATAAAAAAAATCTTTCCAAAATACTTTTTCAAAAAAATATTTTTAATTTAAAAAACTTTACTTTTGCTAAAACCTGAATTATTATGTCTATTGAAGTTCAAAATATTTCTAAAAGCTATGGTGAACAAAAAGCACTAGATAGCATTTCTTTCTCAATTAAAAAAGGAGAAATTGTTGGTTTTTTAGGACCTAATGGAGCTGGAAAATCTACTTTAATGAAAATTTTAACCACTTATATTGTTCCAGACATAGGGACAGCAAAGGTTAATTCTTTTAATATTGAAACCGAATCAAAGTCCGTTCAAAAGTCGGTTGGCTATTTACCAGAACACAATCCACTATATTTAGATTTATATGTTAGAGAATATTTAGCCTTTAATGCTGATGTATATAAGGTAGATAAATCTAAAATAGATGACGTTATTAAATTAACTGGATTAACTCCTGAAAGCAACAAAAAAATAGGTCAGCTATCTAAAGGTTACCGACAAAGAGTTGGAATTGCTTGCGCATTATTGCATGATCCTGAAGTTTTAATTTTAGACGAACCTACAACGGGTTTAGACCCTAATCAATTAGTTGAAATTAGAGAACTAATTAAAAATATCGGAAAAGACAAAACAGTTTTTCTTTCTACTCATATTATGCAAGAAGTAGAAGCTATTTGTGATAGAGTAATAATCATTAACAATGGTAAAATTGTTGAAGACAAAAATCTCAAATCATTAGTTAATGAACAAACTACTCAAATTATTACTGTTGAATTTGACAAAGTAATTGTTTCTGATGATTTAAATGATTTAGAAAACTTAGTTTCTATCACATTTATAAATCAAAATCAGCTAGAATTAACTTTTGATACTACAATTGACATGCGTTCCTCTGTTTTTGATTTCGCAAAAGAGAAAAACTTAAAAATACTTCAATTGAATCAAAAAAATAAAAACTTAGAACAAATCTTTAGAGAAAAAACATCTAAGAAATAAAAAATGGTTACAACTACTAATTCAAAAGTTGTAACCATTTTAATAAAAATCTAAATCGATTTTAATCTTGAGTCTCGTTATATTTTTTGCTCAAATCATCTAATTCATCATAGATAACAGACAAAGCATATTTAGACAACTCAGCATCCAAAACATCATTGTAAATAAAGTCTTGTTCAGAAAAGCCATAAAATGTTATCGCTTTTTTAATATATTCTACAGCAGCTTCTTTCTTTTCTAACTTAAAATAACAATTAGCTATTTCAACATAAACATTTTTGAGGGCAAGTTCTTTTGTTGAGTTTAAGTACTTATTATAAGTTTTAATTGCTTCTTTATAATTCTCACTTATACTATATTCTTTCGCTTTAATCAAAAGAGGATCTTCTACATTTGCAAAATTCATTTGAAATGCAAATAAAAACACTACAATTAGGGAAATTTTTTTCATGTTTGTTTGGGTTATTTATTTATAGTAATATTAATAAATAATCCTCACAAAAAAAAATGAGTTTCATTGAAAAAGAGAGCCATTAAAAATGTTATTCATAAAAATTTAACATATTATTCTATTTAAAACTAACAAAATATCCATAAAACTGCAAATAAAAAAGCATATACGGGTAAAAATCAAAAAAACTTTAATAAATTCGCAAAAAACAAAAAAAAGCGCATTTTATCTAAAAAAACACACTTTTCATCGGTAAAACCCTGAAAAACCTAAAAAACTCTAAAACACAGCTTTAGCAATAGTTTTCACATTTTCAGCTTTTCCCATTGAATAATAATGCAAAACTGGAAGCCCAGAACTCAAAAGTTCCTTACTTTGAGTAATACACCATTCAATTCCTATTTCTTTTACTGCATCATTGTCTTTTGCTTTTACAATTTCCATAATTAAATCGTCTGGCAAATCGACTTTAAAACGATGCGGAATTAAATTCAATTGTTTTTTAGTTGCAATTGGCTTTAGACCTGGAATTATTGGAACCGTAATTCCAGCAACTCGACACTTAGTCACAAACTCAAAAAAACGTTTATTATCAAAAAACATTTGCGTAATAATATATTCCGCTCCGTTTTTTATTTTTTGCTTTAAAAAATGAATATCACTATCCATACTTGGTGCTTCCATGTGTTTTTCTGGATAACCCGCAACTCCAATACAAAAATTTGTATTGTTTGAATTTTGTAAATCTTCATCTAAATAAATTCCATTATTTAAATTACTAATTTGAGTTACTAATTCAGATGCATACGAATGTCCTTCTTTATCCGGCTTAAAATAAATCTCACTTTTCACAGCATCTCCACGAAGTGCAACAACATTATCTATTCCTAAAAAATCTAAATCGATAAGTAAATTTTCTGTATCTTCTTTTGTAAATCCTCCGCAAAGAATATGCGGAATAGCATCAACATTATATTTATTTTGAATGGCCGCACAAATACCTACAGTTCCAGGCCTTTTCTTTACAATTTTTTTCTGTAATAATCCGTTTCCTCTTTCCTTAAACTCATATTCTTCTCTATGATAGGTTACATCTATAAAAGGTGGATTAAATTCCATTAAAGGATCTATTCCATCAAAGATAGATTGAATATTTTGCCCTTTCAATGGTGGCAATATTTCAAAGGAAAACAAAGATTTTCCATTTGCGTTTTGTATATGTTCTGTTACTTTCATCTTTTATGTTAAAAGTTTGAAAATCGAAAGTCGAAAGCTATTTAAAAACCTTATGACATTTGACTTTATGACTAATTTAATCTGCTATGTTTGGTGCAAGCCATTTTGTAGCTTCTTCTAATGTTATATTTCTTCTTTTGGCATAATCTTCAACCTGATCTTCTTTTATTTTTCCCAATCCAAAATATTTACTTTGAGGATTTGCAAAATAATATCCTGAAACCGAAGCCGCTGGCCACATTGCCATACTTTCCGTAAGCGTTACTCCAATTTCTTTTTCTACATTTAACAATTTCCAAATGGTTGGTTTCTCTAAATGATCAGGACAAGCTGGATAACCTGGTGCTGGTCTTATACCTTTATACTCTTCTTTTATCAACTCATGGTTAGATAAACTTTCATTGGAAGCATAGCCCCAAATTTCTTTTCTAACTTTCAAATGCAAATATTCCGCAAAGGCTTCAGCAAAACGATCTCCAAGTGCTTTTACAAGAATAGCATTATAATCGTCTAATTCTTTTTCAAATTCTGCTGCTTTTTCATCTACTCCAAAACCTGTAGAAACACAAAAACACCCCATGTAGTCTTGTTTCCCTGTTTCTTTTGGCACAATAAAATCAGATAAAGCGATGTTTGGTGCTCCAGCAGTTTTCTGAGATTGTTGACGTAGCGTTAAGAAATTCTCAACTCCGTTAGAAGTTACAAGTTCAATATCATCATCGTTTACTTGATTGGCTGGAAAAATTCCTAAAATTCCTTTTGCGGTGAACCATTTTTCTGAAGTTATCTTTTTCAACATAGCTTGCGCATCGATAAACAAATTTGTCGCTTCTTCACCAACAACTTCATCAGTAAGAATAGCTGGATACTTTCCGAATAATTGCCATGATTGAAAAAAAGGAGTCCAATCGATAAAGTCAATCAATTCAGCTAAATCAACAGAAATCGTTTTTGTTCCAATAAAATTCGGCTTTACAGGCTCAAAAGCTTCCCAATCTATTTTAAATTTATTTTTTCTTGCTTCTTCAATAGCATGGAAATTTTTCTCTCTACTTCTATTTAAATAACCATCTCTAAGTTTATCATATTCTTCTCTTATTCCTTTTACATAGGAAAACTTAGTTTCTGTTTGCAGTAAATTACTTGCAACCGTAACTGCTCTTGATGCATCATTAACATGCACAACCGTTTGTCTATATTCTGGAGCAATTTTTACTGCTGTATGTGCACGAGAAGTTGTTGCTCCACCAATCATTATAGGAATCTGAATATTCAGCTTATCCATTTCTTTCGCCAAATAAACCATTTCATCTAGAGAAGGCGTTATTAAACCACTCAACCCTATAATATCAACATTTTCTCTAATTGCTGTTTCAATAATTTTTTCCGGAGAAACCATTACTCCTAAATCAATGATTTCAAAGTTATTACACCCTAAAACAACCGCAACAATATTTTTACCAATATCATGTACATCACCTTTTACCGTAGCCATTAATACTTTTCCTGCACTTGACGACTTACCTACTTTTTCTTCTTCAATAAAAGGAAGTAAATAAGCAACTGCTTTTTTCATTACTCTTGCTGACTTTACAACTTGCGGCAAGAACATTTTTCCGCTACCAAATAAATCTCCAACAACATTCATTCCTGCCATTAAGTTTACCTCGATAACTTCAATTGCTTTTAACGCATCTTTTCGTGCTTCTTCAACATCATTTTCTATAAACTCGTCGATTCCTTTTACTAATGAATGCGTTAAACGTTCTTGCACAGAACCACTTCTCCATTCTGCTATCGCTTTTTCGTTAACTTTAAAATCTCCTTTAAAACTTTCTGCTAAATCTAAAAGTCGTTCGGTAGCATCATCTCTTCTGTTTAAAATTACATCTTCAACATGCTCCAATAAGTTTTTATCAATTTCATCGTAAATCTCTAACATTTCGGGATTTACAATCCCCATTGTCATTCCGTTTTGAATCGCATAATACAAGAAAACAGAATGCATGGCTTCCCGAACCGTATCGTTTCCTCTAAAAGAGAATGAAACATTACTTACTCCTCCAGAAATTCCTGCATGAGGCAAGTTTTCACGAATCCATTTTGTAGCTCTAAAAAAATCTAATGCATTTAATCGGTGTTCTTCCATTCCTGTTGCAACAGGAAAAATATTGGGATCGAAAATAATATCTTCAGCTGGAAATTTCACCTCATCTACCAAGATATCATAGGAACGTTTACAAATTTCTATTCTTCTTTCATAAGTATCTGCCTGACCATCTTCATCAAAAGCCATGACAATTACAGCTGCACCATATCTCTTTATTAATCTAGCTTGATGTCTAAAATTATCTTCACCTTCTTTTAAGGAAATCGAATTTACTACTCCTTTACCTTGAATTACTTTTAAACCTGCTTCGATTATTTCCCATTTGGAACTATCGACCATAACAGGAACACGAGCAATATCTGGTTCGGCAGCGATAAGATTTAGAAACTTCGTCATTGCGTAAACACCATCAAGCATTCCTTCATCCATATTAATATCGATGATTTGCGCTCCTCCTTCTACTTGTTGTCTTGCAATATCTAATGCTTCATCATATTTTTCTTCTTTAATTAAACGAAGAAATTTTCTAGAACCTGTAACATTCGTTCTTTCTCCTACATTTATGAAATTGCTTTCTGGAGTAACGATTAATGGTTCTAGACCCGATAATTTTAAATATTTTTTACACACACCTTCTTTCATTATGCTTCAACTTGTATTTTTCTAGGTTTAAATTCTGCTGCAACATCTGCAATCAACTTTATATGTTCTGGAGTTGTTCCGCAACAACCACCAATAATATTTACCAAACTATCTTCTAAATATTCTCGAATGAGCGCTTGCATTTCTTCTGGTGTTTGATCGTATTCTCCAAATGCATTTGGCAAACCCGCGTTTGGGTGTGCCGAAATATTCAGTTGTGTATTATGTGCTAATCTTTTCAAATAAGGTTTTAACTGATCGGCTCCAAGAGCACAATTAAAACCAACAGACAACAAAGGAATATGTTCTATTGATATTAAAAAACCCTCTACCGTTTGACCAGATAACGTTCTACCAGAAGCATCGGTAATTGTTCCAGAAACCATAATTGGTATATCAATTTGCCTTTCTTCTTTAACTTCTTCTATTGCAAACAAAGCTGCTTTTGCATTTAAAGTATCGAAAATAGTTTCTACCAAAAGAAGGTCGCAACCACCATCTATCAAAGCTTCTACTTGTTGTTTATAGGCGATTCGTAAATCATCGAAAGTAACAGCACGATAACCTGGGTCATTAACATCTGGACTCATACTTGCTGTTCTGTTTGTTGGACCAATTGCACCAGCTACAAAACGAGACCTATCTGTAAACTCATCTGCAACTTCACGTGCAATTTTAGCCGATTGATAATTTAATTCATAAACTAAGTCTTCCATGTGGTAATCAGCCATTCCAATTGTAGTTCCAGAAAACGTATTGGTTTCTACAATATCTGCTCCTGCTTGAAAATATAATCGGTGAACTTCTTTTACTGCTTCAGGTTGTGTGATAGACAATAAATCGTTATTTCCTTTTAACGGATGCTGAAAAGCTGCAAATCGTTCTCCTCTAAAATCTTCTTCAGAGAAATTATAGCGTTGCAACATGGTTCCCATTGCTCCATCGAGAACAAGAATTCTTTCTTTAATTGCTTGATTAATTTTTGACATATTTCAGTTAATAGTTTACGGTTAACAATAGACAAAAAGTCAATTGTTACCAAAAAATCGACATAAATCCCTTATAGCCCTGATGGAAACGACATCCTTTTTTTAGATTACAATTAAGCGTAATAAATAATCTAAAAAAAGATATAGTGAACAGCAGGAAAATAGTTTCTAAAACAGCGCAAAACATCCGCTTCAATTAATTGCAAGCTGAAAATTATACAAAATGATAATCATGAAAAATGGAAAAAAACCAAGTTATCTTTGCCTAAACACTGAAAAAAATCAGCACTTAAACTAGAATGTAGCACCTTCTACAAGAAGTAGGGTTGCTAAGCTTTCAACGGGTCTATTCCCTCCAGCTTTCATGATAACAACATACTATTTAAGAACATTACAAATGTAATCATAAAATTAATTTTTAGAAATTATATCTATATTTTTATAATTTTATTTTATAAATTAGTTTTAAAAACTAATTAAAACAAAAATAACAGTTAATTAATCTGTGTTTTTAATTTAACGCTTGAGATAAATCGTTAATAATATCTTCTACTGTTTCTAATCCAACTGAAACACGCACTAAACCATCAATAATACTCACTGCCAATCGTTCTTCTGTTGACAATTTACTATGTGTAGTTGAAGCAGGATGTGTTACAATACTTCTTGTATCTCCTAAATTAGCAGACAGTGAACAAAACTTTATTTTGTCTAAGAATTGTCTTCCTTTCTCTATTCCTCCTTCAATTTCGAATGCCACAATATTTCCACCTAATTTCATTTGCTTTTTTGCTACTTCATATTGCGGATGCGATGGTAAAAAAGGATACTTTACCCTTTTTACATTTGGATGTGACTCTAAAAAATGAGCTACTTTCAATGCATTTTCGCAATGTTTTTCGACACGAATTGCTAATGTTTCTAAACTTTTAGACAACACCCAAGCATTAAACGGAGACATTGCTGGACCTGTGTTTCTAGAAAACAAGTAAATCTCCCTTACTAATTCTTGATTACCAACTACAACTCCGCCCAAAACTCTACCTTGACCATCTATTAATTTGGTTGCAGAATGCACGACAAGATCTGCTCCAAATTTAATTGGATTTTGAAGATAGGGTGTTGCAAAACAATTATCTACAATTAAAATAAGATTATGTCTTTTTGCAATTTGCCCTAAATAATCTAAATCTAGAACATCAACAGCTGGATTTGTTGGCGATTCTGCAAAAAGTATCTTGGTGTTTGGCTGAATGAAACTTTCTATTGTTTCTGGCTTATTTATATCAAAATAACTAGTTGTAATATTCCATTTCGGAAAATACTTTGTAAATAATGTATGTGTTGACCCAAACACACTTCCTACCGAAACAATATGATCGCCCGCATTTAATAAAGCCGCAAAAGTACTATATACTGCCGCCATTCCTGTTGCGAAAGCACAACCATCTTCTGCCTGTTCCATTTGACAAATCTTCTCTACAAATTCGGTTGTATTTGGATTTGAAAATCGGCTATAAATATTTCTAACTTTTTCCTCCGCAAATGAAGAACGCATATCTTCTGCATCTTCAAAAACAAAACTTGAGGTTAAATATAACGGAACCGAATGTTCTAAATGTTGTGAACGTTCTACTTGTGTACGAATGGCTTGTGTTTCGAAACCAAAATCTTGCTGACTCATATAGTTGTTTAGTTGTTTAATCGTTAAACTGTTTAAAAAAACATTACGAATTAAATATTGGTTATTAATTTTTTTCTGCTAATCTTAGTATATCTCCAAAAACACCTCTTGCTGTAACAGAAGCTCCTGCTCCTGCTCCTTGAATCACAATTGGTCTTTCCCCATAGGATTCTGTATAAATTTCAAATAGAGAATCGGATCCTTTTAATTGTCCTAAAGCTGAATTTTCTGAAACAGAAACTAATTTCACTTCTAAGACTCCTTTTTCTTTTTGCAAATCGCCCGATAATTCACCTATATATCGCAATACATGATTTGGTTCTTGCCCTTCTTTTATTTGTTGATATATTGGATTAAACTCTTCTATTCTTTCAAAAAATTCATCTTGAGAAATAGTTTGTAAATGTTCTGGAATTAGATTGTCGATTTTAATTTCGTCGAATTCGTTTTGCAAGTCGAGTTCCCTTGCTAAGATCAACACTTTTCTTGCCACATCGTTTCCACACAAATCTTCTCTAGGATCAGGTTCTGTATATCCGCTATCTACCGCTTCTTGAAGTACATCGCTAAAGTTTTTATTTTCATTAGAAAAGGTATTAAACAAATAACTCAATGAACCCGAAAAAACGCCTTTAATTTTTGTGATATTTTCTCCTGACAAATGCAATAATTTAATTGTATCAATCAAAGGTAAACCAGCGCCAACATTGGTTTCATATAAATAGTTCTTTTGATTTTTCTCAATAGTTTTACGTAACGCCTTATAGAAACTATAACTTAAAGTATTCGCTATTTTATTTGAAGAAACCAAATCGAATCCGTTTTCGATTAAATAAGAATAGTTTTCTACAAATGTTGCACTTGCTGTATTATCTATTGCAATTAGATTTTCTAAATGATTTTCTCTTGCATATTTTACCACATCTTCTACCGAATATTCACTACCATTATCCGCTATAGCCGTTTTCCAATCGTTATTTAGTCCGTTATTATTTAGTAGCACTTTTTTAGAGTTTGCAATTGCAAAAACATTCAAAGCAATATTTTTTCTTTTTTCTATCGCTGAAGCAGAATTTAATATTTGATTGATTAATGTCCCACCAACTAATCCGTGACCAAAAACCGCGATGTTTATTTTCTTTGAAACACCGAAAATTTCACCATGAATTACATTTAATGCGCGTTTTAAATCTCCTTTATGAATCACTAGACTTATATTTCTTCCTGTAGTTGTATTATTAAATAATATAGGAACAATTTTATTTTTAATTAATGCCGTGTAGGGTTTATGAAACGTACTCAAATCTTGACCAATTATTGAAATTACTGCGATGTTATCGTTTACGGTAATTCCGTTTACATCTTTAGTATAAAAATCATTTTCAAACTCTTTCTCTAGCTCTATTAGCGCTTTCGAAGCTTTGTCTGATTCTACAACAATACCAATACCTCTTTCTGAAGAACCTTGAGAAATGATACTAACACTAATATTATTATCACCCATTACTCTAAAAATCCTTGCATCAACTCCTGTTTTTCCTAAAAGACCACGACCTTCTAGGTTAATAAGTGAAACATTATTTAAAATAGAAAGTGATTTTATTCCTTCATCAGTTTGCTCAGCCGTTATAAGCGTTCCATAACTATCGGGATTAAAAGTGTTTAATATTCGTAAAGGAATATTTTTTTCCACTAAAGGAATTATTGTTTTTGCATGTAGAATATTTGCTCCAAAATTGGCTAATTCATTCGCTTCATTAAAAGACAATTTCTCAATTTTTCTTGCATTTACTACTAATTCTGGATTAGCTGTAAAAATTCCATCTACATGTGTATAGTTCTGAAATTCTTCCGCATCTAAATAATTTGCCAATAATGAAGCCGTATAATTACTACCGTTTCTACCTAAAGTTGTAGTTTCGTTACTCACCGTAGAGGCAATAAAACCTGTTACAATATTTACACCTTCTGGCTGATTATTAAAAAATTGAATACTGTTCTTTTTAGAAATTATATCTAAAGGTTGTGCGTTACCAAAAATGGCATCGGTTTTTATTAATTGACGTGCATCTACAAAATTGGCTTTTACTTTTTTCTCATTTAACACATGAGTTAAGTATTTTGCAGAAAGCAATTCACCAACTGCTACAATTTGATCTTTAATTCGCGGACTATAATCTCTCAATAAACTAACGCCTTCTAATAGTTTTTCTAATTGATGAAATTCTTCTGCAAAGACATCTTCTTTTATTTCATTTTGCTGATATTCTTTAAAAGACTCTAAATCTTTCTCATAATTATCGCCTTTTTGAGCTTTCTCTAACAAATCAATTAATTCGTTTGTTGCATTTGCTCTTGCAGAAACTACCACAACTATCGATTCGTTACTGAAAAATTTTTGAGCAATTATTTGAATTACTTTTGATAAACCTTCTCCATTTGCTAGAGATTTACCTCCAAACTTTAATATTTTCATTCTTTTTATTTTATATAAATTATATTGAATACGTTTTCTAAAATCTCATTAAGCTGTTTGTATTCAATTAAAAAAGCATCATGTCCGTGAATGGATTGTATTTTATGATGATACACATTGCTCTTAACTTTTCTTAAAACTTCGTAAGTTTCTTTATCTTCTTTGGCTACAAAAAAACGATCCGTATCTATTGAAACGATATGAATATTTGATTTCACATTACTTATTACATTTTCTAAACGCTCTCTTCCTCTAGTTATATCATTTGTTTTTAACAAATGATTCATCAATTTATAAGACGCTAACTGAAAACGTTGTTCTAATTTTTCTCCGTGATAGCATAACCAATTTTCAATTTCAAACCGTTGATTTTTCGGATTCACTTTTCCTTCAAACTTATTTTTTAACGATTCTGGTGTTCGATACAATAACATGGCATGAACACGAGCATCTTGAATAGGACTTGAAGAATTATTCAGAATTACATCTTGAACCAAAACATTAGCAATCATCCAATCGGTTGCTTTCCAGTCGGTTGCAATAGGAATTACATTCTCAATTGAATTAGGCTCTAAAACAGACATTTCCCAAGCAATTGCTCCGCCTAAACTTCCACCAATAACAGCAAAAAGTGATTCTATTTTCAATTGAAAAACAACTTGCCAAAAAACGCTAGCAATATCTCTTATTGTGAAATTTTTATAATCGACAATCTGATTTTCTTCATTACCATCAAATCCGTTTCCTGGAATATTTATTGCTAAAACGGTATAAAATTTTGTGTCAATTGTTTTATTTTCACCAATTAAATCATTCCACCAACCATTTTCCCCAACAACAGTTGAATTTCCTGTTAAAGCATGATTAACCAACACAACTGGTGCTGTTCCTAATTCTTGCCCAAAAGTTTCATAAAACAAATTCACGTTTTTTAGTGTTGTTTTGTTTTCTAAAACCCAATTCTTAATTACTATTTTTTTTAAATCAAGCATTTTAAAGAGATAAAGTTTTTATTAAAAGAGACTGTCAAAAAAGATTCATTTCAAACCGAAAAAAGAGAACTATCACAACTCATCTTTATAAACACAAACCAGAATTTATTTTCAATCTGAAACAAAGGCTTCTTCTTCAACAATCTCTAAACCTATAGAAATTACGCAATACTCTCTACAGGAAGTTTTTCAAAAACTGCTTGTAAATCTGCTTTTAAATCTTCAATAGCTTCTAAACCAACAGACAATCTGATTAAATCTTTAGAAACACCCGTTGTTAATTGATCTTTATCTGATAATTGTTGATGTGTTGTACTTGCCGGATGAATAATTAATGATTTTGTATCACCGATATTAGCTAAAAGCGAGAACAATTTTGTGTTATCTGCTACTTTTTTAGCCGCTTCAAAACCACCTTTTAATCCGAAAGTAACCACACCACTTTGTCCTTCTGGTAAATATTGTTGTGCTAATGCATAATATTGTGAGTCTTCAAGACCTGGATAATTTACCCAAGCTACTTGTTCTTGTTCTTGCAACCATTTTGCCAAAGCCAATGCATTTTCACTGTGTTTCTTGATTCTGATAGCTAATGTTTCTAAACCTTGAATAATTTGAAAAGCATTAAACGGACTTAGAGCTGCTCCAAAATCGCGTAACCCTTCAATTCTTACTTTTGCAATAAACGAAGCTGCTCCCAAAACATCATAATATTTTAATCCGTGATATCCTGCTGAAGGCTCTGTGAATTCAGGAAATTTCCCATTAGTCCAATCAAACTTTCCAGCGTCAATAATTACTCCACCAAGAGATGTTCCGTTTCCTGTTATGTATTTTGTTAGCGAATGAATTACCACATCTGCTCCGTGTTCGATTGGATTCAATAAATAAGGTGTAGCCACTGTATTATCAACCACAAACGGAACTTTATTTTCTTTAGCAACTTTAGATATTGCTTTTAAATCTAAGACATCTAATTTTGGATTCCCTAAGCTTTCTGCGAAAATTACTCTTGTGTTCTCTTGAATTGCTTTATCGAAATTTTCTGGATTTGAAGGATCTACAAATGTGGTAGTAATACCTAATCTTGGTAAAGTAACACTCAACAAGTTATAGGTTCCACCATATAAACTACTTGACGCAACAATATGATCGCCCGCTTTTAGCAACACTAACAAAGCTGTTCCAATTGCTGAAGTTCCTGATGCAGTAACAACAGCTCCAATTCCTCCTTCTAATTGTGCTAAACGTTGTTCTAAAACATCGTTTGTTGGATTATTCAATCGTGTATAAATATACCCAGCTTCTGTTAAACCAAATAAATTTGCTGCATGATCTGAATCATTAAAAACATAAGAAGATGTTTGATAAATCGGCACTGATCTTGTTCCTTGTGTCTTTGTTACATCGTGACCAGCGTGAAGTGCGTTTGTTGAAAATTTTTGTGTACTCATTTTTGTTTTTTTTAAATTATTATATTGTTTACTGTGGTATCAAATAAAAAGCCCTTTTAGGTTAGCTTACTAAAAGGACTTTTTTAAAAATAGAAGATAACTAAAATTAAATCTTTCGCTTTTGGCAATGGTAAGTCATAGTGCACATGCACATATTCATTTTACACATCATCATTATTTTGTTATTCTCTCTTTTCATTATTATTAATTTTTAAAATTCTATTTAAAACAAATAAGCCTCTATTTTCATAGAGGCTTATAGTTACTTTTTAATTATACTATAGAAAACCTCTGCGAATTCCTCCACATAATCATCATACACATATTACATATTTTGAAAATCATTTTCTATTCCTTTATTTAACGAGACAAAACTAGAATATTTTTCCGTTTAAAAAAAATAATTAGATTTATTTTCTAAATTTTATTATTTATATATTTAATTTAAGAATATTAAACTAAAAAAGCGAATTAAAAAAGACAAAAAATCTAGTGAATATCGTTTTCCTAAATTATCCTAAATAACATTCTTATACTAAACACTATCACCAAAACTGAAACCACAATTAAAGCTGCTTTTCTAGGCAACTTTCCTGCTAATTTAGCAGCAATTGGAGCAGCAAAAACACCACCAATAATAAGTCCGAGGACAACATACCAATGACTTACACCTAATGAAACAAAAAACACAATAGATGCCGAAAGTGTAACAAAAAACTCTGCCAAACTAACTGTTCCTACAACATATTTCGACTTTCTTCCTTTTGCCAACAATGTAGAAGTAACTATTGGTCCCCAACCACCACCGCCAAAAGCATCCATAAATCCACCAGAAAAGCCTAAAAAACCAAGAAACTTGATCTTTTTCTTCATTTGAATTTTCTTAAAAGCTAAAACCAAAAGTCGAATTCCTATTATAAATGTATAGGTTGACAAAATAACATATGCTATTTTTTCATATTCACTACCCAAATAAATTAACAATGAAGCACCTAAAACAGCACCCAAAACACCAAATATGGACAGCCAAAACAACATTCGCTTATTTACATTACCAAATTTATAATGCGAATAACCACTTATAGCACTCGAAAACATTTCTGCGGTATGAATACTTCCACTAATAGCTGGCAATTTTACACCTAAAAGCATCATACTCGTTGCACAAGTAACCCCATATCCTAAACCGACTGCTCCATCTATTAATTGCGCAACAAAACCAATTAAAAGCATATAATAAAACTCATTTGGGATTTCACTAAGTGCTGATTTAAAATCTGAAAAAGACAAAAAGTTTGACAAACCGAAACCAACAAAAAGCATTAGGAACGACAAAGCCAACATAAAAGCCAACCGTTTGTATTTATTTCGTCCATCCTCTTTTTTCTTTTTTTCAAAACTTTGCGTTAATCGATTCAAATCATGAAGTTTTTCTTGAAAATCACCTTTATGATTGGATCGAAATTTATTCAACACATCTAAACTTTCTTCTATATTATCTGGAATTATTTCTGTAAAATACTCACGCATTCTTTTTGCTAAAACAGGTGATTTTCCATTGGTAGAAATGGCAATTTTTAGACTTCCTTTATTTACAATTGAACCTAAATAAAAATCACACAAAGCAGGTTGATCTGCTGCATTAACTTTTATTCCTCTTGATTTCGCTAAGTTTCTCACTTCCAAATTCACCTCTGGACTATCTGTTCCAATAATTACAAAATCGATAGTATTTAAATCATTTTCTTCAAAAGGTCTTTCAAAAGCATCAATATTAGAATGAGAATCTATTATTTCCTTCAATTTCGGATAAATAATTGTTCCAACGATTGTAATTCTAATAGACGGATTTTGTCTTAGTAAAGTTTCTGTTTTTTCCAAACCTACATTTCCACCACCAACAATTAAAAAATGTGCTGTTTCCGTTTTTAGAAATACTGGAAATAATGTATTATTCATGATTTCACCATTTAAAGTACCGTTCTAAATGCAAAGTCTCCAAAAGTTTCTCCTTGATTTCTTTCTTTTACATATTTTCCTAACAAAGTATCTACTTCTTCTAGAATTTGACCTTCAGTTTGTTTTTCTTTATACAATCTATTCAAACGTTCTCCATATCGATCACCACCTAACATGAAATTATACTGTTCTGGACCAGTTCCTACAAAACCAAGTTCTGCAACATATGGACGACCACAACCATTTGGACAACCCGTCATACGAATTGTTATCTCATCATTTTGAAGGTTGTATTTTTCTAAAATAGGTTCAATTTTAGTTACCAAAACAGGCAAATAACGCTGTGCCTCTGCCAAAGCCAAAGGACATGTAGGCAAAGCCACACAAGCCATTGAGTTTTTTCTCAAAACACTATCTTGTTTTTCAACCTCATAAGACAAAATCAAAGCTTCAACCTTTGCTTTGTCATTTTCCGAAATCTCACCTAAAATTAAATTTTGGTTTCCTGAAAAAATAAAATTGGATACATTTAATTTAGCTACTTCATGTAGAAACTCTTTTTGATACGGACGAACTACTCCATGCTCTATAAAAAGGGTATAAAACCATCTTCCTTCTTCATTTTTCTCCCATCCAAAACGATCAGAACGTTCTGTAAATACAAAAGGTTTTTCTGGAGCAAACTTAAACCCAATCCTTTTTTCTAGTTCTTCTTTAAAACCTTGAACCGTTAACTTATCTACAGTATATTTCAAACGCGATAATTTTCTATCTACACGATTACCAAAATCTCTTTGAACCGTAAGAATTTCATATACTGCCTTCAAAGTTTTTTCTTCAGTATCTGTAAAACCAATAATACTTGCTAAACGAGAATACGTATTCGGATTTCCATGTGTAGTTGCCAAGCCACCGCCAATTGCGATATTAAACCCTTTCAATTCGTTGTTTTCTATAACTGCAATAAGTCCGATATCGTTTGTAAAAACATCTACATCATTACTTGGTGGAATTGCAATTGCAATCTTAAACTTTCTAGGTAAATAGCGATCTTCATATAATGGATCAGCTTCTGCTGAACGCTCGTATATTTTTTCTCCATCAATAAAAACATCATAATAAGATTGCGTTTTGGGCAATAATAAAGTTGATATTTTATCTGCATAATCATGAATATGCTTATGCAATGGAGATAATTGTGGATGCGAACTTGCAATAACATTACGATTTACGTCTCCACAAGCGGCAATAGAATCTAATTTTGCAACATTAAAAGCCTGAATTGTTGGACGTAGTTGATGTTTCAATAATCCGTGTAATTGCAACGTTTGACGTGTTGTAATCTTTAATGTTCCTGTTCCAAATTCTTCTGAAATTTCATGAGTAGCAATCCATTGCTCTGCATTAATTACACCACCTGGAATTCGCAAACGAATCATGAAAGAATATAATTTATCTAACTTTTTTGCAGCTCTTTCTGCACGTCTATCTCTATCATCTTGCACATACATTCCATGAAACTTTACTAATGTTTCATCATCTGGACGTACATTTCCAGTATGGTTATCTAAATCGATACTTTCTTTTAACGTTCCTCTAAGTCCGTCACTTTTTGTTTTTATAGCTTCTATTGGTGATAATTTCTCGCTCATTTTATTTTATTTTTTTAGTGATTGGTTATTAGTATTTAGTGATTAGCATATAGTAAATCGCTTAGTTTAAAGCTAATTACTATTCACTTATGACTTTATTTAATACACGTCTTTTTGGTATTTTCCTGCTGTTTCTAAATTTTCTAAAACCTCTTGCGCTTGTTCTTTAGTAATGTTTCTTTCCTGAATTAAAACATCTAGAATTGCATTTTCAACATCCAAGCTCATTGGATTTTTCTGTCCGCAGATATATAAACTTGCTCCATTTTCTAACCAAGCATTAAATTCACTTGCTTTCTCGCGAATACGATCTTGCACGTAAATTTTCTTTTCTTGATCACGAGAGAAAGCAGTGTCTAACCTTGTTAAAACACCTGTTGTAATCCATTCTTGAATTTCAGTTTGATAATAGAAATCCAACACAAAATGTTGTTCTCCAAAAAACAACCAATTTTTCCCTTCGGCTCCTGTTGCATCTCTATGCGCAATAAAGCTTCTAAACGGTGCAATTCCTGTACCTGGACCAATCATGATAACATCTGTATCTTCGTTTGGTAATCTGAAATTTTGATTTTTATGAATATAGAAATCGATAGAAGCATTTTCAGGATAATCTGCTAAAAATTGAGAAGCTAATCCTGTCTTAAACACATTGTTTACTGCAAACTTATTCAGATTAACCGTTAAATGCACTTCTCCATCGTGTGCTTCCGCAGAAGAAGAAATAGAATACAAACGAGGAGCAATTGGTAAAAGAATTTCTATTACCTCTTCAATTTTAAGAGTAGTTGGCTTTGAAAATAATTGCAACACATCTATCAAATCTGCTTTTTCAAAATCAATTGAAACACCTAAAATTGTCGCTAATTGTCCTAATGAACGCTTACTTAATCCTTTTATATTTCTTTCTAACAACCATTTTTCAATCGTTTTTTTCTCTTCCTTTATAACAATTTCAAGATTTGCATCAACCTTAAAATAGTCAATAATAAAAGCGACATCTTCTACTTTGTTTTTTGGAACAATTCCCAATGCATCACCAGGTTCATAGCTTATTTCATCATCAGAAACAATTTCAATATGATAGGTTTCTTTATTTGAACCTCTATCATTTAAAATAATTTTATTTGTAATTACTCCAGTATAATTCTTCTTATGCAGAAAAGTGGAAGTTTTAACAGTAGAAACAGAAGTTGAAGTTGCTTGATTTGCAAAGGCAGCCTGCAATTCTTTTTCCCAAACTAATACATCGGGAGCAAAATCAACATCTGCTTTTACCAATGGTAATAATCTTTTTGCTCCTTTTTCAGTTAAGACAGCATCTAACAAAACACCTGCATTACAAAAAAGAGGATACGATGAATCACCTAAGCCTAAAACAGCGTAAGAAACATTCTTTAAATCTAAATCAGTTGTTTTTAAATAGTCATAAAATTGAACTGCATTTTGAGGAAACTCACCTTCACCTTGCGTGCTCATTACGAATAAAACAAGCGTCTCTTTTTCTAATTTTGAATTATCAAATTGAAAAACATCAACAGCCTTTGCTTGAATTTTATTCTTTTTAAAAGTAGCTAATAACTGTGAAGCTACTTTTTTAGAATTCCCCGTTTCTGTTCCATAAATAATTAGTGGTTTTACCGCTACTTTTTCAGGAGTTGTATTTATTGGAATTTGAATTCCTCCACTATTTTTGTCTAAAAACCCAGCTAAATAGCCTTTTGTCCAGATAATTTCATCGTGAGATGCATTTTGCACCAGTTGTTGTAATAAACTTAATTTAGTTTCAGATAGCATTTTGAAAAAGTATTTTATGATTATCGAAATAGGATTCTGTTCTTGTTTTTTCAGTAAACCAAGAAAATTTTTGATGCAGATTTACCACATTTCCAATGATTAATAAAGTTGGCACATATTCAAATTCGGGCAACTGTTTCGTTTCAAGCTCTTCGAACTTAAAAACTGTTGTTTTTTGATCTGGTGTAGTGGCCTGTTGTACAATTGCAATCCCTTTTTGCTTCTCTATACCATTATTTAACAATTGCTCTGTTAGCGTATTCAAACGTTGTCCGCTCATATAAAAAACTAAAGTATCTTCTGTAGAAGCCCAGTCTTTCCATTGATTTTCAGTTACATTCTTTAAATCATATAAAGTAAGAAAACGGACACCTCTTGAATGCTCTCTTGCAGTTAAAGGAATACCTGTATATGCAGCAGCACCAAAAGCAGCCGAAACACCTGGTACAATTTCATAAGCAATACCGTTTTCAATTAAGACGTTTAATTCGTCTAAAACATTAGAAAATAACGAAACATCACCACCTTTTAATCGCAACACTAATTTTCCCATTAAGGCAAATTCTAGCATTAGCTCATTAATATCTTTTTGAGGTGTATGAATTCCTTTAGAACATTGCTTACCTACGTAAATCACCTCAGCATCTTTTCGAGCATATTCATCTACTAAAACAGGAGAAACTAATCTATCTGTTAGGACTACATCTGCAATTTTCAGATATTTTAGTGCTTTTAAACTTATTAAATCGGGATCGCCAGGACCAGCTCCAGCCAATATTACCTTCCCTTTATTTGAAATTTGTATCATTTTTTTATCGGAACACAAACACTATTATTCTATCGAACTAGTAGACTAATTAGCGTTGCAAATTTTTAATTATTTGTATATTTTTAGAACAATCCTTCTACTGAAAGGTATCTTTCACCTGTATCATAGTTAAAGGTTAAAACAACTGCATCATCTGGCAAAGACACTACTTTTTTTGCTACTGCAGCTAACGAAGCACCTGTAGAAATCCCTACTAAAATTCCTTCTTGCAAAGCACTTTTTCTAGCAAAATCGAAAGAATCTTCTTTAGAAACTGTAATTACTTCATCTATTAAATTTGTATTATAGTTTTCAGGAATAAAACCCGCACCAATACCTTGTAATGGATGTGGTCCTGGAGCACCACCACTTAAAACTGGAGATAATTCTGGCTCGACAGCAATAACTTTTAAATTTGGAAACTTATCTTTTAAAACCGAAGCAATACCTGTAATATGTCCACCTGTACCAACACCTGTTATAATATAATCTAAGCCTTCTGGAAAATCTTCAATAATCTCTAATGCCGTTGTTTTTTTATGCGCTTCAACATTAGCTGGATTTTCAAATTGCAAAGGAGACCAAGCATTTGGTATTTCTTTTACTAATTCTGCCGCTCTTTCAATAGCTCCTTTCATCCCTTTTTCACGAGGAGTTAATTCAAATTGAGCTCCGTAAATTTCCATTAATTTTCTACGTTCTACACTCATCGATTCTGGCATTACCAAAATTACTTTATAGCCTTTTACAGCAGCCACTAATGCTAAACCGATTCCTGTGTTTCCTGATGTTGGCTCAATAATAACACTTTCTTTATTCAACAAACCTTTTGCTTCGGCATCTTCAATCATTCCTAATGCGATACGATCTTTAATACTGTTTCCTGGATTTGTTTTTTCTAATTTTATCCAAACGTTTTTATTTTCACCAAATAATCTATTTATTTTAACTACTGGTGTTTTTCCAATTGTTTGTAATACGTTTTCTACTCTCATACTTATAATTTTTATTGTTGTTTATTTATATACTAAAATTGATTGGCTCTGGAAATTTGTTTTTTGATTTTATAACAATTTCGCTTTTATGAAAAACCAACGATTGTGAAGGAATTGACTCTGTTATCCATACATTTCCTCCAATAATTGCACCTTTTCCTATTGTTGTTTTTCCTCCAAGAATTGTTGCATTTGCATAGACAACTACTTTATCTTCAATTGTTGGATGTCTTTTCTCTTTTGCTTTATCCTTGCTTACACTCAAAGCACCTAATGTTACACCTTGATAAATTTTTACATCATTACCAATAATTGTTGTTTCTCCAATTACAACACCTGTTCCATGATCAATAAAAAAACGCTTCCCAATAGTTGCTCCCGGATGAATATCTATTCCTGTTTTACTGTGCGCATATTCTGAAATTAATCGTGGTAAAATTGGCACTTCACTTTTCCAAAGTTTATTCGCTAATCGATGAACTACAATTGCAAAAAAACCAGGATAGGACAACAAAACTTCTTCTTTTGATTTTGCTGCAGGGTCAAACTCGAAAATCACTTTTAAATCGGACACTAAAGTTTCATGCAAAACTGCTATCTCTTCAAAAAAAGATATTGCTTTATTATTTGAGACTTCAGAAGTAGAACCAACTTGCTTTATAAAACGACTCAATTCGGTTCTTAATTCATCTTCTTTACGTTGAAAAATAGAAAAATCTTCATACTCTTTTTTAATACAAAAAATCCATATAAAAAAATCTTCAAGCCAAGATTCAACTTGTCGCTTATCAAAATAAATACGCGTCTGTGAAAAATTTGATTTGTGTAATAATTGCAATTTATCCATTTTCATTTGACAGTATTTTACAAGAACATTAATGCTCCAACAGTATTTAAACTTGTTTCATCGATAAGTATTGCATTTCCCGATTTTGGATTATTAGCAAAAGTATCATAAAACAAAGGTTGATTTGTTTTCAATGTAATTTGAGCAATATCATTTAACTTTATTTCATCTGCCGCAACAAATTCCCAATCATTAATATTCCATTTTTGATTAATGATTTGAATTTTCACTCGAACTGTTTTAAAACGGTGTTGTAATAAATAGGTTTTTCCAATTTGAAGCGCACTATCATCTAACCACGAAATCCAAGATTTTAATTCGTTAGCCGAAGTTGGCAATTCATCCTTTTTCACAATAGCATCACCTCGACTAATATCAATATTATTTTCAAAATGAAGCACCACATTTTCTCCTGCAATTACTTTATCGACAGAAATATTATTTTTTTCAATTGTTTTAATCTTAGTTGTTATATTCGCAGGTAATACCACAATTTCATCACCTACTTCATAGCTTCCACTTAAAACTAATCCCGCATAACCTCTATAATCATGATATTGTTCATCTTTTGGACGAATAACCCATTGTACTTGAAAACGGGATTCTAGGTTTACAGTCGATGCTATTTCAATTTCTTCTAAAGTTTCTAATAGTGCTTTACCCGAATACCAAGGCGTTTTTTCTGATTTTGCAACCACATTATCTCCAGCCAAAGCACTAACAGGAATATATGTTATCGAACTATAATTTAGTTCTGATTTAATTTTTTCGAAATCAGATTGTATCTCTTTAAATACATCTTCAGAATAATTAACCAAATCAATTTTATTAATCGCCAATATCGCTTTTTGAATCCCCATTAAAGAACCAATGCTAGCATGACGTTTCGTTTGTTCTGTTATTCCTTTTCGAGCATCAACCAAAATGATTATCAAATCTGAATTTGAAGCACCTGTAATCATATTTCGAGTATACTGTTCATGCCCAGGAGCATCTGCAATAATGAACTTTCTCTTTTTAGTTGAAAAATACTTATAGGCAACATCTATTGTAATTCCTTGTTCGCGCTCGGCACGCAATCCATCAGTAATTAAGGAAAGATCAATATCTACACCTTCTTGTTTTGTTTGCTTCTGTAAAACACCTAATTGATCTGTGTGAATTGAATCAGAATCATACAATAATCGTCCAATTAATGTGCTTTTCCCATCATCTACATTTCCAGCTGTTATAAATCGTAATGTATTCATGTTTTTTTCTGTTTTCTATCTTCTTACTTCTCTCCTAAAAATATCCTTGCTTCTTTCTATCTTCCATTGCTGCTTCAGACAATTGATCATCCAATCGTGTCTGTCCTCTTTCGCTTATTCTTGTTTGAATTATATCTTCAATTATGTCTTCAATTGTTTCTGCATTTGAAGACACTGCTGCTGTACAAGTCATATCTCCAACTGTTCTATAACGCACTTTTTCTAAAACTACTTTATCTCCTTCTAAAGGTTGAATGAATTGCGAAGTCGCTACCAGCCTATCTTGATGAACAATACATTCTCTATCATGTGCGAAATACAAGTTTGGCAATTCTATATCATATTTTTTAATATAATTCCAAACATCTAATTCCGTCCAGTTACTGATTGGAAAAACACGCACATTATTTCCTTTTTGCACTTTACCATTTAAAATATCCCATAGCTCTGGACGTTGTAATTTTGGATCCCATTGTCCAAAATCGTCTCTAACAGAAAAAATACGTTCTTTTGCTCGTGCTTTTTCCTCATCTCTCCTTGCCCCACCAATACATGCATCAAAACCATTGTCTTGAATAGCATCTAAAAGCGCATAGGTTTGCAATGCATTTCTAGAAGGAAAACGACCTGGTGTTTCCTTTAAATTATACTTCACTATACTTTCCTCTACAGAAGCTACAATTAGTTTTTCGCCAATTTTATTAACCAAATAATCTCTAAAAGCAATAGCTTCGGGAAAATTATGTCCTGTATCAATATGTACTAATGGAAATGGAAATTTCCCTGGTCGAAAAGCCTTCAATGCTAAATGCACCAATACGATTGAGTCTTTACCTCCAGAAAATAAAAGTGCTGGATTTTCAAACTGTGCTGCTGTTTCCCGAAGAATATATATCGCTTCGTTTTCCAACTGTTCTAAATAATCATTATTCTTTGCCATTTTTTTAAATCTATAATTACTATTTACTTAACTTTTATTTTTGTTTCTGGATATAAAAAAACCCCTGCTATATGCAGAGGTTTCAATTGACTATATTAAAAATTTTATTTTTAGGCAATAGAATGTCTCTGCGGAAGTTTCCACATCATACAACACATATTGCAAAAAATTGATTTCATTGTTTTCCTAATTATTGATGAGGCAAATTTAGAAACATTTTCCGAAAACAAAAACAAAATAGGTAAATTTTCTAAATTTTGCTTTATTTAGTTATTTTTTAAGAAAAAAAAACTAATCAAAACACCTAATACATATTATATTATTGTCAATTGCAGTTTTTGATGATTTATAAATTTTTATTTAAAATAAATTAAAAAAGGGCTTGATATTCAATTTGATTACTTAAATTTGCAATGAACAATAAGAGGAAAAATTTGAACTGATTGCAACCTCTATTCTACTCATTACTATATAGTAAGAGCTTGAATAAAAAAATGCTAAAGCAGTACATTTACTACTACTTTAGGTTTTCTGCATCACAATTTTTCTTCATTTAATTTTAAAAATATATAGAATATGGCTTATTTATTTACGTCAGAGTCTGTGAGTGAAGGACATCCAGATAAGGTTGCTGACCAAATTAGTGACGCATTAATTGATAATTTTTTAGCATTCGATCCAGAATCGAAAGTTGCCTGTGAAACACTTGTAACAACAGGTCAAGTAATTTTAGCTGGTGAAGTAAAATCAAACACTTACTTAGATGTACAGCAAATTGCAAGAGAAGTAATCAAAAAAATTGGTTATACAAAAAGTGAGTACATGTTTGAGGCCAATTCTTGTGGAATTTTATCTGCTATTCACGAACAATCTGCAGACATTAACCAAGGTGTCGACAAAGCTAACAAAGAAGAGCAAGGAGCAGGAGACCAAGGAATGATGTTTGGCTATGCAACTAATGAAACTAAGAACTACATGCCTTTGGCTTTAGATTTATCTCATGCTTTATTAATTGAATTAGCAAACCTAAGAAGAGAAAATAATGAAATAACTTATTTGCGTCCAGATGCCAAATCGCAAGTTACTTTAGAATATTCTGATGACAACAAACCCGTTAGAATTGATGCAATTGTAATTTCAACTCAACATGATGATTTTGTTAAACCTAAATCAAGCTCAAGAGAAGATAAAGTTGTAGCTGAAGACGAAATGTTAGCAAAAATTAAAAATGATTTAGTATCTATTTTAATTCCAAGAATAAAAGCAAAGTACCCACAATACGCTCACTTGTTCAATAACGAAATTACTTATCACATCAATCCAACAGGAGTATTTGTAATTGGCGGACCTCATGGAGACACTGGATTAACAGGTAGAAAAATAATAGTTGACACTTATGGTGGAAAAGGAGCACATGGTGGTGGTGCATTTTCCGGAAAAGACCCAAGTAAAGTTGACAGATCTGCAGCTTATGCTACACGTCACATTGCAAAAAATTTAGTAGCTGCTGGAGTAGCTAGTGAGATTTTAGTACAAGTTTCTTATGCTATTGGTGTTGCTAAACCAACTTCAATAAACGTAAATACTTATGGAACTTCTAGTTTAAAAATGACAGATGGAGAAATAAGCAAAGTAGTTGAAGGTATTTTTGACATGCGCCCTTACTTTATTGAACAACGTTTAAAGTTAAGAAATCCTATTTACAGCGAAACAGCTGCATACGGACACATGGGTAGAACTCCTGAAACAGTAACTAAAACATTTAGTTTACCAAATGGAGAAGACAAGACAGTTACTGTTGAGTTATTTACTTGGGAGAAATTAGATTTTGTAGACAAAGTAAAAACTGCTTTTGGATTGTAATATTTCTCAAAACACAATATAAAAAAACCTGATTCAAATTATAGAATCAGGTTTTTTTGTATTATTGTCAAAATTTACACATTATGAAAAATAAAATCACCTTTATTTGTATATTTTATTGTACAATGAGTTTTATAATTTCTTTCATTGATTATGATTTTTTTTCAAAAAACAATTACGAATACATATTTTACATTTTAAAATTTTTCAATCCTATTCATTTCGACCTTCTACACTTTAAGAACGAATTAGTACTGCCTAATAACAATGAAGGAACTTACACTTCAATTTCACTTAACGGGATCATCTTCTTATTAACCTTACTAATTGGGACCATAATTTATCATTTAAGCAATCAAAAGAAGAGTCGTTTATTACATTTTACACTACTATTCTTTTTTGTTTCAAAATCAGTGAGTTTAATTTTTTCGTTATTTAACATTACTCATTTCATTAAAAACCAGCCAGGCTTAACATTTTACTATACAACTACCAATATCTTCTGGATTTTCTTCGCATACAAAGCAATTAACCATCTTAACTCATTAAAAACATTAATAACAGTGAGCATTAATAAAAATGAAATTAAAGAAAGAGTGAGTGCTCGCGAAATAATAAATCAATCACTTAGCAAAGAAAACACAAGACAAATCCCTTATGAAAAAGCAACAATTGGAGATCGATTTTTAAATTACATTTTAGACACTTTTTTTGTGATTTTAATATTCTCACCAAACATTTTTGGACTAGCAAGAAGTACAGAATATCGAGAAAGCATTTATAATTTAGGAAATGAAATAGGAGAAAGTACTGTTTTAATTCTTTTTTTAGCCATTAGCAGACTAATTTATTACATTATCAGCGAAGGCATATTTCATCTTTCCCCAGCTAAAGCATTAACTGAAACTCAGATTCATTCAACTACAGAAAGCAAACTTAGTTTCGCAACAGTTATTGGAAGATCATTTTCTAGATTAATTCCCTTTGAGCCTTTTAGTTTTTTCAGCAAAACTGGATGGCATGATGACCTATCCAATACAACTGTTTTAAAAAACAAAAAAACAGGGAACTCACAGATTTACTCAATTTTATTTATTTTATTATTTGTTCTTATTTCAGTTATTTACGGATTAAATAAATATAAGTTTTAAAAAACATATGTATTAACGGCTACAAATTATATTTCATACTTAAAACAATATATCTAGGCTGTACTATATAGCTTGAAAAACTATTTGTCCCTCCTAATTGATTAAAGCTATTACTATTCAATGCTTTAGTATTTAACAAGTTTGTACCAGAAAGTTTCCATTCTACTTTACTGTCTTTCTTTTGATAGGTTAAGCTCGATGAAAGAAAATCATATTCGGTGTCAATAGTTTTTTCCTTATTTCTATTGTGATAGAAACTATATTCAGTTACAAAAGAAAATGCCTCTAAAAAGAAATACTCCAACTCAACAGAAGGGTTATCAGTATAGAAAACACTACTTGAATTGTCATTAATACTGAAAGCGTATTGCAAACTCAAGTTTGGATATTTTTTAAAATTTGTTGAAAATCGAACATTATAATTTTGAGAGAATGATTCTGTTGTTTGAATGTTTTCTTCTGTTGTTGGCAACACTCTAATATTATTGAATTTACTCCAATTTAAACTTAAACCCGCTGAAGCTTTATAATATCTTGCAAAAGAACGTCCGTAATTTGCTGCTCCTGAAAATGTTTCATCTGCAAAGTTAGAATCTATATTTACCGCAGAAGTAACCTGATTTGCACTTGTTAACAACGCTTTATTTTTAATAGCATCTACTTGCTTAGTATAAGTTATGTTTGCAAATATGTTTTCGAAATTAAACATATTATACTTAAAATAGCGAAGACTATGCACTTGTGATAATGAATTTTCTAGATTACGATTTCCACTAAATAGACTGTTATAATTTGAAAAAACGAAGCCTTCTGATAACTTAACAATATCTGTAAAATTGTTAGACAATGAAAAATTATAAGTTAAACTTTCCGATTTTTTAATTTGATATTGTGCAAAGAAATCTGGAAGAAATCGATTAAAACTTTGTTTATTACTTGTTCCCAACTGCACATCATTTGTACTATAATTATGCACACTAAATCCTGGGTTAAATGTGAATTTTCCTTTTATAAATTTATAATGTAGCCCTAAGAACACATCATTAAAAGCATAATTAACATCATTATTACTATCCTCAGAATCTAAATCGTTAACAGATTGATTATCTAACACTTGAAAAATATGTGAATCAAAATTTTGATACGAATAGGTATTTCCGACAGTAATATTTACATTACTTTTTGGAGTTAGCATATAGTAATAATCAAACTTAACATCAATTTTATTTGTTTTCACAAAACGTTGTTGCGAAATATCATCTCGAACCTGCATTGTATTATAATCTGAACCCAAATTAAAAGCTAAATTTTGCAAATTAGCATTATAAAAAGGATCTTCTTGTTGGTATAAATGCTGACTTTCAAATGCGAAAACATTTTTATCATTCAATGTATAATAATAATTCAAGTTTTGGTTGATACTGAAAGGTTTTTGGTTTTTATTGGTATAAATATCACCTAATTCTGTAGAAAAAACACTTTGATTTTCTTTTTGATTTGAAAACTTCAATAAAGCATCATAATCAAAATGCAATTTTGTAGAAGGCACATAGCTTGAGCTCAATTTAAAAATTCCTAAATCACTTTTTTGTCTTGAAATATCTTCTTTTTCTTCTACGGCATTCACAGAAGCACCTTCTGGCAAATCGTTTACAGAATTAGTTTGCACGTCGGTTTTATTCCCTAAGAATATTCCAAAACCACTCAATGTCCATGCCTTTGAAGGGTTGTAACTAAAATTAGCCGCACCAAACTTTGTATTTATATTTGCCGCTTGATCGTTTCTTAATCCAAGAATACCTAAATCGTTTGATGACACATTAAAACTTGAACCTCCTTTACGCATCATATTTTTAAATCCACCTGTAAACTTAAAATAATCACGCATTGTTAACGGTAATTCTCCAATATTATTAAGGTTTCCAATTACATTGATGCTATACTTAGGACTATAATAGAACAATTTAGGATTTATCAAGTAACGATCTTCTTCATGACCAACTCCAACACCAGCCGTTACATCTCCAAACCAGAAATTCTTTTTTCCTTCTTTTAATTTAATATTAATTGCTATGCTTTCCTCGTTATTTTCAAGTCCTTTTAAATTCGACACTTCATTATAATTTCTTAGTACCTGAATTTTATCTAGCGCATCGGCAGGAATATTTTTTGTAGCAATCTTTGTGTCTCCATCAAAAAAATCTTTCCCTTCAACCATTATTTTTTGAACCGTTTTCCCTTCTACCTGAATTTCTCCATCTTTATTAACTTCAACACCTGGTAATTTTTTCAGGACATCTTCTAATTTTTTTTCAGTTCCGTTAGTAAATGAGTCCGAATTATAGATAATTGTATCTCCGGATATCGAAACTGGCATCTCATAAACCACTTCAACATCTTTTAATTGAACACCTTGCGACATTTCGATATCAAAAACCATATTTGCAGTTTTTGTATCTACTTGTTTTTCATAAGACTGAAACCCAATATAACTTGCTTTTATTTGATAGGAAGAGCTTGCTTTTAAATTTAAAATAAATTTACCGTTTTCATTTGTAATCGCATACGCATCCATTGCTTTAGTGTCATTATTTATAGCCATAACATTAGCCATTTCCAACCCTAAACCCGTACTGTCTTTAACAACACCTTCAAAACGTATGTTTTGAGAAAAACCTATTGAAACAACGAACAAAAAGGCAATTAAGAGATATTTTTTCATTTTTAGAAATTCATTTACTATTATATACAAGTCGATTATTTCAATTGTTTGTTACAAACCATAAGACACTTTGACAATTAAATTCAAAAAAGGTTTAATTAGTGGTCTATACTTATTTCAATTACACCATCATCGTTCATCATTTTTTTCAATCTTTCTTCTTTAATTTCATCAAACTCTTTTTGAGTTACTTTTTTACCCGATTTAGGGGCTTTAATTTTTAGATCTTCTTCAATATTCAAGACTATTTTAGAACACAAATAGGTCGTTTCATTTTCATGCAATTCCAATATTAAACCTGGTAATCCCCAGTATTTACTTGGACCATTTGAAACTGGAATATCTAATGTATACCACGCTTCAATTACTTGTTCTTTTAAATCTCCTGAAACTATAAAAGCCGTTTTATTCGATTTCTGTTTATTCAATAACTCCTCTCTTTCCTTTCTATCCTCGTCGGTAACAGGAATAATTATTTTTGCTTTATAACATGTATAATTCCCAATTTTCTTCTGTTCACCTTCCATAATCCAATTCATTTTTGGTAACGAATCCATTACTAAAAATTCTTTCCCAAAAATATCTTCTTCCGATACATACTTTTTTTCTTTAAGATTTTTATAGGTTTTAGAACGATTACTACCTGAAAAAACAGTAACAAAATTTACCGAACTACTTCCTGAAGGAGCATTTAATTTTTCTTCCTCTTGATAAACAGATTCAAACCTATTAAAGTTTAAAACATATGTTTTCTCAAATGCTTTTGCCATTTTCTCTTTTATTTGATCTAACATTTCTGGCGACATTCCATCACTCTTTATATCCAAATCTCCCATTTGTGTTTTTGAAGAGTAAATAGCTTTTCCTTGAAAATTCTGTGCATTACTTTTTAGAATTGTAAAAAATACAACTAGTAAACTTATTATTAATCGTGTCATTTTTTCTGTTTTTTAAATTAACACTACAAACTAAAGAATACGAAAACTAACAATGGGTTAATCTTTGTTAACGTATGTTAACGAGCTACTATCTAAACAAATAGTTCTTACTTTTGAAAAATGAAAATAAGTATCCGAAAAATATTTTTCTTTATCTGTATTATAATTGTAGCTACAATATGCCTACAAGTATATTGGAATTATAAAAACTATATTTCTAATAAGAATAGGCTTTCTAATGAAATTCAAATTGCTTATGATAAATCTTTAGAAATCTATTTTAATGAAGAATCTAAAAACGAAATGATTAGTTTTATTAGTGACAACAAAACACTTAAATCTAGAGATTTCATTAAAAGTATAGTACTTGACTCGGTTTTTAAATCATTAATAAAAACCAACAAACCTAAGAAAAGTAAAACGTCAGACACTGTATTCATTGAATCTTTTGAAGATAACAACATGAAAATTGACACTCAAATCTTTATTGAGGATTCAAAAGTAAATGCATTTCCGAAAAACACTTCAATAAAAGTATTAAGAGGAAAAAAAGCCCAAGATGAAATTGGAGGTATTGAACAGTTTCCAAATCGTTTTGTAATTACAATTTCTAGCGATTCTATAAAGTACAACGTTGTCGATTCGATTTTTAAAACCGAGTTAAAACGCAAAAATATTCGTTTAAATTATGGGTTTAGACATTTAAAAAATGACACTTTATTCAATAATTTCTCCACAACGAAAGAAAAACTCACTCTGAATTTAAAACCAAAATCATCATTTTTTAAACCTTCTGAAACAATGTTATTAGATTTTAACCATTCTAATTCATTGCTTTTCCAAAGAATGGGAAGCGAACTTCTCTTGTCTTTAATTTTCCTAATTGCAATTATTAGTTGTTTATTTTTCATGTTACACATCATTAACAAACAGAAAAAAATTGATGAAATAAAAAACGATTTCATTAACAACATTACTCACGAATTCAAAACGCCAATAACTACTATTTCAACAGCCTTAGAAGGAATGAGCAATTTCAACCCTACAAATGACATTGAGAAAAACAAAAAATACATTTCAATTTCCATAAATCAGCTTTCTAAATTGGAAAGCATGGTTGAAAAAATATTAGAAACAGCCACATTAAACACTGAAGAACTTAGGCTTAATCGTGAACAATTGGATTTAATTCCTTTTATAAGCGCAATAGTAGAAAAGCACAAAACAATAACCTATAAAGAAATTTCTTTATCAAATGAATTAAATGATTTGTCTTTTTATGGAGATGCTTTCTATCTTGAAAACGTATTTTCAAATCTAATTGACAACGCAATTAAATATGGAGGAGAAATTATAACTATAACGCCTCTAATTGCTAACAAAAACATCATTATAGACATAACCGATAATGGAAACACAATTTCGAAAAATGAAGAAAAAGCTGTTTTCGATAAATTTTATAGAATACCTAAAGGAAACGTTCACGATGTTAAAGGCTATGGAATTGGTCTTTATTTTTCAAAAATCATAATAGAAAAACATGGTGGTTCAATAACTTTAATTAGAACAAACGAAACCACTTTTAGAATTACTTTGCCATATGAATCTTAACGTATTATTAGCAGAAGATGAATCCTCTTTAGGATTGATTGTTAAAGAAAGTTTAGAAAACAGAAACTTTACTGTCACTTTATGCGAAAATGGAGAGCTTGCTTTCGAAATTTTCAAGAAACATTCTTTTGATGCTTTAGTGCTAGACATTATGATGCCTAAAAAAGATGGTTTTACACTCGCAGAAGAAATTAGAAAAATTGATAAAGAAATACCTATTCTTTTTTTAACTGCTAAATCGCAAACCGAAGACGTTGTTAAAGGCTTTAAAATTGGATGTAATGACTATATTAAAAAACCATTTAGCATTGAAGAATTAATTGTTAGAATAATATCTTTAACAAATAGAAACCAACAAACCGTTAAGAAAACCACGTTAAACATTGGAAAATATGAGTTTAACACTGAAAATCAAGTTTTAAAGTACAACGACAAAACTTTCAAACTAACAAATAGAGAGGCTTCTTTACTAGAGTTATTGATTCAAAACAAAGGAGAAATAATCAACAGAGAAACCATTTTAAACACTGTTTGGGAGAACAATGATTTTTTTAGCGGACGAAGTATGGATGTATTTATAACCAAACTTAGAAAAAAATTAAACCTCGACCCTAATGTTGAAATTATCAACAGTAGAGGTCGAGGCTATAAATTAATTGAATAGAAGGGTTATGATTAATGAAACCCGCCTCTTCCGCCACGCTGTCCACCATACATTTCTCTCATTTCCTCCATTTTCTTCATTACAATGTCGTCATATTCCGTTTGCGTAACTTCTTTTCCTTTAGTTGCTGCTTTAATTTCAGCTTTATCTTTAGTATTCATAACGATTTTAGAACATAACAAAACTGTAGTTCCATCATTCACTTCTAATATTAAACCTGGCAATCCCCAATATTTATCTGGACCTTGATTAATTGGTATTTCTGGACAATACCATGCTGTAATTGTTTTTTCTTTTATCTGTTCAAAGTCTTCCTTTAGAAAGTTAGTTTTCTTCGACGCATCAATGGAATCTTTAGTTTTCTTTGCTTTTTCTTCCTTATCCTTATTTCCTCTCATTCTAAAATTCCTCATGTCAGAAGCGTCTGTTTTAACCACAGCTGTCGCTTTGAAACAAGTATATTCTCCAATTTTCTTACTTTCAGAAGACATTTGCCATTTATAGTTTGTAAGTGTGTCTTTTATTAAAAATTCTTTTCCAAAAAACTCTTTATCTACAACATACATTTTTTCTTTCACATTCTTATATTGTGTTCCACCACCTCCCATAATAGATGCCATCATTCTTCCACCACCTTGCTGACCAGGAGCTTCTAATTTTTCTTCTTCTTTATAGATGGATGCCGTTTTTTCGAAATTTAGCACAAATGTTTTTTCAAACATCTTTTTCATATTCTCCTCAATCCTCTTTTGCATATCAGGTGTTATTTCCCTGTTACCACCAAAGTTTTTCATCATTTCTGCCGTACTTGTTTTCGACTCATACACTGCCATTCCTTGAAAGTTTTGCGCATTCAAAAACACAGAAACGAATAATAAGGACGTAATAATTATTTTTTTCATCATTGCTAGAATTAATTCATCTTTAAATAATAGACTATTAAATATGTTATTTGTTACAGTAATTTTCACTAATATAGAACAAAAACTATTATCTTTAGACATCATTTCTTCAAAAAGGTTTAATTCAAATATTAAATGAAGTTTAATTTATTTCTATTTACTTTTCAATTTACTACTGCTCTCTTTTCTCAAGAAAGCATAAAAACAAAAAAAACAGATTCTTTAAATCTTGACTTTGATGTTGTGTATGCTTATAATTCTGATGCTATATATTATAAAAAGAGCACCTCTTTGTTTAAAAGTACAAAACAAAAAGAATTTGAGTACAATAATTTCTCATTAGGAAAAATTGAGATGGTAAACACTTACAATCCTTTACAAACATTACTTTTCTATAGAAATTTCAATACAATAGTGTTACTCGATAATCAATTAAGTGAGACCTATAAACTTAACGGAAATCATTTAGAGCAACCTATCAATTTTGAAGCTGTTGGACAAGCAGGACAAAATCAAATATGGTTTTTTGATTCTTTCTCTCAAAAAATAGGCTTATATCATTTTAACACAAACACTATAAAATTCATTTCTACTCCATTATTATCTAATAGAATAAAATACTACCAATCCAATTACAATTATTTTTATTGGGTAGATAATAACAATGACATTAATAAAATTTCAGTTTTTGGAAAAATTAGTTTTTTAGATAGAGCTTCTGATTTTGATTTTATTCAATTAACAGACAAAGAAAATTACATTTATAAGAAAGAAAACAAGCTTTATTACAAAGACATAGTGAGTGAGCTTACGTATGAAATTATTATTTCACAAAATTCATTTGATAATTTCTATTATAAAAATGGAATTTTATCTATTTTTACCACTGATAAAGTTATTAATTATAAAATACAATTACCGTAATGCATATAGCAGTTGCTGGAAATATTGGAGCAGGTAAAACCACATTAACAAAGTTACTTGCAAAACATTTTAAATGGGAAGCTCATTATGAAGATGTTGTTGACAATCCTTATTTAGATGATTTTTACCATAAAATGGAACGTTGGAGTTTTAATTTACAAATATATTTTTTAAATAGCCGATTTAGACAAGTTTTACAAATTAGAGAAAGCGGAAAAACTACTATTCAAGACAGAACCATCTATGAAGATTCGCATATTTTTGCACCTAATCTTCATACTATGGGATTGATGACAAATAGAGATTTCAATAATTATAAGTCTTTATTCGACTTAATGGAAGGCTTAGTTGGTTCTCCTGATTTACTTATTTATTTGAGAAGTTCAATTCCTAATTTAGTAAATCAAATTCATAAAAGAGGTAGAGATTATGAAAATACAATTTCTATTGATTATTTAAGCAGGCTAAACGAGCGCTATGAAGCTTGGATAGAAACATATGACAAAGGAAAATTAGTTATAATAGATGTTGATAATATTAATTTCGTAGACAATCCTGAAGATCTAGGAAGTATCATAAATCGTATTGATGCTGAGATAAACGGATTGTTTTAACACATTTAACACTACTTTTTAATGCCACATTCGTGGCATTTTATTATTTTAGTAGAAATATAATTAGACAAACATGCCATTAGTAACACCATTATTACCCGATCACGATAAAGAAACAAAAGAATTAGCCGATTTCTTTAATGAAACGTTAGGTTTTTGCCCTAATTCAGTATTAACAATGCAACATCGTCCTGCAATTTCCAAGGCTTTTATTAATCTTAATAAAGCCGTTATGGAAAACCAAGGAAGAGTAACCTCTTCTTTAAAAAGAATGATTGCATGGGTAAGCAGCAACTCAACAGGTTGTCGTTATTGCCAAGCACATGCTATACGAGCTGCAGAACGCTATGGAGCAGACCAAGAAAAACTAGATAATATTTGGGAATACAAAACCCATACTGCCTTTACTGATGCAGAAAGAATTGCTTTAGACTTTTCGCTTGCAGCTTCATTAGTACCAAATGCAGTAACTGAAGATATCAAGACCGAGTTATACAAATATTGGGACGAAGGAGAAATTGTAGAAATGCTAGGTGTAATTTCTTTGTTCGGATATCTAAATAGATGGAATGATTCTATGGGCACAACACTTGAAGAAGATGCAATAGACAGCGGAAATCAATACCTAGGAAAAACAGGTTGGGAAGTTGGAAAACATCAATAAAACTAAAAAAGAGGCAATTATTTCAAATGTATTGCCTCTTTTTTTATCTAGTTCTCTTTCGTACTGGAATATTAAAAATTAAAGAAAATTGATTCTTTGACACATTTTCAAAAGGTGATTTGTTTGTTGAAATAGTATATCCATAAGACAGAGAAACATAACTAAACAATCCAAACCCTATCTTAGGTGTAACTACAAAATCTGTTTCATCAAAATCTGTTTGATATTTTGTTTCCATTCCTAAATGAAGAAGGAAAGCAGATACTTCATATCCTACTTTTATAGCGTAAACATCTGTAAAATTAGGGCTTTTTGGCAACCATTCAACTGCCACATAATATCCTCTTGAAAAATATCCTGTATCACCAATATTAGAAAGGTGTTTTGCATAGCCTATTTCTGAATAGAATGTGTGATTAATTCCTATTCCCAAGCGAATATCGTTGGTTTTAATATTATCAAAATGTGTTCTATTATGAAAAACATAAGTGCTATCCTGAGAGAAGCAATTATTAATAGACAGAAACAACGCTATTATTACAATATATCGTATCACTTTTTATTTTTATTATAAATGTAGGTCTTTTATTTAGTTGCTCAAAAAAACCTATAACATTATGAATCTATAATTAATTCCATTCAATACTCACTTTATTATTCTGTTTTTTCGCTACCGTTATAAAATTGACTTTCAAGCCTAACGAAAACTTCGCTATTAAAGGTTTTTATGAAAGAGTTGACTTTTTTCTAAATTATTCCTTTATCAGTTTAATACTTGAACGTTTATTATCATCTGAAACAAAATTCAAAAAATAGATACCCGAAGATAATAGAGAGAAATCTATTCTATTGTTTTTAACATTTGCTATTATCATTTCTCCTTTTGCATTATACACAGAAATTGAGTTTAGATCTTTTTCAGTTTTAATAAATACAAAATCTGTTGTTGGATTAGGATATATTTTTACCTCAAAATCAGCATTAAAATCATTAAGTCCTAATGTTGTTTGCCCAGCAGTAATACTAGCGTCAGGCACGTTGTTATAAGCATAACTTTTTATAGTTATGGTTCCTGTAGCTCCTCCTGTAGAGCTAATTAGAATCCATCCATAATGAGTAGTAGTCCCAATCTTGAATTTAGTTCCAATATAAGAGTCTCCAGCTGGAAAAATATCATTTGCATTTGCCCACATTGGGTTGATGTAAGCATCCCCTTGAGCATCAAACAAACTTAAATTACTTATAGTGCTGCCTTCACTTAAAAACTTCATCACGTCCCAACCATAACCACTATCAATAGAACCCGAACTAACAAAATTTACATCGTTGGCATTAAAGAATGTACTAACTCCATTCAAATCCTCAAAAGAAAATTCAATTGTTCCATCAGAATTAAAGTCAAAATTGAATAAAGTGTTTGTTGGTGAAAACGTAAAGTCTGGAATGTCTTTTACAATGATTGTTGCCTGAGCTAAAGAGAAACTAATAAGGCTTAAGAATAAAATAATTTTTTTCATGATTTAAGTTTTAAAATTAAAGCGCAAATGTATTTAGCCGTTAATTATTTCAAAAAAAAAGACTACTCAAAAACTACTCAAATCAGTAAAAACATTAGCTAAGTTCCTGAAAACAGCTATATAAACTAACATTTGTTTCTATATTCATTTTTTTTCTTATCCTGTATCTATGATTTTCAACACTGCGTAATGACAAGTTTAATGAAGTCGCAATTTCCTTATTTTTATAATTAAGAAAAATTAAAGCACATATTTTCCGCTCTTCTTCTATTAGTGTTGGATATGTTTTTTCTAACCTATATAAAAATGTAGAAGAAATATCTTTATATAACTCTTCATTTTTTTCATTCGATAATTTACTATTCTGTAAATCAAAAATTAATGAATTAAGATTTTTTTTAACTTTTTCATCATTAATATCATGTGAAACTTCTTTTAATCTACATGTAAAATGCTTTATAAAATCGTTGTTATGATGTACATTTAAAATTATTTTTTCTGTTTTGTTTTCTGTATATTTAAGTTTATTTTGAAATTGAATTGCTCTATTATATAATTTGATTATTTTAATTTTTTGCTTTTTTATTATTGAATAAATCAAAAAGCATGTTATTAAAATTAAAAGAAGTAATACATAAATTTTAGTTGTGGCTAAAGATTTTTCAATTTTTAAGATTTGAATTTTTTGTTCTTTAACTCTATTTTGAATTTCACTATTTTTAAGCTGATTGAGAACTTCTAGATTTTCGATAAGCAATGAATTTTTAGATTCATCAACTTTTTTTTGATATTCTTGATACAGCTTATAATTTTTTAATGCTAACTCAGAATTTCCTTGACCTTCAAAAATTTCAGAATAAAACAAATAAAGTGTAGCCCATAGTTCATTGTTGCTTTCAATTTTTAAAAACGTTTCGCTCTTTTTATTGTATAACAAAGCTTCTTTATATTGTTTTAAATCGATATAACTTTCTGCTATATTTTGATTTATACTACAAATTAAATTTATGTTTTGTGTGCTATTTAGTAAAGCAATACTCTTTTGATAATATTCTATTGCCTGTTTTGGGTCTAAATATTTTTCTAAATAGATATTTCCAATTGACATTAAAATAATTGATTTTGCATTTTGACTAAAATTTTCAACTTTGCTTAACTCAATTAATGAATGTAATGCTTTCTCTATATTTCCTTTTTTAATATCTATTAAAGCTAAGTTTACTTTTACTTTTGCAATTCTATTAACGTTATTCACTTTAGTAAAATTTAGCAAAGATGTTTTATACAAAGCTTCACTTTTATCAAAATTGCCTAATTTAAACTGAAGATTACCTAATAATTGGTTTACTAGTCCAATTTGTTCATCCGATTTTATTTGGTTGGCTATAACTAAAGCTTTTGCATAGGAATCAAAAGATTTGTCATATCTTTCAATTCTAGAAAAAGCTTTTCCAAGAGTATACAATGCTTCTACTTTTAATGTGTCATTTGGTGATTTCGAAAGCGCATTTTCAATTTTTATTATTTTCTCTAAATTGAGCTTATCTTTATTAAATTCTAACAAAGCTTTTTGCAAGGTAATATCCTGTCCAGAAATTAAATTAACAGCGTTAAGAAGTAATAAGAGCAAATATTTTTTCATGAATAAAATCTGTTTTTTTTTAGAACTCGGTGCAATAAAACCACCAACAACTTAGGTGTAATCTCAATAATATCAGACGAATAAATCTTAACGTTATACTTTTTAATTTATTCAAAAATAATAAATAATTACAAATCATCAAATGGACTTTACTTTTGTTGAGAACCCTTGATATTACATGTGTATAAACTTCAATAATTTCATTACTATTGTGTCCTCACAATTCTTATGTATAAGTAATAACTGTGATAATTTTTTAAATTAAAAAATGTTTATCACAAAAACGTGATACTTTATTTTGATCCAAAAAAACAATCACAAAAGTGTGATAAAAAAATAATTCTAATAAAAATAATCACAGAATTTATAAACATAGTCTTTTATCTATAAAGTAAAAAAAAGCAAAACAATATATTTAGAAATTAAGACTTGAAATCGACTTCGAAATAAATTTAAAGGTATCGCTTTAAATCAAATTATTTAATACAACAAGATGAATTAGACCTAAGGAATTCCAAAATTAAAACTATTAAATGGAGCTGTCTTCTGTAGTAAATAGACAACAAAAAACCTCACAGATTTGCGAGGTTTTTTGTTGTTCCTTGTTAATTATAGCATTAATAAACAAGATTGTCAATGTAGTTAATAATTGTAAATCTAATTCAACTCTAGGTATATTTTTATTTCTTTAAATCAATTTTATCAACTCAACATATTTACTATAAAATTAAGTTTACTAATAAACTTTCTCTTTCTTCAATTATTACACTACAAATATAAGTCTGTATTGTAGGTTATTTATTTATTTTTAGACTATTCAATGCTTTGTGTAGATGAATTGCATTAAAGTATAGACAAACAATTTTTAAAGCAGGTTTAATCTTTTGATTAATTCTTGACGATTGGAACGACTAACGGGTATTACCTCTTTTCCAATTAAAACACTATTATCTTCTATATCAATAATTTTTCTTGTATTGATAATATAAGACCTATGCACTTTTAAAAATTGATCTTTAGGTAGTTTTTCTTCTATTTTTTTTAATGTAGAATGTACTGTATAGTTTTTAGCATCTGTCTTTATTAAGATATAATCTCCTTTCGCTTCAACTATTGAAACAGAAGCTATTTCTATTTTAATTAACCTTCTATCTATATTAACATAGAATTCATTTACTGTGTCTTCTTTTTCTTTATTTTCATTTGAAGAGCCATCCTTTTTAGGAGCTAATTCGGCTTTAACAATTGCCTTATCAAAACGTGGCACATCAATCGGCTTAACTAAATAATCAACAATACACTTATATTCAAAAGCTTCAATTGCAAAGTTTTTATCGGAAGTTACAAGAATTACATTTGGTGGATTTTTAATGGTCTGTATAAAATCAAAACCAGTAAAATCGGGCATGTGAATATCTAAAAAAATTAAATCTACTTGATTTTGATTTAAGAACTTAATTGCTTGCATTGCATTACTAAAACTACCAACAAGTTTTAAATTGAGATGATTTGAAATCATTTGCTCAAGTATTACTCTTGCCATTTCTTCGTCATCTAAAATAATGCAATTCATCTATATTGTTTCTAAGTTATTTATAAATCATTTACGAAATTCATCATCAACCTTAAAAAATTTTCAAATTCTTCTTGAAGTGCAGTAGAATTACTTTTTAAATTGTTTTCAAATTCTTCAGCAATATAATAACTTTTTTCTAGACCGAGAATAGAAATTTTATGCTTTAACTTATGAACGGATTGCGAAGCTTGAAAAAAATCGTTCTTTTTTATATATTCATCATAATCTTTAATTTCTTCTGGCAATTCTTTCTTTAAAACACCAATCATGGTTGCTTTAAATTCTTCATCATTTCCAGACAGATCGTTTATGTAATTTAAATTAGGCTTTTCCATTGTTTTTAGGTAAAGTGAAATAAAAGGTTGTTCCTATATCTTCTTGGCTTTCCAACCAAATTTGACCATTATAAATTTCTATAATTTTTTTCACAATTGAAAGTCCAATTCCAGAAGATTGATTGTTACTCTCTAATTTAGAGAAAATTTCAAAAATTTTATTATGATACGGTTCAGGAATTCCCATTCCGTTGTCTTTAATATAGAATTCTATCACATTCTCATCTTCTTTACATCCTATTTCTATTAAACCAACTTCTTTTCGATTGTATTTAATTGCATTTTGAATTAAATTTTGAAATAATTGATTGAATCTAAAATCATTACCGAAAATTTTAGGTAGTACATTATCAATTTTTATGGTAATATTCTTAGGCACATCTAATGTCTGCACCAATTCTTGAACTAAAGCATTAATATCTATAAGTCTGTCGTCCGTTTTCTTTGTATCTACAGAAGAATAATCTAAGATTCCTCCAATCAACAAATCCATTTTTTCAACATTAAACAGGATTAAATCTAACGATTCTTTATTTTTTTCATTTATAAACTCAGGATTATCCTCAATAAACCAATTAATTAAAGCATCAATACTCCTTAGAGGGGCTTTTAAATCATGAGAAACCATGTGAGCATATTGACTAAGTTCTTTGTTTTGCTTTTCAAGGTTTATAACCAATTCTTCTCTTTGCTTGTTAATTTTTACGATCTCTTGTGTTTGCTGCTTTATATAGTTTGCACTACTGAATTCTTCTAACTTACCCGTTGTTTGAGTATCTAAACTCATTGATTCTAAGACAAATTCTAAATTACTATTTATTTCTTTTAAACTATCTGCTTCTTCTCTCAATTTTTGATTAGCTTCGTATAGTTCGTCTGAACTAATTTTCATTGCGCGTTGAAGCATTGCAATTTGTTCTTCAAAATTAGCATACGAATTATCTACCGCTGTGAAGAACTGATCAATATCGTTGAGTCCGTTTTTTAAATGCTTTTCAATTTGTCTCTTTAATAATGAATTCATTATTCGCTTATAAGTGTTAATGTCATTGTTTGATTATGTAAATCACAAAATTTATTCCCATGAAATGGAGCCATTTCTCCGTAAGAATAAAACCCTGTAATAGCAACTTTATCTCCTATTCTCTCTCTTACTTGTTCTACTTCTTCCTCTACGCGTTGGTCCATTACTAGCCGTCTACCAACACAACTAACTAATATAGCAATTTCTGGTCTATTTACCCTGTCTTTCATTGCTAATTCTGCTGCTGTTTCTGCTCCACTTGCAATTGCATCGACAGAAGCCATCATTAATTGCACTCTAGAATTTACAGGAACGTCTCCTGCCAACACCATAGAGTTGTCTGTATCATTAATACTTAAAATCGTTCTAACCACAGGTTTATCTTTCCCTTCTGGTGTTACATTTAAAGGATATAACAATGATGCTTGTGGCAACTGAGATGCTTTTTCTCCTAAATATTTTTTATATAAATCTAAAGCAGGCTGCCCATCTAATTCATAAAGAATATTTCCATTGGATTTGGTTATTTTTCTTTCTGGGCCAAATGAAGTCCAACCACCATGACTAGCAAATGAAATCTCTAATGATTCTCCGTAGAAACCAATCAAAACTACTTCTCCAACTTTCGGATTTTCTTTATAGGAAGCCAATGTTTTTTCGAATCGAGCATCATCTCCACACATGCCACCAGTAATAGAAACTATATCATCTATATTTTTCTCAAGTCCTAGAATTAATGAACTTCCATTTACAAAGCTACCTTCTGACAATACGAACAAGTGTTTTAATCCTTTTTTTGGTATTTTTTTAAATAACTCTTCTCCTAATTTATCTGCTTTTTTATCAAAATCTAAGATATTTTGTCTTTCAACTACAAAAGAACTCTTTTCAAACTCGATTGCAGTAACTGATATAGAATTATCATTAACACTACAACAACAAATTTCTCCAGAAGTTGAACCAAAAACTATGTCTTCATAAGGAAACTCCTTACGAATATCTTCAATTACTTTTTCATCTTCTAATAAATATCTATTTGCAAAAACTAAGACTAATGGTTTTTTTAAAACCATTTTTTCTTGAATATATTCCCAATTTTCGCCTTCTAATTTTGACGCTTGAATAATTTTCATTGTTGTTGTTTTTTTAGTTTAATAAAGAATGTAGTTCCTACCTTTAATTCACTTTCTAACCAAATTTTTCCTTTATACGTTTCAATTACTTTTTTAACGATAGACAATCCTAAACCTGTAGATTTTTCACTATTGGTAAAAGATTGAAAAGTATTGAACATTTTTTCTTGATTTTCTAAAGCAATTCCTGGTCCGTTATCTTTAATTGAAAAAACATAACTATGTTCTTTTTCAAAAAAATCAACTTCGACCAAACCTTCTTCTTTATCAATATAATTTACTGCATTGCTTATTATATTTTGAAAAAGTTGTTGCATTCGAAACTTATCCGCTTCTATAGTTGGTAGTTCATTTTTAATAATGACTTGAATGTTTTCAGGTATATCTATCATTTCAATAATATTTTTCACAATATCATTAATACTAATAGCTTCTATCACCTCATCTACTTTATCAATTTTAGCATAAGTTAATATCCCATGAATTAAATGATCCATTTTTTCAACTTTACTTTCAATCATTGATAAATATTGCAATGTTTGTTCGCTAAACTCTTTATCATTATCTTCCTTTATCCAAGAAATTAAAGAATGAATACTCCTTAAGGGTGATTTTAAATCGTGGGAAACTATCTGTGCATAATCTTCTAATTCTTGATTAATTCTTGCTAAACTAGTTACCAATTCTTCACGTTGAATTTCAAGAAGTTTTCGTTGTGTAATATTCTCTTCTATAGCAAAATATTTAAGAATTTCACCTTTCTTGTTGTACAGTGCTTGACCTTGAACACTAACCCAATATTCTCCTCCGTTTTTCGAATAGTTTAAAACTTCACAATTAAATGGAAGTCCTTTTCTAATTTGTTCTTTAAGATAGTTTATAGTTTCCAGGGATGTGTTTTTTCCTTGTAGAAGACATCCTGGTTTTTTACCTATCAATTCTTCTTTAGTGTAACCAGACATAGTGATAAAACTTTTATTTACCCATTCAATCTCTCCGTTTCTATTACATATTATTACTGCATTAATATTTTTTTCTGCAATTAAAGAAAGTAAAAAAAGTTCTTCTTCTTGCTCTTTTTGTTCGGTAATATCTAAATGTATCCCAATAGAACCAATAGGTTCTCCTTTTAAATCGTAATTTGGAGCACCACTAATTAACCACGTTTTCTTTTTTCCTTGTTTTGTTGTTACCTTAACTTCATAAGAATCTGAAACACCATCTTCTCTTAATTTATTTTTATCTTCTAAAAGCGCTCTACTTTCTTCATCTAAAAATTTCCCAGAAGCTTTGTTTCCTAATAAATCTTCTAAGGCAAAACCACTAATATCGCAAAAAGCTTGGTTTGCAAAAGTAACTTCATCATCTAAATTTACTTCTAATAGCCCCAAATTCATATTTGCAATTATACTGCTGTACTTTTGTTTTTCCTTTTCGAGACTTTCATTATACCTAACTTTTAAAGTAACATCTGTATACGTCCACAAATGACCTTTGTAAACTCCTTCTTCATAAATAGGAATATAACTTCTCTCGAAATATCTTCCATCAACCAATGAGAGTATTTCGTTTTGAACTATTTTCTTTTCGGCTAGAATTTTAGCAATTCTTTTTACAAAATTATCTGGTTCATTAAAAAAAAATTTAGACTCTTCGGCTGATTTACTACAATCTTGTCCTACTAGCTGATCTGGGTTTGCATCTATTGAAAATAATGAGCAGAATTTTTTATTAGAAAGAAGAATTTTACGATTCTGATCTTCTAATAATATTCCTGTTTCTAAGTTTTTGATTAAAGTAGACAATCTGTTTTCTGATTCTACAATTTTTGTTCTTGCTTCTACCTCGGTTGAAATATCATCGACAATTGCGAAATATTCTATAAACTTTCCGTTTTCATCTTTTATGGCCTGTCCTCTTGTTCTTGTCCAAAAATAAGAGCCATCTTTTCGGCCGTGAACTAATTGCAAACTAAAAGGTTCTCCTTTAAAAAAAGGTTGAATCATTTTGTGAAGTTGTGCATTGTCTGTAGCTTCACATCTACCTAATTCTATTGGTGTTTTTCCTATTATTTCATCAATAGAATAACCTGTATGCTTAAGATAGGCATCGTTACACCAAAAAATCTTTCCGTCTGGTTTTGTAAAAACAACACCACTCTGATTGGTACTTGCTACTAAGGAAAGTCTATTTAGCTCTTCTTGTCTTTCTTTTATTTTATTTTTCTGCTTACTAATTGTAACCAATGACTCATTTAGTTCTTTTGTTGTAAGCTCTTGATTGTTTAGTATGTGCAACAAATCTAGCAATGGATCACTTATTGAAAAATCATTAAAAACTAGATTTTTACTTCTAATTTGGTCCATTGAAACAAACCAAGGTGATCCTACAAATAGAATTGCGTCTTGAAGAAATTGAAATTGTCCTCTTAAAACCAACCTATCTTTAGTATAATCTACAACCGATAGTTGGTCTATTAATTCGTTAACACTTTCAAAATTAAATGCATCTAAATGTGGTCTTCTTATGGAAAAGTTATCATTAAAATTTGAATTAAGTTTTAAATCTTTACAAACCTTCTTCATACTCTTACCGAGTCCTATAATCTTCAAGTCTTTACTAATTAGAATATAAAAAGGATATAATTTATTGAAACTATTTTCGTCAAATTTAAATTCTAATTTTCCCATAACTTACCAACTTACTTTAAAGATTTCATGTGAACTCCCATCCAATCTGGTTTGCAGTAAATCTACGTCTATAGGTGAATTATATAATTTACCTATTCCAAGAAGTAAACCCCTAACAAATTCTTGAAGCCCCTCTCTTTTTGAAAAATAATGTAAGTGAATACTATTGGAGGTAATATTACTTATTTTAAATTCAGGAGGTGTCAATTTAGGATACATTAACATGATCCTATTATGGAAGTTAGGTAAATTTAATAAAAAATCTTTTAAGTTTTCTCCTCCCGAGCTCATTAATCCAGGATAATTTTTTGAAGTAGTTTTAATGACCCACCATTCACCAAGTGCAACTAACGTTTGTTCTAAAGAAACTCCTATTTCTTCAGAAGTCGCTTTTGCTAATTTAAATGTAATAGCATCTTCATAAGGTTCTGCACTTATAAAATAATCTACATTTACGCTACTTTTTCTTAAAATGATGTCCCATGTATCTTCCCCATGATTTTCAACAACTAATTCCTGGATTGCTCTGTTCACAATCCCATACATTATTGAGAAATGAGCTCGTTTATGCTCCAATAATCCAACATTCGTTTGATTCGCTCTAAATAATCATCATATTTTAATGGTTTTATAACATATCCTGCTATACCAATTTTATAACATTCTAAAATATCTTTATGATTACTTGATGTAGATAATATAATAGACGGAATATACCTTAGTTGTTCATCGTTTTTTAATATTTCAAGAAATTCTATACCACTAATTTTAGGCATATTTAGGTCTAAAAAAATAATATCTGGTATTATTTCTTTCTCTTTAAGAACTGCAAGAGCATCCTCTCCATTGTTTGCTTCTATAATCTTATGATTTGCACCTAAAGTTTTTAAAACTCTATTGAATTTCATTACTTCGATTGCGTCATCTTCAATTAAAAGAATATTTAGTGATTTCGTCATATGGCTAATATGTATAGTTTTTCAATATCAAAAGTAATATTAATTTAACAGAACGCTTACACATATAAGCCTGAAGCACTTTTTCTATAGACAAATGAACAAAAAGTATAGACGAATGGTTTTTACGATTTTTCCATTTCCATTCTTGTTTTTTTAGTTAAACTTCCATAAACTAATTCATAAGAATGATTAATTAATTCTATCATCAAATTATTAGGCACATCTGAATTAAAAGTAACAGTATTCCAATGTACCTTACTCATATGATAACCTGGCTTCACAGCTTCATAATTTGCCCTAAGTTCCAAAGCTCTTTCTGGGTTGCATTTTAAATTAAGTGAAGGAGTTCCTTTTTCCCAGTTTTTCAATGAAGTTAGACAAAACATTTTCCCACCTACTTTAAATACTAATGTATCTTCATCAAATGGAAAATGCTCAGTTACGCCATTTTTAGATAGGCAAAACTCATATAATTGTTGAATATTCATAACTAATTTTAAAAAACTAAGATACTTAAAATTTATGAATTTTAAATTCTAGGCAAATCAAAACCTTCTTTTAACGGCAAATTAGATTTACCCATCAAATACTCATCAATATAATAGGCTACTTGTCTACCTTCAGATATTGCCCAAACAATTAATGATTGTCCACGACGCATATCTCCTGCCGCAAAAATACCTTTTACGTTTGTAGCATAGTCTTTTTCAGTTGCTTTAATATTAGTTCTGAAATCCATTTCAACTCCTAGTTGTTCTGCTAACGTTTTTTCAGCTCCTGTAAAACCAAGCGCTAACAAAACCATATCACAATCCCAATCTTTTTCAGTATTTGGCACTTCAATTAATTGAGGACGTTCTCCTTCTTTAAAAATCCACTCTACCTCAACGGTTTTTAAGCCTACTAAATTTCCTTTTTTATCACCCAAAAATTCTTTAGTAGAAATACTAAAAAATCGTTCCACACCTTCTTTATGAGAAGAAGTCGTTTTCAATTTCATTGGCCAATAAGGCCACGGTTGATTGGCAGGTCGACCAACAGTTGGTTTTGTTAATATTTCAAAATTTGTTACAGAAACAGCTCCATGACGATTACTTGTTCCAATACAATCGGAACCAGTATCTCCACCACCAATAACAATTACTTTTTTATCTTTAGCCGATAAAACCTTATCAAATTGTATTAAACCATCAACATATTGATTGTTTAATTTTAAAAATTCCATAGCTTGATGCACTCCTTTCAAATGATTTCCTTTAATAGGAATCCCTCTTCTTTCGGTTGCACCTCCACACATTAAAACCGCATCATAATCGGCCTTTATTGTTTCTACGCTTATGTTATTACCTACGTAGGCATTCGTTTTAAAAATAATGCCTTCTTCTTTTAAAACTTCAATTCTTCTGTCGATAATTTGTTTTTCCAATTTAAAATCGGGAATTCCATAACGCAATAAACCACCTACTTTTGCATCACGCTCAAAAACAGTAACAGTATGTCCTGCTCTATTTAATTGTTGGGCTGCTGCCAAACCAGAAGGTCCAGATCCTATTACTGCTACTCTTTTATCGGTTCTTACTTTTGGAGGATGTGCTACTATCCAACCTTCTTTAAAAGCCGTTTCCACTATATTCTTCTCAATATTTTCAATACTTACTGGATCTTCATTGATTCCAAGTACACAAGCTTCTTCGCATGGTGCTGGACACAATCTTCCTGTAAATTCCGGGAAATTATTTGTGGAATGCAAAATTGCAGCGGCTTCTTTCCATCTTCCTTTATAAACTTTATCATTAAAATCGGGAATTAAGTTTCCTAATGGACAACCGCTATGGCAAAATGGTATCCCACAATCCATACATCTTGCACCTTGTGATTTTAATTTGGTTTCCTCAAGTGGAATGGTAAATTCATTATAATTTTGAAGACGTTCTTCAACTTTAATATAGTCCTCGTCTATTCTTTCGTATTCTAAAAATCCTGTTGGCTTTCCCATATTCTTATTGCTTTACAAGGTTTTCTTGTTCTAGTCGTATTAAGGCTTGTTTGTATTCTTCTGGTAGTACTTTTATAAATTTTGATAATTGGTTTTCCCAATTTTCTAAAATGCGTTGGGCTAAAGGACTCATTGTTGCATTATAATGATTTTCAATTAACTGTTTTAATTCTTGAACATCTTCTTCTAAAACAACAGAATCTAAATTCAAACCTTCCTTATTACATTGCTTATCAAAAGTACCATTAACATCATATATGTAAGCAATTCCACCGCTCATTCCTGCTCCAAAATTACGACCTACTTCTCCTAAAACAACTGCCACTCCACCTGTCATATACTCACAACCATGATCTCCAATTCCTTCAACAACTGCTGTTGCTCCTGAATTTCTTACACAAAAACGTTCTCCAGCTTTACCATTAATATAAACTTCACCAGAAGTTGCTCCATATAAAGCAACATTTCCAATAATTACATTTTCTTCAGGAACAATAGTAGCTTCCTCAGGAACTTTCACAATTAATTTTGCACCTGACAATCCTTTTCCTAAATAATCATTTGAATTTCCATTAATTACTAATGTCAATCCTTTTGTTGCGAAAGCTCCAAAACTTTGCCCTGCTGAACCTGTAAAATTAATTTTCAAAGTGTTTTCAGGCAATCCTTGAGAACCGTATATTTTTGAAATTTCGTTACTTAAAATAGCGCCAAAAGCTCTATCCATATTGGTAATCTTAGATTCCAAAACTATTTTTTCTTTTCTAAACAAAGCAGGATGTGCTTGACGAATGATTTTAAAATCTAATGATTTTTCTAAATGATGATCTTGCGATTCAGTATTATATAATTTAGTGTCTTGTGGTACTTTTACTTGGTGTAAAATTGGCGATAAATCTAAACCTAACGCTTTATAATGTTTTATCGTTTTGTTTCTGTTCAATTTTTGAACTTGACCTACCATTTCATTAACCGTTCTAAATCCTAATTGTGCCATAATTTCTCTTAACTCTTGCGCTACGAAATACATAAAATTCACAACGTGTTCTGGTTTTCCTTCAAATTTCTTACGCAATTCTGGATTTTGAGTAGCTATTCCTACTGGACAAGTATTCAAATGACAAACACGCATCATAATACAACCCGAAGCTACTAATGGAGCTGTTGCAAAACCAAATTCTTCAGCACCAAGTAAGCAAGCAATAGCTACATCACGGCCGGTTTTTAACTGGCCATCACATTCTAGAACTACTCGATTTCTTAGGTTGTTCATTACTAATGTTTGTTGGGCTTCAGCCAAACCTAATTCCCATGGTAATCCAGCATGTTTTAGAGATGTTAAAGGTGTTGCTCCCGTCCCACCATCGTGACCTGATATTAAAATCACATCTCCTTTTGCCTTTGCTACTCCAGCTGCGACGGTACCAATTCCCACTTCCGAAACCAATTTAACATTGATTCTTGCTTCTCTATTAGCTGATTTTAAATCGTAGATTAATTGCGATAAATCTTCAATTGAATAAATATCGTGATGTGGTGGCGGAGAAATTAAACCTACATAAGGTGTAGAGTTTCTAGTTTTAGCAATATCTGGATTTACTTTTGGTCCAGGCAATTGCCCTCCTTCACCAGGTTTCGCCCCTTGAGCCATTTTAATTTGGATTTCGGAAGCATTTGTAAGATAATTCGAAGTTACTCCAAATCGACCCGAAGCTACTTGTTTAATGGCTGAATTTTTCCAATCTCCATTTGAATCTTTGTAAAAACGTTCTTCATCTTCTCCTCCTTCACCAGAATTACTTTTTCCGCCAATTCTATTCATAGCAACCGCTAAATTCTCATGTGCTTCTTTGCTAATAGAACCATAAGACATAGCCCCAGTTTTAAAACGCTTCACAATATTTGTCCATGGCTCTACTTCTTCTAATGGAATGGGATCATAATTGGTAAACTCAAACAAACCTCTAATTGTCATTAAATGTTGAGCTTGTTCATTTATCAAAGTTGAATACTCTTTAAACGTACTGTGTTTATTAGTTCTAACGGATTCTTGTAATTTAGCTACGGTTAATGGATTAAAAGCATGCTTTTCTCCACTTCTTCTCCATTTATATTGTCCTCCAAAATCCAATCCTAAATCAGCTTCTATTATTTCTTTCCCGTAAGCCTTTTTATGTCGATTAAAAATCTCTTTTTCAATTTCTCTTAATCCAATGCCTTGAATACGAGTAATAGTGTTTGGGAAATATGCTTCAACTACTTTAGTATTTAAGCCAACACATTCAAACAATTGCGCACCACGATAAGAATTTAATGTAGAGATTCCTATTTTATTCATCACTTTAAGAATTCCCATTCCTACAGCTTTATTATAATTTACAATAGCATCTATATAATCTACATTTTCAATTTCTTTATCTTGGACTTGTTTAAAAACAATTTCATTAACGATATAAGGATTAATTGCACTAGCACCATAACCAAACAACAACGCAAAATGATGCACTTCTCTAGGTTCAGCCGATTCTATGATAATACTTACTTTTGCACGTTTACCTATTTTATATAGTTCGTGATTAACATAAGAACAAGCCAATAAAGCAGGAATTGGAGCCATTTTACTATTAACTCCTCTGTCAGATAGTATAATAATGTTACTTCCATCATCAATTGCTTTTGAAGCTTGTTTCACCAAATTAGTAAGCGAATGTTCCAATTCGTTTAAACCTTTATTTACTTCGTAAAGTATTGAGATATTAGTTATCACAAAATCAGGATTATTAGTGTAATTTTTAATCTTATCTAAATCGTGTTTTGAAATAACTGGATTTTGAATTTTTAGTTTTCGACATTGGTCTTCATTGATATTAAAGATGTTTATGTCTTTACCTAATGTTAAGCTTATATCTGTAATTAATTTTTCGCGAATACCATCCAATGGTGGATTTGTAACTTGAGCAAATAACTGTTTGAAATAATTGTATATCAACTGAGGCTTTTCAGACAATATAGCGATTGGAGTATCATTTCCCATTGAACCAATTGGTTCCTTACCTGTTTGAGCCATAGGAAGAATAATCGTTTTTAAATCTTCTTCAGTGTAACCAAAAAGCACCTGACGTTTTTCCAGAAGATCTTCTGTATGCTTTATTTCTCCTTCCTTGGCAGGAATATCTTTTAGATGTACTAAGTTTTTATCTAACCATTTTCTATATGGATGTTTAGAAACGATATCTTCTTTAATTTCTTCATCATTAATAATTCGCCCCTGATTCATGTTTACTAAGAACATTTTACCAGGCTCTAATCTTCCATGATATTCAATATTCTTTGGATCAATTTCAATTACTCCTGTTTCGGAAGACATAATAACAAAACCATCTTTAGTAACTGTATATCGAGAAGGACGCAAACCATTTCTATCTAAAACCGCACCGATATAATTACCATCTGTAAAAGGAATAGATGCAGGACCATCCCAAGGCTCCATAATACAAGAATTATATTCGTAAAATGCTTTTTTAGCTTCAGACATATGTGGATTTTTCTCCCAAGCTTCCGGCACTAACATCATCATTACTTCAGGTAAAGAACGACCCGTCATTAGTAACAATTCAACTACCATATCCATTTGAGCAGAATCTGATTTTCCAGGCAATATTATTGGAAACAAACTTTTAATATCTTCTCCAAACCAATCACTTTCCATTAATTCTTGACGAGATAACAATCTAGAGACGTTTCCTCTAAGTGTATTAATTTCACCATTATGACACATATATCGAAATGGTTGTGCTAAATCCCAAGTAGGAAAAGTATTGGTTGAAAAACGTTGATGAACAAGTGCTAATCGTGTAACTAAAGAAGGATCTTGTAAATCTTTATAATATAATTTTATATCTTCGGGAATCAATAAACCTTTAAAAATAATTATTTTAGTTGAAAGACTTGGCAAATAAAAACGAGTACTTTCAGAAAGTTTAGAATCATGGATATGATGCTCTGTTTGTTTTCGCGCTGTAAATAGCTTCAAGTTAAAGTCAAAATCATCTTGATTATTATTTTGTTTGCCTACAAAAATTTGTTTGATGAAAGGTTCTGTCTCAGAAGCTATTCTACCAATGACAGAAGCATCTACAGGGACTTCTCTCCAACCTAAAACCACCATTTTTTGTAATTTTATATAATGTTCTAATTTTTCAATGCAATAATTCCGTTGATTTTCCCTTTTTGGAAGAAAGACATTACTAACTGCATATTCTCCTTCTTTTGGCAAACTAAAATCACAATTTTTAACAAAGAAATCATGGGGAATATCAATTAAAATTCCAGCACCATCACCTGTCTTTCCATCTGCACTAACAGCACCTCTATGCTCTAATTTTTCAAGAATTTCTAATGCTTTATGAATTATTTCATTGGATTTATTTCCTTTTAAACTACAAATAAATCCAGCACCACAATTATCATGTTCAAATTCTGGCAAATAGAGTCCTTGTTTTTTTAGCATAAGATAAAATTATTTAACGTGTTCATTATTAGATGATTTCTACTAATTTATGATGAACAATTCGAAAAATAAAATTATGTATGTATTATTCCGATTATGAAAATTAAAAGGTTTTAAATAATTAATTTGATAATTAATCAATCTCAAATTATCAAAATGACAATCATTTTTTCTGTTTGAGTCATTCGAAAAAAATTATTCTATTCTATATAATATTGGTTTTGAAGGAGAAGCATCATTTTCGAAAGATGCAATTTGTAAATTCAGTATATAACTTCCATCTAAAATTATATCCGAAACATATATTAATTCTGTAATGGTACAGTTCATTCTAGCATCATCTTTTAAAACTGCAACATCTTTTACATTCCAAAAAGCTTTATGTGCTAATAATTTACCTTCATCGTGTTCTTTGTCGACACTTGGCAAATCAATTAATAAGTGTTGAATTCCTAATTCTCTAATATAAATTGCGGCCGATTCTTCTAAATAAGGAGGATTTGTATTTGAATATTTTTTACTTTTTTTACTCTCAAAGTTTGGAAGCGTTCTAATTATTATGGCTTCAGTTTCTTTATTTTTTAAAGCTGATTCAATTTGTGATTTAGTAATTACCAAATCTTCATTTATTGATTCTGGTTGTACAGAAATTACTTCTGCCGTAAAAAAGAATTTTTGCAAACATTTATTAATACTATAAAAATCATGCGTAATATGTCCTAAACATTCTGTATGCGTTCCGTGTGCATGAGGGTTAAAGAAAATATTATTGAAGTTTGTAGATGACTTACCTTGGGAAACTTTCCCTATCCAATCGCCCATTTTTACGGGTTCAATTTCAGGAACATCTTGATACCAAGCAATTGGATTTTGCTCATTATTTGTTAAAGGTATCGAAATATCCAATGGTTTTGATAAGTCTATTTGGTATTTATTGTCTATTGTAGCTTGCATGACTCAATATATTTACATTCTATTTACTCCAAATTTAACAAAAATAAATCCGATGCAATTCCGTCACATAAAAACTTACCTTTTTTTGTGGTTTGAAGTACGTTATCTTCAACAACTAACAAATCATCTTCCAAAAAACGTTTTGACTCTTTGTTTAGGTAATCAAAATATTTCAATCCGAATTCATTTTTTATCCTATCTAAAGAAACGCCCCAAATCGTTCGTAAACCTGTCATTATATATTCATTATAACGATCTGTTAAAGTCAGTTTTTCAGTTTCAATAGGCAACCTATTTTCTTCAATTACTTTAATATATAGTGCATTATTCGAAATATTCCAACCTCTATTTACTCCATCATAACTATGTGCAGATGGGCCAATTCCTATATATTTTTTTCCAAGCCAATAACTTGAATTGTTTTTAGAGAAATAATCTGGTTTCCCGAAATTGGATAATTCATAATGTATGAATCCGTTTTCCTTTAATGTTTCAACTAAAATATAAAAATGTTCTTGTGCTACTTCATCATCAGGTTGTTTAATAATTCCTTTTTTAATGAATTTATCTAAAGCAGTCTTAGGCTCGACTGTTAATGCATAACTCGAAATGTGTGGAATTCCAAAAGACAATGCTTTTTCAATGTTTTGCTTCCATTTTTCATTACTCATATTTGGCACACCATAGATTAAATCTAAAGAAATATTATCGAAATACTGAGTTGCTAACTCCAAACACCGCTGTGCCTCTTGAGAATCATGCGCCCGATTCATCATCTTCAAATCATCTTCAAAGAAAGATTGAATTCCAATGGATAATCTATTTATATTATTTTTTGAAAGTTGAATAATTCGGTCTTCTGTTAAATCATCTGGATTGGCTTCGACTGTTATTTCAGGGTTATCATCAACTTTATAATTTTGATAAACCACATCAATCAACATTTTCAAATCATCAACATCAAGAATACTAGGTGTTCCACCACCAAAATAGATGGTTGCAACAGTTTCATCTTTAAACTCATCTTTACGCATTGCGATTTCTTTGGCTAATGCCGAAACCATTTCGTCTTTCTTTTTTAAACTTGTAGAAAAATGAAAGTCGCAGTAATGACATGCTTGTTTGCAAAAAGGAATATGGATGTAGATGCCGCTCATTTTTTTTAGTATTCAGTTTTCGGTATTCATTATTCAGTTTTATCAACTGAATGCTATTTCTTAACTCTATTCTCGTTTTGTTTCACGAAAGCATCCCAACCAGAATAACTTTTTCCAACTTCCACTCTTCCAGAATTGAAAAAGTGACATACTGCTGCAGCCAAACCATCGGTTGAATCGAGGTTTTTTGGTAATGTTTTTAAACCCAAAAGTTGTTGTAACATTTTAGCTACTTGTTCTTTACTAGCATTACCATTTCCTGTAATTGCCATTTTTATTTTTTTAGGTTCATATTCTGTAATGGGAATATCTCTAGACAAACCTGCTGCCATAGCTACACCTTGCGCTCTTCCTAACTTCAACATCGATTGTACATTTTTCCCAAAGAAAGGTGCTTCAATCGCAATTTCATCTGGATGATAGGTTTCGATAAGTTCAATAGTTCGTTCGAAAATAACTTTCAACTTCTTATAATGGTCATCATATTTATTAAGAACTAATTCGTTTAACTGAAGAAATTCCATTTTTTTATTCACGACTTTAATTAATCCGAATCCCATTATTGTTGTTCCAGGGTCAATTCCTAATATGATACGTTCGTTTGCCAATATTTTAGTTTAAAAGTTTAAAGTTTAAAGCGTAAAGTTTGTTACTTTGCGGCAATGATTTCAATTCCTCACAAAGCTAAGCAATTCCTAGTATTATCAATTAAACTTTTAATTGTATGTATGGCTTTTTATTATATTTATTGGCATTTTCAAGAAAACAATAGAATGAATTGGCCTATTATTAGTTACTATTTTAGCTGGAAAACAGCTTTAGTATTAATCATTCTTTCTACATTCAATTGGTTGCTAGAAATTTTAAAATGGCAAAACCTAGTTCGTTCATTTAAGAAAATATCGTTCCTAGAAGCTAGCAAACAAAGTTTAGGTTCGCTAACTGCTTCCATTTTTACACCTAATAGAATTGGAGAATATGGCGCTAAAATGCTTTATTTTCCAAAAGATGAAGCAAAAAAAGTGCTGTTTCTAAATTTCATTAACAATAGCTCGCAAATGTTAGTTACTTGTTTTTTTGGGATTTTTGGTCTTGTCATTTCAACATTAACAATTAAATCAAATAATGCTTCTTCTTGGTTTTCCTTTAAATTAAAAACAATCCATTTTTTTATTCTTATTGCATTAATTATACTTTCTATTTTAATGATTAAGTACAGAAAAATTGAACTCTATGGTTTTTCACTTCAAAAATTAATAAAAAAGATTAAAAAAGTGCCGTCGTACTTATGGAGAACAAATTTCCAATTAGCTGTAATGCGGTATCTACTTTTTTCGCATCAGTTTTACTTTTTATTAGTTACTTTTAATTGCGACATTAATTACTCAACAGCCTTGGCAACGATTTTTATCATGTATTTATTAGCTTCCATAATTCCGAGTATCCAATTTATTGATGTTGCGATAAAAGGAAGTGTGGCTCTTTATCTATTTAGTTTTATAGGTATCGAAAACACAAAAGTTATTACTATAACATCATTAATGTGGATTTTTAATTTAGTAATTCCAGTATTAATAGGTGTTTATTTTGTTTTACGTTTTAAACCCCAAAAAGAATGATAACACTCCTTTTTATCTTATTAATCATTTACACGCTTGCTATTGGCTTATTTATTTTTGGTTTTTATAAAATGACAAAACAAAAACATAGTGTTTTTAGTCCAAAAACTAATTTCTCAATTGTTGTTCCTTTTAGAAATGAAGCTGAAAATTTACCCAAACTATTAAATTCCATTTCACTATTAAATTACCCAAAAACACTTTTTGAGGTTATATTAGTAGATGATGATTCGGAGGAAGAATTACGGATTATGAATTATGAATTTGAAATTCAGATTGTAAAGAATAAAAGAAAAAGTAACTCTCCAAAGAAAGATGCAATTGAAACTGCAATTAAAACAGCAAAACATAATTGGATAATTACAACTGATGCTGATTGCTTAGTTCAAAAAAACTGGCTGTCTTCATTTGATAATTTTATTCAAGAAAAAGAGCTTAAAATGATTGCTGCTGGTGTTTGTTATTTACCTAAAAAAGGGTTTTTACACGACTTTCAAACTTTAGATTTCTTAAGTTTACAAGGTGCTACGATTGGGAGTTTTGGCATTAACAAACCTTTTATGTGTAATGGAGCTAACTTTGCCTATAGAAAAGATTTCTTTATCGATTTACATGGCTTTGATGGTAATGCTACAATTGCAAGTGGTGATGATGTCTTTTTATTACAAAAAGGAATACAACATGATGCAAAGTCTATTGGTTTTCTATACAATCGAGATAGTATTGTAGCTACACAAAGTGTAAATAGCTGGAAAGAATTATTCATGCAACGTGTACGTTGGGCTGCAAAAAGCACAGGTTATTCTTCTCTTTTTGGAAAAGGAATTGCTCTTTTAGTATTTTTTACTAATCTATCTTGGGTGATTATATTCTTATTATGGTCATTACAATGTTTTAATCAAAACTTTTTTATGCTATTTATAGGCATAAAATTTTTAATTGATTTGATTTTAATCATGCAAACCTCTAAATATTTTCAAAGTAAAACAAATTGGATTTTACTTGGCTCTCTTTTCTATCCTTTTTTTAGCACAAGTGTTGCTTTATATTCCTTATTTGGAAGTTATAATTGGAAAGGAAGACGTTTTAAAAAATAATTTATTCAGCTACATTAATAACAACTGGCAAAACAAATTGTGATTTCACTTTTATTCCTCTTTTAATTGCAGGCTCAATACGAGGAAAATCAGAAAGTTTTTGTTGAAGAATACTATCAATAAGTGCTATATCGTAGGAAACTGTACCTTTAGGTATTTGTGTTTCAAATTGAATTTTAGCATCTGGATGAATAGTCACTTTTACTTTTATTGTATCAATTTCTGGATACATTATTTGTAAAGTATCAACACCTATTCTAGACTGAATATTTTGAATGATATTATCAAAAAAGCATTGTTTTTGTAATTCTGTATCAAGAATAGAATCACAAGAAAAAGCAGTAGGAAACTCATCTACTTCTTTCCAATTAATTTTTTTTAATTCTTGTTCCAACAACTCTTGCTCGTCTGGAGCTTTTTTATCAAAAAACTGACAAGAATTTAAACTTAAAAGAAATATAAAAAGACTAATTTTTTTCAAAACTGGATATTTGCTGTAAAAATAGCAAGAATTTTTCATTACCAAGCTTCTTTACTGTTTAAATGATTTTATAAAAACTTTATAAAGCAAAAAAACCCGTTTCAATTTCTTTACGGGTCTTTTTCTAGAATATCTAATTCTCTATTTTTTTACTGGTTTTGGAGGTGCAGGTGGAGGTGGAGGCGGTACTAAGTCATTTTTCGAAGTATGTGCTTCAGCTTGCAATTTAAACGTTAAAGGCATTCCATACCTTACGTTTATATTTTTTCCGTTATGCACTGCTGGTTTAAATTTAGGCAACAAAGACATTATCCTTTTTGCTTCTACAGCTAACAAACCGTTAGGATCGTTATTTTCATCTTTAGATCTAGTTTCTAAATTAGCAATATTACCATTTTTGTCTATTAAAAACTGTATAAAAATAGTTCCTTGAATATTTTTATTTGCTGCTTCATTTGGATACTTGAAATGCTTTTTAATATGAGTCTGCATTTCCTCATTAAAGCAACTCATTATCTCGTTTTTTGGTGTACTTTCACAAGTCAGAAATGAAGGTATTTCATCAACAGCTTCAAAAGGCAAATTCTCTTTTGCTTCTTTCTCTTTTTCTTGAGCAACTAATTCTATTGAAAAGAGCATAAAAAAGACTACAATTAATAGCATAACTAATGAATACTTCAGTACTCTGATTTTTTTTGATTTTTGTAACATAACGATTCGTTTTTTGATTAATGATTGATTGAAAAAATTATTTGTAAATGCGATATTCTCTATTTGAAAAACTTGATTTATTATACTTTGATAATGCTTTGTTTTATTATGACTTACGGTTACTTCATCAGCTTCAGAATCATGCACTTCGGTTATTTTTTTTTGATAAAAGTGGAGCAACGGATTGAACCAGAAAATAATTTTCATAACTTCAAGCAGAAGTAAATCGACAGAATGTTTCTTTTCTTTATGCACTAATTCATGTTTTAGAATAATCTCAAAATCTTTAATTTGATCACCAATGAATATATAATTCAGAAAAGAAAAAGCATCACTTGAATCTTTTAATCTAAACAAGATTAATCCATTAAAATTTTCTTTCATTGAAGTTTTAAGCAATTTCACAATCTTCATTAATTTAAAAATGAAATAAACAAAGAAAACAATTACACCGATCAAATATAGAATTGCAATGAGATTACCCTGAAAGAAAGACTTATTTGTAATTTCTTTCATACCAACTTTCAAATTTGAATTAACTACAACTTCATTTAAAACAACTAATTGTTGTTCTGGATTTTCTAATGAAACTTTCAATAAAGGCAACAGTAAAGAAACTATCAGACAGAACAACAAGTACATTCTATTCCATCTAAAAAAGGTTTCATTCTTTAATACTAGCTGATAAATTATTAAAAAACCAACTTGAAGAATGATCGTTAAAAAACTATACTGTATAAACTCACTCATCTTTTCCGCTTTTAATTTCTTTCAATAATGCCTCTACATCTTTAATATCAACATCATTCCTTTTCATAAAGAACGACACCATATTCTTAAATGATCCTTGAAAATAACCATCCATTAATTTATTTAATGAAGAATTAGAGTATTCCGATTTCTTAACTATAGGAAAATAAATATACTCTTTACCTTCTTGTCTGTGGGAAACAAATTCTTTTGTTTCTAAAATTCTTATTATAGTTGATACAGTATTATATGCAGGTTTTGGTTCTGGAAGTTGTTTTATAATATCTTTCACATTACCTTCATTCAGTTCCCATAAAACTTGCATTAACTCCTCTTCTGCTTTTGTTAATTGTTTTGTCATTTTTCAACTAATCTTTTAGTTTAAACTTTATTTTATACCTTTATCCTTAATAAAATAACTATGGAATATTTTCTTTTAATCTCAGGTTTTTGCTTAATGTTAGTTGGTGTTTTTGGAAGTTTCCTACCTATCTTACCAGGACCACCAATAAGTTGGGTTGGATTATTATTCCTTTATTTAATTCCTGAAATAGAAAACAACTATTGGATTTTAGGAATCACATTAATAATTGCAATTACTGTTACTCTATTAGACTATATTATTCCTGCTAAGGGCACTAAAAAGTTTGGAGGTAGCAAATATGGAATTTGGGGAACAAATATTGGATTAATCATTGGAATCATTGCACCAATACCATTTGGTTTTATAATAGGGCCTTTTCTAGGTGCATTTATAGGGGAAATGATTTACGACAAAAAAGACCACAACAGAGCTTTAAAAGCTGCTACTGGGTCTTTTCTTGGTTTTCTTGCAGGAACATTTATGAAATTTCTTATTTCAATTATTTACTTAGGCCTTTTTCTAGCAATTACTTGGGACAATTGGAAGGTTTGGTTTTAGGAAGTAGTATACTTTTTAAACTTATTTAACCTCACTAAATCTATTAACTGAAATACAGTATCTAAATCACCTTTATGTAGTGCAATTTTTATTCGTTCTTCTTTACAGCACAACACAGCATGCATTTTCTTTATTTTCATTTTGTAGAACAATAAATAGCATAATCCTACTACATAGGCAATCATTATGTAACCTGATATATAAACTGGCGAAAAAACAATTAGAAATGCAAACAAATACAATAGCAGAATATATTTTATGAAACTATTTTTTTTTGTTTTTAAGACAACAGAATCAATTTCATCATATTCAACAATAAGACGTTTCTTTCCTTTTACTACTAGTTTATTATCTATTAACTGTAAACTCATGGCTAAATTTTTTAAATGGGTGCTCCATAAAAGTAAAAAGAAATGTTAAATAAATTTTACACTAAAAGTAGACATTTTGTTAAAGTTCTGACATAGAACAGAAAAAGCTTTTCTAACAACTATCTTTTGAATTTTAATCAGCTGGTTGCTGCTGAGTAACACAGTGTACCATTCCACCATATTCATATAAATTTCTAACATCAATACCGATTACTGTTCTATTCGGAAACTGCGATTGTATTATTGCATTTGCAACAACATCATTTAAATCATCATAATTAGGAACCAAGACTACATTATTTGCAATATAAAAATTCACATATGAACCCTTATAACCCAAATTTTTACCATAAGTAGTAACAACATTAGACTGAGTTAATGGTAATTGCACAATAGTATAGGCATCACCATATTTATTTTTAGCAGCATACAAAGCATCAATGTCAACTTGAGGCACTTCCCATTCTAACAAATCAGTTTTACTCATAGTCATTAAAGTATTTTGATTAACGAACTTTGCAAAACCATCAATATGCATATCTGTAATTTCCAACCCTGGAACACCATTTAACCAAATAAAATTTGTTACACCATAATATTTAATCAAAATACGTTCCGCTTGATTTACTGACATATCAGGATTTCTATTCGCATTTAAAATCGCACTTTTTGTAGCTAATAAAGTACCGTTTCCATCAATTTCTACAGCTCCACCTTCAATTATCATTAAATTATTCAGGTCTAAAACTGGTTTCCCCTGATCTAATCCAATTTTTTTGGGCACTTCATTACAGTTTGAGAAATTAAATTTATTTCCCCAACCATTAAATCCCCAATCTTCAACTACAAGACTTCCATTTTTATCTCTAACATAAATAGGACCTCCGTCTCTCGACCATACATCATCGGTTTTTAAAACTTTTACATCAACATTAATCATATTAACACCTGCATTATTCAAAAGTCCTAAAATTCGATTTTTTTCTACAATATCATAAGCAGCAATATGCACTTTTTCACCACTCACTAAAGCGTTAGTCATTTCAAGCCAAGTTGCATCTAAGCTATTTCTATAAGCAACTCCAAATTGATATTGATGTGGCCAGTACAACCATGTTCCTTCATGCGTTTCACTTTCCTCAGGCATTGTATATTCAATTAATACAGGCACATTATCTGAAACTTCATCATTATCATCTAAATTACAAGCATAAAAACTTACCATAATTAGCACTAAAATTAAATTCATTTTTTTCATTTTTAATACATTTCTATTAAACAAACATTTCTATTTTGACACCGTAAAACTAGATAGAGATGCTAATTACACGAAATAAAATCCACCAAAGTCAATATTTTGGGACTGAAAAGTTGTTTCTAATTCTGCTTTTATACTTAGTAATCAATAACTTTACATTTTACAGAACCATGAAACGTTTTATTTATCATATTCTATTTTGGATTTTTATTTTCCTATTCATACTCGACTATTTCGTTCATGAATACAACACTATTGACGCATTAAATTTAACCATTACTGAATGTACTATATATGCAATCATTAGCTATACAAATCTACATTTTCTAATTAATCGTTTCCTAGTCAAGAAAAAACTATGGCTATACGGGATTAGCATTTTGGTGTTTCTTTTCATTCTTTTTATCCCCTATCACTATTTAGGACTTGGTAAAATTCTTCTTTACGATAAAGAGATTGAAACGTTTGTGTCCTTTTCTTTGAACTATATTATGTTTATTCTAATTTCATTTTTATATTGGTATGTTTTATTATATCAAAAAGAGAAACATAAAACTCTCGAACTTGAAAACACAAAACTCCAATCTGAAATTACAATCCTTAAATCACAGATAAATCCACATTTTCTTTTTAATTCTTTAAATAATATTTATTCGCTTACCTTAAATAAAAAAAGTGAAGAAGCATTAAAAACAATTGAAATTCTCTCAAAAATTCTTCGCTACTTTATTTATACAGACACCAACAAACCAACCTCAATTCAGAATGAAATTGAAATCATTAAACAATATATTACCTTTAATAGCATTAAAAAAAATACGGAAAGAGTCACGCTCAACATAAACAATACAGTAGACTATAACAAATATGAAATAATACCACATATTTTAATCACAATTATAGAAAATGGTTTTAAGCATAGTGACATTGCAAACAATAAAGATGGTTTTTTAAATTTCAATATAAATATCATTGAAACTACTTTATATATAAACTCCAGAAATACGTTTAGTCCAAAGGAAACAAAACCAGGAATTGGAATGACTATTATTAAAAAACAATTGGATTATTTCTATAAGGACAATTACACTTTAAGCATTAATGATGAAAATTTTCAATATTCATTAGCATTAACAATAAATCTTACAAAGTGAAAACATATACCTGCTTAATTATTGAAGACGAACCTTTAGCTCAAGAACTAATTGAAAATCACCTTTCGCACTTTCCAAACATTCAAATAATTGAAAAATTTGAAAACGGAATTGAAGCGTTAACTTATCTAAGCACAAATGAAATTGATATTCTATTCCTAGATATTGAAATGCCAAGTTTAAATGGAATTAACCTGTTAAAATCACTAAAGAAACAACCTTTAACCATATTCACAACAGCATATTCAGAATATGCATTAGAAAGCTACAACCACAATGTAATTGATTACTTATTAAAACCAATTACATTCAATAGATTTTGCATTGCAATAAATAAAGTTTTAAAAATTCTAAACAAAGAAACAAGCTCTAGCAAGAATGAATACCCAGAATTTATCTTTGTTAAATCCGATTTCAAGGCTGTAAAAATCACACTTGACGATGTTCTATATATTGAAGGTATGCAGAAGTATATTAAAATACACCACATAAACGGCTACACCACTACATTAATGAGCTTATCTAAAATCATTCAAATATTGAATCCAACAATTTTTATGAGATGTCAAAAATCCTTCATCATCAACATTACAAAAATAAACAGTATTGAAGGTAATTTTGCCCGTATCGAAAATAATTTCAGAATTCCACTCAATAAAGATTCTAAATTAGAATTGATTAAAAAAATTGATCCCGACAAATTATTGCAATAACAAAAAAAGCACCTCATTTCTGAAGTGCTTTCTTATTAAGTAGCGGTCTGGACGGGACTCGAACCCGCGACCCCCTGCGTGACAGGCAGGTATTCTAACCAGCTGAACTACCAGACCTACTTAGTTTTATTCTGGGTGCAAATGTAAACAAAAAAGTTATACCTACACCATCTTTTTTTATTTATTTTTCAAAAAATAATCTAGTCATTTTTTAATCAAAAAAGCCATCCACATTCTGAAATATTAATTCAGAATAAATGGAAAGCTTTTCATTGGTCTAACTACTAAACCTGCTACGAGTTACAAAGTCGTAGCGTAAACAACACAACTATTTTAGATACTTTTAGGGGGCAAAAAAGCACCTCATTTCTGAAGTGCTTCCCCAATTTAGCGGTCTGGACGGGACTCGAACCCGCGACCCCCTGCGTGACAGGCAGGTATTCTAACCAGCTGAACTACCAGACCATTGCTTGATTGCGGTGCAAATATACAACGCTTTTTCATTTCTCCAAATGTTTTCTATAAAAAAACATGAATTATTTTTCATAATTTAAACAAATCTCTGTTTCTCAACTAAATAAGTAGTAATTATTTTTTCAAAATTTTCTCCTACTGAAACAGGAACGTACTGAATTCTATATTTCAAACAAGTATTTTCTATTTCTTTAAAATAACTTTGTACTTGTTTTTCATATTCTTCTTTGATAGTATCTGCAAATAAATGAACTGTTTCCCCAGTTTCAACATCTATAAATTTCTTAGGAGAATTATCAAAATCAAAAGCCAACTCAGTCTTTTCATCATAAACATGAAAAACTACGACTTTATGTTTATTGTGCTTTAAATGCTGCAAAGCCTTGAATATTTTTTCTTCATCTCCCTTTTGAAACATATCAGTAAAAAGAACAACCATGGATCTCCTGTGAATATTCTCAGCTATTTGATGTAAAAAAGAAACAGTATCTGTAGTTTTAATATTCTTTGTCTTTTCTAGGGTACTCTCTAACTTATCTAACAACATTCTATGATGTCGATCACTACCTTTCTCTGGCGAATAATACTCGTATTCCTCTGAATAAATACTTAACCCTACAGCGTCACGTTGTTTTTTAAGCAAATTCATTAAAACAGCAGAAGCAAGTACAGAAAAACCGATTTTACTCTTGTAAAACTCTTGATTTTGCTTTAAAACCGGATAATGCATCGAAGATGAATTATCAATGATTAAATGACAACGTAAATTCGTTTCCTCTTCATAACGCTTTGTATAAAGTCGATCCGTTTTTGCAAACAACTTCCAATCGATATGTTTGGTACTTTCTCCTGGGTTATAAATCTTATGCTCTGCAAATTCTGCCGAAAATCCATGAAACGGACTTTTATGCATTCCAGAAATAAAACCTTCAACAACTTGATTTGCTAAAAGCTCTAAATTTTTAAAACTCGATATTTTTTCTAATTGACTTTCAATCTTCATAACTCAAATATACTGAGATAAATCCTTTTAACACAAAAAAAGGCCTAACATTCGTTAGACCTTTTATATTTATTTTTTCAACTACTATAGCAATGCATCAATTGCATCTGTATATGTTTTTTTAGGAGCCACTCCAACTTGACGACCCACTACTTCTCCATTTTGAAAAATTAATACTGTAGGAATGTTTCTTACACCATATTTTGCAGCAAATTCTTGATTCGCATCTACATCTACTTTACCTACAACTGCTTTACCATCATATTCTGTAGCTACCTCATCGATAACTGGCCCAACCATTCTACATGGTCCACACCAAGCTGCCCAAAAATCTACTACTACTGGTTTATCTGATTTCAATACTACTTCATCAAAAGTAGCATCTGTTATTGCTAATGCCATATTTTTTAATTATTTATTTTTTAATTACAACGAACAAATTTAATCAAATATTTGAAATTGAGCACGCTGTTTAAATTAGTTTTACTTATAGAGCTATATTAAAAACTGATTTATAAAGATTTTAACACAGAAAGCAACAAGTCTCCTTTTAGTCTTTTTGAATAATCTGGATTGATATATAAAAATTCTATTTCTTGATTTTCATTCACAACATACACTGTAGGAACTGGCAACCAAGTAGTATTTTTACCAACAGAATATTTCCCTAACATATCCGCATACTTCACTGGCGTTGAAAAAGCAATTCCAACTGCTTTAGAAAATTGCCCTTCACTGTCTGAAAACAATTTATATGCTAATTTATCTTTTCCTTCCGTTTCTTTTAAAAACTCAGGAGCATCTGGGCTTATAGCTACAATTTGATACCCTAGCCCAACAATATCCGACTCTATAGCTTGCATATCTGACAATTGCGCATTACAATAAGGACACCAACCTCCACGATAAACCACAACAACCGTTTTCTTAGAAAAAAGCAAGTTCGTGTCTTCCGCTTTACCATTTAAACCAACTAATTTTACATTTGGTATTTTCTCTCCAATTAATAAAGGAGCAATGTTTTCTGGAACATCAGCAACCTGAGCATTACCTAGAAACGAAAAACTAACTAATAAAATCGCAATTATTCTCTTCATGTTTACTTGTATTTTTGAGAACAAATTTACTTTAACCCCTATAAACTAAATGTTAAGTAGCTAACATTAATTCAATTTAAAATTAATTTGCATGGCTTCCAATTCTTGTAGCAATTCATTTGAGATTTTTACTTTAATTTTTCTGCTTGGCATTACCAATTTAGTCACCACTTTCACTTCTTCAACTTCTGTAATTGTTGGAGCAATTTCGACCTCTTGAATAACTTCCTCCATTTCAGATTCATCACTCACATCAATAATTTCATTTGCAACCACTTCAACCACTTGTCTTTTCACCATCTCTAATTCCATAACCTCAATAGATATTGGATTATCACCTACTTCTCTTTTAAACAACTCAAATAAAGCCTGAATCAAGCTCTCATGTAATTCCGCAATATTAATTTGAAGAATTAACTTTTTAGCAAAAGTTGTCAACACATCTTGCAAGTACTGAATACCAACAAACTGAATTCTAGGATCTCCTTTTTTTCCTTCTGCATTTGTCCAGCCCTCTTTTACAGACAACTTCATAAATGTGAAATTATTCTGAATTAAAAAATGTCTGTATTTTAAATATTCCTCTCCGAAGATTCTAAATTCATAACTTTCGTCATACCCTTCCAAAGTGAACATTCCCCAGCCTTTTCCATTCTTTGCTACACGATGCTCTACTCTTGTAATAATACCGCCAATACTAACACTCTTACTAACTAAACTACTTAATTCTTTCAGCTGTTCTAATTTCGTATTACAAAAATACTTCATCTCATATTTATAATCGTCAAGCGGATGACCTGAAATATAAATACCCACAACATCTTTCTCCTGAGCCAATTTCTCCATAGTATTCCACTCTTCACAAGGTGGAACAACAGGCTCTGGAATTTGAACTTCTGAAGCATCTCCAAAAAGACTTACTTGTGAAGAGTTCTCATTTTCTTGAAATTTAGCCCCATATTTTATTGCTTTCTCGTAGAATGTAATTCCATCTCCTTCATCATGAAAATATTGTGCTCTATGCGTCTCTTCAAAACAATCAAAACCACCTGCTAAAGCTAAATTCTCAAATGCTTTTTTATTAGCAGCACGCAAATCAATACGTTTTGCTAAGTCAAATATTGATTTATAATTTCCGTCTTTTCTGTTTTCAACAATTGTATTTACTGCTCCTTCTCCAACACCTTTAATTGCACCCATTCCGAAACGAACCGCATAATTTTCATTAACCGTAAACTTATAGAAAGATTCATTCACATCTGGCCCCAAAACATCTAATCCCATTCGTTTACATTCCTCCATAAAAAACGACACTTGTTTAATATCGTTCATATTATTAGAAAGTACCGCAGCCATATATTCTGCAGGATAATGCGCTTTTAAGTAGGCTGTTTGATAAGCAATCCATGCATAACAAGTAGAGTGGGATTTATTAAATGCATAACTTGCGAAGGCTTCCCAGTCTTTCCAAATTTTTTCTAGAACCGTTGCGTCGTGCCCTTTAGCAGAAGCTTGTTCCACAAATTTAGGCTTCATCTTATCTAAGACATCTTTTTGTTTTTTACCCATCGCTTTACGCAAGACATCGGCTTCACCTTTTGTAAAATCAGCCAATGACTGAGACAAAAGCATCACCTGCTCTTGATAAACCGTAATTCCGTAAGTTTCACCTAAATACTCCTCGCAAGCCTCTAAATCGTATTTTATTTCTTCTTCACCATTTTTTCTTCGAACAAAAGAAGGAATATACTCCAATGGACCAGGACGATACAAAGCATTCATTGCAATTAAATCCCCAAAAACCGTAGGTTTCAAGTCTTTCATGTACTTTTGCATTCCAGGAGACTCATATTGAAATATACCTACAGTCTCTCCTCTCTGGAACAATTCATAAGTTTTCTCATCATCTATCGGAAAACTATCTGGATCCAAGTCGATATTTAATCGATATTTCACTAGCTTAACAGTATCCTTAATCAACGTTAGGGTCTTCAGACCCAAGAAGTCCATTTTCAACAACCCTGCACTTTCTGCAACAGAGTTATCGAATTGAGTAACATATAAATCAGAATCTTTCGCTGTCGTTACAGGTACGAAATTGGTAATATCTGAAGGGGTTATAATTACACCACAAGCATGAATACCCGTGTTTCGCATAGATCCTTCTAATATTTTTGCCTGCTGAATTGTTTCACCTGCCAAATCTCCACCATTAGCAATAGCAATTAATTCTTTTACTTTATCAAATTCGTCGGAACGCAATGCTTTTTTAACATCATCCTCTTTTTCCGAAATAAAACGAGCCAAATTCCATTTAGAAGGCATCATTCCAGGAATTAATTTCGCAATTCTATCGGCTTCAAACAACGGTAAATCTAACACACGTGCTGTATCACGAATTGCAGATTTGGTTGCCATCTTACCATAAGTAATAATTTGCGCTACCTGATTAGCTCCATATTTATTGATAACATAATCCATTACACGACCACGACCTTCATCATCAAAATCGATATCAATATCAGGCATAGATACACGATCAGGATTTAAGAAACGCTCAAAAAGCAAATCATACTTAATTGGATCAATATTTGTAACTCCTAAACAATAAGCAACCGCTGAACCAGCAGCAGAACCACGACCTGGACCAACAGAAACATCCATTTTTCGAGCTTCTGCAATAAAATCTTGAACAATTAAGAAATAACCTGGATATCCAGAGTTAGAAATTGTCAATAACTCAAAATCTAGTCGCTCTTGAATTGAAGGAGTGATTTCTCCATATCTCTTTTTAGCACCTTCAATCGTTAAATGCCTTAAATACGCATTTTCACCTCTAACACCTCCATCAGCCTCATCCTTTGAATCAACAAACTCTTCAGGAATATCATATTTAGGAAGTAAAACATCTCGATAAAGCGAATAAATTTCAACCTTATCTACTATTTCTTGAATATTTATAACAGCATCAGGAAGATCAGCAAAAAGTTTTTTCATCTCTTCTTGCGATTTATAATAATATTCCTGATTTGGCAAACCGTATCGATAACCACGACCACGACCAATTGGCGTAGCTTGTTTTTCCCCATCTTTAACACACAATAAAATATCGTGTGCATTCGCATCTTCTTTATTTACATAATACGTATTATTAGATGCTATTAATTTTACATTATGTTTTTGAGAAAACTCAATCAATGTTTTATTAACTCGATTTTCATCTTCTTGGTTGTGTCGCATAATTTCTAGATAGAAATCGTCCTGAAACTGCTCTTTCCACCAAATTAAGGCTTCTTCAGCTTGATGCTCACCAATGTTTAGAATTTTACTCGGAATTTCCCCGTATAAATTCCCAGAAAGCACCATTATATCTTCCTTATATTGCTCTACAATCTTTTTATCAATTCTTGGTACATAGTAAAAACCATCTGTATAAGCTAAAGATGACATCTTCGCTAAGTTGTGATACCCCTTTTTATTCTTAGCCAACAAAACAACTTGATAACCATTGTCTTTCTTTGTTTTATCTTTATGATTTTCACAAATATTAAATTCACAACCAACAATAGGTTTTATCTCCGTGTCCGTAGGTTCTTCTCCTGCTTCAATTGCCGCTTCATTTTTTGCTTTTACTGCTTTGTTATGATTCATTACAGCACTAACAAAATGGAAAGCCCCCATCATGTTCCCAGTATCAGTCATTGCAACAGCGGGCATTTTCCATTTTGCTGTAGCAGAAACGATAGCTGGAACACCAATAGTTGATTGCAAAACAGAAAACTGTGTGTGATTATGAAGATGCGCAAACTTAGCTTCCGAGAAATCTCTCTTATCCGATTCGGAAATTGTAGTTTGGGTATTTTCGTGTTCAATTTTTTGTAGTTTCTGTCTAATTTTATCAGAAGCTGACTTCAAATTGATATGCTTCAATCCTATAAGCTGAATTTCTTTAGGATTATTCTCTTTAAACTTAACAAAATAATCAGGTGTAACATCTAATTGCTCTTTTGTAAAAACCTGACGATTAATTAACTCTAAAAAACAACGAGTAGTTGCCTCAACATCGGCAGTAGCATTATGCGCTTCCGAAAAAGGCTTATTAAACAAATATTGATGTAACTCTGTTAATGTAGGTAATTTAAACCTTCCTCCTCTACCTCCTGGCAATTTTAATAATTCTGCAGTTACCTCGGTACAAGTGTCCAAAACAGGCATATTTGCCATGTCTGACCCCACATTCATACGATGAAATTCACACCCCATAATGTTAACATCAAACGCTACATTTTGACCGACCACATACTTCGCTTTAGACAAAGCAATATTAAATTTTTCTAAAACCTCTAACAAAGAAATACCTTGTTCTGCTGCTAGTTCTGTAGAAATACCATGAATACGTTCCGCATCATAAGGGATATTAAATCCTTCTGGCTTCACCAAATAATCTTGATGCTCTACCAAATTCCCCATTTCATCATGCAATTGCCAAGCAATCTGAATACAACGCGGCCAGTTATCTGTGTCAGTTATTGGAGCGGACCAACTACGAGGCAATCCGGTGGTTTCTGTATCAAAAATTAAGTACATCTATCTAAAATTAGGTAAAAAACAAAGATACTGTTTAAAAAAATTTGACACAATTTTAGTTGTTAACAGGAATCTGATTTTTAACATGTGTTACAGGAAAACTATAATCGATGTTAAACCGAAAATTTTAATATTATGTGCAATTATTTTTTATTTTATTTGTGTGACAAAATTTACAAACATGAAAAAAATAATTTTTATTTGCGCTTTGAGTGTATCATTCTTAATTCAAGCCAACACAAAGGAAATTTCTGAAATCGAAGAGACAAATTTCACAATAACAAAAATTAAAGCAATTGACCCAGAGGTTGATGTATGGGCCTTTAGATGCAAATCTGGAACATATAATGTACCCGTACCTGCAGGAACAGATTTCATGACAGTATTAGCAATGGTAAATGATTATTGCAATAGAGTCGATAATAAATAAGCGCTAACTAAGTCATTATTACACTTCAGCTCTCTTGACTTTTAAGAGGGCTGAAAATTATATTTTAAAATGAAAAAACTTTTTATACTTCTCTTATTTAATTGCATTTGTTTTGCGCAGAACAAACAAGGAATCGTTAATTACGGCTTCATCAAAAGTCTCTTTTATGGAAATAAATCTGAAGAAGAATTTAATGCATTGTTAAAATTTGACCCTAAACAATCTTATTTTGTAACTGAAAAAGATTCTTTAGAAAACCCTAACCAAGAAATAGAGCAATACAAAATTATTGAAATAAAAAGAGACAACGGCCAATCTGAAAAAAAAGGAATTATAAACATATCCTCATCAACTAATGACGCTGGCAATCAGGTCTATTTCAATAGAGCAAAAGATTCTATTTGGTCATACATTAAAAACATGAAAGGCATGTATGTGGCTGAAAAAAATACTGGATTTAATTGGAAATTAGAGAAAGGACAAAAAGAAATCGGCTCATATACTTGCAACAAAGCTACAACCACCTACAAAGGCAGAACCTATACAGCATGGTATACATTAGAAATACCACTATCTTATGGGCCTTGGAAGTTTAATGGACTCCCTGGTCTAATTCTAGAAGCATACGATACTGAATACAAAATATATTATTTTTTCAAAAACATAGAATATCCTTTAAAAAAAGAAATAAAGATTGATTTTATAAAAGAATCAATTGAGGAACCATTTATTAAATGGTATAGCTACAAACAGTACCTTACTGAAGCTAATTCATCATTAGAAAATGCTTACGAAACTATGCTTATAATGTTTAAAGAAAAAGGCTGGACACATAAGCCTATAATGCCAAACATAGAACAACAGAGAATAGAAATTGCAGAATAAATCATGAAACAAACAGCTATTCGAATTCTTTTTTTATTTTTCACCACTTTGTTGAACGCACAAGAAAAACAAGGCATTATCAATTATGGTTATATAAAAAGTTTACATATTGGTAATAAAAACGGAGATGAATTCAATGCTCAATTACTATTCAACAATAATCAGTCTTACTTTGTTACCGAAAAAGACTCATTAGAAACAAACTTCAATCATAATGAACAGATTCAAACCAACCAACTAGGAAGTGAAGAAAACAGTACTAATGAGATTAAAACAATTGGTAATTCTTCCTTTCTAACCACACACACTGGTAGTCAAGTTTTCTATGACAGGAAAAAAGACAGTATTTGGTCATTTTTAAGAAATCCTAAAAGCATGTATATAGCTGAAAAAAAACCAGGTATAAAATGGATTTTCACAAAAGAGACAAAAAAAATAGGAACACTAGTATGTCATAACGCAACAACCAACTTTAGAGGAAGGCAATACACTGTTTGGTATACTCCAGAAATACCACTACCCTATGGGCCTTGGAAATTCACTGGTTTACCTGGATTAGTCTTAGAAGCTTATGATGCAGATTTTTTTGTTTACTTTTACTTCAAAAATATAGAGTATCCTTTAAAAAAAGAAATTAAAATTGATTTCATCAAAGAATCTCCTGATAGTGAGTTTTTAAAATGGCATACTTACGACGATTATCTTAAAATTGCTAAATTAGACATTGAATCCGATTTTGAAAAAATGCTAGTTGTAGCCAAAGACTTAGGGACTTTCACTCCGATTAAACCAGAAATGGATAAAAGATATATTGAAATTGCAGAATAAAAACATGAAACAAGCGCATTTACAATTACTGTTCTTACTACTTACATCACTATTAAATGCACAAGAAAAACAAGGGATCGTGAACTACGGCTATATTAAAAGTTTAATTTATGGTCAAAAACAAGGTGAAGAATATAAAGCGCAATTACTTTTTGACAGCAAGCATTCTTATTTTGTTACACAAAAAGACTCATTAGAAGACTCTGAAAACAACTTAGCTGTGCCAATCATTTCAGAAGCCAATGAAGAAGGCGGAACAAACGAATCTATAAATATCAGAGGCTCAAGGCTAATTACAAACTATGTAGGTAATCAGGTATATTTTGACAGAGAAAAAGACACCTTATGGTCTTACGTTATGGGAATGGGTAATATTTATATCAAAGAAAAAAAGCCTACTATCAATTGGACATTTGAAAAGGACACTAAAAAAATAGGTGTTTTTACCTGTAAAAAAGCTACAGCAACATTTAAAGGAAGAGACTATACTGTTTGGTACACTACAGCAATCCCAATTCCCTATGGTCCTTGGAAACTAAATGGATTGCCTGGACTGGTTTTAGAAGGTTACGATAGTGAATACAAAATTTACTTTTATTTTAAAAACATAGAATACCCATTAAAAAAGAAAATCAAAATCGACTTTATAAAACAAGATGTAGAAGAAAGATTTACTCAATGGTTTGGATATAAAACCTATTTAAAGCATGCAAAATATTTAATCGAAGAACAACATGAGCGATCTCTTATAATCGCAAAGAAGCACCCTAAATTCTTGCCAACAAAACAAAAAATCGAAGAATTAAGAATTGAAATTGCAGAATAAATGAGATACCTACTATTTTTCATCACTTCATTTTGTTTTTCACAACAATATCAAATATCTGGAAACATAAATAACAACAACAGAAGCATAGAAAACGCATCTGTTGTGATATATGATGCAACAGAAAACATTTTAGGCTACAGTTTTACAAATAATAATGGCTTTTACTCTATTTCTTTTGAAGGAAAAGAAATAAACGTTATAAACATAGAAGCTTCAAGCCTAGGACATCAAAAAAAAAGAATTCAAATTCCTTTAAGTCAAGACAGAACAATTAATCAATCGTTTTTATTAGAAGAAAAGATAGAAGAGCTGAACGAAGTAGTTTTAAAAACGGACCAAAAAATAAAAATAGAGAGCGACACCATTACTATTAAAACCAAATATTTTACCAATGATACCGAACAAACGGTTGAAGATGTTTTAAAACGAATTCCAGGGATAGATGTTGAAGAGGATGGAACAATTAAAGCGAATGGAAAAAGAATTGAGAAGCTTTTAGTTGAAGGAGACGATTTATTTGACCAAAACTACAAACTACTTTCTAAAAACCTAGACGGTAAAGTTTTAGATGCGGTGCAAATATTGAAAAATTTTGAAGACAACCCCATATTAAAACAACTTGGCAATTCTGAATCTGTCGCAATCAATCTAAAATTAAAGAAAGACAAATTAAATATATGGTTTGGAAACGTTACTTTAGGTTCTGGTATTGTTTCCGAAAACAGATGGAAAGAAAGTTTAAACATAGGCCTAATTCGTAAAAAAATAAAATTACTCTATCTCGCCGATTATAACAACTCAGGAACCAAAGCAAGCAGTCAAATATCAAGCAGTTTCACTTTCGGAAACACCTACCGACAAGATCGGTTTGAGAAAGAAGTACGTTCCGTTTTTAATTCTTACAGCGGAGAAAACACTACTTTTAGTGATTCGCAAAGTATTTTTAATGATGCTTTTTTCAACACTTTAGCGTTTAACACCAAATTAAAACCCAATCTTTCTTTACGAAGTGTTAGTTATTTTGCACTCGACGAGCAAATTCAAGATAGTTTTTCTACTACCGAATACAACATAGAACCAACTCCTATTTCATTAACAGAAGAAAAAAAATACAATTTACAAAACAAAAAAATTGGTGGAGAAATTGAGTTAAAATACAATGTAAATTCTAAGAACTACATTACAGCAAACATCATCTACAAAAACAATCCGAAAAGAATTAACGACAATGTTTTATTTAACAGCGACTTAGTTGATGTAGCATCAAAAAATAAAAATTACACATTTTACAATCATATTTACCATACTTTTAAAGTAGGCAGAAATAAAGTCATCAATAACTATTTTTATTTAGGCAAAGACAATCTAAAAGAACAAAACACTATTATTTCTCCATTTTTAAACGATTTCTTTAATGTTACCGAAAATAGTAACATTAAAGAAACGGCAACAAATTCTGTTTCCTATATTGGCTTTAAAAGCAAAATAATATCGAAGTACAAAAAAATTGAGCATGTAATTTCTGTACGACTTGAAAACAACAAAGAAAAAAATGAAAATAGTTTTCTTGTTGATAACAATTTCAATAACAACTATGCAAACAATATTACCTTAAAACAAAATATTTTCGGTTTAGAAAATGGTTTGAAATATGAAATTACAGATGATTTTGATTTTGACTCTAGGATTACGTATGACATTATTGATTATGAAACGGAAAATTTCTCGAAGAATTATCACATTTTAAACACTTCTAATTCTTTAATCTATAAATTTAAAAAAGTTGGCACATTCACAATATCACATAACCTCAACAACTCCTTACCCAACATTAACTTATTAACAGAAAACTATCAGCTTATAGACTACAGAAGTTTTTCAAAAGGAACTAGTGATATTAACCCTATAAAAAGCAATAGTTTTAGTTTTTCTCACAATCTTTTTAATACTAGAAAACGTTTTTCCACTACAACAAGCCTTTCCTACTCCAAATCAAACAATACTATCTCATCTGAAAGCAACATTACCAATAACTTTATTTTTGGAAATACTGTCATTATAAATGGTGGTGATAATTATCGCTTCAATTTTAATGTCGTAAACTATTTTAGAAAACTAAAATTAGCAACTAAACTAGAAACACAACAAACGTGGATGAATTCGCCTATAAAAGTAAACACAAATGAGTTTAGCACAATCAATACTTTATTAAGCACTTACAAACTATCTGGCACTACGTATTTTGAAGAGTCAATTAATTTCGATTTTGGAATTACTCAGAATCGCAGCTATAGCAACTTCAACAACAATAAAAGCACAAATAAGATTACAAAAGCAAATCTCTCAACAAATTATAAGTTTTCCGAAAGTTTTATCGCCGAATTAAAAAGTGATTTTTATTGGTTAGACAAAACATATTCCTTCGTTAACATCAATCTGAATTACAACCCAACTAAAAGCAGATTCTCCTATCGAGTTATCTTAAACAATTTATTAAACATTAATGAATTTAAAATCACCTCGTTAAACCAATACACAACAAATACGAGCAGCATCAGTTTAATTGAGCGATATATTCTACTAACAGCAAGGTATCGTTTTTAAAAAAGTGTATAAAAAGAAAGAGGCTGTCCAAAAAGGGCAGCTTTTTTTATACAGTCATTTTTAAGGTATTTTGTTTTGAGTAAAAAATAATAGCAAAATACTTTTGAGTTTCTTTAACGAAGTAAATTTTAGTTTTAACAAACGCTACATAAGTGTGAATTTTGGTTTTGAAAACAAATTTTGACAAGTCTACCTTGATTGCATTTATTTTTCTGAAGTTATGCCCAAGTGCCATTAGTAAAAACTCTAATGTTACTTTTTCTAATCCTTTCATTGTAAATCGGTTAAATTTATTATTGTTTTTTAGTTGACCAAATACGGCTTCTACTTCTATGGGACGTTTACTACGATACTCTAGTCCTTTTTCGCTCATTAGTAGGTTTCTTGCTTTTTCTTTTAATTCATTTAATCGATGATTGACGGATATTATTCTGTTCTCTTTTGCTTGATGGCATTGACTTCGAAAAGGGCAACCTTCGCATCTTTTGGTTTGATAATAAGTAATTTGTGATTCATAACCAGTACTTGTCTCACGTTTTCCTACTCCTATTTTTTGCATGATTTGACCCATTGGACAAACAAAAAAATCGTGTTCTTTGTTGTAAAATAAATTTTGAACAAGAAAAGGATTGTTTTTTATTTTTCTCTTTTGTTCTTGATGAAAATAGTAATATTTCACATAAGCATCTGCCTGTTTTTCTTCAAGCATTTCATAGTTTTCTTCACTTCCATAACCTGCATCGGCAACAATTTCTTTACTCTGTTTTTGATAGGCTTTTTCAAAACCCTCAAGATGAGAGCTTAAGGTTGTAGTATCATTTGTTGTTTGATGAATAGAGACATGTGTAATAAATTGATTTTCAGTAGATATTTGCGGATTATACGCAGGTTTTAATTGACCATTTCTCATATGATCTTCTTTCATTCGCATGAAAGTAGCTTCAGGATCTGTTTTACTATAGGAATTCCTGTTTCCCATTGTAGCTAAGTCTTTTTCATATTTTTCAAGCTTTGGAAGATGTTCTTCTTGTAGCTTTTGCAATTCTTTTGACTGCTTTTTGGTAGGTTCTTTGAGTTTTTTATTAAGAATAGAAAGCTTTTATTTAAACTTTCTGAGTCAATTGATTTTGGTAATTCTTCTGTGTTTAGTTCTTGATTATCAGATTGAATACTGTTTTCAATATCTGATAAAATGTAATTAATCTTATGCTCTAATTTTTCTTTATATTTTTCAACAGAACCTCTCCATACGAAAGTATATTTATTAGCTTTAGATTCTATCTTTGTACCATCAATATACTGAATATCAAGACTTACATATTTCATTTCAACCAACATTTTTACCACTTCTGCAAAAAGCGTTTGAATATGATTTTTTAAAATTTTACCTCGAAAATCGTTTATCGTTCTAAAATCTGGAGTAGAATTTCCAGAAATATACATAAAATGAATGTTTTCTTGAAGTGCTTTTGCTATTTTTCTACAAGAATAAACATTAGATAAATAGCTGTAAAACAATACTTTAATCATCATTCTTGGATGATATGCAGAAGTGCCTCCTCCTTTATATTTTTTTAATATTTCACTTATATCTAGTTGATTAACAACTTGTTCAACTAAACAAACTGGATGGTTTTGCGGTATTCTATTGAAAATGTTTATAGGAAATAATTCCGGAGAATTGCCTGACTGATTTTTAAAAACTATCTTAGCCATTGTGCATTTTTATCTCAACTCTAAGATAATAATTTTAGAGAAAAAATACAACAAAAAAAAGGCTGTCCTTACTTTTTGGACAGCCTCTTTGTTTTAAACTTATATAACATTTAATTCATTGGAACTTTATAAAAAACACCTTCAGAAAAAGTAACAACATCTCCACTATCATTCACTGCGTTTAATTGAAAAGTTCCTGTAATAGTACCATTCTCAATTTTAGAAACAACAACTTTACCATTACTTTGCTGAACATTTGAAATCTTAAACCTTGCATCTCCATTACCACCTTGAACTGTTACAATTTCTCCAGCTTTATAATTTGCTCCTCTAGCTTTCAACTCTAACTTAGTAATTGCACCTACAGGGCTAACCTCAGTTATTTTAAAAACTAAACCAGCTCCATTACTTGTCGTTGTTATATTTGTAGTCATCGCAGAATTATTCAATGAATAACCTGTTCCAGCATTTTCCTTAAGGTACTCATAAACAGGCCCAGGAACAATTCCTGTAGTATACTCATTTATACTCAATGCAGAACCAACCGTATAAGTCCCAAAATTCAACATATTTTCTGTTCCCAATGGAAATCCTGAGATAATTGGAGCACTTAACTTTATTGTTAACACTTCAGAACCTCTATATCCTTTTATAATTAAAGCTCCTCCAGCATCAACAGAAACGTTTGTCTCTTTTGCTTTCCAACTAACTCCATTTAATCTTGCTTGAATTGTTGGTGTATTATCTTCTGTTTCATTAACACATGATGTTAACAAAAACATCCCTAATAAAACTATTACTATTTTTTTCATTATAAATCTATTTTTAGCGAGTAAGAGACAAAAATAATTTTTTTAATTTAAACAGCACATAAAAAAGACAAAAATATTTATAACTAAGGTAGTTAATTCTAAAACAAAGTTTTGTATATTTGCGCCCTTAAATAACTGAGGTCGGGAACCTCAAAATTAATCAAAAGATTATGCCTGTAAAAATTAGATTACAAAGACATGGTAAAAAAGGGAAACCTTTTTACTGGATCGTAGCAGCTGATGCTCGTTCAAAAAGAGATGGTAAATTCTTAGACAAAATCGGAACTTACAATCCTAACACTAACCCTGCTACTATCGATTTAAATTTAGATAGTGCTGTACAATGGTTGCACAATGGTGCTCAACCAACTGATACTGCAAGAGCAATCTTATCTTACAAAGGTGTTTTATTAAAACATCACTTAGATGGAGGAGTTCGTAAGGGTGCTTTAACTCAAGAACAAGCTGATGCTAAATTAGCTACTTGGTTAGAAGAAAAAACAGGAAAAGTTGACGTTAAGAAAGACGGTTTAAGCAAAGCACAAGCTGATGCGAAAGCTAAAGCTTTCAAAGCAGAACAAGATGCTAACGCTAAACGTATTGCTGCACAAACTGAAGCTTTAAAAGCTGATGAAGTTGTTGCTACTGAAGAAGAAGCTCCTGCTGTTGAAGAAAACAATGAAGAAACTGAAGCTTAATTTTTAATATTAAATCGTAATTATGCATAAAAAAGATTGTTTCTATTTAGGTAAAATTGCGAGAAAATTTAGCTTTAAAGGTGAAGTCCTAATCTTTTTAGATACGGATGAACCTGAATTGTATCAAAATTTGGAATCAGTTTTTGTTGAATTAAACAAAACACTGGTTCCTTTTTTTATTGAAAAAAGAGCAATACATAAAGATAAATTTTTACGTGTTCGCTTTGAAGATGTAGAAAATGAAGCTGATGCTGATGCAATTATGAATTGCGAAGTTTATCTTCCACTTTCAATGTTACCAAAATTAAGCGGTAACAAATTCTACTATCACGAAATTATTGGATTTGAAGTAGAAGATCTTCGTCTTGGAAACATTGGAATAATGAAAGGTGTTAACGACAGTAATGCTCAACCACTTTTTGAAATTACCAAGGGGGAAATAGAAATTCTAGTCCCAATGATTGATGATTTTATAATAAAAATTGATCGAAGCAACAAAAAAGTAATCCTTGACACTCCTGAAGGGTTAGTAGACCTTTACTTAGAAGAATAAAATACAAAAATAAACCTGTTAGAATTCATCCATGAGCACTACTTTCAATTTTAAACAATTCAAAATAGAGCAAGACAAATGCGCTATGAAGATAGGCACTGATGCTGTTCTACTAGGAGCTTGGACACCTTTAACCAATAACCCATATAGTGTTTTAGATATTGGAACTGGAACTGGAATCTTAGCTTTAATGTTAGCTCAAAGAAGCAATGCTGAACAAATCGACGCTCTTGAGATTGATGAAGATGCTTACGAACAAGCAACAGACAATTTTGAAGAATCTCCTTGGAACGATAGATTGTTTTGCTTTCATGCCGGTTTAGATGAATTTATGGACGAACCTGAAGACGAATACGACATAATTATTTCAAATCCTCCTTTCTATACAGAAGATTACAAAACAGAAAGCTCTCAAAGAGATTTAGCTCGATTTGAAGATGCACTACCTTTTGAAGATTTAATTGAAGCTGCTGATTTATTACTTTCAGAAAAAGGACTATTCTCCGTGATAATTCCTTTTAAAGAAGAAGAGCGCTTTTTATCCTTAGCGAATGACTTCGAACTTTATCCTATAAAAATTACTCGTATTAAAGGAACACCAACTACAGAAATAAAAAGAAGTTTATTGGCTTTTACTAAAACCCAACAAACACCATTAATAGACGAACTAATTATTGAAATAGCACGTCATCAATATACTTCAGAATATATAAATCTAACTAAAGATTTTTATTTAAAGATGTAGCTTTTTATTTTTTATTTATCCTATTATAAATCTCAATAACTTCATCTTTACTGGTTACATGTAGTTTTTCATAAATATTCCTTACATGAGTTTTAATTGTATTAACACTTACATTTAACTCTTCTCCTATTGAGGAGTAACTTTTCCCTTTAGCAAGATAGGTTAGCACCTCATTTTCACGATCAGAAAGTTCATTTATTTTTTTTTCTTGAAATGACTCCACAACCATTCGAGCAATCTTAACACTCATAGGAGCTCCTCCTTGATTTAATTGCTCTAATGCTTCAATTATCTTCTGCTTTCCACTTACTTTCGTAATATACCCAACAGCTCCAACACATAACGCTTCAAAAACAAAATTCGACTCTTCATTAACAGTTACTACAATAATGGCAATATCTGGAAATTGTTTCTTTATAATTTTAATACCTTCTATACCATTTATCCCTGGTAAATTAATATCCATAAAAATGACATCAGGGCGTAATTCATTTAGTTCAGGTATCGCTAATTCGCAACTTTCAAAATCACCTATAACTTCAAAATTCTCTGTAGAATTAATGATATCTTTATATGTTTTTCTGACTAATTCGTAGTCTTCTATAAGGACAATTTTTTTCATACTTCATATTTAAAAAAACTTTTTTTTCTTTTACATTTTGGATATACCATTTTTATAAAATAATAAAAGTACCTTTTTTATTCTTTAATACACAAGAACAACTATAAAAACATTTTTTCAATCCATTTTACCTTAACTAATCCTATCATTTAATGGTTAAAGTATATATACTTACGATTTCATACATTTTATTTTTTATTAGTATTTGATACTTCCCAGCAGGCAACATAAGCTTGGGAATTTCTTCTTTATTTAAAATTTCAACAATATCAACAGGAATTCCTTCATGCTCATATTCGTTGTCTTTGTACGCTAAAGCCAAGACTGGATATTCCTTTATTTTTGATTTAGGGATGGAATATTTTTTACTCTCTTTACTTAGCGAAAGCCAATCAGGTCTATTATTATAATATTTTGTAATGGGATGAATAATTTGACAATCTACTTGTTCCGCATTGGACAATCCATTAAAAAGACTTCCTTTTTCATCTATCAACACTACTGAAGATGTATTATTAACCAGTTCAATTACAGGATTAGTAAATTTCAAATCACTCTTCTCAGAGTAGATTACTTGATCTATGGAAAAAGGATTCTTGTTGGTTAATTCTTTTAACTTCCCTGCCATTGCTTTCTCCCAACGCTTTATTTTAGGCATTCCTTCTATCACATGATCGTATCCGCAATGAATTAAAAACTTAGAATTTGGATTTTCGTCTATGATTTTTTTAATATTCTCCGCTTGCTCTATTTCTCTTTCTTTACCATTTTTTCCATCAGTAGCTTCATATTCAAACAACGTAAATCCTATTTCTAAAGCTTCTCTAATAAGATTTGCCATTTGCGGTTCTTTTACATAGTAACCACTTTTTATAGTTGGAAATTTCCTATCATTAATTAAGGTATCCGACAAAGCTTCGAGTCCAAAAAAGCGGTATCCATTTTCATATAATCCTTTTAACAATGAAGCAGTAAATACTCTATGTCTTGCATTATGGTGTGCTTCATTTATTATAATTATTTGTTCTGCTTTTGAACGTTCTATAATGTACTCTTTTGCGTTTTTGGGATTAAATTTTTTAATGAACAAGCTGTCCTCTACAGTAAGCTTTTTAAAACCTCCACCATTCTTATCCCAAGTTGTTAATGCCTCATGATAATACCCACTTGTTGCATATTCTGTAGCTCCAAGTTGGTATTTCCAAGCTAATGTGTCCTTTTCAATTGCAGCATTAATATCTTTAGAAAATTGATACTTTTCTTTAGGTACTTGTGCAATGAGTATATTATTTAGAGACAGTAAACAAAGAATGTAAATTACTTTCACTTTATTTTTTTTTAAATTATGCCTCTGAACACTATTTCTATTAGAAACATCTTTTTAAGAAAAACACATAAAACCACCACAGATTAGGCGATTTTATGTGTTTATATTGTATTTATTTTACAAAAACCGCACTTACATGTGCATCTGTTGTTCCGTTTGTAAGATTTGTAGCAACGCCATTTTTCCAAAGTTTGGCTACAGAAAAACCATCCTCTCCACCAACTCCATTATATTCTGTACCAGAAACATATACATCGTTCCCAGAAACATAAATAGAATTAGCATAAGCATATTGGTTTCCATCTGTAAGGTCTGTAGCGACACCATTCTTCCAAACTTTTGCAACACTTTTAGTCCCGTTATATTCATAACCCGCAACATACACATCGTTTTCTGAAACACAAATAGAATTAGCGCCAGCTTGATAAATTCCATCTGTAAATGCAGTTACTTCTCCATTTTTCCAAAACTTAGCAACATATGGTCCTCCATTAGATACATGACCAGAAACATACACATCGTTTCCAGATATGAAAACCGAATTAGCTTCAGCATGCTGGCTTCCATCTGTTAATGACGTTGCAACACCATTTTTCCATATTTTAGCTATATTTTTTGTTCCATTAGACTCTCTACCAGACACAAAAACATCATTACCTGATACAAAAACAGAATAAGCACTTGCACTTAGCGTTCCATCTGTAAGATCTGTAACGACTCCATTTTTCCAAAGTTTAACTACTCCCATGTTATTACTATTGTATTCATAACCTGTCACATACACATCATTTCCTGAAACAAAAACAGCGGTTGCATAGGCACGATGATTCCCATCTGTAAGCGCAGTTGCCACACCATTTTTCCAAAGTTTGGCGACATCATTTGTTCCGTTCTCTTCATAACCTGCTACATAAACATCATTCCCTGAAACATAAACAGATCTAGCCATTGCATCTTGACTTCCATCTGTTAGATTTGTTGCTACTCCGTTTTTCCAAATTTTGGCTACATTATTCGTTCCGTTATACTCTTGCCCAACTGCATATACCGATTTCCCTGTATTTGTTTCTGTTGCGCTATCGTCTTTACTACAAGAAAACAGTACTGTACTTACTGCTACTAAAAATATTTTTTTCATTTTTTATGTTTTTTTATTCTACTATTACTTTTTTATTTGCTTTTCCTGCATTGGTAACAATATCAACATAGTACATCCCTTTTGACAAAGAGCTTGTATTTACTTTAGATGAATTAGTAGTTGCAACTTGTTGACCTAAGTTATTATATACCGTTATTGCTTTTAATTCTAAACTATTTTCTAAATCTACTTGAAAATGGTCTTTTGCTGGATTTGGAAAAATTGTCACTTGTTTGTAAAACTCAAAATCATTTGCACTTAAAGCACAATTAGTACTGTAGGATGCTGTTGTGTCTTTATTTACCCAGCTTGCAGCGCTATAAGCCACATCATCAACTTGTATACACGATAAATTAGGATTGTTGTTAGCACTCAAATAAGCTACATTATTGTTATTTCCATTTGCTACATTTAAATTAATCAATTGATTGTTATTACATTCCAATTGTGTTAAAGCTACATTTTGAGAAACATCTAAAGTTATTAATTGATTGTGGTGGCATTCTAAAACTGTTAAAGCCGTATTTTGAGTCACATATAAACTTGTTAATTGATTATTTTGACAACTTAAATCTTTTAAAGCAGTATTCTGAATCACATTTAAACTTGTTAGTTGATTGGAACGACAATATAAAGTTGTTAAAGCTATATTCTGAGTTACATCTAAACTTATTAATTGATTATAGTGACAACGTAAATCTTTTAAAGCGGTGTTCTGAGAGACATCTAAACTCATTAATGAATTGCCAGCACAATCTAAATGTGTTAAAGCAGTATTTTGAGTCACATCTAAACTTGTTAATGGATTGGAAGAACAAACTAAATGTGTTAAAGCAGTATTTTGAGAAACATCTAAACTCGTTAATTGATTGGAAGAACAATACAACCTTATAATATTTACAAAAGCCTCAATACCCGTTAAGCTTGAAATATTTTTAGAACCAACATTTACAAGCCCAGTGTAGGCTATTGCTTCTGTAACTTGTATTTCTCCGTCGTCATTAGTATCTATTTTTGAAATACCAGATCCTGTAATTGTTACACCATGTGCTAATAATGCATTTTTAAAATTCGCATCTGAAATATTTACGTTTTGAGCATAATTGTAGCTTGTGAAAGCTAAGGTTAAAAGGAGTAGTGTTTTCTTCATTGTATTTTACATTTATTTTTATGCAAAATTCGACATAGTTGTAAAATAAAAAATCACCCGAAATGGGTGATTTTTTGCTTAATAAGCAATCTTTTGATTACTCTATGATTATTTTTTTATTTGCTTTTCCTGCATTGGTAACAATCTCAACATAGTACATTCCTTTTGATAAAGTACTTGTGTTTACTTTAGATGAATTGGTAGTTACAACTTGTTGCCCTAAGTTATTATATACCGTGATTGTTTTTAATTCTAAACTATTTTCTAAATCTATTTGAAAATGGTCTTTTGCTGGATTTGGGTAAATGATAACTTGTTTGGAAAGTTCAAAATTATTTGTACTTAAAGCACAATTTGTGCTATAAGATGCGGTTACATCCTTATTTACCCAATTTGTAGTGCTGTAAGCCACATTGTCCACTTGTATACACGTTAAATTAGGATTGTTGGTAGCATGAAAATAAGTTAAATTATTGTTATTTCCATTTGCAACATTTAAATTAATTAATTGATTATTTTGACATTGTAATTGTGTTAAAGCTATATTTTGAGTCGCATCTAAACTTGTTAATTGATTATTAGTACAAAACAAATTCGTCAAACCCGTATTTTGAGTTATATCTAAACTCGTTATTTGATTGCCTGAACAAGACAAACGTGATGTTAAAGCAATATTCTGAGTCACATTTAAACTCGTTAATAAATTAGCACCACAAACTAAATCTTTCAAAGCCACATTTTGAGTCACATCTAAATTCGTTAATTGATTAGAATTACAAAATAAAGTTTCTAAATTTGTATTTTGAGTCACATCTAAACTAGTTAACAAATTGAGACCACAACCTAAAACTGTTAGAGCCGTATTCTGAGCGATATTTAAACTCGTTAATTGATTAGAACTACTATTTAAATAGGTTAGAGCCGTATTTTGAATCACATCTAAACTTGTTAATTGATTATTATTACAATCAAAACGTATTAAAGCGGTATTCTGAGTCACATCTAAACTCGTTAATTGATTATTTTGACAATATAATACAGTCAAATTTACAAAAGCCTCAATACCTGTTAAGTCTGAAATAGATAAACCATAACATTCAATAGCTCCTGTAAAAGCACTTGCTTCCGTACATTGTATTTCTGTGTCGCTGTTTGTATTAATTGTAGCATTACCTACTAAGTATGCTTTAAAATTCGCATCTGGTATGTTTACTATACAAGAAGTGCAATTTGTACTATAAGATGCCGTTGTGTCTTTTTGCCAGTTACCATTATTTGGAGGAGTAAATCCATTATCAATTTGAATACAAGTTAAATCAGGATTATTATTAACTAATAAATAAGTTAAATTAATATTATTTCCATTCGCTATATTCAAACTCGTCATTTGATTGGAATGACATTGTAATTCATCTAAGACTGTATTCTGAGTCAGATTTAAACTCGTTAATTGATTGTTATTACAATATAAATATCCTAAAACAGTATTCTGAGCCACATCTAAACCTGTTAATTGGTTGGAAATACAGGTTAGTTCTATTAAAGTGACATTTTGAGTTACATCTAAACTTGTTAATTGATTGGAAGAGCAATTTAAATATTCTAAAACGGTATTCTGAGTTACATCTAAAGTTGTTAATAGATTGGAAGAACAACCCAAACTAGTTAAAACTGTATTTTGACTTACATCTAAACTTGTAAATTGATTGTTATTACAATTTAAAGTTGTTAAACCTATATTTTGAGTTACATCTAAATTTGTTAATTGACTGATACCGCAAGATAAAGTTTCCAAAGCTGTGTTCTGGGTTACATTTAAATTCGTTAATGGATTGGAAGAGCAATTTAAAACTGTTAAAGCTGCATTTTGAGAAACATCCAAACTCGTTATTTGATTGGAAGAACAACTTAAAACTGTTAAAGCTGCATTTTGAGAAACATCCAAACTCGTTATTTGGTTGGAAGAAGAATATAGTTCTAATAAAGCTGTATTCTGAGTCACATTTAAACTCGTTAATTGATTGAATGAACAATATAACTTTGTTAAATTCACAAAAGCTTCAATACCCGTTAAGTTTGCAATAGATAAACTTTGACAATTAATTGTTCCATTAAAAGCACTTGCTTCAGTAGACTGTATTTCTGTGTCGCCGTTTGTATTAATTGCTGTATTACCTACTAAGTATGCTTTAAAATTTGCATCTGGAATGTTTACGTTTTGAGCATAATTGTAGCTTGTGAAAGCTAAAACTAAAAGGAGTAGTGTTTTCTTCATTGTATCTTACATTTATTTTTGTGCAAAATTCGACATACTTATAAAATAAAAAATCACCCGAAATGGGTGATTTTTTATTTTATAAGCAATCTTTTGATTACTCTATGATTATTTTTTTATTTGTTTTTCCTGCATTGGTAACAATTTCCACATAATACATTCCTTTTGATAAAGAGCTTGTATTTACTTTAGATGAATTGGTAGTTACAACTTGTTGGCCTAAGTTATTATATACCGTTATTGCTTTTAATTCTAAACTATTTTCTAAATCTACTTGAAAATGGTCTTTTGCTGGATTTGGATAAATGCCAACTTGTTTGGAAAGTTCGAAATTTGGATTGGACAATGCTGAAGTAGTGATTTTTCTTATTTTTTGATTGTACCAATCAGAAACAAATATATTTCCATTGGAATCGATAGCAATACCTGTTGGCGAACTAAATTGAGCACTACTTCCCTCTCCATCTTGAAAACCATTTCCGTTACCAGCAATAGTCACTACCGTTCCATTAGCGTCTATTTTTCTTATGCTAGAACTAATTCTATCTGTAACAAACACATTTCCAGAATTATCTACTTCTATATAATTTGGCCCATTAAACTGCGCAACACTAGAAGTCCCATCTGTATTACCTGACTGACCTGTTCCAGAAAAAGTAGATACATCTCCGTTTGGAGTCATTTTTCGAATCACTTGATTATCATAATCAGCTATATATAAATTACCATTGGTATCAAAATCTAAATCTATTGGGTTATTAAAATAAGCATTAGCACCATTTCCGTTTACAAAACTTTGATTTTCACGATTTCCAGCTACCGTTGAAACATCTCCTGCTGGTGTAATTTTTCTAATACAATGATTATTTCTATCTGCAACAAATAAATTCCCATTGGCATCAATAGCTATTCCTGAAGGGCTATTAAATCTTGCATTTGTACCATTTCCATCTAAATAATATCCTTCTATTTCATAAACTGGATTTCCTGCAAAAGTACTTACGTCTCCAGAAGGTGTTATTTTTCTAATACAATGATTTCTTCTATCTGCAATAAAAATATTCCCTGTAGTAGTATCAATTGCCAATCCATAAGGCTCAAAAAAACTAGCTTCTGCAACAGTTCCATTAACATAGCCATAATTCCCCCCAGCGATTAAAGTTACCGTTCCATTACTTGCTATTTTTTTAATGCTATTTGTCCCGTAATCGGTTATATATAGATTATCATTAGTATCGATTGTCATTCCGCAGGGTGCATTAAAAAATTGACCTGTATCATTTGACGCGAAAGTATTCACCGTATAAGTTTGTGAATAAAAGATGCTCGTGAATAAAAAAATTGAAATGAAGTAAATTTTTCCCATGTTTATATGTTTTATTTTTTTACAAAATTCGACATAGTTATAAAATAAAGAATCACCCATTTCGGGTGATTTTTTATTATAAATGCACAAACTTTATTAAATTAAAAAATACGATTTGAAAACTTTACTTTTGTTCCTTTGCTTGCATTTATTTCTAACTTTCCTTGTATTTTTAGAGCTCGTTTTTCCATATTAATCAATCCATTTTTACGTTTTAGACTGGTTATATCAAATCCCTTCCCATTGTCTGCAAAGGTTATTTTTAATTTATTACGGCTTACTTTTACTTCTAGACTACAATTAGTCGCTTCAGAATATTTTAATGTATTTGTCATTGCTTCTTTAAACAATAATAACAATTGTCTAGACCAATAGTAAGGCAATTTAACATGTTCCTTTTCAACATCAACATTGCTATTAAATTCTATGTTACTAGATAAAAAAAGTTCTTCTCCGAAATCTTTCAAATAAAAAATCAACTCACTTAAGTCATCATTTTTACTATCTATACTCCAAATAAAGTCTTTAATTCCGAAATACAGGTCTTGAGCATCTTTATTTATCCTAAATAATTGTTTAAACCAAACAGAAGACTTAAACACCTCATCTTCAATCATCATCCCAGAAAGCACAGTTATCCCTGCTAGTTTATTCCCTAACTCGTCATGAAAATCTTGCGCAACGTTTTCTCTTACTTCACTTAATTCTTTTTGCAAATTTTCATTATAAGCGATTGTTTGCCTTAATAGTTCATTGCGCTCTTTTACATGTTGGAATCTGAAATATAAAATTAAAGTAAGTAAGCTTGAAATAAATAGAGTGATTAAAGAATAACTCCACCATTGTTTATACCACGGTGCTGCATTTGTAATATTGTATTTTTTTGAATAATTCCAATTGCTATTTGTGTTTCTAGTTCTAAAAACCACATGATATTCTCCATATTGAAACTTAGTGAAATCTAATAAATCTGTTTTTAAAGATTCCCATTCACTATTATTTATTTTATATTCCGTAATAATTTCAAAATCATCATAGGAAATTACATTTACAGAAAATTTATTTTCCGTTCTATTAATATCTAGAATTGGGCTTGAAACTGGAGAAAAAGCATTTTTATTATCTATTTTCATGCTTCCATTGTTACCCACTAACCAAATTTGCTGATTTTCATCTTCTACTATTTTTTGAATGTAAGATGAATTTTCCTTTGCATTTTTGTAAAAACTATAAAAAACTTCCTCTTTAAATATAGAAAACCCTTTTTGTGTACCTAACCACAGTATTCCATGATTATCTAGTAATAAACAATTTATATTTAATGACAATAAGCCAATATTTTCATTATAATTTTTAATTTCGTCCTTTTCTACAATACTCAATCCATTAATCGTAGCAATATATATCTTTTCTCCATCAATAACAACATCTCTAATATCATCATTTAAAATACCATTTTGAGAAGTAATTTCCTTTTCTAATTTCAATGTATTTAAATTGTAAATAAACAAACCTTTATTTGTGCAAGAATAAATTTTATCCTCTTTTTTCACCAGTCTTCTAATGGCTCCATCGAAAAGAAACTTATACCACTTGTCTCCTTTTTTAATTAAAATATTATTATCTCCATGCTTAATAAGCATAGTAGAGTCTTGATATACTAAATGTTCTAAACTTGATATTTTAACATTCGTTTCAAATATTTGTCTTACTACAGAACTTCCCTTACTCTCCTTAGTTTTTAAAAGAAGAGTATTTTTAGTAAAGTCATCAAACTTCCAAAGAGATTCTTTATACAACAAAGAATCTCTTTGGTTCCTATTCGTATCAATCCCTATTATTTTACTTGATGTTAAAAAAAATATTTTCGATTTAACAGTAACCGCATCGTAGATATTATTATTTTGCAGATCACTCTTTATTTGAAACCGACTTTCTAAAGAAAGCTTAAACACTCCAGAACCATAAACACTTATCCAGATATTTTTGTCTTTATCAATAAAAACATCACTAACTTGTTTCCCTCCTAATTCTTTTTCTGTTACGTCAAAGAAAGTATTCTTTTTAATATCCCAAACAACTACTTTTTCGGCTTTCCCATCATTTTCTTGCAAAACAAGAACCATAGTGTTGTTTTTTATACTTGTTCTTCTAATGTTACTATTTTTAAATGAAAATGTTTTTCTACTAATTATTTTATCTTTCGAAAAAAAAATAACTCCATTATTAGTAACCGCAAAAAAAGAATTATTAGCGATTTTTTTTATATCATTGATATATTCATTTTTTAAGAAAGGAAATACTGGCTGTACTTGGGTTGGACTAATAACTTTAAAAACTCCTTTTAATGTTTCGTTTGAAAATAATGCATCATTAAAAAGATAAATTTCGCCATCAACAACTTCAAATTGAGGCTTTACAATATTTTTAACTACGGTACTGGTTGTTGGAACAAGTGTCTTATCTAAATAGTAACTAACTATTGTCTCCTTAAAATTTTCTTTTCCTTTAAAATAAAAATGATATTTATGACCAGTTCCTTTTGCAAATAAGTATTTAGATAAATTCTCAATTTTATTAATCTTAGATTTTACCTGATTCTTATAAGGTATTATTTTGTCTTTTTGTAATATTTGCATTCCTCCACCCCAACTTGCTATTGCAAAAGTTGAATCATTAACTTCACAAACATCAATAACATAATTAGACAGAAGACCCTCTTTTATTTGAAATACTTTAAAATCTTTACCATTAAACTTTACTAATCCATCATCTGTCCCTAACCAAATATATCCTTTATTATCTTGAATAATACCATAACACAAATCATGAGGTAATCCGTTCGAAGTATTATAATGCGTAGTTTTATACTGCGCAGTACTCCAAAAAAAAGAAAAAAGTAATACTTGGATTAGAAGTCTTATCATTCTATTAGATATTAATTTCTATTTCCTTCAATAATATTATAAATTTCTAATGCTTTACCATCTGTCAAAAGCGAAACAAAATGACATATATGCAATAATTGATCGTATACACTTTCTTTTTGAAACTGAAAACGATCGGGTAATAACTTTAAAATGATAACATCATAACTTGAAGCATTACCTTCAATTTTATTATGATAAGCTGTACAGAATTTATCCAATAATGTATTGATTATTCTATACCCCACCACTTCTTTTTGAACCACTTCTTTACATTGATAAACATTAGCAACACTAAGCTGAATAATATCATTCATTTGCGCGTTGTATTGACTTTTATCCATCAAAGAAAAAGGAAAATTTCCACTCAAAATAGCATCTTCATTTTCCATAAATACTTTTACAGCATCATTAATTAAACTCCCAATTGCCAATGCTCTCAAATAACTTACTCTATCTTCTTTGTTCGTTAATTGATGATATTTTTTAATATCGATACCATTTTTAACTAACTTGATCAAATATTCTAAGGCATATTCTTCCTGAATTAGTCCTAAATTAATACCATCTTCAAAATCGATAATAGTATAACAAATATCATCTGCTGCTTCAACTAAATAAGCCAAAGGATGTCGTTCAAAACCAATATCATTTCCTGTTTTATTCGAAATCAAACCTAATTCTTTTGCAACATCTGCAAAAAAAGCTTTGTCTTGTTGAAAAAAACCATATTTTTTATCGCAAATTCGCGAAGTCGGTTTCTTTGGCAAACTTTCTTTAGGATACTTCATAAAAGCACCTAAAGTAGCATACGAAATACGCAAAGCACCTTCAATTCCTTCTCTTGAAGTTGTAAGTACAGAAAAACCATTTGCGTTTCCTTCAAAATCAATTATATCTTGCCACTCTTTATCAGTAAGCTTGTCTTGATATTGCTTTCCTCTTCCCGTTTTAAAATATTCTCCAATTGCCTTTTCTCCTGAATGACCAAAAGGTGGATTTCCAATATCATGCGCTAATGAAGCAGCAGCAACTATTGTTCCAAAATCATTCATTTGATAACCATGTTCTGCTAAATAAGGTCTTTTTTCCAGAACTTGTTTACCAACCAAACGACCAATTGAACGGCCAACTACAGAAACCTCTAAACTATGTGTTAAACGATTGTGTACAAAGTCTGTTTTAGAAAGCGGTATAACTTGCGTTTTATCTTGCAAGCTTCTAAAGGCAGATGAAAAAATAATCCTATCATAATCTACTTCAAAACCCAAACGCGTATCATCTTGATCTTTACGCAATCTTTTATTTGTATCACCATGACGTTTTAAAGACAATAATTCTTCCCATTTCATTTTGTTTTCCATCACTCTTACCTAAGTTTATTTTTAATTATTCAGACCTCAAAGATACAGAATTAGATAAGTTTACAAACTAGTACCAGTACTACTTGTTTCAAACAATGTTACAGAATTAACAAATTATCGAAATTTATAAATTTATTCTACTGCTATTTGTAATACTTTTGTAGCTATTTAAGTTCTTAATTTATTTCACTTCAACCAATAAAGGTTTTACTTAACTGTAGATTAATAGGGAATCGTGTGCAAATCACGAACTGTCGCGCAACTGTAAGTAACAAACGCAAATTTTTATCTGAAATAGGCTCCACTGTTTGTTTTTCACAAATGGGAAGGACGGTAAAAATGTTACAAGTCAGGAGACCTGCCTTTTATTGAATTGACAATGCTTTCGCGATTTGAAGCAATAGTCAGGATTGATATCTATAATACACGACAAATATTTAAAACATACTTTGTTGTGCATTTCTCTATTATACATATTAAAAACCAACTATTCTTATTTCAAAAAAACATTAGAAATGCATCAAGAGCTTTTAGAACTGATTTATTCAATTTAAAAGCAAAAAAATGCGTACAAACAATCTAGGCTACCCGCGAATTGGTAGCAACAGAGAATTAAAAAAAGCCTGCGAACTATATTGGTCAGGCAAAATTACAAGTGATGAACTTGTAGCAACAGGAGAAAAAATCAGAAAAGACAATTGGCTATTACAGGCTAATGCCGGAATTGATTTAATTCCTTCCAATGACTTTTCTTTTTACGATCAAGTATTAGATCTAAGTTTAACTTTGGGGGCAATTCCCGAACAGTACAAAGAATTTTCAGAAAAAAATTCTGAATTAGATCTTTATTTTGCAATGGCAAGAGGTGCTCAAAAAGACAACCTTGATGTAAAAGCAATGGAAATGACGAAATGGTTCGACACTAACTACCATTATATTGTTCCTGAATTTACAAGAAATCAAAAATTCAGTTTGTTCTCTGAAAAAATAATAAACGAATTCAAAGAAGCAAAAAAACTAGGAATAAAAACAAAACCAGTCTTAATAGGTCCTGTTTCCTATTTATTACTTGGAAAAGAAAAACAAACAGGTTTTCACCGAATAGAACTAATCAACAATTTACTTCCTGTTTACTTTGAAATCCTAAAGAAATTAGAAGCCGAAGACGTAGAATACATTCAATTTGACGAACCTTTTCTTGCACTCAATTTAAGTGATATTGAACGAGCAGCAATAACGAGAACCTACAATGAAATCAACAATCACTTCCCTACAATTAAAATCATAGTAGCCAATTATTTTGATTGTTTTGGAGAGAATTTAAGAACCGCATTGTCATTACCTGTACATACTTTACATTTAGACCTTGTTCGCTGTTCTTTGCAACTTGATGATATCTTAGCCTCTAAATACCTTTCTGACAAAACTCATTTCTCATTAGGAATTGTTGACGGAAGAAATATATGGAAAAATGATTTTAAAGAATCTTTATCTTTAATCAAAAAAGCAATTAATGCCTTCGGAAAAGACAGAATTTTAATTGCACCATCTTGTTCGTTGCTTCATTCTCCTTGTGATTTGGAACTTGAAACCAACGAAACAACTCTTACACCAGAAATTAAGCAATGGCTCGCTTTTTCAAAACAAAAAATAGAAGAAGTTGTATTACTTAAAAAATTTGCTTGTAGCGAATTAGATGCCAAGAATCATCCTGAATATATTGAAAATACAATTGCAAATGCGAAAAGGAAAACTGCCACAATTATACATAACGAAACTGTAAAAAATCGCGTATCAAAAATCGCTGAAAAAGATTCTCAGCGAGACAATTCATTCATTATTCGAAGAAAAAAACAAATTGAAGCATTGCAACTTCCATTATTCCCAACAACAACCATTGGATCTTTCCCTCAAACAACCGAAGTAAGAAGTTGGAGAGCAAAATTCAAAAAAGGCGAACTTACTCAACAACATTATGACGAATTAATTCAAAAAGAAACCGAGGAAACAATACGTTTTCAAGAAGAAACAGGTATTGACGTTTTAGTTCACGGGGAATTTGAACGTAATGATATGGTTGAATATTTCGGCGAACAACTTGATGGTTTTACATTTACAAAAAATGGTTGGGTACAAAGTTATGGTAGTCGATGTGTTAAACCTCCAATAATTTACGGAGATGTTTCTCGTCCAAAACCAATGACGGTCAAATGGTCTGAATTCGCACAGTCTTTAACAAGCAAATGGGTTAAAGGTATGCTTACTGGCCCTGTTACAATTCTTCAATGGTCATTTGTTAGAAACGATCAACCAAGGGCTACAACTTGTACACAAATTGCATTAGCTATTCGAGATGAAGTAGTAGACTTAGAGAATGCAGGTATAAAAATCATACAAATAGACGAACCCGCTATAAGAGAAGGCCTGCCCTTACGCAAGGAAGAATGGAACAATTATCTGGATTGGGCGATAAAAGCCTTTAGAATAGCCGCAAGCGGTGTTAAAGACGATACTCAAATTCACACACATATGTGTTATAGCGAATTTAACGACATTATTCAAAACATTGCCGATATGGATGCTGATATTATTACTATCGAATGTTCCCGTTCGCAAATGGAACTCCTTGATGCTTTTGCTGATTTCAAATACCCGAATGAAATTGGACCAGGTGTTTATGATATTCACTCTCCTCGTGTTCCTTCAAGCAAAGAGATGTTGCATTTACTTGAGAAAGCGACTGCTGTTATCCCTGCCGATCAATTATGGGTGAATCCTGATTGTGGTTTAAAAACGCGTCATTGGGATGAAACAAAAAAGGCATTAATTGAAATGGTTGATGCTGCAAAAAAAATGAGAGTACTCGCCCAAAAAGAAGTGCTTGTATAGATTTATTAAAAAAAACAGCCAAACAAATTTGTTTGGCTGTTTATATTTAATAATTATTATTTTAATTATGGTTTATCGTTCGCTAAAAAGAAATCTCTAGTCTTCTTAGGGTATTGCTTATAATTAATATCACTTGGATTCTCTATAATAGATTTAATTGTGATTTCATCACCTAGTTTAAACTTAGACATAACATGTTTATAATCTAACAAATAAGCACCACAGAAAAAATTCCCTTTTTCATCTTGCTCAATAATTCCAGTAAATACTCCTTTTTTCTCTCTAGACATGGTATTATATATTTTTTTCAAAGGTACGAAATCTACTCATCTAATGAAACAAAAAAAAACAGCCATCGATTGATGACTGTTTTATAAATATTAAAATTTTATTTACTTACGAACCACACATTTCACAATCATCCGGTTCTGCATTTTTCGAACGTTCAATCATTGCTTTAAATTCGGCTTCGGTCATTTCTGCCTCAACTTCAACCGCAACAGGTTCTTTTTTCTTATCGTTATTCAATGTAAACTTAATTGCATCTACAGCAGATTTTGTTCTTAAATAATACATTCCTGTTTTCAATCCGCTTTTCCAAGCATAGAAATGCATTGACGTTAGTTTCGCCATTGTTGCTCCTTCCATAAACAAGTTTAATGACTGAGATTGATCGATAAAATATCCTCTCTGACGAGACATATCTATAATATCTTTCATACTCATTTCCCAAACTGTTTTATACAAGTCTTTAATTTCTTGCGGAATATTATCTATATTTTGAATAGAACCATTATTACGCATTACTTCTTGCTTAAGATTTTCATCCCAAAGCCCTAATTCAACCAAATCATGAAGTAAATGTTTGTTTACAACAATAAACTCACCAGACAATACTCTTCTTGTATAGATATTTGAAGTATACGGCTCAAACGCTTCGTTATTCCCTAATATTTGAGAAGTAGATGCAGTAGGCATTGGTGCCAACAACAATGAGTTACGAACTCCATTTGCCATTACTTCTTTACGAAGCGAAGCCCAATCCCATCTTCCAGATAATTCTTCATCTTTTACGCCCCACATATTATACTGGAATTCTCCTTGTGATATTGGAGAACCTTCAAACGTTGAGTATGGCCCTTCTTCTTTTGCCAATTCCATAGAAGCCGTTACAGCTGCAAAATAGATTGTCTCAAAAATTTCTTGATTTAACTTTTTAGCAGCATCACTTGTAAAAGGCATTCTTAACATAATGAACGCATCAGCTAAACCTTGAACACCTAAACCAACTGGTCTATGACGTAAATTTGAATTTTCTGCTTCTTTAACTGGATAATAATTTCTATCAATTACTCTATTTAAATTACGTGTAATTCTTTTCGTTACATCGTACAAAAATTGATGATTGAATGCCCCATCTTCAATAAACATTGGCAATGATATTGAGGCTAAATTACAAACTGCAATTTCATCTTTCGATGTATATTCCATAATTTCAGTACATAAATTCGAAGAACGAATAGTACCTAAATTCTTTTGATTCGATTTTCTGTTCGCAGCATCTTTGTACAACATATACGGTGTACCAGTTTCAATTTGCGATTCTAATATTTTTTCCCAAAGCTCACGCGCTTTGATTGTTTTTCTTCCTTTTCCAGCGTTTTCATACCCAATATACATTGCTTCAAACTCGTCTCCATAAACATCATATAATCCAGGACATTCATTAGGACACATTAATGTCCAAGTTGCATTTTCTTCAACACGCTTCATGAATAAATCACACATCCACATTGCAAAGAACAAATCTCTTGCACGCATTTCTTCTTTTCCGTGATTTTTCTTTAAATCTAAGAAATCGAAAATATCTGCATGCCACGGCTCAATATATATTGCAAAACTTCCTTTTCTTTTCCCTCCACCTTGATCAACATAACGTGCTGTATCATTAAAGACACGTAACATTGGAACAATTCCGTTAGAAGTACCATTAGTTCCACGAATATAAGAACCCGTTGCTCTAACATTATGAATAGACAACCCAATTCCTCCCGCAGATTGCGAAATCATTGCCGTTTGCTTTAAAGTATCATAAATTCCATCTATACTATCATCTTGAACCGCTAAAAGGAAACATGATGACATTTGTGGTTTTGGCGTTCCTGCATTAAATAATGTTGGTGTTGCATGCGTAAAAAACTTCTTAGACATTAATTCATAAGTCTCAATCGCTGCATCGATATCATTTAAATGTATTCCTACAGAAACACGCATTAACATATGTTGTGGACGTTCTACTATTTTTCCGTTTATTTTTAATAAATACGAACGTTCTAAGGTTTTAAATCCAAAATAATCATAATTAAAATCACGATTATAAATTATGGTTGAATCTAATTTCTCTGCATTTTCCATTATCACATTAAACACTTCGTCAGAAAGCAATGGTGCCTCTTGACCCGTTCTTTGATTAACATAATGATACATTTCTGTCATTGTTTCAGAGAACGATTTTGTTGTGTTTTTGTGCAAATTAGAAACTGCTATACGAGCGGCTAATTGTGCATAATCAGGATGCGAAATAGTCATAGACGCAGCTGTTTCTGCAGCTAAATTATCTAATTCTGAAGTTGTAACTCCATCATACAAACCTTCAATTACACGCATTGCAACTTTTACAGGATCGACTAATTCATTCAGTTCATAACATAAAAATCTAATTCTGTCCGTAATTTTATCAAACATTACTGGCTCTCTTCTTCCGTCTCTTTTTACTACATTCATTATTTTACTCCTGATTTAATTGTGGTTAATAGCCAAGATTAATTTCCCTTCCTAATCTTGATGGAAGTCAAGACATTACTTTTTTACAAGTAGCATCTAATCTACCGATTTACCATTTGGCTTGAAGAATAGCAGCTCCCCATTCCTAAAATTCGGATTTTTCTTAATTTGTTATTCTTTGCTTGTATTCTAAAAATCTGCGTCAAAGCTAATTTTCCCAGATTCGGAATCCGTATTCATAACTCCTGCTTTTTGATATTCTGCAACTCTTTTTTCAAAGAAGTTAGTTTTACCTTGTAATGATATCATATCCATAAAATCGAATGGATTTGAAGCATTATAAACTCTTTCACATTCCAACTCTACTAATAGCCTATCGGTTACAAATTCTAAATATTGCGTCATTAAAGTAGCATTCATACCAATCAAACTTACAGGAAGCGACTCAGTAACAAACTCTCTTTCTATCTTTAGTGCATCTATAATAATTTCTTTTATTCTCTCTTTTGGCACTTTATTTATTAAATGGTGATTATGAATATGTACTGCAAAATCACAATGTACACCCTCATCACGAGAAATTAATTCATTAGAAAATGTTAACCCTGGCATTAACCCTCTTTTCTTCAACCAAAAGATAGAACAGAATGCTCCCGAAAAGAATATCCCTTCAACGGCCGCAAAAGCTATTAATCTCTCAGCAAAAGAATCTGATTCAATCCATTTTAATGCCCATTCAGCTTTTTTCTTAATTGCTGGAAAAACATCAATTGCATGAAATAATTTATCTTTTTCTACCTCATCTTTAACATAAGTGTCAATTAGAAGAGAATAGGTTTCACTATGAATGTTTTCCATCATAATTTGAAAACCATAGAAAAACTTTGCTTCTGCATACTGCACTTCATTAACGAAATTCTCTGCTAAGTTTTCATTCACAATACCATCTGAAGCTGCAAAAAAAGCTAAAATATGTTTGATGAAATATTTTTCATCCTCGCTTAATTTTGTATTCCAATCTGTGACATCTTGATGTAAATCTATTTCTTCAGCAGTCCAAAAACTTGCCTCCATTTTTTTATACCATTCCCATATATCATGATGTTTAATTGGAAAAATAACAAAACGGTCTTTGTTTTCTTGTAAAATTGGTTCGACTACCGACATAGTTCTTTGATTTAAACGTATTTAATTATTGATTTATTGTATTGATAAGGAGACTACAAAGTTTGCAATTTGTAATGATAAATAAAAGCCAAACTTATTCACAATTAGTGCAAGTTTTTAACAACGAGTAATGTTTTTCTTACTCAAAAAAAAAGTTGCTAACTAATTGATTGTCAGTGATTTATTTATTTGTCAAAATAATACAAATAAGCTGTTAACAGCAGTAAACACTTTTGCTAAGAGGTGTTTTTTAGTAAAAAAAATGAAGCTTATTTTTTCATTTCTTGAGCCACTTTTTCTAACTCATCATACCATTGTTGTCCAAATTTCCGAACTAAAGCTTCTTTTACAAATTTATAAATAGGAACTTCTAATTCTTTACCTAAAGAACAAGCATCTGAACAAATATGCCATTTATGATAATTTACAGCTGCAAAATCTGAATATTCTTTAACACGAACAGGATACAAATGACAAGACACGGGTTTTTTCCAATCGATTAGACCTTGATTATAGGCTTGTTCTATACCGCAAAGTGCCGTTTTTTTATCAAAAATAACATAAGCACAATCTCTCCCTTCAATCAATGTTGTTTCAAACTCTCCGTCTTCCGAAGTCACATAAGTTCCTTGCTCCTCAATTGCTTTTATTCCTTCTAGGCGTAAAAAGGGTTTAATTATTGGATAAATATCGTCTAATATTTTGGTTTCATTTTTATCTAACGGAGCGCCCGCATCTCCATCTACACAGCAAGCTCCTTTACATGCTGATAGATTACACACAAACTCTTTCTCTAGGAGTTCTTCCGATACGATAGTTTTATTTAACTGAAACATAAAAAATAATATTAAACCGCAAAGGTACACTTTTTGAATTTAGATTCTATAGTAGAAAAACAAGAATAATCCATTAACATCAATTGCTAAAGATTTTTTCTCATTCATATTCTATATCTTTGCAAAAATATTATTTGTCATGGAAATAAACTGGAGAGACATATTTACAATAAGCATGATTTTATTCGCTGTAATTGATATTATTGGAAGCATTCCTATTATTGTTGACCTAAGAAGTAAAATTGGACACATTCAGTCTGAAAAAGCAACTTTTGTCGCTGCAATTATCATGATTGCGTTTCTATTTGTTGGTGAAGAGATCTTAAAACTTATAGGTATCGATGTAAACTCGTTTGCTGTTGCTGGTTCTTTTGTTTTATTTTTCCTTGCCTTAGAAATGATTCTCGGAATTCGTCTCTACAAGGAAGACAATCCGACAACAGCATCTATTGTCCCTATCGCATTCCCTTTAATAGCTGGTGCAGGAACTATGACTACACTTTTATCTTTAAGATCTCAATATGACAAAATAAACATCATTATTGCTATCCTTATTAATGTTATCGTTGTATATGGTGTTTTAAAATTATCTGGAAAAATTGAAAAAATCCTTGGTCAAAACGGGCTTGGAATTATTAGAAAAATATTTGGTGTAATTCTTTTAGCAATAGCAGTAAAATTATTCGCCTCTAATATAAAAGATCTATTCATCTAACATAAAATCATACAAAATGAAAATATTCAGCATCATTGTAATAGCAATCGCAACTTTACTTATCGTATTTAATTTTACAAAATTAGATTTCAACAACCTACTTGAAGGTGATAGCACAGTAGCCTTAATCGGTATTATATCTGGTTTTTGCGCCATCCTTTTAATGTCGATTTATTTAGTTTCTAAAAAAATTGAAAACAAAAGTAAAAACAACTAATCGCATTATTTCTTCTAAAATTGAAAACAAATGTTTGATGTATTAATAATTGGCGGAGGTGTTTCTGGTGTTTCATGTGCGCTTTTACTAGGTTCTGCAAAAGAAAAAACCTTTGCTACTGATAAAAAAATCGGACTAATAGCTCATCAAAAAGCTTCTTCGCTTCAGAATGCAATTTTCAATAATGTTTATGGTATTCCTTTTGGAAAATTAGGTTCAGAATTACTTACAGAAAGCTTAGAACATTTAGCAACAGCCTATCCACATGTTAAACAACTTCAAGAAGAGAAAGTTTTAAAAATAACTGGCAAAACTGGCAATTTCAGTATTACAACAAACAAAGGTTCTTATAATGCAAAAACTGTAGTAATCGGAATTGGTTCTGGTAACCCTTTCACAATAGAAGGTTTAGAAGACTATGTAGTTCCTCATAGAAAAGCAGCTCCTGAAAAGAAAAGACTACAATTAGAAAACAACGACCATTTGGTTACTGAAGGTATTTATGTTTGCGGAACTTTAGCAGGTCATAGAAGTCAACTTGCAATTGCCTCTGGAAGTGGTGCAAGCGTAGCTGGTGACATTTTAACTTTATGGAACAACGGAAATCACGCACAGGTTCATGATGCAATTGGGAAGTAAATTATTTTTCAATCAATGTTGGAAAATTATTTAAATCGATATCTTTTATTTTATCGTTACAATTTTTAATGATTTTCCCCAAAAGATAATTGCTGGTTTTTTCCTCTTTCCCAAGTCTAATATACATGTAGCAATCCTCTTTTTCATCTACATATTCATCACATAAGTAAGAAATCCCAGAAACTGAACTTTCATCAGATTCAGAACCAAGATAAGGTCCATCAGCCATAGAAGCAAGCCCCTTCTTGCTATAATTCTTTTTCCCAAATTCAACCATTTCTAAAGAATACTCTATTGTTTTATTACCTATTCTTTTAATACTTAGTGCTATTACTAAATCACCCTGCTTAGCTGTTAAAACAATTTTTTTATTCTTTTCTGGAAATTCGGGAACATAAATATCCTCATTTCTATATTCTTCAATCTCCTTAATTATTGAAATGTTATGTAATTCTATATCTGTCAAGAAAGCGGTTATATCTCTATATTTTGGATAATACCAATTTTGTTTTTTAAAACAGATATCAAACGTTCCTTTTTCTTTAAATTTATATCCATATCGCGCAAAAATTTCATTTCGCATTAAAGCCAAATCATCGCTATTATAAGAATAGACATCTCCTTTTGTCAAAAACTGAATAGAAGCAACAGGAAATTGACCTGCATAATAATTTAAAATATTGAAATCATTTCTTTTTACACCAATTTCGTAACGCTTTTCACCAATCCATGTATTCCAAGGGTTATTAATTTTCAACCCGAAATAGCTATTTGAATCTTCTTTATATAAAACAAATTCACCAGAATATTCATTGGAAAAGAACTTCCCATCAATGATTTTTATATTGGTTAGGTTTTTATATTCCCATTTCAAGTCCAATTCAGATAATTGTGTTATTCCAGATTCTAAAGCATAACCTCCTTCAGTCCAATATCCAGTTTCTCTTATTTGAATCGAAATTTTATTGTTATTTACTAAAAGAATAAGATTCGATCCATCACCTTCTCCAAAGTGATATATTCCTTCATATTTTTTAAAATCTGATTCTTTCCAAGGTGAAATCAATTCGGGGTTTATTTTAGTTGCCCCTATATTTTGACATACTGCCAAATTATAAAAATTAAGAAAAAAGAAAAAAAGTATATATTTATTCATTACTAACTTTCATTTCCAAAACCTTCTTAATCATTGCGTCTTCTGAAAGAATAATTTCATAGTAGCTTATCTCGTCATAAATTTGTCTTACAAATTCAGCATATAAGTATTTTTTAATTTTCTCTTTCTGATTAAAATTCAACAACACACCACTTTCCGTAGTATACTTTTTAAAAGCATTCAAATAGATATCAGAACCAAGAATTTCTTCTTTTAATTTTTTAACAGAATAATCTCCCAACAATGCTCTTTTATTATCTAAATGTTCAAAAACAAAATAACTAACAAATCCTGATTGCATAAATCTAAAAGTTGCTTCTTCTCCATGTTTTGCTTGAAAAGGAACAAAAACATCTGGCGTAATTCCTCCACCACCATAAACAACTCTTCCTTTTTTAGTTCTAAATTTCAAACTATCGGCAACTTTTATACTATCAGCTTCATAGAGCTCTCCGCTTTCAAAACGCTTTTCAAATTCATTAAAATAATCACTGCCTTTATCTGAATATGGCTTTTGAATTGAACGTCCAGAAGGCGTATAATAGCGAGCAACTGTTAATCGAACCGCAGATCCATCTCCAAGAGGCATTTCTCTCTGCACTAATCCTTTACCAAAGGAACGACGACCAACAACTACACCTCTATCGTTATCCTGAATCGCTCCAGCTAGAATCTCACTGGCAGAAGCACTATTCTCATTAATTAACACATAGACTTTACCATCTTCAAAATCACCTTTTTCAGTCGCAAAAGTTTTATCTTCTCTTCCTTTTTTGTTCTTCGTCTTAACAATAAGTTCTTTGTCTTTCAAAATATCATCTGCAATAGCAACAGCTACTTCAAGGTAACCTCCTCCGTTGTCTCTCAAATCTATAACCAACTCTTTAATACCTTGACTTTTTAAAGAAAGTAATGCTTTATGAAATTCATCATAGGTTGTTTCTGCAAATCGATTGATTTTTATATAGCCAACTTTATCGCTTATTTTCAAAGAAACATCAACGCTTTTAATAGGAACAACATCTCTTTTTACATTTATCTTCAATTTTTGATTTGTCGTTTTTCTATAAACAGTAATTGAAACAGTAGAACCTTTTTCTCCTTTAAGTTTTGAGAACAAAGTATCGTTGTCTATTTTTTTATTATACAATTGAAAACTGTTCGCAAACAACAACCTATCTCCTGCTTTTATTCCTGCTTTTTCAGAAGGCCCTCCATTAATTGTCTTAATTATTGCAACAGTATCCTTATACATATAGAAATTAACTCCTATACCCACAAAATCTCCCTTCATGTTTTCGGAAACCGATTGCAATTCGCTTTTACTGATGTATACAGAATGTGGGTCTAAATTCTCTAGAATTCCATTTACTGTCAAATCAACTATCGAATCAGAATTTATATCATCTACATATTCCCTTTCGATAAAATCAATTAATTTATTGAGTTTATTACGTTTCGTATTTTTTGCAGAAAATGCCGCATCTCCAAATGAATTCAATCTACTTCCCAACAACAAACCTACTGCAACAGCAATTGCAATAATAATTGGAAAATATATTTTATTCATTTTCATAATTTACTAATTTAAGTCTTGTAACAACTCTACTTCTACACCTGCTTTTCTTAAGAAATCTACTCCCGATGTATCTTTATATTCCTCATGATAAACTACTCTCTTTATTCCAGCTTGATGAATTAACTTACTACAATCCTTACATGGAGAAAGCGTAATATACAAGGTAGCATTTTCACAAGATTGTGTAGATCGAGCAACTTTTAGAATTGCGTTTGCCTCAGCATGAAGCACATACCACTTCGTAATATTCTGATCATCTTCACAGCAATTTTCCATTCCAGAAGGTGTTCCATTATAACCGTCAGAAATAATCATTCTATCCTTAACAATAATCGCACCAACTTGTTTTCGCTTACAATATGACAGCTGCCCCCATTCTTTTGCAATGCGCAAATAGGCTTTGTCATATTTTATTTTTTTCTCTCCCATTACCTATTCCAAATTTCACTATTAATAATCATCGGCACAACCACACCAATTATAAATGCAGACATTACTAAAGCCCAATCTCTTTTAGAAAATCTAAAAAAAGTTTGCACTACATAAGACAGGATTAAAACCACAAAAACCACAATCATTTGAGCCGCTTCTATTCCTAATGCGAACTCTAATAAAGGTAACATTTTATCGGAAGCACTTCCTGGTAATATTGTACCAAAATAATTAGAAAAACCTAATCCATGTATTATACCAAAAAACAAAGTTATAATTGTTACTAAAGAAACAGCTTCATTTTTAGTGGTTTTTCCAGCTGTAAATAAGTGAAAAATAGCCGTTATTAAAATTGTTATTGGGATCAAAAACTCTATTAGCTTTGGATTTATTGACACAACTCCATAAACTGCTAAAATTAATGCTAATGTATGTCCAATAGTAAAAAGCGACACCAATAAGAATATTCTTTTCCAATCCTTAAAGGCATACGGAACCATTAATGCAATTAAAAATAACACATGATCATAGGCATTAATATCTAAAACATGATTAATACCGATTTTAAAATACAACCAAAATTGCGACATATTTATAATTATTTTTTGGGGAACCCAAACTTACAATTTATTTTATAAAAACGGAATCGGTTTTTACACATCTTAACATTAATTTCTATAAATAAACCCTCCGTCCATTAAAAATTAATTTTTGTTTGTGTGAAAAAATAAATAATGCTTAATTTTGCCCAACTTAAAACAAATATTATGTCATTTTCAGATTTATTTGATAACGAATTTAAAAACAGAAATAAAGGTCAATTTTCTGCAATTGTTAGAGTTGCCTTATCAGATGGTGAGTTAACAGTTGAAGAAAAAGAATTTTTAGACAAACTTGCTATTAAATTAGAGATTTCTGCTGCGGAATATGAAGAAATTCTAGAGAATCCTACAAAATATCCAATCAACCCACCTGTACTTCACACACAAAGACTAGAGCGTCTTTACGATTTAGGAAGAATGGTATATGCTGATCACATTCTAGGACCAAAACAAAAACAAATTTTAGTTCGTTTTGCTCTAGCATTAGGCTTTACCCCTAGCAATGTAAACTATATTGTTGATAAAACATTATCGCTTTTGATTTTAAATGTTGATTTAGACACGTTCATTTACGAAATTCAACACATGAATAAATAAAAAAATCTCCGAGAAAACTCGGAGATTTTTTTTATCTTTTATTCTATACGTTTTTCATAAACTCTTCTGCTTTTTCAACCATATTTTTACTTCCACAAAAGAAAGGAACCCTTTGATGTAATTCTGTAGGCTGAGTCTCCATAGTTCTTTTAAAACCATCAGACGCTTTTCCTCCAGCTTGTTCCGCTAAAAATGCCATTGGATTACATTCATACAGCAACCTTAATTTTCCATTTGGTGCTTTTGAACTAGTTGGGTAAATATAAATACCTCCTTTTATCATGTTTCTATGAAAATCAGAAACTAAACTACCGATATATCGAGATGTGTAAGGTCGATCTCCTTCTTCTTGTTGACAATATTTTAAATAATTTTTCACGCCTTGAGGAAAGTGAATATAATTTCCTTCATTTATAGAATAAATATTACCATCAGGTGAAAACTGCATGTTGGGATGTGATAAATAAAACGTCCCAATTGCTGGATTCAAGGTAAAACCATTCACTCCATCTCCTGTTGTGTAAACCAGCATGGTTGATGTACCATAGATAACATATCCTGCAGCAACCTGATTAACTCCTGGCTGTAAAAAATCTTCTAGTTGAACTGGAGTTCCTACCGGAGTAATTCTTCTGAAAACAGAAAAAATTGTTCCTACAGATACATTCACATCAATATTAGATGAACCATCTAACGGGTCCATTAACACAACATATTTATTATTATGACTATTGTCATTTCCTGCAACAGTAATATAATCATCATTCTCTTCCGAAGCAATTCCACAAACAATTTCTCTATTAATTAGCGTTTGAATAAACGTTTCGTTTGCGAAAACATCAAGCTTTTGTTGATCTTCTCCTTGAATATTTTGCTCTCCTGCTGCTCCAACAATATCTACTAAACCTGCTTTATTTACTTTATAGTTAACTACTTTCGCAGCCAATCGAATTGAATTAATAATTCTTGATAATTCACCTGTTGAATATTGAAACGAATTTTGATGTTCGATAATAAATTCACCTAAGGTTGTATTTCTTTCTTCCATTATAAAAAATGTGTCGTTGTGTTTATAGCACAAATATCGGCTTTTTTGTGAAATGAATAAATAATTTATCATTATGTTTTACTTAATCTTACTTTTGCATTGTATATAAATCAATTTGAAAACTTATGATAATTAGAAAAGGAAGTATTGAAGACATGGCTGCTGTTCTAGAACTTATTAAAGAACTTGCAGTGTTTGAGAAAGAGCCCGAAGCTGTTATTATTTCTCTAAAAGATTTACAACGTGATGGTTTTTCTGAAAATCCTCTTTTTAAAACTTTTGTTGCCGAGGTAGACAATGAAATTATTGGTGTAGCTCTTTACTATTATCGCTATTCAACATGGAAAGGAAGAACAATTCATTTAGAAGATTTGGTCGTTAGAGAAAACAAAAGAGGCACTGGAGCAGGTTTTGCATTATATTCAGAAATCATTAAGCAAGGAAAAAAAGACAATGTTAAACGAATTGAATGGAATGTTTTAGATTGGAATACTAATGCAGTAAAATTCTATGAAAAAAGTGGTGCTAAAATATTAGACGACTGGAAAGTGGTTCAAATGGATGAAAATGGAATCAATAAATTCTTAGAAAAAAGTACTATTTAACTTTAAAATCTTAATACAATTAAGAATGAAAATCTTTAAATTTGGTGGAGCTTCTGTAAAAGATGCTAGTGGAGTTAAAAATGTAGCTTCAGTTTTAGAAAAAACGGGTCATGAAAACAAGTTAATTATTATTTCGGCAATGGGCAAAACAACAAATGCTCTTGAAGAAGTAATAAAAAACTATGTTGAAAAATCAAACGAACTAAATGCTTCTGTTCAAGATGTTCGAAAGTATCATCAACAAATTTTACTAGACCTATTTAAAGATGAAGACCATGAAGTTTTTTTTGAGGTAAATGCTCATTTTGATGATTTAGAATATTTTTTAAGGAGTAATAAATCACCTAATTACAATTTCGTTTACGATCAAATTGTAAGTTATGGTGAAATTGTTTCAACAACAATAGTTAGTCATTATTTTAATTATAAAGGATTAAAAAATACTTGGCTAGATGTTCGTAATTTTATAAAAACAGACGTTACTTATAGAGATGCAAATGTTCATTGGGATCAAACAGAGCTATTAATCACTAAAAAAATAGAAAAAAACACGCTATATGTTACTCAAGGTTTTCTAGGTTCAGACCCAAATAATTTCACAACAACCTTAGGAAGAGAAGGTTCTGATTATACTGCTGCAATTTTCGCTTATTGCTTAGGTGCAGAAAGTGTAACCATTTGGAAAGATGTTCCTGGTGTATTAAATGGTGACCCTAGGTATTTTGAAGACACTATTTTGTTAAATCAAATTTCTTATAGAGAAGCGATTGAATTAGCTTTCTACGGAGCAAGTGTTATCCATCCGAAAACTTTACAACCATTACAAAGAAAAGAAATTCCTTTATTTGTAAAATCATTTATAAATCCATTACTTCCTGGAACAAGTGTTTCAAAGGGTCTAGACTTAGAACCTCATCTACCTTGTTATATCATTAAGAAGAATCAACTTTTATTATCGCTATCTTCTTTAGATTTTTCATTTATAATGGAAGAGCATATTAGTGAAATTTTTTCGCTATTCCATCAATACAAGCTAAAAGTAAACTTAATACAAAACTCAGCAATTAGTTTTTCTGTTTGCATTGAAGATAAGTTCAACAATTTCAACAAAGTTAAAGAAGTTCTGGAAAAGAAATTTAAAATTTCATATAATGAAAATGTATCCCTTTATACAATAAGACATTTCAACGTGGATGCATCTAAAGTAGTAGAAACAAATAAAACTGTACTATTAAAACAAGTTTCGAGAGAGACGATGCAGATTATAACAAAAGAATAGAAACTATTTAACCAATTAAAACCTTGCTGTATTAGCCTTTGAAGTACAAACTTGTAACTTCATTATTATGCTAATACAACAAGGTTTTTACTTTAAAACAAAACCAATCGGTTAAAAACTGAAATAAGAACTAAAAATTCACAGCAATAAATACTACTTTTGGAAAATTCGAGTTATACTACTATATGATGCAAAAGGGTTTTCTATGGATTTTTCTACTACTATTTTCGGGTGTTTTTGCACAGGACATAGAGACACTTTATAGTTCAAAAAAAATCATTACTTCTAAAGACACCATTTTCTTAGAAAAAACAAGTATAAATGAAGCATTTTTCGAGATCATAAATAAAAGCGGAAAAATTATAGATTCTAGTTTTTATAAAATTGATTTTCAAAAAGGTTTTCTTTTATTCAATGCAAATTACACTACAAAAGACACCCTAGAAGTAAACTATTTAAAATTACCCGATTTTCTAACTAAAGAATATTCTATTTATGATGATGCTGTAATTGTGCCTAATGAAGCGGGACAATTGTATACTATAAAAAAGGAAGACAGACAAAGTTTCAAACCTTTTGACGGATTAAACACTTCTGGAAGTATCTCTAGAGGAGTTACAATTGGAAACAATCAAAACACTGTAACTAATTCTAATTTGGATTTACAAATTACAGGTAAAATTTCTGACAAGGTAAACCTTAGAGCCTCCATTCAAGACAGCAATATTCCACTTCAAGAAGGAGGATATTCTCAAAAACTAGACGAGTTCGATCAAATATTTATAGAATTATATTCCGATAAATGGGCTATTAGAGCAGGTGATTTATTTTTAGAGAACAGACAATCCTCTTTTTTAAACTTTAATAAAAAAGTACAAGGCCTTTCTAGTCAATTTACATTAGGAACACCCGAAAACAAAACCTCTATATTTGCTGCAGCAGCGCTTGTTCGTGGACAATATTCAAGAAGCTCTTTCGTTGGACAAGAAGGAAACCAAGGTCCATATAAATTAAAAGGGAATAATGGCGAACTTTTCGTTTTGGTCATTTCTGGCTCCGAAAGTGTCTATGTTAATGGAATATTATTAAAAAGAGGAGAGAATAATGATTATATTATTGACTACAACGCGGGTGAAATAATCTTTACTTCATTATTTCCAATAACCTCAGAAATGAGAATTTCTATTGAATACCAATATACAGATAGAAATTTCACAAGATTCTTAGCTTATTCAGGCATAATGCATGAAAAAGAAAATTTCAAAATTGGTGGTTATATCTATTCTGAGAATGATGTAAAAAATCAACCCCTTCAACAGAATTTATCAGAAGAACAAGTTGCTTTATTAAAAGAAGCTGGCGATGATCAATCTTTAATGAATGCGCCTTCTGCATATTTAGACTCCTATTCTGAAAACAAGATTCTATATAAAAAAACAGTTATTGGAGTCACTGAAACATTTGAATTCTCAAACAATCCCGACGACGAATTGTATAATGTTCGTTTTACTTTTGTTGGAGAAAATTTAGGAAACTATCTTTTAACAAATAGCAATACGATTGGCAAAATCTACGAATACATTGCGCCATTAGCTGGAATACCTCAAGGAAATTTCGAACCTATAGTTCCATTAATTGCTCCAACAAAAATTCAAATCGCAACTATTTTAGGCGACTACTCACCTTCTGAGAAAACAAAAATTGCTTTCGAAATAGCAGTAAGCAATAATGACAAAAATCTATATTCACCAATTGACGATGAAAACAACAAAGGTGTTGCTGCAAAAATAAACGGAAATAAAAGACTTTATACAGGGAAATATGACGTTTCTACTTTTTTAGATTTCCAATTAGTAAACAAAGACTTCAAAACCATTGAACGCTTATATAATATCGAATTTAATCGCGATTGGAATTTAAATACTCCACTAGGCAATCAAACATTATTATCAACAGGTTTCGATTTCAACTTAAAAAAGAATGGAACTGCAAAATATCAATTTGAAAAATTAGATTTTTCAAGAAACTTCTCCGGTTCAAAGCACACCATCTACTCTAGTTTAAAGTTTAAAAAAACCACTTTCAACACTAATTTTAGCGCTCTAAAAAGCACTAGTGATTATGCGAATTCAAAATTCATCCGAAATCAATCAAGAGCGAAACACCATTTTAATAAAAACTGGATTGGTGTTTCTTTTCGTATGGAAAACAATGAAGAAAAATTAAACTCAACCAACGAGTTCAGTAATTCAAGCCAACGCTTTATAGAGTATGGAACCTTCATAGGCCGAGGAGATTCTACCAAAACATATGTTGAGTTGGGCTATTTAAACAGAGCCAATGACAGTATTAAAAACGGATTCCTAAAAAAAGTAAATCAATCCGATTCGTACTATATCAAATCACAACTAATTAAAAACGAACAAAGCAACCTAAGTATTTACATTAATTATAGAAATTTAAAATACGAAGAATCAACACGAAAAGATGAGTCTTCATTAAACTCTAGAATTCTCTACAGCACCTCTTTTTTTAAAGATCTTATTCGTAGTGCAACAACCTACGAAACCACTTCTGGAACAATTGCACAACAAGAATTTACCTATTTAGAAGTTGAACCAGGACAAGGAGTCTATACTTGGAATGATTATAACGGTAATAACATTCAAGAACTCCAAGAGTTTGAAATTGCTCCGTTTCCAGATCAAGCAAAATATGTTAGAATATTTCTACCGAATCAGATTTTCATTAGAACACATCAAAATAAATTTTCTCAATCACTAAACTTTAACGGAAGTGTTTGGCAAAATGAATCTGGTATAAAGAAAACACTTTCCTATTTCTACAACCAAACTTCCTTCTTAATTGAGCGAAAAATTATTAGAGATCAAAGTAATTTCGATTTAAATCCTTTTTCAGACAACAAAAACAATATTGGTCTAAATAACAGTTTCAGAAATAGTCTTTTTTTCAATAGAGGAAAACAAAAACATTCAACGACTTATACTTTTTTAAACAATCAATCCAAGAGCTTATTAAACATTGGATCGCAAGAAAATAAAATTTACACTCACCAATTGCAATATACTCATTTAGTAGAAAAAAGTTGGTTAACACAAATTAATGGAAGCAGAAGTAAATCGAAAAACACATCCGAAAACTATAGTAGCCGTAACTACATCATAAACAGTTATGATATAACTCCAAAACTTTCTTATTTATTCTCTAAAAATGCTAGTTGGGACATCTTTTATCAACATAAAGACTTAAAAAACACAATAAATAATTTAGAAACACTAAAACAAAGTAGAATGGGAACATCCTTTTCCTTTAGCGGAGAAAAAGGATTCACTTTAAATGGAGAATATTCATTCTACAACAACAAGTTCAATGGTAACTCTTTATCTCCAGTAGCATTTCAAATGCTACAAGGTCTTCAAGCAGGGAAAAATAGCGTTTGGCGATTATTTTTACAGAAAAATATCACTCAATATTTAGACTTAAACATTAACTATCAAGGAAGAAAATCAGAAACAAGTAAAGCAATTCATAATGGAAGCATACAGTTAAGAGCTTATTTTTAACATTTTAACAAAATTAATCCACTAAACTCACTAACTTTACTGGTTTTAATTTTTGACCCAATAAAAATGAAGAAATTAGCTGTTCTATTAACCCTTCTATTTTCAAGTTTATTTTCTTTTGCGCAACTAAGCAATAAACATTGGCTACCACCCTTACATGCTAGGACCAACGGACTCGTTAGTGATCATTATATCTACTTATCCACTCCCAATCCAACTCCATTCCCTGTAACTGTTACAACTGGAAATGGAACACCAATTAATGGATCTCCTTTTATAATTTCTCAAGCAAACCCGATGAGAGTATTGATTGGAAACGCACAACCTTCACCTATGTTTATTGACATTTCTGACGTAAACTCTATTGAATCTGACAAAGGGCTAATCCTTGAGGGCTTAAAAGATTTTTATGTAAGCTTTAGAGTTCGTTCTGGAAATCATGCAGAAATTTTGGTCTCTAAAGGAAAAACAGGAAAAGGAACAAATTTCCGATTAGGAAGTCTTCCACAACAATACGATACTTCTATTAGAAATTTTGTTTCAAGTTTCATGGCTACTGAAGATAATACTAATGTAAACCTATCTGACTATGATTCAGGTGTAACTTTTTTATCTGGCACAGGAAATATAACTTTAAGTAGCCAAACTTTTACTTTAAATAAAGGACAAAGTGTTGTTGTTTCTGGAGACACAGATACTCTTGCAAACCTTACTGGTTTTGTTGGAGCTCTTTTAACATCAGATAAGCCTATTGTTGTAAATACTGGAAATGCAACAGCAGGAATTGCACCAGCTGACCCAGCTGACCCATTTTTTTCTGGTCAAGACTTTAACTTAGATCAAATTGTACCTTTTGATCAAATTGGAAATCAATATATTGTTGTAAAAGGTAACGGTAGTAACAGATCCGAATTACCATTAATCATAGCAACTCAAGACAACACAGAGGTATTTGTCAATGGAAACACTTTACCAATTGTAACATTAAATGCTGGCGATTATTTTCTAATACCTACAAATAATTACCAAGGCACTTCAAACAATAGTAATATGTACATTGAAAGTAACAACCCTATATACGTCTATCAAGTGTTAGCAGGAAGTGAAAGCGATGCAACAACAGGCTTAAACTTCATCCCACCTTTGAGTTGTTATTGGCAAAGAAAAGTAGACATGATTCCTGATTATAACATAATAGGTAATACCCTCTATGCACAAAGTAAAATCATAATTGTAACAGAATCGGGTTCACAAGTACTCGTAAATAACAATCCAATTATAGGTGCATCACAGGCCGTACAAGGAAACTCAGGCTGGATAACCTATAGAATCAACGGTCCGTCGCAAAATATTGTTGTAGAATCAACAGGAGCATTAGCTGTAGGTGTTTTTGGAACTGATGGAAATGCTGCTGGTTTTGGAGGCTATTTTTCTGGTTTTGGAGGAGAACCTGAAGACACCAATATTACAATATGCTCAAACAGTGTCATTGATCTACTTGATGCAATTGAAGGAAATCCAATTACTGGAGGATTCTGGACACCAAGTTTAAATAGTGGAACAAACATTTTTGATGCGACCTTAGATAGTCAAGGGGAATATTTATATAGCTATGACATTACCTGTGATGGAATTACAATTCCCGAAACAGTAACTATAAATGTTTCATTTGAACAACTCCCTTTTGCAGGAACAGACACCACAAAATCATTTTGTGCATCCGAAAGTCCATTTAATTTATTTACACTTCTTGGAACAACTGACAATTCTGGAAACTGGACATTAAATGGAGTACCTAGAACAAATGGTTTCATAGACCCTAGCATAGACTCAGCAGGAGATTACATATACACAATACCTGCAACTTCAGCTTGTGAAGCTGTTTCTGCAACAGTTAGCGTAGATATATACACCTCACTACAATTAGCAAATACTATTACCGACATTGAAACGTGTGATGATGCTATAGATGGAGATACAAGCGGTGAATCTTTATTTACCCTAACAGACAGAGACAATCAAATAACAGATAATGCAGCTGGATTAACAGTAAAATATTACGAAAATCAAACAGACGCAGAAAATAACGCTACTAACAACATCACTTCAATTAGAGCTACCACAGGAAAAACAATCTATTTCAGATTAGAAAATCCAGATGGATGTTTTGTTGTAGATTCCTTTAGTCTAATCGTAAATCCATTACCCATAATCGACAACATTGTAACACTAAGTCAATGTGATACAGATAACGACGCTATAACCGATTTTAATTTAACGCAAGCAAATAGTATTATTTCATCTGATGCAAATCTTATTTTTAGCTACCATTTAACACAATTAGGTGCGCAAAATAACACAAACGTCATTACAAATACTACTAATTTCACAGCTCCAAACGGAACAGTAGTTTGGTCTAGGATAGAAACAACAAAAGGCTGTTTAAGAACTGCAAAAGTTAACCTTGCTGTATCAACAACAACACTTCCAAATACAACAAATTTTGATTTATATGGATGCGACAATTATATTAGCGATACTAATCCTGAAAATGACGGTTTTCATTTGTTTAATTTTAACGACGCTACACCTTCATTAAATGCAATTGAATATTTTAAAAATCTATTTCCTATTAGTCAAAGACCCAATTTAGTAGTTACTTTTTACGAAAACGAAGCAGATGCATTAGCTGAAGAAAACAGAATTACAAACATTAGCAACTATAGAAACATCATTCAAGATACTCAATTAGTTTGGGTAAGAATAGACAGCAATCTAAATAATGCTTGTTTTGGACTAGGTGAATACCTAACATTACACGTTGTTCCAGTTCCAGAAATCAATCTTGGTGTAGATTTCACACTTTGTGTAGACCCAATTACTGGACTTGGCTCTCAAGTTGTTGACGCAACAGCCACGGGAGGATCTGGCAATTATACTTATACTTGGACTCCAACAAACCCTTCTACAGATAGTTCTGGAAACGAAAACCCTTTATTCACAATCACTCAAGCTGGAAGTTATTCAGTAATCGTAAGAGATAACACAACAAACTGTGAAAATTCCGATACTATAAACGTATTCTTTTCTTCTGAACCCGCACAATTTGAAGCAGACATAGTCAACCCTACTTTCTCTTCAGGTCTATCTACAATTCAAGCTATAGCATCCGGAGGTTTCGGAACCTACGAATACAGTTTAGATCAAATTGAATGGCAAATTAGTCCAATTTTTACAAGTATTACAAATGGTAGTTATACCGTATATGTTAGAGATATTCAAGGTTGTGGAATGCTATCTTCTCGTTCACTATACGCTATTACCTACCCTAATTTCTTTACGCCAAACGGAGATGGCTACAATGAAACATGGAACATTTCTAATTTACCAATATCTTTTGAACCTAAAATTTATATTTTTGATAGATACGGAAAGTTAATTAAACAAATTGACCCATACGGACAAGGTTGGAACGGTCGCTTCAATGGTCAAGAATTACCATCAACCGATTATTGGTTCATATTAGAATACAAAGAAAACGGAAAACCTAAAGAATTTAAATCTCATTTCAGTTTAAAACGTTAATAATGGAAGGAAAAATAACAACTACTATTAATAATAAAATAGCAACAATTGCATTCTATCACCCTGCAGGAAATTTATGTGGCCCGAAAAAATAGCGTCTGGCAATTATTTTTACAAAAAAACATTACTCAATATTTAGACTTAAACATTAACTATCAAGGAAAAAAATCAGAAACAAGTAAAGCAATTCATAATAGAAATACACAGTTAAGAGCTTATTTTTAACATTTTAACAAAATTAATCCACTAAACTTACTAACTTTACTGGTTTTAATTTTTGACCCAATAAAAAATGAAGAAATTAGCTGTTCTATTAACCCTTCTGTTTTCAAGTTTACTTTCTTTTGCGCAACTAAGCGACAAACATTGGCTACCACCTTTACATGCAAGAGTAGGTGGAGTTGTGAATGACCATTACATATACTTGTCTACACCTTTTTTTGATCCTTTTGAGGTAACGATTACAACTGGAGACGGAACACCAATTAGCGGCTCTCCTTTTTCAATATCTTTAATAAACCCTATAAAAGTTTTAATTGGCAACAGTCAACCTTCTTCAATGTTTGTAGACATTAACAGTGTAAACACAATAGAATCTGACAAAGGATTAATTCTATCTGGCCCAAAAGACTTTTATGTCAGTCTTAGAGTTCGTTCTCCAAATCATGCTGAAACATTAGTTTCAAAAGGAAAAACAGCAAAAGGGACTGATTTTAGACTAGGAAGCATGCCTCAGGAATTTGATGGCGAAGCTAGGAATTTCGTATCTAGTTTCATGGCAACAGAAGACAACACTACCGTTACAGTTTCTGATTATGATCCTGGTGTAGAGTTTGCATCTGGAAGTGGAAATATAACTCTCAACTCTCAAAATTTTACATTAAACAAAGGGCAAAGTGTTGTATTGTCTGGTTATAATGAGGTGCCGGCTAATTTATCTGGTTTTGTAGGAGCATTACTCAACTCAGACAAACCTATCGTAGTAAATACAGGAAACGCACTAAGTGGTTTTGGAACTGCTTTTGAAGGACAGGATTTTAATTTAGATCAAATCGTCCCTTTTAATCAAGTTGGAAACCAATACATATTAGTTAAAGGAAATGGTAGTGACACCTCTGAAAGACCACTAGTAATTGCCACACAAGACAACACAACTATATTTATAAATGGAAATACAATACCAGTTGCGACACTAAATGCAGGAGAACACTTTCTAATCCCTTCAAGTAATTACATTGGCACTTTTCAACATAAAAACATGTACATAGAAAGCAACAACCCTATTTATGTGTATCAATTCTTAGCCGGAAATAGTAGTGATGCTACGACAGGACTAAATTTTATTCCTCCATTAAGCTGTTATTGGCAAAAAACAGTGAAATTAATCCCCGAATACAAACGAATTGGAAACACTTCTTACGACGATTCGCAGATTATAATTGTGACAGCCGCTGATGCAACAGTATCTATCAATAATGCTACTATCACAAGCGCTTCGCTGATACCTTTAGGTAATTCAAACTGGAAGACATATAGAGTTTCTAATCCTCTTACAAATATTTTTGTAGAGTCTACAGGGCCCGTTGCCGTTGGAGTGTTTGGTTCTGATGGAGAAAATGCAGGGTTCGGAGGATACTATTCTGGTTTTGGTAGCGAACCAGAAGACACAGATATTACAATATGTTCCAATAGTACAATCGATTTATTTGAGGCGATAGAAGGAAATCCAGAAGCCGGAGGTTTTTGGACACCGTCATTAAATAGTGATACAAATATTTTTGATGCTACTCTAGACAATGAAGGAACATATATTTATAATTATGACATTGTATGTGACGGATTAACTGTAAACGAAACCATATCAATCAATGTAACTTTTGAACAACTCCCTTTTGCAGGAAACGACACCGCAAAATCATTTTGTGCATCCGAAAGTCCATTTAATTTATTTACACTTCTTGGCACAACGAATGCTTTTGGAAACTGGACATTAAATGGAGTACCTAGAACAAATGGTTTCATAGACCCTAGCATAGACTCAGCAGGAGATTACATATACACAATACCTGCAACTTCAGCTTGTGAAGCTGTTTCTGCAACAGTTAGCGTAGATATATACACCTCACTACAATTAGCAAATACTATTACCGACATTGAAACGTGTGATGATGCTATAGATGGAGATACAAGCGGTGAATCTTTATTTACCCTAACAGACAGAGACAATCAAATAACAGATAATGCAGCTGGATTAACAGTAAAATATTACGAAAATCAAACAGACGCAGAAAATAACGCTACTAACAACATCACTTCAATTAGAGCTACCACAGGAAAAACAATCTATTTCAGATTAGAAAATCCAGATGGCTGTTTTGTTGTAGACTCCTTTAATCTAATCGTAAATCCATTACCTTTAATCAATAACATTGTAACACTAAGTCAGTGCGACACAGACAACGACGCTATAACCGATTTTAATTTAACGCAAGCGAATAGTATTATTTCATCTGATGCAAATCTTATTTTTAGTTACCATTTAACACAATTAGGAGCCCAAAACAACACAAACACCATTACAAATACTACTAATTTTACAGCTCCAAATGGAACAGTAGTTTGGTCTAGGGTAGAAACAACAAAAGGCTGTTTAAAAACCGCTAGAGTGAACCTTGCTGTATCAACAACAACACTTCCAAATACAACAAATTTCGATTTGTATGGATGCGACAATTATATTAGCGATACTAATCCTGAAAATGACGGTTTTCATTTGTTTAATTTTAACGACGCTACACCTTCATTAAATGCAATTGAATATTTTAAAAATCTATTTCCTATTAGTCAAAGACCCAATTTAGTAGTTACTTTTTACGAAAACGAAGCAGATGCATTAGCTGAAGAAAACAGAATTACAAACATCAACAACTATAGAAACCTCATTCAAGATACTCAATTAGTTTGGGTAAGAATAGACAGCAATCTAAATAATGCTTGTTTTGGACTAGGTGAATACCTAACATTACACGTTGTTCCAGTTCCAGAAATCAATCTTGGTGTAGATTTCACACTTTGTGTAGACCCAATTACTGGACTTGGCTCTCAAGTTGTTGACGCAACAGCCACGGGAGGATCTGGCAATTATACTTATACTTGGACTCCAACAAACCCTTCTACAGATAGTTCTGGAAACGAAAACCCTTTATTCACAATCACTCAAGCTGGAAGTTATTCAGTAATCGTAAGAGATAACACAACAAACTGTGAAAATTCCGATACTATAAACGTATTCTTTTCTTCTGAACCCGCACAATTTGAAGCAGACATAGTCAACCCTACTTTCTCTTCAGGTCTATCTACAATTCAAGCTATAGCATCCGGAGGTTTCGGAACCTACGAATACAGTTTAGATCAAATTGAATGGCAAATTAGTCCAATTTTTACAAGTATTACAAATGGTAGTTATACCGTATATGTTAGAGATATTCAAGGTTGTGGAATGCTATCTTCTCGTTCACTATACGCTATTACCTACCCTAATTTCTTTACGCCAAACGGAGATGGCTACAATGAAACATGGAACATTTCTAATTTACCAATATCTTTTGAACCTAAAATTTATATTTTTGATAGATACGGAAAGTTAATTAAACAAATTGACCCATACGGACAAGGTTGGAACGGTCGCTTCAATGGTCAAGAATTACCATCAACCGATTATTGGTTCATATTAGAATACAAAGAAAACGGAACACCTAAAGAATTTAAATCTCATTTCAGTTTAAAACGTTAATAATGGAAGGAAAAATAACAACTACTATTAATAATAAAATAGCAACAATTGCATTCTATCACCCTGCAGGAAATTCATTCCCAAGTAGTCAATTAAATAAACTAACAAAAGAATTAAATGCATTAGCAAACAACAATACTGTTTCTCTAATTATACTAAAAAGTGAAGGAACTGGTGCTTTTTGTGCTGGTGCTTCTTTCGATGAGTTATTAGCCGTTTCAAACCTAGATGAAGGAAGCTTATTTTTCTCTGGTTTTGCGAATGTAATTAATGCAATGAGAAAATGCCCAAAGCTTATTATTGGACGAGCTCACGGTAAAGCTGTTGGTGGTGGTGTTGGATTACTTGCTGCATGCGATTATGTTTATGCTCTTAATACTGCAGACATTAAGTTATCAGAACTAGCTATAGGCATTGGCCCATTTGTAATTGAACCTGCTGTTACAAGAAAAATTGGCAGAAATGCAATGGCAGAAATGACTCTTGAGCCTAGCGCATGGAAAAAAGCAAATTGGGCATTAGAAAAAGGACTTTACTCAAAAGTATTTGACGCAGTTGAAGATTTAGATAAAGCTTTAAACGAACACAGTCTTGCTTTATCAAGTTATAATCCCGAAGGCTTATTAGAAATGAAAAAAGTGATATGGGAAGGCACTTCGGATTGGGATGCATTATTAATTGAAAGAGCAGCCATTTCAGGCAAGCTTGTATTATCCGATTTTACAAAAAAAGCTTTATTGCAATTTAAAAAACAATAAAGCTTAGGCTTTTTTCTATAATTTTCTTGTTTTCAACCAACCTGTGATACTTACTCTTTTTTGTTCCACAGGTTTTACCTCGTGTTCTAAAATTTGGCTCTCAAAAACAACAACTCTTCCTTTTAAAGGATAAATAGTAATTTCTTCTTCTGGCTTATAAATAACCAATTCCCCTCCAAATTCCGGACTCCAATCTTCATGATTTAAATAACATACAATCGACAACCTTCTACTATCGTCATTTTGAAAGGTATCCAAATGTCTTTTATAAAAAGTCCCTTTTGGGTATAAAGCATAATGAAACTCTCTTTTACGAATACCTAAGAAACAAGTCCTATTGATGTAATCAGTAAAGTCAGTAATTCTATCAAAAAAAACTTTCTCTGCTTGAGTTGCTTCTTTTTCATCAATCCAAGAGATAAAGTCTCCTCGAATTGTTTTTACAATCTGTTCATTAAATACATTACCAATTGCGGCTTTTTTAAACTCATCTTCTTCGTATTTTAACAGCAAAATATTTCTAAGATTTTCAACCTCAACCTCATCAAAAAAAGTATCAATTACACTATATTGTTTCTCCAATAAGTCTTGAACAATCTTTTCGAACACATCCTCCATTATTATTATTTTTTACGGTAGCAAATATAACCTGAATTAAGAGTAATAGTTCCTTAAAATAATTATTACCTTTGTTTTTTTATATATTATGAGTAAAATAAGAATTACAAAACAATTTTCCTTTGAAACAGGCCATGCTTTATATGGTTATGATGGAAAATGTAAAAATGTTCATGGTCATAGTTACAAGCTTTCTGTAACAGTTATTGGAACACCAATAACAGACAAAAGCAATGTTAAATATGGAATGGTCATTGATTTTGGCGATTTAAAAAAAATAGTTAAAGAAGAAATTGTAGATCAATTTGATCATGCTACTGTTTTTAACAAGAACACCCCGCATATAGAACTTGCAAAAGAACTAAGCGATAGAGATCACCACGTTATTTTGGTTGATTACCAGCCAACAAGTGAAAATATGGTTATTGATTTTGCCGAAAAAATTAGAAGTAGACTTCCTGAAAACATAAACTTATTTTCATTGCGCTTACAAGAAACAGAAACTTCCTTTGCAGAATGGTTTGCTTCTGACAATGAATAACAAAAAAGCTCGATTCCAATTAGAATCGAGCTTTTTATTTTTATTAGAATTTTATTAGAATTGGTATCCTATTCTAATACCACCAAAAACATTGGTTGCAAATTCTGAACCTTTACTTCCTGGATTAATTGTATCAGTCAAGTTATTACCGTTCTTTATAGATCTTTCACCATCTTTTAACTTAGAAGACACAAAGCTTATTCCAGCTTCAACACCTAAATATAACTTTTCAGCTATATAATAATCTGCTCCAGAAAAAACAGCAAAACCAAAATTAGAACGTTTTTGTTCAAATTTATCATAATCGCCATTTTCTTCAACCTCATCATCAACAGTTTTCCCAGTACCAATAATCAAATCAGCACCTCCATAAGTAGATAATCTACTTGTTCCTGCAAAGTGTTTTTCAATACCTAACTTAAGATTAATATCTGAATCTTTATCTGTAAAGGTAGTCTGGTTAGGGGATACACCAACGTAATCCTCTGTTTTTTCATTATTAATCCCTAATCCTAATCTTAATCCTAGATCTTCTTTTAAGAAATATCTAAATTTCAAAGCCCCACCGTTTAAGTTAAAATTGGCATTATTCAAGCCTCCTATTAAACCTACTTCTGTTGTTACAGTTCCCGTAGTTGGTTTATATGACACTGACTCTTGCGCATTTGCTGCACTAAATACTGTTAGTGCAAAAGCACATAAAACGATTTTTTTCATGTAAATTCTAAATTTTATATTTGTTTTGTTATACAAACGTAATTTACAAAATATTAGTATAGTTTTATGTGCTTTTTTATAAGAAATTATTTCTTTAATTCTCTAATACCCATATTATACAAAGTAAAAACCTGCATATCAGCATATTCCTCAATTATTGCATTTACTGACTTTCCTGCTCCATGACCTGCATTTACATCTATACGAATTAAAACAGGATTATCTCCAGTTTGTTTTGCTTGCAGTTCTGCTGCAAATTTAAAACTATGAGCAGGAACCACTCTATCATCATGATCTCCAGTTGTTACTAAAGTTGCTGGATACTTTGTTCCTACTTTAACATTATGAACAGGAGAATACCCTTTTAAATAATTAAACATTCCTGCGTTTTGTTCTGCAGTTCCATAATCATAAGCCCATCCTGCACCTGCTGTAAAGGTATGATAGCGTAACATGTCTAAAACTCCAACCCCTGGCAAAGCCACTTTCATTAAATCTGGTCGTTGTGTCATTGTAGCACCAACCAATAAACCACCATTTGAACGTCCTGAAATAGCTAAATAGTCTGATGTTGTATATTTTTCTTTTATTAAATATTCTGCAGCAGCAATAAAATCGTCAAACACATTTTGCTTTTGCATTTGAATTCCTGCATTGTGCCATTTTTTACCATACTCTCCACCACCTCTTAAATTAGCAACAGCATAAATACCACCGTTTTCTAACCAAACTGCATTTGCAATACTAAAGCTAGGTGTTAAACTAATATTAAAACCACCATAACCATAAAGCATTGTTGGATTTTTACCATTCAATTCGATTCCTTTTTTATGCGTAATAATCATAGGAATCTTTGTTCCATCTTTAGATGTGTAAAAAACTTGTTTCGACTCATAATCTTCCGATTTAAAATCTACATTTGGTTTTTTATATACTTCCGACTTTCCTGTTTTTGGATCATACGAATATATCGTTCCTGGTGTAGTATAATTTGTAAATGAATAATACAATGTTGTCGCTTCTTTTTTACCTCCAAAACCTCCTGCGGTTCCTACTCCAGGCAATGTTACATCGCGCACTAATTTACCATCATAATCATATTGTTTAATACTAGATACAGCATCTTTCATATATTCTGCAAAGAAGAAACCACTTCCTCCAGAAATAGATAAAACATTTTCTGTTTCAGGAATAAAGTCTACCCAATTTGCTTGTTTTGGTTTTGCCAAATCAAATGTTACTACACGTTGATTAGGAGCATTATAGTTGGTTGATAAAAAGAATTTTGTGCCAATATTATCAATTACATAACTATCACTATCAAAATTATCAACAATATTAATAATCGGACCATTCTTTGCTAAATCCTTATAGTACAATTCATTTCCTGAAGTAGAATTAGATCCAGAGATGATTAAGTATTTTTCATCTTCCGTTAAGTAACCACCAACGTATCTTCTTTTTTCGTTTTGACCAAAAATTACCTTATCCTCTTTTTGAGATGTTCCTAACTTATGGTAATACAATTTATGTTGATCTGTTTTTGCAGAAAGTTCACTTCCTTTTGGCTTATCGTAACTAGAGTAATAAAAACCTTCGTTTTTATACCAAGAAACACCACTAAATTTAATATCGACAATAGTATCTCCTATTACTTCTTTTGTTTCTGCTTTTAAAACCACAACTTTTCTCCAGTCGCTTCCTCCCTCAGAAACAGAATAGGCTACTAAAGAACCGTCTTTAGAAAAATTAACACCTCCTAAAGATGTAGTTCCGTCTTTAGAAAAAGTATTTGGATCTAAGAAAATCTCTTCTTTACCCGATTCTTCTTTTCTATACAATACCGATTGATTTTGCAATCCGTCATTTTTATAGAAATAAGTAAATTTCCCTTCTTTAAATGGGGCAGAAATTTTTTCATAATTCCATAATTTCTCCATTCTTTCTTTCAGCTCTTTTCTGAATGGTATTTTTTTCAAATAACCAAAAGTCACTTCGTTTTGAGCCTTTACCCAAGCTTCCGTTTCTGCACTTTTATCGTCTTCTAACCAACGATAAGGATCTTTCACTTCTTCTCCAAAATAAGCATCAACAGAATCTACTTTTTTAGTTTCAGGATAGTTTACAGTCATATCTACCATTGCTACATTCTCTTTGGTTTCTTCTTTCTTACAAGCAACAAAAGCTGTAGTTGCAAGAAGTAAGGTTACGTATTTATTCATTTCTTTACTTTTTAGTTGTTCAACAAAAATAAGTATTTAAAGTGTTAACTTATGTTAAAAAAGAAACCTCTGAAAATTCAGAGGTCTCTTTTATTTGTTTTAATCAATTGTAACTGGCAGTATCACTTCTGCATCTGTAGCTCCACCTGCATTAGTAATATCTCCACTAGAAACACCACTTGCAGACTTGTTTGGTAAATGCCTCAAAGTAACAGTTAAGTTTCCTGTCGTAGCTACACTTCCTGCCACCAAAGTAAACTTCAATCCAATTGGTTTCCCATTTGCATCTACATCTAATCCATCATAAGTAACCATACCTAAAGACGTTGGTAGTTGATAAAAAACTTGATGAGAAGCCCCTTCTTCTTCCACTTCAACCGTAATATCTTCCGCTGGATTTTGTAGTTCATTTAAAAACTCCACACGCCCAACATAACTAGATCCTGCAACTAAATTACCACCTGTCGTTGTAAAAACAGGAGCATTCGGTCCATCTCCATCTAAATCTTTTGAAGTTAATGTAATATTTTGCGAAGTACTCATTAGTGTTACTTTCACCGTTGTAATAACTTCCTCTTCATTTACTGGAGCAGGTGTGTCATCACTAGAACAAGCTGTTAATGATAAAAATGCAATAATAGAAAGAACTGAAAATTTTAAATTATTTTTCATAATCTGATTTGTTTTAATGTTTTTTTAAAAATTTAATTTAACTTGAATTTGAAAATTCCTACCCATTTCATCAACGAAAAAACGTTGTTTATTTAGGTAGTCTCTATAAGTTGTGTTTGCTATATTTTGTATTGAAAATGCAGTTGTAATACTATTCTTTTTGCCCACTTGAAAAGTCATTTCATTATAAAAATGAAGCAAATGATAAGCTTCTGGAGAAGAACTAATAGGAACCAAAACAGGTATTAATTCATTATTGACCACTATGTTTGTGGTAAAATCATTATCAGGATACTGTGTCTGACGAAAAACCAATTCACTTTTTAATTCGGCTGTCCAATGATACCATTCTTCCTTTTTATATTGTATTTTATTCCCAATAGTAAAAGCTGGTATATCAATCAAATCTGTATCATTCGTTAAGTCAATACCTCTAACATAAGCAAAATTTGCCTCGTGACTCAATCGATTGGAAACATTCCATTTATAATTCACATCAAGTCCCATTAGCAAAGCATTAGTCTGATCAAACTCCCAAACAGGAAAAGCTCCTCTAATTGTGGTTTCAAAACCAATTGGTTTCAAAAACATAAAATTTGAAACACGATTTAAAAAAGGATTTACTTCTAAAAAAACCGATTTCCAGCTTTTCTTAAAAGTAGTATTCACTTTAAATGCTTGTTCTCTTTGCAAACGCAAGTCACCCAATTCAATTTGCCCTGTAGAATGATGCAAACCATCGCTAAACAACTCTGAAGGATTCGGGTTTCGCGAAGCAAGACCTATACTTAAAAACCATTCCATTTCATGATGAAATTCTTTTCTAAAACCAAGGCTTCCTGTAAAATTATGATACATAAATTTAGGTTTTGTTAGCCATTGATTCCCTTCTTCACCAATAATAAAATGAGAAAAATTGGTGGAATAACCGCGCTCATCCCATCTCGATTTTAAATAATATTTTGTCGCTTCAATCTGAGTAAAATCATAACGTAGTCCAGACTCTAATAGTAATGAATTATCGATTTCATAATTAACAACTCCATAACCACCTAGATCTATCTTCTGATAACTCGGAATTAAAGGACGAATTCCAGTATTCGGATTCGCATAATTATCCTGAAAACCAAAATTACTTCCTAATTTTATTTTCCAAGCCTCAAAAGAATTGCTATAATCCAATTGCAAAGTATGTGTTGCCAATTGCAAATCTAAAGCAGCTTTATCATTAGCACTGTTTCTACGAACATCAAATTCTAATCGATTATTAAACTGAAACGCATATTGTAAATCAAGAGAAGCAGTATCACTAATCCATCTCTGATAATTCAGTTTAAACAAATGGTGTTGCACTTCTTGTTTTGGTGCTTCTAATGCATAAGTAAAAGGTTCAATTGTACTTGGCCTTCTATTTGTAATTGACTGATACAAATCGTTAACATTACCAATATGAGATGCCTTTACAATACCAATTTGAGCATTATAAAAACTATACATTGCATTGAAATTGTATTTTTCTTGAGCAAACCGAATACCTCCCGAAAAATCTTGCTCTCGGTTGCCCGAATTAGACAAAATATAATCTGGAGTTTCGCGATCTCCTAAGTACTTAAAAGTCCCCAAAACATTCCAGCTCCAACCATATACATTTCCTTTTTGCAAACTGGTAGTCATACTTCCTCCTCTTCCGTTTGAAGACAGATTCAGAATAGTTTTCCCTATCAAAGTATCTTTCTTAATCACTTGTGGGTCTATAATTACAACACCTCCAATAGCATCACCTCCATATTGTAAAGCTGACGCTCCTTTAATTACAGTAATTCTACCTGCTGCATTAACATCAAAATTTGGCGCATGTTCTGTTCCCCACTGCTGATCTTCCAAACGCACATTATTATTAACAATAGGCACCCTACTGCTATGTAAACCATTAATTACAGGTTTAACAACATTGCTTCCCGATTTTAAAATTGAAACACCTGAAACTTCTTTAAGCACATCGCCTAAAGATTGATTACTGTATTTCTCTATAGTTGCTTCATTCAAAACCTGTTCATTACTACTACTGTTTTTAGTCGCAATATTCTGCTGGACAGCAATTTCGTTTAAAGCAACTACCTCTGGAAACAATTGACGGTTGATTGTTAGACTTGAAGAAAGCACAATTGTCTCTTCAATAGTTTGATAACCAATATAGGAAATGTATAATTTCTGATTTCCTTTTGGAACATCATTTAAAACATAACTTCCATCTGCAATAGTTGCACTTGTTCTATTAGCTATGTGCACGTGAACATCTCTTATTGGTAAGCCGTTTTCATCTGTAATTACTCCATTAATTGTTAATTGAGCAAAACCGAAACAGCCTACAAACAAGAAAAAAAAGATATAATTGAATCGCATTTTCTTAGTTTAAATATAAACACAACCTAGTATTTAAATACTACTATAGAAACACATTGAGATATAGCTTTTTAAGAACTAAACCTAATATATTACCATTTATAGTAATGTATTAATCATAAAATTTCAGTATCATTTCTCAACCCGAAAGAGAAAAACAAAATAGTTTTTTAAACTATACTATAGCACAAGACAAACATTGAATGTTTGAATTAAAAATAGCACATCATTAAAATTATGGTTAATAACTTCTTAGTATTTTAAACTAATGCAGGAGGACCTCTTAAATAGAATGAGTTTCTATTTAATATAGTAATGTTTTCATTATTACTATACTGATAAGGTATTTCTAAAATTGGTGGATATAACGAATATGTAGTAACTTCGGGAGAAAGAAAACTTGCAAATTTAAAATCACAAACAGGACAATCTTCCTTTTCTGAAATTGTTTTACTAAACAAAGCGTTAGACTCTTTAGAAGTCGAACTAGTTTCGTTATGGGTGTGGTGAGAAAAAAAATGCAATGATTGATAACTAACGGCAAACAATACCGAAAGCATCAAAACAAAATTTACTATTGCAATTTTCTTCTTCATTAGCGACAAATATACTAAGTTTTATTGAAGACTTTGATTTATAAAAAATTTTTTATGTAATAATAATGAGATATTTTTGCTAAACAACAATAAATATTAAAATTATTATGAAAAAATTATCTATCCTAGTATTAGGTCTACTTATGTTCTCTTGTAATAGCGACGACTCAAATGACACACAAGAAGACAGTTCAAGTGCGGTTGCCTTTTTTAAAGCAAACCTTACCAATTTAAGTGTAAACTACATCCAAGACAACAGTAATTCTCCGTCCCATGTTAACCAACAATCTATTGGGTACAGCGCTACCGGTTCTAACAAGTCTTTTTATTATAGTTCTAACATGCAGCCTTTAGGTCTTAATGATTACCCTTCATTAGACATTACGCTTCATCATATGTATGAATCTACCGATGAAAACACAGAAACGACTAACTTTAATACTATTTTTAGCAACAAACCAACCAACTTCATTACATCAACCCAAGACTTTAACTGGACAAAAGGTGTTAGTGTTACCTATACAGACAATAATGATGATACTTATTCCACTTTAAGCGGTAGCCAAACTGGAAGCACTATCACTTATACTTCAACTGTTGCAGGAACAAATAGCCTTACAGGATTACAAACACAAACTGTAACAGGAACTGTCGCTTGTAAGTTATATAAAGATAACGACCCGTCAGTTATAATTAACTTAACGGCTGGTTCATTTAAATTAGTTTTTCAAGAATACAATTAAAATTTAAAAAAAAGCGCTCTTGTTTTAAGACAAGAGCGCTTTTTTTATGCTTTTTTTTCGAATTACACTAAACTATTTGCTACTAAATATTCTGCAATTTGAACAGTGTTTGTCGCTGCTCCCTTTCTTAAATTATCAGCTACAATCCACATATTTATTGTATTAGGCTGACTTTCATCTCTACGAATTCTACCTACAAAAACATCATCTTTCCCTTCTGCATAGAAAGGCATTGGAAAAGTAAACGTATCAATATTATCTTGAACCGTAACTCCCGAAGTATTGTGTAGTATTTGACGTATTTCAGTTACATCGAAATCATTTTCAAACTGAATATTCACAGATTCACTATGACCGCCAACAACAGGGATTCTAATTGCAGTAGCAGTAACAGCAATTGTTCTATCGTCTAGAATTTTTTGTGTTTCACGCACCAATTTCATCTCTTCTTTTGTGTATCCATTCTCTTCAAAAACATCACACTGAGGAATAGCATTTTTATGAATTTGATATTTGTATGCCATTTCTCCTTTTTCTCCTGCATACTCATTTTCAAGTTGCTGCACTGCTTTTACACCAGTACCTGTAATTGATTGATAGGTAGAAACAACAACTCTTTTAATTTTATATTTCGAATGAAGAGGAGCCAATGCCATTACCATTTGAATTGTAGAACAATTCGGATTGGCAATAATTTTATCTTCTTTCGTTAAAGAAGTTGCATTTATTTCTGGCACTACTAACTTTTTTGTAGTATCCATTCTCCATGCAGAAGAATTATCAATAACTGTAGTTCCAACTTCAGCAAATTTTGGAGCCCAAATTAAAGAAGTTTCTCCGCCAGCAGAAAACAAAGCAATTTCTGGTTTCATATCTACAGCGGTTTGCAAACCAACTACCTTATATGTTTTCCCATTCCATTCCACTTCTTTTCCAACCGATTTTTCCGAAGCAACAAGAATTAATTCTGTTACTGGGAAATTTCTCTCTTTTAATACTTTAAGCATTATTTCGCCTACCATTCCGGTAGCTCCAACTACGGCAACTTTCATTTTATAAAAATTTAATACTACAAAAGTATAGAATAATATTTTGTTCCTCGATTGGAAATTATAAATTTCACAAAATTTAAACAAAACATACTTTTTTATAAAAAAAGACCCCGAATAAATCGGGGTTTAATTAGAATATGTAATATAGCGGTTGACTATTTTTTTAATAAATCTCTAATTTCTGCTAATAAATCTTCTTGAGAAGGACCAGTTGGAGCTGGTGTAGCTGCTATTTCTTTCTTCTTCATAGCATTCACTCCCTTAACAATCATAAACATTACAAAAGCAACAATAACAAAATCAATTACATTTGTTAAAAATTCACCCCATAATACAGCTACTTCTCCTTCAATAACTCCTTCTGCATTCGCAACTCCTTCATGAACCACATATTTTAACTCTTTAAAGTCGGAATTAAAAATTAAACCAATTAACGGAGAAACAATACCTCCTGTAAAAGAGGATACTACTTTATTAAAAGCAGCTCCCATTACAAAACCTACAGCAATATCTACTAGGTTTCCTTTCATTGCAAAATCCTTAAATTCCTTTAACATAATTAGTTGTTTTTAGTTTGTTATTTTTTAATTATTAAGCACTAAGTTAATTCAAAAAAAATAAAATGAAGAAAAATTTATTTAAAACAAAACAAAACTATCGATAAAACACACGTTTTACCCGTTGAGACACACTTGTTAGAATTTCATACGGAATCGTTTCCAGCTGCTTTGCCATATCAATTACTGATGGATTCTTACCAAAAACAATAACTTCGTCACTAGGATTACAATCAATATTGGTAATATCGACCATCATCATATCCATACAAACATTACCTAGTATATTGGCTTTTTGGTTATGAATCATAACATATCCTTTTTCATTCCCCCATGCTCTACGAATACCGTCTGCATAGCCAATTGGTATAGTCGCTACTTTTATAGGCTTTTCTACCCTATGTTTTCTACCATAACCAATACTCTCTCCTTCATTAACGATTCGAATTTGCGAAATAACACTTTTTAATGTGCTCACATTTTGAAGGTTTTTATTTTCAATTTCAGAATTCCCTACACCATACAAACCAATACCCAAACGCACCATTTCGAATTGCATTTCGCTATAATTAAAAATACCCGAAGTATTTAAAATATGCCGAATGGGCTGAATATCTAATGCTGTAATAATCTTTTCAGAATAGGTTCTAAAACGTTCAAACTGAAGTTCGGTAAAAGTTGCAAAAGCAACATCATCAGAAGCTGAAAGGTGAGAGAAAACACTCTTAATTTGAACAAAATTATTATTTTTCAATAGCGAAATTAACTCGTCTAACGCTTCCGATTCAAAACCTAAACGATGCATTCCTGTATCTAACTTTAAGTGAATAGGATAGGATGCAATATTTTTTTTCTGTGCTAATTTTAAAAAAGCTTGCAAACCCGTAATCGAATAAATTTCAGGCTCTAAATCGTAGGCTATCATTGCGTTAAAACTACCATTTTCAGGATTTAAAACCATGATTGGTAATTTTATTCCTGCTTTTCTAAGTTCAATTCCTTCATCGGCAAAAGCAACTCCTAAATAGTCCACCTTATTGTGTTCTAAGAGTTTTGCTATTTCATAGCCTCCATTTCCATAACCAAAAGCCTTAACCATAACCATTATTTTAGTTCCTGGCTTAATCTTCGATTTATAAAAATTTAAATTATTAGATATTGCATCTAAATTAATTTCCAAAACGGTCTCGTGTTTTTTCTCTTCCAATAAAACTACAATTTCATCAAAATTAAAACTTCGAGCACCTTTAATTAATATGGTTTCATTTTGAAATGATTCGGTATTAAATCGGTTCAAAAATTCTGCTGTTGAAGCAAAGGAAATTAGATTTGAAACATCTTTTAAATATTTAGATATGGTTTCACCAATAACTATAATTCTATCTATCTTATTATTCTGAATAGCCAAGGCTACTTTTTGATATAATTTTTCTATTGGCAATCCTCCTTGAAAAATATCAGACAATATAATGGTTTTCTTTTGGTAAAATTTTTGTTGTTCTAAAAAATCCAAAGCCATTTTCAGCGATTGGTAATCGGACGAATAAGTATCATCGATTAACATACAATCATTTATCCCTTTTTTAGCCTGCAAACGTATTTCTACTTCATACAAGTTTTGAATTCTATCGGCAATCGTATTCTCATCGATAGCTAAATACAATAAGGTACAAATACAACTCATTGCGTTTTCAACCGCGATAGTATCTTGAAAAGGAATCGTTATCGAAAAAGAATTTGAATTATAATGAATGAGCAATGATGTACTGTTGTTTTTTTGCGCAAGCACTTCTACAAAAACGGCTCCACTATTATCGTCAAAACTCCATGTAAAAGTTGGCTGATGAATGTATTTTTCAATCACTTCATTTTTCTGAAGCACAACAACTTCACAATTTTTAAAGAGTTGCATCTTTTCGACTATTTTTTCTTCTAGTGTATCAAAACCATCATCGTGTGCCGTTCCAATATGTGTAAAAACACCAATTGTTGGCTGAATTATTGCTTCCAATTTAGACATTTCTCCTTTACTTGAAATTCCAGCTTCAAAAATACCCAAATCATGATTTTCATTGATTCCGAAAACAGACAAAGGCACGCCAACTTGCGAATTATAACTCCTTGGACTTCTAACCACCGAATAGTCGGGACTTAAAAGAAAATTCAACCATTCTTTAACGATTGTCTTCCCATTGCTGCCTGTAATTCCAATAGTCGGAAAACAAAACAATGCTCTATAATACTTTGCCGTTTTTTGGAGCGCAAGTGTTGTGTTTTCTACCACCAAAAAATTAGCCTTCCCTTTTGCAGCATCAGGAATATGGTCTACTACAAAGAAAGAAACCCCATTTTCAATTAATTGAGCTATATAATTATGCGCGTCGTGATTTTGCCCTCTAAGTGCAAAAAACAAAGTACTCGAATTGTTTTGCATAGAACGGCTATCAATAGAAATGTTTTCGACAATAAAATCGTCAAAAACGCCAAAAGATTGAGCACCAATCTCTTTTACAATAGTATTAATTAAAAAATTCATTTATTATTTTGCTTCTTTGCTTTCCTTGATTGCTTTATAATAGGCTGCACGACTTAAAGGCTCATATTCATCAGTTTCGCCAAGCATAACTAATTTATCATTTTCCGATTTTCGAAAACTATAATTTGCCAAATTTCCAGTGCGAGTACAAACAGCATGTACTTTGGTTACATATTCTGCGGTTGCCATTAAATTAGGCATTGGTCCAAAAGGATTTCCTTTAAAATCCATGTCGAGTCCGGCAACAATTACACGAATTCCACTGTTTGCTAAATCATTACAAACAGAAACAATTTCATCGTCGAAAAACTGAGCTTCATCAATACCAATAACATCACAACCTTGTGCTAAAATTCGAATATTTCCAGCAACAGGAACCGGAGTCGATCTAATTTCATTGGCGTCATGAGAAATAACCATTTCATCATGATATCGAGTATCTACCGAAGGTTTAAAAATTTCCACTTTTTGTTTTGCAAATTGTGCTCTTTTCAAACGTCGAATTAGCTCTTCCGTTTTTCCAGAAAACATTGAACCACAGATTACTTCTATCCAGCCAAATTGTTCAGATTGATTTACGGTATTTTCTAGAAACATTTTGTATCTTTCGGTCGATTAATATTATTTTCTACTACTTTTGTAGATTGAACAAACTTACATAATTTTACGATAAGGTCAAACTATTAAAATAAGTAAGTACTCAATTTATTAAAGATAAATAATACTAGTCAACAACATCTATATTAACCAATTTTTACATTCAATTTCTATTTAATAAAGCTATGAAAAAAAAGTTAGAAGCCGAATTAATCAGTATTGCACACCGTGTTTTAAAACTTAAAAACCGTTCGGAGACAAAACAGTTACAAGAAGAAACTCGAAAATTATATGAGCAACTAACCGTTCTGCGTTTTTATGAAGAAAATATTGAAATAGCCAAACAAGAAATCTCGATGGAAGCGCTCGAAGAAAAATTAAACGCTACACCCGTAATTGAAACACCAGCTATTGAAACTGTTTCTAAAACAGAACCTATAATAGAAAATGTAGTCCCTAAAGAAATTACTCCTGTTTTTGAAGAGAAAATTGAAGAAACAGCAATTGAAGAAACAACAACGCTTCAAGAAAAAATAAAAATAGTACAACCAAATATCTTTGAAGGTGTTCATGCCGATGATTACAAAGAAATAGATTTTGTAAAAGTAGAAGATGTTCCGAAAGAAGTAAAAAAAGCATCAGAAATGACCTTCGAAAAAATTGAAGAACCATTGTTTGATGCTATTAAAGAAACACCTAAAGAGATTATAAAAGAAGCAATACAACCCATTGTTGAAGAAAAAGAAAAACCTTTAAAAAAGGAGACAATTTCTGAAGAAGAGCCACGAACAATGTCTTTAAACGACAAGTTAACAAGAGGTATTAGTATTGGTTTAAATGATCGAATAGCATTCGAAAAAAAATTATTTGGAGGAAGTTCAGACGATTTCAACCGAGTGGTTTCGCAACTGAACACTTTCGATACTTTTGAAGAAGTAACAGGCTTCATTAACGACTTCATTAAGCCAGACTATAATAACTGGCAAGGAAGCGAAGAGTATGAGAACCGCTTTTTAGAAATCATAGAAAAAAAGTTCAACTAAGAAGATGACCAAATATTTTAAAATAGCCTATTGGGTATTCACAGTATTATTCTGTGCTATAATGCTCTATTCTGCAAACATGTATTTTAATCATTACGAAATGGTAAAAGGTTTTTTCGAATCTTTAGGATACCCTAGCTATTTAATTTACCCCTTAGCTATTTTAAAAATCATAGGAGTCATTACTATACTATCCAACTTCAACAAAACACTAAGAGAATGGGCTTATGCTGCTTTTTTCTTTGAAGTTGTACTTGCATTTTTTGCTCACTATATGGTAAAAGATGGAGCGCAAGGCACAGCAGTAGTCGCTATAATTTTATTATTGATTTCTTATTTATTAGGAAAAAAAACAGGGAAATAAAGGAAAAATGGGGAAATTATTTTTAGTACCAACACCAATAGGCAATCTAGACGATATGACTTTTAGAGCCATAAAAACACTCCAAGAAGTCGATTTAATTCTAGCCGAAGACACCCGCAATAGTGGAAAACTATTAAAGCATTTCGAAATCACGACTCAAATGCACAGTCACCACATGCACAATGAACACAAAACGGTTGAAAACTTAGTAAAAAGAATGCAAGCAGGAGAAACCATAGCTTTAATTAGCGATGCGGGAACACCTGCTATTTCAGATCCAGGTTTTTTATTAACACGCGCTTGTGTAGAAAATGGTGTCCCTGTAGAATGCTTGCCTGGTGCAACTGCTTTTGTACCTGCTTTAGTCAATAGCGGATTACCCAACGATAAATTTGTTTTTGAAGGTTTCTTGCCCGACAAAAAAGGAAGACAAACACGTTTCTTAGTTTTGGCAGAAGAAACCAGAACCATGATCTTCTACGTTTCTCCACACAAATTAAACAAAACCATCGCAGAATACATTCAGTATTTTGGAGCCGACCGACGCATTTCTGTTTCGCGTGAAATATCTAAACTTCATGAAGAAACAGTTAGAGGTACTGCCGAAGAAGTATTACAACACTTTGAAGCCAAACCCGCAAAAGGAGAAATTGTAATTTGTGTAGCAGGAAAAAGTTTGAAATAATTAGTTCGTTACTACTTGTAAAGATAATTCCCCTTATTAATGGCACAGCAATATAACGATAAACAGAAACAACTTAATCTCTTTACACAAAGTAGATAAGTCTATCATCTTTTATCTATTATCTTTCGTCAGGTTAATAGCAACTATTTTATTACAACTTGTTTGCATTTTTTTTCTATGCTTTCAAAACAAAGTAGTATTTTAAATTTATTCTTCTGTACCACAAAAACCAAACACATTAAAAGCAAAACTAAACCTTGGCATTTTTTTTGCTGTGGGTATACTATTCTACTTCAAAATTGCTGTGACAAACGTATTTATTCATTCCACTTCGTCACAAAAAGTGTGGCATTCTCTATTTTTAAATCAACAATATCACAAAAACTGTGACAGATTGTTTCTGAAAGTAAAAAAAATCACAAGTATTTTCTAAAAAAACAACACGAAATTCCTGAATTCCGTGTACAACTTGCTTTTTTATAGTAGGAAATTGCATTGTTCTAATTATTTTTACAAACGAAATAAAATCTTACAGTTTTGTAACTTTTTACTTTTCAATAACGTATAACTATAAAATATATTAAAACAGCTTTAACCAAAATGATACTCAAAAAATCAATACCGTTCCCAAGCTTTTGTCTTTTACAACACTCCTTATAAAAAGCAGTTCGTAGAAATACGTACGTATTTCTACGAAAAAAAACAGCCAAAAAACATGAAAATTACGTATAAATACGCATTGACACGCAAACAATAATCATCTAGCTTTGTAGCCTATTACTCGCTAATTAACTCTTACATCTATGTATAGCAAATTGAAAATCAGTACGGTCGCCTTATTATGCTTCGCGCCCTACTTGTCTGCCCAAGACATCCTTTGGGAAAAATCCTATGGAGGAAAACATGCCGAATATCTTTATGATGCCATTGCAACACCCGACTATGGGTTTATTCTTGCGGGAAGCTCTATTTCTGATAAAAACGGAAATAAAGAAGAAAAAAACAAAGGCGATTTGGATTATTGGCTTTGGAAAATGGACGAACACGGCAATATGGATTGGCAAAAAAGTTTTGGTGGTAACAAAGTAGACCTATTACAAAGCATTGCCATTACACACGATGGAGGCTTTATTCTTGGAGGCACATCGTCTTCTGATAAAGGAATCGATAAAAAAGACTTTAACAAAGGACTAGAAGATTTTTGGGTAATTAAACTCAACGCAAAAGGACAAGAACTTTGGCAAAAAACCATTGGAGGGAGCGGAATGGAACGTCTTTTAAGTATTGCTCCTACCAAAGACGGTGGTTATATTTTAGGAGGTACTTCAAGTTCAGACAAATCCGATAAAAATGCAGAAGGAACCGAAGACTTGTATGGTAAAACCGAAGATTCGAGAGGAAACATGGATTATTGGGTTGTAAAACTAGATAAAGATGGAAAAATTATTTGGCAAAAAACCATTGGAGGGCTTTATGCCGACGAACTAAAAAGCATTCAACAAACCACAGATGGAGGTTATATTTTAGGAGGTTATTCTAATTCGCCAATTTCTGGAGACAAAACCGAAGCCAATTTCGGCATGGGCGATTATTGGATTGTAAAACTCGATGAAGAAGGCACTATTACTTGGCAGCGCACTTTTGGTGGCGATAAAGATGATAACTTATTTACACTATCGCAAACCAAAGACGGTGGTTATATTCTGGGTGGAAATTCTAATTCTAGCGCTACCCATTCTAAAACAAAATCGAACAAAGAAGGCACCGACTTTTGGGTGATTAAACTCGATGAAAAAGGAACAATAGATTGGCAGGAAACCTATCATTATGGCAAAACCGACATTTTAACTTCTATTGTAGAAAACGCTGATGGTACTTTTTTAATTGGTGGTTATGCACAGAGTGAAGCACAAGCAAAAAGTCAAAAGTTAAAAATTAAAAGTTTACCATCCGACAAAGAAGGCATCAACGATTATATTGCTTTAAAAATTAATGCCGAAGGAGAAGAAATATGGACACAAACCGTAGGTAGCAAAGGCGATGAAGTAATGAAAAAACTATTAGAAACCAGAGATGGTGGCTATCTTTTAGCAGGAACTTCTAACGGAAAAGTATCACGAGACAAAAACAGCACTAAAGGAGGCGACGATTTTTGGGTTGTGAAACTAAGAGACAAAGAAAAAGAAGAAAAAACAAAAATAACAGTAGAAGCTGTTCCTAACCCAGCAAAGAGTTTCACCAATGTAATTGTCAACTTCGACTACGATAAAGGAACTGCAACCCTATACGATCTAAATGGTAGAAGTTTACAAACTACCGAAATTAATGGCGAACATACCGTTCCTATGGAAGTAGACACACTACCACAAGGCATTTATCTGGTAGAAATTAGAACCAACACCCAACACGGAAGCGTGAAAGTGATTAAAAAATAAAAATTGAAAAATTAAAAGACATACAATGAAAATAACAAAACTGCTAGGTATTGCATTGATTGGAATATTAGGGTTTGGGCAAAATAACCCTAACCCACAAGATTTTTTACCAAAAATAACCCCACCTTCACCTGAAGCTTATGCATTAGGAAACTACGGAAATGTTCCAGTTGGATTATTTACAGGATCTCCCAATGTACAAATCCCTTTGCTAGAATTCAAAACAAAAAATATTAATATCCCCTTCAGTCTTTCGTACAGTTCTAATGGAATTAAAGTTGATGATGTAAATTCTAAAGTAGGACTAGGTTGGAACTTAATTGGTGGAGGTGTAATAACTAGGATGATAAGAGATTTACCTGACGAGGAAAGCATGATGGATGATTATCCACTAAAACATTTAGACCTTGTAAATATAAGTCCTAACAATGAAATACTTAATACCTATTTCAATATTCATGGGGAGAATGAAGGGTATGATACTGAATCTGATTTATTTAACTTTAGTTTCTTGAATTTTTCTGGTAAATTTTATTTTGATAAAAACAATAATATAATTCAAATAGAAAAAAGTAATTTAAAAATTGAAATTAATGACAACAATGGGATTAATCCATTTAGCTTCAAAATTACTGACGGCAATGGCGTTCAATATTTTTTTCATTTAACAGAAAGAACAATGTTAAGAACATCAGGAGATGGACACTCTATACCTAACACAAACACTACAGCTTGGCTGTTAACAAATATTACATATCCAGACAATAACGTTATACATTTTGAATATGATAATTATAATGAGTATTATATTACATCCGAGAGTCAACAAGTATCTAGGTCTTTCCCATATTTTCAATCATGTACTGGTATACAAGGACTTTACGCGAAATCTGCTACATTAAGCCCAATATATTCTCATAATTATAGGGCTATTGGGTATAGATTAAGAAAAATAAAAACAGATAACCCAATAGAAGGTTATTTGTTATTCGATTACGATAACAGCATGAGTCTTAATTCTCCAGACCCAAAGACAGTTTTAGACAAGATTACATATTTTAACAAGAACAATGAAACAATCAATTTTGTTAAATTAAATTATTTTTCAACTTTAAATGATAGAATTTTTTTAGAAAGCATTCATTTTTTAGATTCTTCAAAAAAATATTCATTTGAATATATTCAACCCAATAATTTCCCAAAGAGATTAGATAAAGGACAAGATGAATGGGGTTACTTCAATGGAGCAAACAACTCCAATCTAATTCCTGAAGTTAACGGGTATGGTTTCGAAAATATTAATTTCAATTTCGCAAATAAGATTATAAACCCATCTGTTTCAAAATTAGGATTATTAAATAAAATTATCTATCCAACAAAAGGTTATACATTGATAAACTATGAACCAAACAATTATTTTGGGGATGTAAAACAATTACCAACCCAACAGAACACAAGTATTTCTGTTTCTACAGACCAAAGCATACGTTTAAAAACAACTGAGCATACTTTTTTTTCTCATTTTGGACATGAAGTAGAAATGAAAGGTGATTCTTATTTTTATAATTGTGATAGTGATTTCGACACAGGTCGTAATCACCATAAAAGCGTACTTAGTGTATTTTGTGTTGAAGACGCACAAGAAATGGGATTATATAGTTATGATCAATACGGTAATGGTTTTGTTTTTGGGGTTTCAGCCGAAATAAAAGACCTTAAAAAGGTATATTTTTTTGCAGAAAAGGACAAGACTTACCAAATAAGACTTAAAAACAGTTATAACTGTACTTACGGTTATTTAAATATAAAATATTATAATCAAAATTATACAATATCAAGACAGAACATATTAGCCGCTGGAAATAGAGTAGAATCAACAACTGACTATACACATGCAAATGACTTAAATCCAATACTTAAACAATACAAGTATAACTACCCAAATGATATTAATAGATCTTCAGGAGACATAGGTCAAACCCCTTATTATTTTGATATTAGAAAATTCAAAGATGGAAATTGTTTTAAAAAAGATATAGTAATAACATCAAGTAGTCTTTCTAATTTATATGACACTAGTGGAAGCCATATATATTATAAATATGTAAATATTTCTGAAGGCAACAATTATACGAATGGTTACATTGAAAATGAATTTATAATTAATAGGGATTATAGAGAACATATTTATAGAGGATCTGATGAATTTAGAAATGTTCCTTTTTCAAATTTTGGCTGGGATAATGGAAAACTAAAAAGCACTAAAATTTACGCTAAAGAAGGCACTCAAATAATTTTAAAAAAAGAAACGATAAATACCTATTCAAAAACCTTAGAAACACCTATAGCAATAAACTTTGCAATAAGAAACCCTTATCCTGGTGTTTTTGCAATTCAAAACCAAGATGTTTGTAGATGTAATATAAATAATGTTTCCGAATCATATTCTATAAAACATTGTACAACTTTACATATTCATAAAAAAGATGCAAATGGTAACTGTATCGCTAATAATGCGACAAACACAACTTCTATAATTGAACATCCTTGCTTTGGTGAAAACATTGGAGAACTTATAAGTATTCCTTCTATTTTCCACTTAGACATTATGCCATACAAGTACTTTTCCTATTCCTCTCAACTTACAAACACATTAGATAAAGAATATTTTAGTTCAGGTGGATCTATTAGTCACTTTACTAACTTTTTTTATGACAATAATGACCATCTCCAATTAACAAAAAAAACCACAACAAATTCAAATGGAGAAACAATAAAAACAAAGTATTCCTATGCACACGAAATGGGCAACCAAGCCATGATTGATAAAAACATGATTGCTATTCCATTAAAAACCGAATCCTTTAAAGACACAGAAAAACTTGCTGAACAAGAAACCGTATATAATGACTGGGGTAATGGCATTTTAGCTCCTAAAGAAGTTAAAACGGCCAAAGGAAGTGCAACGGTAGAAACAAGAGTGAAATATAATGTACTAGATAATACAAATGGTAACCCACTAGAAGTGCAACAAGAAGGCGGACACCCTATTTGCTACATTTGGGGCTATAACAAAACCCTGCCTATTGCTAAAATAGAAAACGCAACCTACGCACAAGTGCAAAGTTATGTAGCCAATTTGCAAACACTTTCTAATGGTACCAATGAAGGCAATTTAATTACTGCATTAGATGCTTTACGAGCTGCTTTACCCAATGCAATGGTTACTACCTACACACACAAACCGCTAATTGGTCTAAGCACTGTAACCGATCCTAAAGGAGATAAAATTACCTATCATTATGATAACTTTAATCGTTTACAATTTGTAAAAGATAAAAACGAAAATATTTTAAGTGAGAACGAATATCATTATAAAAATTAATCCAACCCTTCCCCTCCTTTGGAGGGGTGTCCGAAGGACGGAGTGGTTAAAAACATGATAGAAAAATAAAACACACACAACGTTCAATTCCCCTCCCATGGAGGGGTGCCTGAAAGGCGGGGTGGTTAAAAATAGAATACAATAAAAAACAGAAAAGCATCCGAAAGACGAGGTGGTTAAAAAGATACAAGCCATGCAAACAAAAATAACAGCCAAAATAAATGACAAATCCATTAAAGAAAATGTTCTAAAACTTCCTTATAATCCTGAATTAAAAAACAGAGCAAAGTCCCTTAGAAAAGGATATAATTTTGCCGAAGTTGTATTTTGGAAACAAGTTAGAAACAAAAGTTTTTGGGGAATTGATTTTGATAGACAAAAAATTACAGGAAACTATATCGTTGACTTTTATATAAAAAAGCTAGGACTTGTTATTGAAATAGATGGTGAAAGCCACAATAATAAAGAAACCTATGATTTAAAAAGAGAAAACTATATGCTATCTCAAGGTGTACTTATTTTTAAAACCACAAATTTTAGAATACTACACGATTTAGACAACGTTATGAAAGAATTAGAACATTTTATTATTGAAAAATACGGGTGTAATTAAATAAACCACCCCGCCCGATGGGCACCCCTCCAAAGGAGGGGAATAAAAACATAGTAGAACAGCAAAACGCAAAAATAAAAACACACAGCGTTCAATTCCCCTCTCTCAGAGGGGTGCCTGAAAGGCGGGGTGTTTAAAAAAACAATAAAACAGCAAAACGCAAAAATAAAAACACACAGCGTTCAATTCCCTTCTCTTAGAGGGGTGCCTGAAAGGCGGGGTGTTTAAAAACACAATAGAACAGCAAAACGCAAAAATAAAAACACACAGCGTTCAATTCCCCTCTCTTAGAGGGGTGCCTGAAAGGCGGGGTGTTTAATAAATGAGATAAATTATTATTTATGAAAAAAATAGTATACATACTAACCCTTATCCCAATTCTTGCTTTAAGCCAAAGTCAAGATCAAAACTGGGTGAAAAGCAAAACTTACAAGCAAGCCACTACATCGGCTATAACCAGTCCCGATGTAAGCGTTGCTAACGTACAAGTGAGTTACTTTGACGGACTTGGAAGACCCATTCAACAAATTGCACACCAACAATCCAACACAGGGAAAGACATAGTTACCCACATAGCCTATGATAACTTTGGAAGACAAATTGAAGAATATTTACCCTTTCCAAATAAAACCCCTAGTTTAAACTATACCGATGGGGCAACAACCCTTACCGAATTAAGTACTTTTTATAGTTCCTACAACGGTGGAACAACCAATCCTTTTAGTAAAAAAGAACTAGAACCTTCTCCTTTAGGACGTGTCTTCAAGCAAGCAGCTCCTGGAGACGCTTGGGCAATGGGAAGCGGTAAAGAAATTAAATTCGATTACCAAACCAATACAACAAACGACCAAGTTAGGCTTTTTTACGCTACAGCTACCTGGAATGCAACATTAGGATTATTTAACACATCTATTCATGATAACGGTTATTATCAAGTTGATGAGTTATATAAGACCATTACTAAAGATGAAAATTGGACATCAGGTAAAAATAACACTACCGAAGAGTACAAAAACAAAGAAGGTCAAGTGGTACTAAAACGCGCTTATAATAACGGAGATCCCCATGAAACCTACTACATCTACGACCAATTTGGTAATTTAACATATGTTGCTCCACCACTATCAGAACCAAGTCAATCCATCACTTGGTCCGATATAGATGGCTTATATTACCAATACAAATACGATTATCGTAACCGTTTAGTAGAAAAAAAATTACCCGGAAAACAATGGGAGTTTATTATCTATGACAAACTAGACCGACCTGTAGCTACAGGACCCGCTTTCACACCCTATGGAGGAGCAACTATTGGCTGGATGGTTACCGAATATGACACCTTTGGAAGAGTAACACAAACCGGTTGGAAACAAATGCCCGTTTCACAAAACTACAGAAAAAGCAATCAAAATAGCATTACTGCGGGAGTAAATACTTTTGCTTTAAATGCCAATGACATATTAACCAAAAACTACTATGACAATTATGATTTCTTAACAGTACCACTTCCAACACAAATTGAAGGACAAAACACGGTTGCAACAGCGAGTAAGTTAAAAGGACTACCAACAGGTTCTTGGGTAAAAGTGTTAGATGTAAACAATCCAAACGCTTCCGAAGTATCATATACTGTTTACGACGATCGTTACAGACCCATACGCAGTCATACCGACAACTATTTAGGTGGTTTTACCGAAGTAGATAGCAAACTCGATTGGGCTGGAAAAACAGAATATACCATTACTAAGCATAAATATGACACCAACGGTTCAACAACAACAATTACCGATCGTTTCTCCTACTCTGCTCAAGACCGTTTAACGCTACACAAACAGCAAATTAACAGTCTGCCAGAGCAATTAATTAGCAAAAACACCTACGACGAACTAGGACAGTTGATTAGCAAAAACGTAGGCGGTGAAGATGTTAACGCAACTGCTAATGGACTACAAAAAGTAGATTACACTTACAACATTAGAGGATGGCTGAAAGCCATTAATGATGTAGACAATATAGGCACCGATTTATTTGCTTTTAAAATTAGCTATGAAAACCCAACCGATGTTACAAAAGCCTTGTTCAACGGAAACATAGCCGAGACCTACTGGAAAACCAGTAGCGATGATAAACTAAGAAAATACGAATATACCTATGATGGTTTAAATCGATTGTTAGACGCAAACTATTCTAAAGTAGGAGTAGTAACAGCACTAAACGATTATAAAGAAACTTTAACTTACGATAAAAATGGAAACATTAAAACATTAAACCGATTTGGAACTGTAAATGACCCTGGATATAGTCCAAATATCGATAACTTAGTATACACTTACGATACCAATATTAAAAACCAATTGGTAAAAGTAGACGACAGTTCCAATTCGCCACAAGGCTTTAAAGACGGAACCAATACCGACAATGACTTTTTCTATGATGCCAATGGAAACATGACCAAAGACAACAACAAAGGCATTGGAAGTATTACGTATAATCACTTGAATTTACCTGCGATAATAGATTTTGGAAGTAAAGGAAAAATTGAATATATTTACAATGCAATAGGAACAAAACTAGAAAAAAGAGTGACATCAACACCAGAAGCTACATGGACAAATCCTTTTCCTACACCTGTAACCAATAAGACTACTTATTTGGCTGGCTTCCAGTACAAAGACAACCAATTAGAGTTTTTCCCACACGCAGAAGGTTATGTAAAATACCAATATAGCGAAAACAGCTATAGTTATGTATTCAACTATACAGACCACTTAGGAAACATTAGGGTGAGCTATTCGGACATTGACAAAAATGGAATTTTAGGTAATGAAAGAAATATTGGAAATTGCAGGATAGAAACCGACAGAAAAGGCAATCCATCTACTGTTTGCGATATTTATATTACAAGTGCGATTCTAGAAGAAAGTCATTACTACCCATTTGGACTGAAACATGAAGGGTATAATTCTAATAATCAACAACCTAATTATAACTATAAATACAACGGACAGGAGTGGCAAAGTGAATTAGGGCTTAATGTTACCGCTATGGATTATCGTCAATATGATCCTGCTATTGGTAGGTTTAATTCAATAGACAAACTTAGTGAATTCACACATTCAATAACTCCCTATCGTTTTGCTCTAAACAACCCTCTTTATTTTAATGACCCTTCTGGCTTAAGCGAGTTTATAGAAAACAACAAAATTTCAGATTACTACCGTGACAATAGAGGTAATGTTATTTTTGATCCAAATGTAAACAAAAACACTATCCTACCTAATGATTATGAATACATTGGACCTACATATACAGACCCTAATAATGGTGTAGTCTGGGATAATAATGGAGACCCTACTTATCCACTTAATGAAGTTGTTGTGACAGGGAAATCAAAAGCAAGTTCAGGTGCAGATTATCATCAAATATCATTGATGTTCAGAAGTCTTTCTGGAAAATCTAAAATCATTCAAAAACCACTAGAGGCTGCTTATTTAAGCGGAACAAGATATGCTTCTCAATTATATTCAGGCCATACTTCAAATGTTGTTTTTGAAAAGGTAATTTTAAGCAAAAAAATTTATGTTCCTTTAGGAAATTATAATACAGCAACTATAGGTAAATTATCCAAAACTCTCAAAATAACAGGAAGAACCTTAGGAGCTGTTGGAGTCGGTTTAGCTGTTTATGACATTGCAAATAATGGATTAAATATATCAAATGGATTAGATACAACAATGGCAGTTTTAGCTCTTTCTCCAACTGGAGTTGGACAAGCTATTGCAGGAGTTTATTTTATATCTAATTTTGTTTTGGCTGTAACATTTGACACAAGCATAGGAGAAATCATTGAAAAACAAATAGATGGAAAATAGAAAAATATACTTCATAGATGTGGTTTACTACAACTGTTATTCTTTTTATAGGAGATATGAAAAAGACTTAAATGAATTTTCAGGTCAAGCTTTAACAGTAGCATGTTTATCTTTAAATGGCATTGCGGCTTTGATTTCAATACAATATTTTTTCAATTTATTGCTTTTTGAAAATAAATGGTATACTTTATTTATCTCATTACCTATTTTACTTTTTATAGTTATTAGATATAACAAACACATAAACATAGTCGAGATTGAAGATGCTTTGCGTAGTAAAGAACAATACAAAATTAAAAGATTAAACTTTATTGCAGGTATTTATATTATAATTTCATTGTTCGGTTCAATTATTTTAGCAATTATTTTAGGAGAATTAAACAACCCACCACCTTTTTGGGAAACATGGAATTAACCCAGCTCGGCTAAGTGTTCTCATGAAACCGTGATGCTCTACGATGGTCACACCAGCTGCGCAAAGTGTCCTCACTTTGAGCTATAAATAAAAAAGCAAAAAGCACTCTTGTAAAAAAGGGTGCTTTTGTTGTTTTATAGAAAAAGATTATTAAAAACAGTAGTAAAAAAACATATTACATCTTTACATTTTTAAGACTACGGTTTGCCGTAAGGAAATACAAAACATATTCAAGTAATTTGTTTTTAAGAATAAGAAAGCGTTGTTAAAGCAGAAGCTAGTTAGTAAAGCAATCTTAAACTTAGAAATAATATTTAATAATTAATCAAAAACCAGCTCTTCGAGGTGTTCTTATGAAACCGTGATGCTCTACGATGGTCTCCCCAGCTCTTCGAGGAGTTCTAATGAAAACGAATAGCTCTACGATGGTCTCCTGACCTCGTAGCAAATAATAAAAAAGCAAAAACCACTCTGTAAAAAGGAGTGGTTTTGCTGTTTTATATATTCATTGCATTACTCAAAGCTTCTTTAAGTCTTTTATTTGCAATAGCAGTATCTATCATAGTGCAAATAGAACTTTTTTGTATTTCATCTAATTCATCTAATAATTTTGCTCTTTGTAAAGTAGGCTCATCAATAGAATGAATTTCTTTATTATTCTTTTTAGCTTCAAAAAATTGCACAACTTCAATTTCTAAAACATCTGCAATTCTTTGTAGAATATTCATTGTTGGATCACTCTTTCCTGTTTCTATGCGATTATATTGCACTCTATTCATTGAAAGCTTATCTGCAACATCTTGTTGAGAAAACCCTTTTTCTTTTCTAATCTTCTTTATTTGTTCTGCAATATCCATAATCTTTCTTTTTGACACTACAAAGTTACAAAATAGCAACAATTAAGCAATATGTAAAAAAATAAGAAATAAATATGTAACAATATAATTACTTTTTATATTTTTGCTGTGTAAAAAAAATGTAACATATTTTTTAATAAAATTTCACACATGAAAACAAAACAACTCAAAGTCTATAGCAAATACAGCCCGAGAGCCTATAGAAAAAGCAAACACGTAGCCGAAATACGTTTAAACGGAATATGGTTAGAAGAACTAGGATTTATAGCAAATACCACCATGATAGTACGCTATGAAAACGAAAAAATTATCCTAACACCACAAAAAGCATGAGCATAGAAGAAATAAAATCAAGGCTAACAATTGCGGAAGTACTACAACACTACAATCTAAATCCAAACAAAAACAACATGCTCCGTTGTCCGTTTCATGAGGATAAAACAGCGAGTTTACAAGTAAGTTTTACCCAAAATAAATACAAATGCCACGCTTGCGATAAAAAAGGCGATGTTATCCAATTTGTTCAAGACTATGAAAAGTTAACCAAACACGAAGCCATTTTAAAATGTGCCAGTTTAGCCAATGAGTCAATGAGCCAATTACAACCAATACCAACAACAACAGCAAAACATATAACTCACAACCTAGAACATATAACGTTCTTAGAAAAAATGTATTTAAGTTTTAGAAAAGCCATATTTAATAGTCCACCAGCTAAAGAATATTGCAGCAGCAGAAATTTAGACTTTGAAAAATTAGACATAGGTTTTAACTCTGGGCAGTTCCATCATGGAGCAAGAAAAGATGAAAAGCTAATTAATACTTGTTTAGAATACGGATTGTTAAGCAAAGGCGGTACAAACTCAAGAACAGGCGGACAAGCCTACAAACCTTTTGGAAATCGCTCAATTGTCTTTCCATTAAAAAACAAAGAAAATCAAATCGTTAGCTTTTATTTTAGATCGATTGTCACAACTTCCCCTCCTTTGGAGGGGTGCCTAAAAGGCGGGGTGGTTAGTAAACATTTTTATCTGAAGAACCGACAAGGTTTATATCCTAATTATCCCAACCCAGACACAAAGAAATTACTACTTACTGAAGCTATTATTGATACAGCTAGTTTATTACAAATCGATGCAATCGCAGCAAACTACTCACTATTAACCTGCTACGGAACTAACGGACTAAACGAAGAAATCCTAAACGCTTTAAAACCCTTAAAACAGTTAGAAGAAATCATTTTCTTTTTTGATGGCGATAAAGCAGGAAACGAAGCCGTTACCAAATACGCTGAAATACTGCGAGAGTTACACCCAAAAGCCAAAATAAGCCAAGTAGAAACACCACAAGAAGAAGACATCAATAGTTTATTACAAGGTCATGAAAGTGAAATACTAACACACTTAATCGAACAAAGAAAGGATGTCATTGCGACTACGAGAGAAACGAAGCAGGAAGCAATCTCTTCTTTTTCAATTGAAGACACGAGCCATTTTAATGGCGAACTGGCGAAGCAAACTATAAAAGTTGAACCAAAACAGGAAGTACAAAAAGCTACTCCAGAATCCAAAAAACAGATAACCAATAACGGACAACCGATAACCTTTCTACAACAAGAAAACCTACTACAAGAATTGAACAAACTGATAGAACAAAGCGGAATAGTTGGAGAAGAAAACAGCAGACTATTACTATTTATTATTGCCAGTTCCTACAAAACAAAACAACCCTTACACGCAATCGTACAAGGTTCAAGCGGAAGCGGAAAAACACATTTAATCAGTAAAATAGCCGATATTATACCACAAGAAGACGTACTTCGATTTACAAGAATAACAGAAAGTTCTTTATACAATTGGGGCGAATATGAACTGGTAAACAAACTCTTAATTATAGAAGATTTAGACGGACTAAAAGAAGAAGCCATGTTTGCCATGCGAGAGTTAATCAGTAATCAAAGGTTATCCAGTTCGGTAAGTATCAAAGACAAAAAAGGCAATATCAAATCGACAAAAAAAGAAGTAAAAGGCGTGTTTAGTAGTTTATCAGCCACCACAAAGGGAGAAATTTACGAAGACAATATGAGTAGAAGTTTTTTATTAGCAATCGATGAAAGCACAGCACAAAGCAGAAGAATTATTGACTATCAAAACAAAAAATATGCTGGAGAAATTGAACCAAAAGACCAGGAGAAAGCACGCAATAAACTACAACAAATAGTTAGAGCATTACAAAATTATGACGTCATAAACCCTTATGCAACTAAGCTAGAACTACCACAAGAAGTACACAAAATAAGACGATTAAACGAAATGTTCCAAAGCATTGTGAGGCAAATCACCCTTTTAAATCAGAGAGATAGAGCACTTAAAAACGATAAATTAATCACACAAATCGAAGATTTACAACAAGCTACAGAAGTCCTTTTTGAAAGCATCATTTTAAAAGTAGATGAACTCGACGGCTCTTTAAGACAGTTCTTTGAAAAACTAAAAAAACACCTCAAAACACAAGAGAAAGACTTTACACAAAGAGAAATTAGACAAGCGTTTAATATGAGTAAAAGTCAATGTAGTCGTTTTATCATTCAATTAGTAGAACTAGAATATTTAATTACAATGAACAAAGGAAACTTAAGAAAAATATGTTACAAAGTAGACTATTGGGATGATTATCAAAAACTTAGAATTAAAATAAAAGAAAAATTATTATTACAAATTGAGAAGCTACGACCAAACACAACAGAATAGTGAGACAATTTGGGACAATCTTGGGACAATTAAAATTAACACAACTTACTAATTACTAGTCACTAACAACTAATTACTAGTTTATTGTCTCAATTCCCAAAAAGTCACAACCTAAAACCTAACGAAGTGGTTCGTGAATACCATAGGTAAACAATAAAAACTAATGAACAAACAATCATAGGTATACTATGGAAGACATTATTTTCAACTTTAGAAAAGAATTACAAAACTTAGGCTATAGCAAAAATGCAGTAAATGAATATCCGAAATTTGTAAAAAAACTACTCCATTACAGCAAAGAAAATCCACAAAAAATAAAACCAAAACACATAGCAAACTATCATCGCTATTTACAAGAAAAACCAAAAACAAGAGGCATTGGAAAACTCAGTGAAGCCTACATAAAAAGTCAACTACTCGCTATAAAACTCTTTTTTGAATACTTAGAAAGAACACAACAAATCAATAAAAATCCGTTCCTATTAAAAGTAAAAACACCACAAAATAAAACAAGAGCAACGCTCACTGTAGAAGAGATAAAAATCCTTTACGCTTCTTGTCAAAACCAACTAGAAACCACCATTATACACTTGTGTTATGGTTGTGGACTCAGAAGAACCGAAGTACAAAATTTGAATATAAAAGACATTCATTTTTCTAAAAAATTACTCTTTATAAGAAAAGGAAAAGGCAAGAAAAGAAGAGTTATTCCATTAACAAAAAGCATCACCAAAGACTTAAAAAAATACTATGTAGAAAGTTTTCAATACAGAAAAAAAGACCAAGATAGTTTTTTAATTACTCCAGATGGAAACCGATTATTAGGCAATAGTATTTACAATCAATTTAAGAAAATAAGCAAAAGAAATCTGCTTTTAAAACAACAAAAAATCTGTTTACACTCGCTTCGACATTCCATTGCAACCCATTTATTAGAAAACGATATGAGCGTAGAAATGGTGCGGGATTTTTTAGGACATGACCAACTAAAGACAACTCAAATTTATACTAAAATAAACCACCTAAAACTAAAACAATGACACATGAATTTACACGATTATTTACACCAAAACTTACAACCATCGACAGTCAAAAACTACAATTATGAAATACAAAAATTTAGAAGCATCAATAAAAATACAGAAAAATACAACTATCAAAAAATAATGGAATATGTAGCTCATTTACGAAAAAACTACAATCCGAAAAGTACAAACAGAGCTGTAGCAGCACTCAAAAAATACTATCAGTTTTTAATTGAAACAGGCAAACGAAAAGACAATCCAACCCTAAGCATAAAACTAAGAGACAGCAAAGAAGACCCAATACAATTACAAGATTTATTCACAGAAAAAGAGCTCGAACTACTACTCCAACCTAGAAAAGAACGTTATCCTATTTTAGAAAAAAGAAACAAAATTATACTGAGTTTACTAGTCAATCAAGCTTTAAAACCTGGAGAAATACAACAACTCAAAACAAACGATATTGATCTAGAAAAAGCACAAATACACATTGCAAAAACAGGATTAACCAATAGTAGAATTTTACCACTCAAAGCCGAGCAAATCTTTTTACTACATCAATACCTCACTAAAGACAGAAATGAGCTAAAAACACTTAGAAACGATAAAAACGCTTTACTATTAGGTAAATTAGGCACACCCATAACAACAGATGACATTCATTATTTAGTGACAACGTATCAAAATCAGTTCAATAAAAAGTTAACAAGCATCACCATTAGACAAAGTGTAATCACCAATTTATTAGCCAAAAACAACAACTTAAGAATAGTACAAGAATTTGCAGGACACAAACATTTAGACACTACAGAAAAATACAAACAATCCGGAATAAAAGCCCTGCAAAATGCAATACAAATTCATCATCCAATGAAATAAATAAAAAACTACTACTCCGTATCAAAGCCGTATTAAAGCCGTATCAAAGTCATATCAAAGCCATAGATAAAGTATAACCCTCATTTAACTTTTAGTCTTTAATCACAAAAAGCAATAAAACAAAAGGCAATCAAGCGGTCTCCCTTCGGTCGTTCACTTTGCTTCGCTCGGCTGTTCCAGTCGTTCGTGCCTCTCTCCATTCCACAGACCACTTGCCACCATCAAAAAAGCCTCTTGACTTCAAGAAGCTTTTTTGTTGTTGGCTGCGCTCCTCGTCTTCGCACGTTCACTACCCTACGCTCGTCGGGGCTACTACATCAAAAAAGACCACAAAACTCCGACAAGCTACGTTTTGCCGTCTTTCTCGCTGTCGCCCCTTGTGTTTTGGGCGGTTGCTCTCTGCTACAGCCATCCACTCGGCAAGGTGTGGCAGAGCCACTAGTTTGATTATTGTTTTCCTCGTGTCCGTTACACGCTCACAGCCCTTCACAAAACTGCACTCCGTTACGTTTTGTTCACGGTCTGTGGTGGCTTTTGCATTGCCGCAACACCGACCCGACGCTCCTCAAAAAAACTCCACTTCGTTACGTCTTTTTTGCGGTGCTTGGGGGTGTTAGCACAAAAACCGATTAAGTAAAGCTCTCTTTTTTTATACGATTGCTACCACCTTTTTCTTTCAATTGAAAATAAAATTGGCAATCGTATAAAAAAAGAGAGCGAACCGTTTTAACATAGCAGCCAACTAACGGGAAACGCAGTAAAATCAGTATTTACCTGAAATTGTAACCTGGAGAAATAAAAGTAATAAATTAAAAAAGTGAGACCGTAAAGCCTCACTTTTAATCTCCTTGCAAGAGTAAGTAATATTAATTTATAAAATTCTTAAATGAGAAGAATCAAAACAAATCTAAACATATTTATTGAAATCACAAACACGAATACAAAGCGAATAACTCAAAAATAAAGCAACATCTTTTTTTTTCAATTGAAAATAAAAAGATTATTTTTAAGCAATGGGATGTCTAAAATTACATACTTACACGCATTTACATATTGCTCACACGAGCAATACGGAACACTCGCGCGAGAAAAAAAGCGATGCAGGACGATACCAGTATAAATACAATGGAGTTGAGCTTCAAACCGAATTAGGGCTTAATATGTATGCAATGGAAATGCGACAATACGACCCAGCTATTGCTCGTTGGGTAGTGCAAGATCCTATAACACATCATTCTATGTCGCCTTATACTGCTTTTGATAATAATCCTACATATTGGAAAGACCCTAGTGGAGCTGATGGAGAGCATTATAATTGGAATACAGGACAATATAATGATGGTGACGGAAATGTGATATCATTTGGTGATGCTATGGCTGCATATGGTATGAATTCTGATGGGAGTAGATGTGAAAAATGTGAAGAAACTATTGCTAATGCAAAGAAAATGATAAAAAATGCAAGAAGTGTTGGGATGAACTTTGCTGCAGATAATATGGCTTTTTTTTTAAGTGGTAAAGGTGGTGAAAAATTAATTTCTTCAGAGTTTCTAATGTCAAATCAAAGTGTAAGAACGGGTATTTTGCAAAACATTTTGAAACTTTTTGATAAAAAATTTAATAAAATGATTAATGATTTGAAATTAGGTAAAACAATAAATTTAAGTGGAGAATGGACTAGTTCATATTATGCTGGTAATAATGAGCTTGACCTTTTGTATGGTAGCGGTGGGTATACAATTTCAACAAAAGTCAACTTAAAAATAACACGTGGTGAAACTTCTTTTTTTAATGGTTATACAATTTCAGGTAGCATTGATGTTAGTTATTTTGATGAATATAATTGGGATCCAGGAAAAGGAGATTATGTACCTGGTATTGGATATACTGATGACAATGATTTTGATGAATTAACTTATTTTAATAAAGCTGCAAATTTTGATATGAAATCAAATTGGAATATAAATATTTCTAATTGGAGCTGGTTAGCTTCTGGGATACAAGGTGGAATTTTTAATATTGTAGGTGGAGAGATTTCTCATTAATTACAGATTAATAAAAATTAAAACAATTTAATAAATGAAAAAAATGTTTTTTTTCTCCTTCATACTTCTATATATTTCTTGTGATTATAATAACAAGTGTTCAGAAAAAATAGATTTTAATAATATCCATATAGAGTTAAAAAAAAATAATGCTTTATTAAGGGAATATAAAAGATTTTTAATAATATCATGTAAAGATAATGTATTAGATAAGGTGGAGTTACAAAGTGATATTGGGAATGGTGTAAAAACTTATTTATATGATACTGAATTAAATTATATTGTAATTGATTGTAATAGTAATTGGTATACTATTAACAAGAAAAATGGCAAAATTAATTATCTAGGTGAATTTTGGATGAAACCAACACCAAAAAAATATTTAGGAACTTATGTCTTATTTAGCAATAAAAAAAATGTTGAATTTATTATAGAAAAGAATATTAATTTGAAAGATGTATATAAATATGGAGGTGGATGACCAGCTCGGCTAGGTGTTCTAATGAAAACGAATAGCTCTACGATGGTCTCCTGACCTCGTAGCAAATAATAAAAAAGCAAAAGCCACTCTTATAAAAGGAGTGGTTTTGTTGTTTTAAAGAGTGGCTACTTTTTTATTTTGAAAAACAAATCAATACTGTATCAAAAATTATTATAAAATCAACGTTTTTTCTATATTTACAATGCAATAGGAACAAAACTAGAAAAAAGAGTGACATCAACACCAGGAGCTACATGGACCAATCCTTTTCCTACACCTGTAACCAATAAGACTACTTATTTGGCTGGCTTCCAGTATAAAGACAACCGATTAGAGTTTTTTCCACACGCAGAAGGCTATGTAAAATACCAATATAGCGAAAACAGCTATAGTTATGTCTTTAACTATACAGACCACTTAGGAAACGTTAGAGTAAGCTATTCGGACATTGACAAAAATGGTCTTTTAGGTAATGAAAGAAATATTGGAAATTGCAGGATAGAAACCGACAGAAAAGGCAATCCATCTACTGTTTGCGATATTTATATTACAAGTGCGATTCTAGAAGAAAGTCATTACTACCCATTTGGACTGAAACATGCTGGGTACAATTCTAATAATGCACAACCTAATTATAACTATAAATACAACGGTAAAGAATTGCAAACAGAGCTGGGGCTGAACATGTACGACTACGGAGCTAGGAATTATGATGCTACTATTGGTAGATGGATGAACATTGACCCACTGGCGGAAATGTATGACAAAAACTCACCTTACGTTTATGCATCCAACAATCCTGTTTATTTTATTGATCCTGACGGAATGAAAATAGGTACAGCCTTAATTTTAAAACAAAATAAAAATGGAGAATATTTATATCCAGAATTAGCAGAAGCTTTCTTAAATTTCGCTAACTCAGAAGCTGGAATAGCTATTTTATCTAAATTTGCTGAAGCTGGACAAAAAATAAGAGATCACACTTATACTGAGAATGGAGAATACCATAATCTTGGGATTGACTTAGTTTATTCGGTTTCACAAAACAGTGCGGCTTGCCTTGACTGTATTTCAAAAGGAAATACTGGACCAAATGGTTCAACCGCTCCTAAACCTTATATTACAAGAACTAAAAAGAAACAGGAAAGACTAAAACTAACTTTTTATGCAAATAAAGATTTGAATACAAACAACATACATGCTAAAAATTATAAAGAAGACAGAAATAATAAAGAAAAAAATCAGATTTATACTAAGCAGAACTGGAACAATTTTTCACGAAACATACATACATGTTTTGTTATTTGCAGAAGATTACAAAGATGACAAATGTCTAAATGACTCAAATATATCTAATGCAACAAAGAAAAAAAGAGGGAGTGAAGGTGGTGATATTTCTCAAGGCTATCACCATGAAACAGCTAAATCAAGCACATCATTATTTCAGACGGTAGCAATGCCTGCCTTGATAAGCATATACAAGAAATATAGTATTAAAGTAACAAGGCAGCAATTACAAAAAGAACATGAAGGTCAACATTAATAGAGTCAGCATATTTTTTATATTTATATTTATATTTTGGAATTGCACTTACAAGAAGATGTTATCGTATGATGATAAAGTAAATATAATAGCTACTGTTTTTTCAGATTCACTATCCAATCCAAATCTTTTTTATAAACAATGTGTTTTTTTAAAAGAACAAATAACTAACCCAGTAGGATTTGATTATGTAGACCCAGATTCAGGATATTTGACTACTTTTGAATCATATACAGAATATGTCTCTGAAATTTTCAAAGAAAAAGACACTACTTTTATATCAAATCAAATAGTAAAGAACTTAAAATTCAAGATAATTAAATTAGAAAAATATGGTTTTAAATTTCAGGAACATGAAGCTCCACAATTAGATAATTTATGCTATGTTTCTATATCAAAGCCATTATTTAATAGAGAAGAAAATAAATTTTATATTATTGTAAAGTCAAATTATACCACTAATGAATTTTTATTTAAAAAAGATAATGAGACATGGAAATTAGACAAAAAAATAGGAATGAGTGTAGATTAATAAATCCACACCACCAGCATTACAATACCAGTATAAATATAACGAAAAAGAACTACAAACTGAGCTGGGATTAAATATGTATGATTTAGGAGCTAGACTTTATGACCCTGAAATTGGTAGATTTATGGTAATAGATCCGATGGCAGATTTTGTAAATTATCAATCTTCATTCACTTGAAGTGACAACAATCCTGTTTTATATAGAGATGAATATAGTCTTGGAGTGCTAAATGTTATAGGGAATTTATTTAGAAGAGCTAAAAATGGTGTCAAAAAAATATTTTCCAGCAACAATTGTGATTGTGGCGGTAGAGAAGAATCTATTTCAGATTCATGGAGAAGAGAAGATTTTCCAGGGTTAAGAAACTTATTTAAAGGAAAAGGTAAATCTTTAAAAAAATCAAGAAATACAGTTATCCAAATTCCATTTAATGGGGAAGCACAAGAAACTATGACAACGAATCCAATGACCTTTAGTCTCTCAAGTTATTTTGATTCCAAAGTACTTGCCCCTGGTCTTCGTCAAAAAGCTACAGGAGACGATGATGACGATGATGATAAAAAAAAGACCTTTATATTTCAAGGAAAAACTTATGAAGCAGGTACTAAACTAAACTTTAACATCGGTTTTCAAGCCTCAAAATTTCTTATAGAAGGCTCTAAGTCCAACGATAAAACAATACAAGATTTGGTTAAAACGCTAAAAGAATATCCAGAAATAAAAATTATAATTGAAGGTAATTACAAAGCAACAGGTGCAGAAAGCGACAATGATTATATCAAGACACTTCAAGACCCTAAAAAACCTATGACAGTTAAATCGTTCAAAGAAGACAGAGCTCAATTCTTTCTAAATGTTCTGAAAGGAAATGGCATAAGTAAGAGCAGGCTAGGCATTAAAAAAGGACACTCTAACTCATTGTCTGTAACCGTTGAATTTAATAACTAAAAAATGATTGCTAAAATTTATTTATATATTTTCCTATTATTAAGTTTTTTAGGGCATACTCAAAATAAAATAATTAATGACAGTATCCTTTGGAATAAAGATTACAAAATAAAATGGACTGATTTTAAAGGAGCTGTACCTTTTGGGGATCAAGGCATTAAAAAAGCTGTATCAAATATAAGTTTAAATGTGTCGGTTATAGAGTTCATAAATGAAATACCATTATTGAAAGTTGAAGTTTATTTTCACATGGAAGGTTCTTGGACAATAGTGAATACTAACGACGTCTTAAAACACGAACAAGGACATTTTGATTTAGCTGAAATATATGCAAAAAAACTTAGAAAGATTTACAAAGAAATGAAAGAAAGAAAAATTTCTAGCACTAATGAATATTTTGTTGCTTTTGAAAAAATAAACAATGAGTTAAATACTGTTCAAAATAAATACGATAAAGAAGTTTATTTTTCGTCAGAAAATCAAATCAAATGGTATGAAAAAATAAAAAAAGAATTAGAAACCCGATAGCTCCCAGGCTGCGCATTCTATGATAAAAAGCAACTAAAAAAAGTTAAATTTTAAGATGCAAATTTATAAGTATTAATATATGATGTTTCTCTCTTTACAACAGCAAGAACTCTACTTATAAGTTTGCATCTAATATTGTTTAATACAAGCATTGGGTTTTTACCTTCTTCTTTCTTTTTAATATAACATTCTTTCAATTGTGTGACATATTTTAATATGGTCATGGCACACATTTGCAGTAATGATTTCATTTTTTTATCTGCCATATAATTTATTTTAGTTCTTCCTTATTATACTTGTTCCGGAACTATATTCAAATGGAGCAACCCCAGCTCAATTTGGACAAGGTATATGGTTTAGAGAGAATAAAGTAAGAGTTAGGCCCTACTTGGTTACCCCAAATGGGCAATTATTTGTAAATGATGTTTTTCAGAGAGGTGGGCCAGCTATTAGAGATACTCGTAAAAACATTGGAGGGAATAACATTCCTAGTGAACCAGGAAGTACAGGAAGAATTAATAATGTAAATCCAGATATAACCCCAATTGTGCTACCTACTATTTGGAATATTGATGAATATCCATTGCCATTAGATAAAAAATGATAATTTTATAAAATTCAAAAATAAAAATGATAAAATCTTTATTTACTTTTATTTACTTTTTAGTAATAGTTAATTGTTTTTCTCAGGAAGTTGAAAAAACGTCTAAAAGTTATTCTATGATACCTTTAATTGCAAATCCTGAAAAATATGATGGAAAATGGATTGGTATAACAGGTTTTTTAAAGTACGAAAAAGAAGGAGATATACTAATCTTTTTTTCTCGTGACGATTTAACATATACTAACTATAAAAACTGTTTTGTTTTGTATTTAGACAAAAATAAATTAGCAGGCATTGATTTGTCGCATTATGATGGACATTGTGTAAGTATTATAGGCTATTTTAGTAACATAAAACATTATTATTATGGTGGTGCGGTAGAAGGTGTAACCTATATTGAAAGCCGTGATGATATTAATATTGAAATAAAAGCTATGGAAATTGAAGAGAGAAAAAAGAAAAACTAGATACCTGATAGCACCAGCTCCCGCACGAATCCTTTCGTGTGGTAACCAAGAGTACATAAATATTTTTAAGGATGGACAGATTATTGAACGAAGAGTTTTTAAAAAATAAGTTATGAGAAAAATAATTATAATGATATTATTGACTTTTGTTTCGTGTACAAAGACAAAAAGAGTTGATGAAAAATCTCGATGTGAAGTTATTCAGGATTTAAAAATTCAAGCAATCACAAAGGGGGATGAATCAGCGTATGGAACATATCTTGATTTTACCAGTCAAGATAAAAATTATTATGATGTTTTAACAATTTCACTTATAATGAATCAGAAATATAAAAGTAAAAAATCATACTATCAAATTTTTCGTTCTATTGTGTCTATAAAAAAAGAAGGTATTTATGAACCAAAACAAATCGAACGTTTAAGTAAGGTAGACAGAAATTATGCACTTTACTACCTCAAAGAAGGTGCAAAGTTGAATATTGTTAATTGTCAAGTCGCATTGGAAAAAGTCTATCGAAATGGTTATGGATCAAAAGTAGAATTCAATAAGTCTGATAGTGTTTATAAAATTTTAGAAAACAATAAAGCACTTGGTGATTTTTATAGAAGAAATCGAAAGAATAAAAGTAATGTTGATGAAATCAATTAAATGAGATCCCGATAGCTCGGATTTATCAACATAACGTTAGCGCAGATTTGCAATCTGTTCCCACAAAGTAAATAAAAGCAAAAAGCACCCGCTACAAGGAATAGTAACATTTTAACTATGAAATATATACACATCATAATTAGTATTTTAGTTTTTAATGTTAATTACGCACATAAAAACGTTCAATTAGAATTTAAAAAAGGAAAAATAACTTTAATTACTTCTACTTATAATGAAGAAATTAACAAATCTTTAATATTAGCAGAATATGCCGATATATTATTGGATAGTTTAGGTTATAAAAAAGACATGAAAATTTTAAATTTTCAAAGTAATAAAAAATTTTTAAAATCTAAATATGATGATAATGATGGTCAATTAACATTTTTCAGAGTCAATTTAGAATTATTAGATATTAAGAAGTTTTTAAATTTTATTCATTACATAATTGTTAATGAAAAAATAATAAATTTAAGACAGCCAGTAGATTCAAAAAATTTAAAAGAAAGTTATGAATTAGTTGATAGAATTATTTCTATAAAAATGAAACGACCTAATGAAGTAAAAGAACTAGATTGTTTTACCAACTATTCTTATTACTTTAAAGATAATAACTATTATTTTCATAAATTAAATACTGAAAAGGAAGTAGATATTTATAACATAAATAATTTTAAACAGATTCATTCAGTTACTTCGTCCAAATTTTTAGTATTTTTAAACGACCATAAATTTGATTTAGTTGAGGAGAATAAAAAAACAAGTTTTAAACTCTCTTTTGAAGATGATTATTCTACATATTACAGGATGATTTATATCAATGAAAAATATTCTTTTATACAATCTTACAACAGAGATAAGTTGATTTTATTAGATTTAAATAATCATACCATAATAGAAGATTATTATAGTAAATTTTAAGAAGCAATGGTAGCGCATACCCCACCCTGATAGCTCAGATTTATCAACACAACGTTAGCGCAGATTTGCAATCTGTTCCCACAAAGTAAATAAAAGCAAAAAGCACTCCTCTGCTTTAGACCATATTAAAGAAGAGAAGAAAAACGGAAAACATGGTAAAGTAACAGATTACTTAGGATTTAGTTCTACTGGTTATAAGCACTATAGATTATATAGTACTAATTTTTATCCCAGTAATTTAATGCACCAATCTCAAGATCCAAACCCAGATAAAACTTTAACAAGATGGCAATTAAATAAAATGATGAGTTTATATGAAACAGGTCAATCAAACAAAGGAATGCAAAAAGCAGATTAAAATGAAAGTAGTTAAATTATTACCAATAGTCTTTTTACTAATTACTTGCTGTACTTCTTTAGAAAAAAGAATGAATAGAAATGATTCTGATTTATATATAGGGGTATATGATTGTTTTGAAGATGATTCTATTAAAATTATAATTAATAATAAAGAAATTGTAGATATTGAAAATTTAACAACGGATTCATCTCTAGGAATTACAGGCTTGTATATTGAGTACTTTTTAAAATCAAGAGATAAAGGAATAATTAAAGTTGGAAACAAAAAAGTAGTAATTGAAAAAGAAATTTTTATTGATTTAAAGAAAGATATTTCACTAGAAATAATTCGAAATAACAATAGCGATAAGTTTCAAATAGACATTAACAAAGGAAAAAAAATTGGGATAAGCGGATGTAGTGATGATAGAAAACACACGAAAATGACTTATTTTAAAAGAAATAGAACTGTTGAATAACAAACATTTATCCCAGCTCTTCGAGGTGTTCTTATGAAACCGTGATGCTCTACGATGGTCTCCTGACCTCGTAGCAAATAATAAAAACAAAAGCACTCTTGTAAAAAAGGGTGCTTTTGTTGTTTTAAAGAGTGGCTACGTTTTTATTTTGAAAACCAACTCAATACTGTATCAAAAATTATTATAAAATCAACGTTTTTTCTATATTTACAATGCAATAGGAACAAAACTAGAAAAAAGAGTGACATCAACACCAGAAGCTACATGGGACAATCCTTTTCCTACACCTATAACCAATAAGACTACTTATTTGGCTGGCTTCCAGTATAAAGACAACCGCTTAGATTTTTTTCCACACGCAGAAGGCTATGTAAAATACCAATATAGCGAAAACAGCTATAGTTATGTCTTTAACTATACAGACCACTTAGGAAACGTTAGAGTAAGCTATTCGGATATTGACAAAAATGGAATTTTAGGTAATGAACACATACAGGAATGTCCGAAACAAATAGGGTCCACACCTCCTCCATGTCAAGACTTATACGTCTTAGCTTTGGCAGAAGAAACCAGAACCATGATCTTCTACGTTTCTCCACACAAATTAAACAAAACCATCGCAGAATACATTCAGTATTTTGGAGCCGACCGACGCATTTCTGTTTCGCGTGAAATATCTAAACTTCATGAAGAAACAGTTATAGGTACTGCCGAAGAAGTATTACAACACTTTGAAGCCAAACCTACAAAAGGAGAAAGTTTAATTTTTGTAGCTGGGAAAAGTTTAAAATAATTAGTTCATTACTACTTGTAAAGATAATTCCCACTTATTAATGGCACGGCAATATAACGATAAACAGAAACAACTTAATCTCTTTACACAAAGCAGATAAGTCTATTATCTTTCGTCAGGTTAATAGCAACTATTTTTATTACAACTTGTTTGCATTCTTTTTCTATGCTTTCAAAACAAATTAGTATTTTAAATTTATTCTTCTGTACCACAAAAACCAAACACATTAAATGCAAAACTAAACCTTGGCATTTTTTTTGCTGTGGGTATACTATTCTACTTCAAAATTGCTGTGACAAACGTATTTATTCATTCCATTTTGTCACAAAAAGTGTGGCATTCTCTATTTTTAAATCAACAATGTCACAGAAACTGTGACAGATTGTTTCTGAAAACAAAAAAAGTCACAAGTATTTTAAAAACAGTTTTAATCAAAATGATACTCAAAAAATCAATATTGTTCCCAATGTTTTGTCTTTTACAACACACCTAATAAAAAGGAGTTCGTAGAAATATGCATTGACACGCATTAAACCTTAAAATCAATACGATGATTTATTAGCTCACTCTGAAAGAAGTATCCTCAACAATCCTTCTTTCCGATTTCTTGCAATGGGCAAGTTAATTTCTTTTAAATATAAAGTTACACCATCTATATGAGTGATGTACTTTGTATTAACAATATATGATTTATGAATTTGTGAAAAATATTCCTTTGGCAATTGATTTAAAATACTTTTCAATGTATGATGAACAATAATGCGTTTACGGTTTTCTAAGTGTATTTCGATATAATTTTGCATACTTTGAATGTACAAAATTTGAGTTAAAGGAACTTTTACTAAAATGCCGTTTTCTTTAAAAAATAATGGTTTCATGATGTCTTCTTGTCGCAACATCAAATCGTACATTTTTTTTGCTTTTAAAACAGAGGCTTTAAAATCATCAAAAAAAATAGGTTTCAACAAGTAATCTAATGCATTCACTTTATATCCCTTCAAAGCAAATTCAGAATAAGCAGTTGTAAAAATAATCATCGATGGCATATCTATTATCATTTTTGCAAACTCCAACCCATTCAAAAGAGGCATTTGTATGTCCAAAAAAATTAAATCAATGGTTTCTGTTTTTAATTTTTCTAGTGCAAGATGCGCGTTAGAAAAACAGCCCATATTTTCCAAAAAATCAAACTCCTTGATGAATTGATTTAGTCCTTCTCTTGCTATTCGTTCATCATCTATAACAATACATTTCATTTATTCAAATTTAATTGTAGTTGAACACTGTATTTGTTTTCTTGAGACATAATGTCTAATTTGTAATTATTGAGATAAGAGAAATCTAATCTTTTCTGAACATATTTCAACCCAACACCTTGTTTTTTTGTGCTATTTAATACAGTATCTGTTGAGTTTTTTATTTCCATAATCAGTTGATTTTCATTTTTAAAAAAAACATTTAAATTAATATAATTTGTTTTATCGGTAAAAGCAGACACATGCTTGAAAGCGTTTTCTACAAAAGTTGACAAGAGAAATGGAATAATCATTAATTGATTTTCTGGAATATTCCACTGGCAGGAAATTTGTAAATCCTCGCCAGATCTATCTTTTTCTAATTGAAAATAATGCTTTAAAAAAGAAATTTCATCATCAAGTTTTATCCACTTATTTTGCGATTCATATACATAATACCGTAATATTTTACTATATCTCGAGAGCAATTCTAGTGCTTCTTCTTTGTCTTTTCGAATCAAAAAATGGAGATTATTCAAAATATTAAACGTAAAATGTGGACTCAATTGTGTTTTCAAATGCTCTATTTCAGATTCCAAAACATTGTTTTTTAATTCCTGATGGCGTTTTTCGGATTCTACATTTTGTTTAAACAATTCTATCGAATAACTCACTCCCGAAATCAAGATACTTAGCATCAACATTCCAAAAAACAAAGATACCATTTCATTCATCGTACCCATTCTTTCAGACAAAATCAATCTTATAATAACATATCCTTGGAGTGTCAAAAACAAAGCTATAAAAACACTAGTTATCGAGGCATAAATAACAAATTTCGTAGAGTTATCAATTTTCAAATACCTATTGGCTAACCTATTAACTACATAAACCACGTAAACCCTCAAAGTCAATGTGATAGTTATAGAATAAATAAAAGCTCCCCAAAACGATAAGTCATCGGACAATTGCAATAAAGTCATTAAGAACATAAAAGTCCAAAATAGGTAATCCGCCTTTTTTATAGTAAACATATCTTGTTTTTTTACAAAAATACTTTTTTCTTGTTGGTAATAGAAAACCGTTCATCAACAAAAAATAACCAATGGTCAAAAGCAAAAAATTGCTTTGAAGTAAAAATATAGTTTTGCTTCAAATTATTAACAAATATGAAAACATCATCATTTCTTATCCTAGTGCTTTTACTTATTATGAGTATAAAAACAATCGCACAAGTGTCTATTAAAACCGAATATTTTGGTTCGTCAAGCTATAAAGATAACGACGGAAATAAGGTCGGTAACAGCAAAGGATCGGCAATGGTTTATCAAGGAAATATCAAAATTCCGATTTCTATGAAATTTAGCAAAGACAGTCTAACTATAATTTGGGGTGTGAATGCATCGGGCGCATATGCTGCGCTCAACAACAAAAACTTCTCTCAGTATTTGGTTGTATCTAATATAACCAATGTTCAGTTATCAATATTTAACATACGTCAATTAAATAAGAAATGGTCATTAATTACCTTTGCAGGTGCTGGAATTTATACAAACGAAACCAAGATTTCTAAAATAAATAGCAATAGTATTTTGGGAAGTGGTGGTGCTCTTTTCGTAAAAAAAATAAATTCAAAATTGGATCTTGGGGGAGGTCTTGCTCTTACAAATGCTTTGGGATATCCAATGCTTTTTCCAACAATTTATGTAAATTATAACTCTGACGAGAAATATACTTTCCGAGTTTCTATGTTGAGCGGTTTTCAAGGATCTGCTGGATATAATTTCAACAAAACGTTTTTATTAAATCTAATTGCAGAAATGAACGGACAATTAGCGTTACTCAAAAAAGATGGCAAAGATGTTATGTTTACACATCAATATATTGTAACTGGCTTGAGGCCTGAAATAAAAATAAACAATAATATCTCTTTGCCAATTACTATTGGAGTAAATGCAATACGCTCAGTATATTTTAATGACAGAACTCTAAAAAGCATTTTTAACGAAAATGCAACTAATTCAAAATTTGATTTTTCACCTTATGTGTCTGCTGAAATAAATTATAAATTTTAAGGGCATCAAATATCATAATGCCTCCCATAAAAAATTTAACACATACAAAATGAACAAAACCTATATAATTGCCTTTTTAGTTTCCTATTTCTATGGACAAGAACCATTAAAGGCACTATCATGGCGACGAAAATTCACAACCTAAAAGAAGCTCTTGTTCTTGGCAGAATACTATACCCGATAGCTCGGTTTTATCACGCAACGATAGCGCGTTCGATAAAAAAAACGTTGTAAAAAGGATACTTTTCTTGTTTTAAAATCTCTAATATACGTATCGTTTAAATTGTATAAGATTTGCTTTTTACTTTCTTCTAAAAGTTCTAAACCGTGTATTCTTTCAAGAGTTCTTTTATCAAATGAAGTTTGACTAGTTTCTACAACTAAATAATCTAAAGACACAGCAAGAGCATCTGATTTTTTTACTGTATCAACAGAAGGAATAATCTCTTGTCGGAGAACAAGTGTCGTTAATAATCCATAATTAACAATAAACCTTCCCTAAGTTTCTGTAAATTTGTTTTCCTAAATATTTAGAACCTAAAATAAAGAAGAAAAATGGCAACACATAGCGTAACTACAACTTGGAAAAGGAAAATGCAATTTGAATCTACAAATCCTAGTGGCGAAACTTTATTAATTAATGCAGGAGCAGAAAACGGTGGCGAAGGAGCAGGATTGCGACCAAAAGCAATGATGCTAGCGTCTTTGGCAGGTTGCTCTGGCTTAGACATTGCTTCATTAATTGAAAAAATGAAACTAGATATTGAAGACTTTAAGATTGAAACCAGTGCAAATTTAACCGAAGAAGACCCAAAAATATATGATAACGTTGTTGTTGAATATCATTTTTATGGCAACAACCTTAACGAAACAAAGTTACAAAGAGCAGTAGATTTATCAGTAGATAAATATTGCGGTGTAATGGAAATGTTTCGAAAATTTGCAACTATTGAAACAAAAACCTTTTTTCATAAAATATAATGACGATTTTAGAACTCATTAACAAAGTAAAACATTCTAAAAGTATTGTTTTTGCTGAAGTAATAGAAACAATTGATGCTCACTACACCTTCACTCCTACTTATTTTAAAAATGGTGATATTATAAATGAAGAAAACATAAATAATGGTTCTTGCAAAGTATTTTCATTTGCAAAAAAGCATTCCTTAAGTGCACAGGAAACCGTTTTTCTTTTTGGAGAACATTATCAAAAAGTAGTAGAAACACCATTAGAAAATGACCATCAAAATATTAGAAACTTTCTCAAATTTGGTTGGGATAAAATAGCATTTGAAAAAGAAGCACTTTCATAGTATTCTATTCAAAAAAAAGGATAGCAATTCAAAAATTGCTATCCTTTTTTTTATCTATATTCTTTCACTTATTTCACTTCCAAGTCTACAAAAGAGAAACTATTTCCACTAAACAAACCTTTGTCGGATAGTTTTAAATCGGGAATAACCAATAAAGCCATGAAAGAAAGCGTCATAAAAGGGGCTTTTAACTGGCTACCAAATTCTTTTGCTAAGGCATCAATTTCCTGATACAGTCTACCCGTTTCCCAACCATCTTTATTACTCATAATTCCAGCTACTGGCAACGACAACACTTTTTGTTCATCGCCATTAACCGCACAAACTCCTCCTTTATTGGCAACCAATATGTTTACTGCTTTGCAAATTTCTTCATCACTTGTTCCAACCACCACAATATTATGACAATCGTGTGCTACAGAACTTGCAATTGCTCCTTTTTTTAAACCAAAATTCTTTATAAAAGCAATAGCAGGTTTTGTATCTTCATATCGATTGACAACAGCCATTTTTAAGATGTCATTTTCAACATCAGAAACTAATTTTCCATCTTGAACTAATGACTTATGATGAATTTCATTGGTAATCAATTGTCCTTCTAGAGCTTCAATCACTCTAATTATTGAAGCTGAACTTAGTACTTCAAAATCGGACATTTGTTTAGCATTGATATTAAAATTATTAGGACAATCAAACAAAACTTTTTTAACATTTGACACACCATTTTCAGCCACTAACTCTCCGTTTATGTAAGTTTGACTAACTTTAAAATCAGTTAAATTTTCAACAACAATAAAATCGGCTGCATCATTTTCCTGCAACAAACCAACATTCATAGCATAATGACGAACAGGATTTACACAAGCCGCTTGCAACACTTTAAAAACATCCATTCCTTTCGCAATTGCTCTTGCACATAACGTATTAATATGTCCTACGATTAAATCATCTGGATGCTTATCATCGGAACAAAACATCATGTTTTCGTAATTATCAGGCAATAAATCAATTAAAGCTTCAAAGTTTTTAGCCGCACTTCCTTCACGAATAATTACTTTCATTCCCAACGATAATTTTTCAGCAGCTTCATCATAAGTAAAACATTCATGATCGGTAGTAATTCCTGCATTTATATATTTTTGTAATGATTCTCCCCTTAATCCTGGAGCATGACCATCAACTGGTTTTTTAAAATATTTTGCCCATTCTATTTTCTTCAACACTTCGGCATCATCAAATAAAACTCCCGGATAATTCATCATTTCTGCTAAGTAATGAATGTCAGAAGACGTTAACAATTCTTTTATATCCTCTGAATCGATGACAGCTCCCGCAGTTTCAAAAGTAGTTGCTGGCACACAAGAAGGGGCACCAAAATGAAACTTTAAAGGCACTTCCTTACTATTTTGAATCATATAATAAACACCTTCTTTCCCTAAAACATTAGCAATTTCATGCGGATCAGAAATGGTTCCAACCGTTCCATGCAACACTGCAATTCTAGCAAACTCAGAAGGAACCAACATTGAACTTTCAATGTGAATATGAGCATCAACAAAACCAGGCATAATAAATTGTTGCACCGAATGCTCTTTCTCTACTATTTCTTTTATCTTTCCATTAACAACGGTAACTTCACCTGAATAGATTCTTCTATTGATAATATCAACTATTTGTCCTTGAATTTTCATAACACTATTTTAAATATCAATTTCAAAAATAACCAAATTATATTTAGTCACAGAATAAGGTTACATCAATTTTAATACTAAATTTGTGTTTCAAACTTACAAGCCGAAAAAAAATCGAATTCTAAATTTTTAAAATTATGCGTTGGAATTTAAAAACAAAGCCAGAAAAAGAAAAGATACAAGCCTTACAAAATGCGCTTCAGGTTGATGAAATAACCGCTACTTTACTACTACAAAGAGGCATAACAACATATGAAGAAGCAAAATCATTTTTCCGTCCCACTTTAAACGACTTACATGATCCTTTCTTAATGAAAGACATGGACAAAGCAGTAGATCGGATAGAAAAAGCAATTGAAAACAATGAAACCATTATGGTTTTTGGAGACTATGATGTAGATGGAACTACTGCGGTTGCATTGGTTTCAAGCTATTTAAAAACCATTTATTCAAATATTGCCACTTATATTCCTGATCGCTATGCTGAAGGCTACGGTGTTTCTTATAAAGGAATTGATTTTGCAGAAGACAATGCCATCTCTTTAATTATCGCATTAGATTGTGGTATAAAATCGATAGATCACGTTAATTATGCTAAAGAAAAGGGCATCGATTTTATTATTGGTGATCACCATAGACCTGGAGAGACACTTCCTAATGCGGTTGCTGTTTTAGATCCAAAACGAAAGGATTGTTCTTATCCGTATGATGAATTGTGTGGTTGTGGTGTTGGTTTCAAGTTAATTCAAGCCATTGGTTCAAAAAGAAATCAATCGATTGAATACTTTATTCCTTATCTAGATTTAGTAGCTACGGCTATTGCTGCTGATATTGTTCCAATGACAGGAGAGAACAGAGTTTTGGCAAAATTTGGCATGGAAGTTATCAATTCAACTCCACGATCTGGCATTAAAGCATTGATTCAAAACGTAAAAAAACAAATCTTAACAATAACCGATGTTGTTTTTATAGTAGCACCTAGAATTAATGCTGCTGGAAGAATTAAACATGGTGATTATGCCGTTCGTTTGTTAACCGAATTTAATTTAGAACAAGCTAACGAATTCGCATCTGAAATTGAACAATTTAATGCCGACCGCAAAGATTTAGACAAAAAAATTACCAAAGAGGCATTACAACAAATCATTACTAATAAGGAAGAAGAAAACTTCACAACGGTTGTTTATCAAGAAGACTGGCACAAAGGCGTTATTGGTATTGTGGCTTCACGATTAATTGAGAATCATTATCGACCAACTGTCGTTTTTACAAAAAGTGGTGATAAATTAGCAGCATCTGCAAGATCCGTAAAAGATTTCGATGTTTACAATGCCTTAGAAGCTTGTGCTGAACACTTGGAACAATTTGGAGGACACATGTATGCAGCGGGTATGACATTAAAAGAAGAAAATTATGAAAATTTCAAAAATGCTTTTGAGAATATCGTAAAAGAAACAATACCTCCTGAATTATTGACTCCCGAAATTGCTATTGATCTAGAGATTAATTTTTCTGATATTACACCAAAACTCATCCGAATTTTAAAACAATTTGAACCATTTGGTCCACAAAACATGCATCCAATTTTTATGTCTTCTAATTGTCAGGATACTGGCTATGGGAAAAATTTGGGTAGCGAAGACGAACATCTAAAACTTTTCATTAAACAAGATACTGAAGAAGGAATTGGAGCAATTGGTTTCGGATTGGGAAAAAACTTATCTTTGACAAAGAATAAAAACCGATTCCAAATTGCGTATTCTATTGATGAAAACGAATGGAAAAATACAGTATCTACACAACTTAACTTAAGAGCAATACAAGAGAATAATGAATAAGAAAGATCCTTACGCAGCACTTCGTTTTAAAGAATTTCGTTTTTTCTTAAGTATGCGCTTCGCAATGGTATTTGCTTGGGCAATGCAATTTATAATTATAGAATGGGAAGTTTATAGCCTAACAAAAGACGCTATATATTTAGGGCTTATCGGACTTATGGAAATAATCCCAGCCGTTTTAATGGCATTGTTTGCAGGTCACATTGTAGATCAAAACGAAAAGAAAGGACTACTTGTTAAATGTTTAATTGGGTTTTCATTTATAAGTCTTGGTTTATTTTTAATTACTGTTCCAAGTATTAAAAACACATTAACAACTTCAAACATATTATTAGTTATTTATATTTTAGTCTTCCTTGGAGGGTTGGTACGAGCTTTCATTGGACCAACCGTTTTTTCATTATTATCTTTAATCGTTCCGAAAAAACACTACCCTAACGCAGCCACATGGAGTAGTTCTACATGGCAAATGGGGTCAATGTTCGGCCCTGCTTTAGCAGGAATATCAATAGGAATAATTGGTGTTCATTGGTCATTATGTATCGTTTTTGGATTTACTATTTTTGCTTTATTAGGTTTAAGTCAAATTTCAAAAAAACCAATATTGAACCCAAAAATTGGAGAACCTGTTATGCAAAGTTTAAAAGAAGGCATCACATTTGTTTTCAAAAACAAAACCATCCTTGGAGCAATTTCATTAGATATGTTTGCTGTATTGTTTGGAGGTGCTGTAGCCTTACTTCCTATTTTCGCACAAGATATTTTGAAAGTAGGTTCGGAAGGTTTTGGAATATTAAGAGCAGCACCAGCTGTAGGTTCTATTATAACCATGATCATTGCTGCTTATTTTTCACTAAATAAAAACGCAGGAGTTAAACTACTTACAGCAATATTTATTTTTGGAATTTGTATTATTGTATTCGGAATTTCTGAAATATTTTGGATTTCTGTTATCGCTTTGTTTTTAAGTGGTGTTGCTGATGGTGTTTCCGTTGTAATTCGAAACACAATTTTACAATTACACACCCCCGACAATATGCGTGGAAGAGTATCTTCTGTAAATTCTATTTTTGTTGGTTCATCTAACGAATTAGGAGCTTTTGAAAGTGGCGTTACTGCAAAATTAATGGGTGCTGTAAATGCGGTAATTTTTGGTGGTTGCATGACAATTGGAACCGTAATCACTACCGCTTTCATTTCACCTTCTTTTAGAAAGCTTGATTTAGAAAAAGAAGTAGAAAAATTAGAAAATGAAGTATAATATTTTAAAAACAAATAATTATCTAACCTATGAAACAGATTATCATTACCCTACTAGTCGTTATTTTATCTATTGTAGGTTACAATCAGTATAGAACATATAAGCGTTTTCACTCTCCAGGAATAGATTATGTAGTGAATACTGAAGTTGACTTAAATTATCATAATGAAAGTTTCTTGAAAAATTACTTCCTATCTATTGAAGATTTGAATGCTTTTGTAAGAATACAATGGAATGTTTACGATCTTGATGTTCGTAATCCAGAACAAGACAACGATGATACAAAGACTGCTTTTATAAACTATTCTAAAAAACTAGCTACCATAAAATTTTACGAAAGCAGACTAATTCAAGCTGCACAATTAAAACAAAAAGGACTAAAGAATAAAGACATTGTTTTCTTTGAAGAGAACGGTTATAAAGTTATTAATTACAATGATTATTTGAAAGATCAGAAAATAAAAGAAATGTATTATCAGGATCCAGATAAATTCAGTTTAAAAATCGGAGACACTAATTCATTTGTTTTTGAAATTCAAAAGAAATTAATCAAAAAAGGATTTGATATTCCTACCGATGGAATTTTTAAAGAAATAACATTAAAAGCTCTTATTGAATTTCAAGAAAAAAACAAACTCTACTCCAACGGAAAAATAGACACAATAACCTTAGATTATTTATTTAGGTAATTCTTCAAACTTTTTTAACTCAAAATTCTCACCGTCAAAAACACCATAGGTAAAATAGCCAATCCAATCTCCTAAATTTACATATTTGGAGTTATCTCCTACATCAATAATCATAGGTAAATGGCGATGACCAAAAATAAAGTAATCATAATGTTTAGATTCTAACTTGCGTTTTGCATATTGAACTAACCACTCATTTTCTTCACCTAAAAACTTAACGTCTTCTGCACCAGATATCAACTTGTTTTTAACTGATAAGTATTGTGCTAATCGCACACCAATATCTGGATGCAACCATCTAAAAATCCATTTTGAAAAAGAATTTGTAAACACTTTTTTCATTCTTTTATACCCTAAATCTCCTGGACCTTTTCCATCACCGTGACCAATAAGAAAAAGCTTGTTGTTAAATATAAATTCAACATTATCATGATAAACAGGAATATTCAACTCTTTTTCAAAATAATCCTGCATCCATAAGTCATGATTCCCTACAAAAAAATAGACTGGAATTCCAGTATCTCTAATTTCAGCAAGCTTACCTAATACACGAATAAAACCTTTAGGAACAACAGTTTTATATTCAAACCAAAAGTCGAATAAATCACCTAATAAAAAAATAGCATCAGCATCTTTTTTCACCTCATCTAACCAATTCACGAATTTCTTTTCTCGAATAAAACTTTCTTCTGGATTAGGAGCTCCAAAATGTTGGTCGGATGCGAAATAGATTTTAAGATTTTTATCCAATGTTATGTTTCTTTTTAATTTATGCAAAAATAAGAAAAATAAACAAGCTAATTTTAACACTTTATCGAAGTTATGATACATTTTACCGATAGATATTTAATAGCATCAATTAATTGTTAACTTTGAATTATTAATCAAATTTTAACTAAAATATTATAGAATGAAAAAATTATTACTTTTTTTCATGTCGATGTTTACCTTGCTTTCCTTCGGTCAATTAACAGAAGGGTTTGAAGGGACTTCGATACCTGTTTCTAGCCCACCAGGAGATGACTGGGCTTTGACTTCAGGAACTTGGAAAATACTTGATAATGGTGTTGGAACTGCTCAAAAGTGGCAAGTTGCTCCACCAGGTCAACAATATCAAGGAACAAGAGCAGCATACTTAAACAGAGAGAATGTTGGCGCTGGAATGGCTGCCGACTGGCTTATTTCTCCCTCAGTAACAGTTCCTACTGATGGACAGCTTCGTTTTTACACAAAACTGACACAAGCAGGTATACAAGGAAGTACATTTTCAATTCGTATATCAACTGGTTCACAAACTGTTTTTACTGATTTTACTACAATACGAACGTGGGATGAGATTGAGTTAATGAACGGTGGATTACTCGCAGAACAAACAACTTACATACAAAAAGTTGTTGATTTAACGCCTCATACAACTGCTGGTGAAACTATTTTTGTTGCATTTGTAATGGAAAACAATAATGGAGACAGATGGCTTATTGACAATGTAAATATTGACTCTAAATGTTTAGACAACTCTAACTTGTCAGCAACACCATTAGCTACTTCTGCAACTTTAAACTGGACAAGTCCAAGTACTGCCACACAGTGGGAAATTGAATACGGACCTAATGGTTTTACACAAGGTACTGGAACAACTGTTACAGCTACTGGAACACCAACATATAATTTAACTGGTCTTTCTGGATTAACTACATATTGCTACTATGTTAGAGCCGTTTGTGGATCTGACAACACTAGTGATTGGTCTGGACCACATTGCTTTACAACTTCTGCTCTTCCTCCAGGTTGTGGTGGAAATTTTATAGATCAAGGTGGCGTTGCTGGAGACTATGCTAGTGGTGAAGATTATATTGTTACGATTTGCCCAGACAATCCTGGTGATTTTGTAACTGTGAACTTTACAATGTTTAATACAGAATCTAACTATGATGCATTATATGTTTATGACAGCAATACTACAGATGTAGCTACACTTATATTAAGTGCTAATGGAGCGGGTAACGTTCCTGGAGGTCAAGCTGGTGGATATTGGGGTACAACAATACCGGGTCCTTTTGAAGCTTTAAACCCTACAGGATGTTTAACTTTCCGTTTTAGAAGTGATGGATCAGTAACACGACCAGGATGGACTGCAAATGTTACTTGTGCACCTTTCCCAACTTGTCCTAAACCAACAAATGTTGCGTTTACATCTATTTCTCCAACAAGTGGTAATATAACTTGGCAACATGCTGGAACACCAACACAATGGGACATCTATGTAGTTCCAACAGGGTCTACACCTCCTGGAGCAGGAGCAGTTACTACACCTTATCAAAATGTAACCGTTAATGGTCCTTTATATTCTTATCCAGTATCATTGCTATTCGATTCTACTCCTTTAAATTCATTCACTACTTACGATGTATACGTAAGACCAAGGTGTAGTGTTTCAGACATTGGAGTCTGGTCTAATATTTCTACATTTACAACCGACCCTGATTATTGTGCTGGTGATCATTTCTATGATCAAGGTGGTCCAACAGGGAATTATCTTCCAAATCAAAATACGACTACAACAATTTGTCCAAATACACCTGGAGATGTTGTAATTGCATTTTTCAATACATTCAACTTAGATACTAACGATAATCTAACAGTTTACAATGGTAGTACCGCAACAGGTACTCCTATAGGAACTTATACAGGAACAACACTTCCTCCTATCTTAGTTTCAAATGCTCCTGACGGTTGTTTAACCTTTGTATTTACTTCAAATGGTTTCACAAATTTAGCAGGATGGGATGCTTCAATACAATGTACAGCTCCTCCAACTTGTCCCTATCCAACAAACTTAACAGTAACTAACATTTCTGATGTTGGAGCTACCTTAGGCTGGACAGAAGCAGGTACTGCAAATACATGGCAAATAATTATACAACCAGCAGGAAGTGGTTACCCAACCCCTCCTTATGCAAATGCTGTAGCTGGTTACCCTCAAACAGTAACTGGTACAAATTCTTTTACAGCAACGGGTCTAAATGCGAATACAGAATATGAATTTTATGTAGTAGCAGATTGCGGAGGTGGTGATTTAAGTTTTTGGTCTGGTCCAAAACCATTCAACACTTTATTCCCTGGTTGTGGAGGCTCAGTACCAGCTGGTGATATTATTCCAGATGCTGCACCAGTATGTAACTTAAACGGATATTGTGGTAACACTTCACTACTATACAATGATGAAGGTGATTGGCCAGAATTAGACACTGCATTTTGTGGTTCTATTGAAAACAATTCGTTCTTAACTTTCCAAGCAACTTCTACTACCATTTCTATGGATGTATTAGTCGGAAACTGTATCAATGGAAGTGACATTCAATTTATGATATTTAGCGCTGCTACTCCAGGTAGTGGACCGATAGATGTAATTGGTTGTGACGGACAAATGAACGTGGGTACAAATTCTTTAACTTTTAACGGATTAACACCAGGACAAAACTATTATTTAATGATTGATGGTTTTGCCGGAGCTCAATGTGATTACTCTGTAACTGTTACCTCAGGAGGTTCAACAACTACCGATGTAGACATTACACAAAACGACACAACAATTTGTGTTGACGAGACAATAACATTAGATGTTACTGGTGGTAATGGAGTCTATAACTGGACACCTAGTACAGGATTAAGTGCTATAACAGGTTCTAGTGTTGTATTCACACCTGCAACACCAGGAACATATACTATTCAAGTTGAATCAACAGATGCTAATGCGTTATGTGCAACTTCAGACTTTGTTGTAATCACTGTTTTAGAAAAAACAATTCCTTCATTCTCTGTACCTGGACCATTTTGTACAGGAGCAACAGGACCTACACTTTCTAATACTTCTAACAATGGAGTTCAAGGAGTTTGGACACCATCTGCCACTATAGACACATCTGTAGCAGGAATTCAACAATATACCTTTACACCAGATGCTTCTTTCCAATGTGCTGAAGTATTAGTAATTGATGTAGAAATTTTAGGATCTTGTACTTTTAATTCTTTAGCAACAGCAGTTAATATAGAAAATTGCGAAACTACACCTCCAGGTGAATATTTTAACACTACTGGTTCGGGTGCTGTAAGCATTGGACCTGCATCAAATATATTTACCAATAATGATTTCGGTACTTATGTACAAGGTTCAGGTAATTTATTACTAAACGGTGGGCAGTTAAAATCTTTCAAAGATATATCAGCTTCAAACGTTTGTTCTGCAACAATGCATTACAGAGTGTATTTAACATCTGCAGGACCTAGTGGTACATTTATTGACGTACCATTAACTACCGTTGAAGATTGTGATGGTACAGGAAACTTCCCAACAGGAGGAACTTGTAATCCAGGTGACCAAAAATGGATAAACAGTGCTCCGCTAGCAGAAGATTTAACTGCTGTACCTGCACCTGGTGACTATACAGTTGAAATCTACTATACTTTGATTGGTGACAACACAAGTACAACCGCTTGTAATGACACTGTACTTGTAAACAATGGTGGAAATAACTTTAAAGCAATATTCTCTATTCAAAGTGCACCAACATTCACTTTTACGAATGAAGAATGTGCTAGTTCTAATGCTTCAATAACTGTTTCTGGATTTAATCCAGGAGACACATATAGTGTAACTTATAATGACGACACCGTGACTGTTGGGCCAGCAAACTTCACCGCTAATTCTAGTGGAGAAATAGTGATTCCTAACCTTAACGCAGGAACATACAACACTTTTAATTTTGAAATAAATGGATGTGTAACTACAGATGCAACAGAAATTGTAATTACAGATTTCTCACCATCAGTTACACAAATAACTTCAAATTCTCCTGTTTGTTTCGGTTCTGATATTGTATTTACAGTTGAAGGAACTCCAAATTACACATTAGGATACACCATCAATAGTGGAACTACACAAACGGCAACATTTGATGCAACTGGAAGTCTTACAATTACCGTAGTAAATCCAGCAGCTGGTAACGTTGTTCTTACTTTAATTAACATTTACAACACATCTTGTAATATTCCATTAACAGATACTAATACTGCAGTGGTTAATCCACTTCCTGTTATCAACAGTTTAGTTGCTGTAAATAATATTGCATGTTTAGGAAATGATGCAGTATTTACAATAAACGGAAGTGCAAATGCAGATGTAACGTACACCATAAATAATGGAGCGAATCAAACATTAACACTTGATGCTTCGGGATCTTATACTTTAACAATTGCTGCACCAACAAGTGATGTTACTGTGCAATTATTAACAGTTACTAATTCTACTACAGGTTGTTCTACTACATTAAGTGGTATTACTTCAACAGTTGCTGTTATTACAGTACCTGTACCTACTGCAGATTATGTAACTTGTGCAGACCCGACTACAACAGTGGAAGTAACTTCACCATTAATTTCTCAATCGAACTATCCTTCAGACTTATTTATTTCTGAAGTAACTGACTCACAATCTGGTTCATTAACTTATGTTGAAATTTATAATGGAACTGGAGCTACAGTTGACTTAAGTGGTTACAAACTAAAAGTGCATACCAATGGAAATCCAACTGCGACTTGTGATTTATCTTTAACAGGAATGCTACTTAATGATGACGTTGTAGTTATAAAACTAAGTAATAGTGCAAACAACGCAACTGTTACTCCAGATTTAACATTCACAACATGTTCGGGAGTTAACAATAATGATAATATTAGATTAGCAACAAGTGCAAATGTTGATATTGATTCTTGGGGAACTACAGACGGGTCTTCATTTACTCCATCAAACGGTGTTGGATATACCTATAGAAGAATCGCTGCTGGGACTGTTTTACCAACATTAACTTGGAATCCTTCTGACTGGACCGCATTAGATCCTGAAGATTATTCTGATGTAGGTAATTATACTATATTCATTTCTAGCTATGAGTATATTCTAAATGACGGAACCAATTCAACGACTCAAACAACAACTACTTTTACAGGAGTTGGTGCTGGGACTTATACTTTAGTTGCGCATGATACAGCTACAGGATGTACTTCTGAACCAATAACATTTACGATTAATGAATTGGTCAACCCAACTTTTGATCCGATTGATGATTTATGCTCAGGTTCAACCGACACTACTCTACCTACTACATCATTAGAAGGTATAACAGGTACTTGGTCTCCTGCAACTATTAACACAACTACAGTAGCTACTTCAACTTACACATTTACACCAAATACAGGTACTTGTGCATCTCCAGTAGATATTCAAGTAACTGTGATCTCATGTACTATTCAAAAAGGTATTTCTCCAAATGGAGATGGCTTAAATGATAATTTTGACTTATCAGGATTTAATGTTAGTGAATTAAAAATCTTTAACAGATATGGTAAGCAAGTATATAGTAAATCAAGTTATGAAAACGAGTGGTTTGGTCAAACTGACAGCGGTAATGATTTACCTGATGGAACTTACTTCTATAGCATTGAATTTACAGATATGGAAGCAAGAACTGGTTGGATATATATTAACAGGCAACAATAAGAAAATAAATTTACTGCCTTCTTCAGGAAGGCAGTATTTAAAAATTTAAAATAAAATGAAGAAACTATATTTAGTAGCTTTAGGCATAATGTCTTTTCTGGTTGATGCTAATGCACAACAAGACCCACATTATACACAGTATATGTATAATATGAATGTTATAAATCCAGCCTATGCAGGAAGTAAAGAAAATCTTGCTATTGGATTATTATACAGAACACAATGGGTAGATATTGAAGGAGCTCCAACAACAGGTACACTTTCTGGACATTCTCCAGTAGGTAAAAATGTAGGATTAGGATTATCCGCAATTACAGACAAAATTGGTCCTGTTGAAGAAAACAATGTATATGGAGATTTCTCATACACTCTTAACTTAGGTGGCGAACACAAACTTGCGTTTGGTATTAAAGCTGGTTTAACTTTCCATAAAGTAGGATTGTTTAGTGAAATTGGTAATGGATTTGTTCCTGATTCTGGTGACCCTGCCTTTTCTGAAGATGTAAGCAACACCTATTTTAACGTAGGATCTGGTCTTTTTTATTACACAAATAAGTTTTATTTAGCATTTTCGGTACCGAACATGTTAAAGTCAAAACATTTAGACATCAAAGTAAACAATGATCAACTAGAGTTTGGTTCAGAAGCAAGTCACTACTTTTTAACAGGAGGATATGTTTTTGATTTGAACGACAAAATAAAATTCAAACCTTTCTTTATGTTGAAATCTGCATTTAATGTAGACCCATCTGTAGATGTTTCTACAAATTTCTTATTTAATGAAAAGTTTGAAATTGGTGCAACATATAGACTAGACGATAGTTACGGTGCAATGGTTAATTATGCAATAACTCCAAACATTAGAATTGGATATGCATACGACCATATTGTATCTGATTTAAAAATAACAACTCCATCTTCTCACGAGATAATAATGTTGTTTGATTTAAATTTCCCAAGAAAAGTATCACGTTCACCTCGATATTTCTAATTTAAAAGCGATAAAACATGAAGAAATTATATATAACCTTGAGTTTTGTAATCGCTAGTGGAATACTTAGTGCGCAAAACAACAAAACTAAAAGTGCAGATAAACTATTCGATCGATTTGAATATGTTGAAGCTGCCAATCAATATTTAAAACTTGTTGATGAGAATCAAAATGACAATTATATTAATCAACAGTTAGCAGATAGCTACTATAATGTTTTCAACACTAAAGAAGCTGTAAAATGGTACTCAAAACTTGTTCAAGAAGAACAAAAGCCAGAGGTCTATTATAAATATTCTCAAATGCTAAAAGCAGAGGGTAATTATGATGAGGCAAATAAACAAATGCAAAAATTTGCTTCATTAGCACCAAATGACAAAAGGGCAATTTCTTTTAAAAACAACCCTAATTATTTAACAAAATTAAAGTCGCAAAGACCTATATTTGATATTAAGCCGTCTGAACTTAGTAGTGATAAATCTGATTTTGGAGGTATTTTAACCAATGACAATACTATCTATTTTGCAAGTGCAAGAAATACAGCTAGAAAAAATCATGGTTGGAACAAAGAACCATTTTTAGATATATACCAAGCTACATATAATGAAAACGGGACCATTAGTGAAGCAACACTTGTAGAAGGAGTAAACACTAAATGGCATGATGGCCCAGCTTCAGTTACTGCAGATGGGAACACAATGTATTATGTTAGTGAAAGTTTTAATGAAAACAAATTTGAAAAAGTTAAAGAGAAAAATGCTAAATACGGCAGAATGTATCTTTATAAAGCGACAAAAAACGAAGGTAAGTGGGAAAACGCAAAACCTATCTCATTAAACAGTACTGAATACTCTCTTCGTAATCCGAGTATAAGTAATGATGGTAAGACATTGTATTTCTCATCAGACATGCCAGGTGGTATTGGTGGTGAAGACATTTGGAAAGTAAGCGTAAATGGTGACGAATATGGAACACCTGAAAACTTAGGAGAGAACATAAATACTGGAGGGAACGAAAGTTTTCCATTCATCACAGAAGAGAATTCACTATATTTCACTTCAGATTCAAGACAAGGTTTTGGAGGTTATGATGTTTTTGTTGCTGACTTAAAAAAAGGAACAGAAGCGATTAACGTTGGTGAACCTGTTAACTCTGAAAAAGACGATTTTTCTTTTAGTTTTAATACTGCGAAAAAAGTTGCCATGTTTTCTAGTAATAGAGAAGGGGTTGATAACTTATACTTAGCAAATCCAATTTGTGGTGTTAATGCAATTGTGATTGTGAAAAGTACTGAAACAAGAAAAACTATTGAAGGGGCTACTATAAATGTTGTTGACAACACTAATAACGTAATTGCAACAGATCTAACCAATGGAGTTGGTCAAAAAATATTTGAAGTAGAGTGTGAAAAAGAATACACTTATAAAATTTCTAAAGATGGTTTTGAAGATGGTATTTTCACTTCTCCAGCCTCAGGAAATGGATCAACACTTGTTGAAGCATACTTAGAACCAATTAAACCAATAATCACAGAGAAGGAAGTTATACTTCAACCTATTTTCTTTGAATTCAATGAAAGTAACATAACTGCACAAGGAGCTGAAGAATTAGACAAACTTGTTGCTATTATGATTGAATATCCGGAAATGGTAATTTTCGCTAAATCTCATACAGATAGTAGAGGTAAGGACAAATACAACTTAAACTTATCTGAAAACAGAGCAAAATCTACAGTTCAATATATTATATCTAAAGGTATAGACAAAGCTAGAATTAGCGGACAAGGTTTTGGTGAAAGTGAATTAAAAATTCAATGTGACGATTGTACAGAAGAAGAACATTCTCAAAACAGACGTTCTGAATTCTTAATAATCAAGAAATAGTTTAGAATTCATACGTTTAGAACTAACAAAAAAAGACCATAAAAGCAAAGCTTTTATGGTCTTTTAATTTATAAAATATCACTAATTAAAACCTATTGTCTCCGTCTAAAAGATTCCCTATTCCACCTAACAAACTACCTTCTCCTTTGTCCTTTCCGCCCATTTGTGGTGCAGATTGAATAATTCTATCGGCTAAACGACTGAAAGGCAATGACTGAACATATACAACTCCAGGCCCTTTCAATGTTGCGAAAAACAATCCTTCTCCACCAAAAACTGTATTTTTAATCCCTCCAACAAATTCAATATCATAATCAATATCTTTGGAAAAACCCACAATGCAACCCGTATCTACTTTTAGTATTTCCCCTGGCTTCAATTCTCTTCTTGCTAATGTTCCTCCTGCATGAACAAAAGCCATACCATCTCCTTCTAGTTTTTGCATGATAAACCCTTCACCACCAAACAAACCTCTTCCTAGTTTTTTAGAAAATTCAATCCCAACTGTAACTCCTTTTGCAGCACATAAAAAAGCATCTTTTTGACAAATAAATTTCCCTTGATACTCTGTTAAATCGATTGCAACAATTTTTCCAGGATAAGGAGAAGCAAAAGATACTTTTTTCTTGCCATATTCGACATTTTGATATGCTGTCATAAACAAACTTTCTCCTGTTAACACTCTCTTGCCTGCAGATAATAATTTCCCAAAGATCCCACTTTCTTTTTGACTACCATCTCCAAAAATAGTTTCCATTTTTATTCCACTTTCCATCATCATAAAACTTCCTGCCTCTGCAACTACAATTTCTTGTGGATCAAGTTCTATTTCTACATACTGCATTTCTTCTCCAAAAATTTCATAATCTATTTCATGTGCTCTCATAATTTATTCTTTTTAAAGTTTATTAATTAGTCGAGAAGATCTACAAAATGTTACGATTTAGTTCGCACATACAAAAAAGCCTTGCATTTTGCAAGGCTTTCATTCTCAAAAAATTCAAATTAAGGCAGTAAAACTCTATCAATTAAATGCACAACACCATTAGAACATTGTATATCTGGAATAACCATATTTGCAGGAACTGTATTACTATTTCCTAAAATTGTAAAAACTCCATTTTCAAAAGGGCTATATGTTAATGTATTCCCTCCTGCAGTTGTTGCAGTAGTACTTGTTTGCTCTGAAGTAAAAGTACCATTATCTGAAATAGCATGATTTAACAAAACAGTTTGTAAAAAGACTGGGTCTGCATTAGCAACATCTTGAATGGTTGCAAAACCTGCAGCTTTAAAAGCAGCATCTGTTGGAGCAAAAATGGTAAATTTATTGTTTTCATCTGCTAAAGTTGGAGCTAAACCAGATGTTATAACAGCTTGCACGAGAAAAGTAAGCTCTGGTGTTTTAAACACTTTAGAATCATTTAATAACAGAGCAGATTCAACAATATTCACACCTGTAGCAATCATTACTTTGTCTATGGCATGAACTGTTCCATTACTAGCTGCTACATTAGTTAAAATAATTTTTGACCCATTTATATATAAATCTCCTCCTCTACTAACGAAACGTCTATTAATTCCTAGTGCAGAAGCAGATGTGTTTCCGTCTGTAATTTGATTTGCAAATAAATTACCATTAGAAACATGATACAATAATGTATTTGTTAAAAAACTATTTTGCAAAGCTCCTAAGCTTCCAGCATCTACCAAACCTAATTTAGCAAAAGCATCATTTGTAGGCGCAAAAACAGTATATTTTCCAGAAGGATCATTAGGATTACTATTACTTAAAACAACAGCAACACCTCCTTGAATAGCAGCAGCTTCAAGTGTACTAAAAGCAGAATTTGACACTGCAATTGAAGCTATTGAAGGCATTTCAGACTCATAATCATTATCACATGAAACTAATGTTACAAGCAATGTAAAAGCTAATAAAGCGCTTTTTATATTTATATTTTTCATTTTCTTAAATTTAGAATTAATAATTAAAATTTGTAAACCAATGCACCATAAACCCCTGTTGCTTTTCCAATATTTCTTCCTGCAACTAGTGTACTAAATCCTCCAGCTATACCAAAATCTTGATAAATTGGAGTATATAGATTCAAACCAATCTTAGTATAATTTACTTTTGTTGCTGGAAAAAAACCTTCAAAACCTTCTCCTAAAATATCTACTCCACTTGTAGAAGTTTGATTTGCCAAATAAACATCTCCATAAATTTTTGATGCAGCATACCCTAATTTAAGTTCAGAAGTATAGGAATTTGGAACATCATTTGACGCTAGATTTCCTCCAAATTGACCCGAAGCAAAAAAACCAGAATTCATTTTAAACATGGCAACACCAATTGCGCTTACTGTTGTACTTCTATTTCCAATTGCAATAATAGATTGTAAACCTTCATTCTCTTTATAATTTCCTAGAGGTGTTTTTATACCTAATGCTCCAATCAATCTTAAAGAAGAAGACCCGTAATCAAAATAAAATGGGTTATACTTTACAAAAACAGACACATCTTGAACACCGCTTCTTTTATTTTCAAAATTTAAATTATTTAAAACATCTTGAGAAGCATCTCCTTTAGCTGTAATATAAGGTAAAGTAAGTACTACATCTAATTGATCGGTTATTCCATAAGTTGCATACAATGAAGCGCTAGACAATTGCACTTCATTAAAAACAGGAACACCATCTACCTCTTCTGGCACCAAATAAACCTCATCATACTTTTCAGAACTATAAGAAATAGAAACATTTCCTTTTCCTTTTCCTTGCATAAACCCACTAATTGGGCTTTGCGATTGTACTGTATTTACATATCCTAATGTTGTTACAGCAATGACTATTAGTAATTGTTTTTTAATCATAATATTAAATCGTTTAGTTTTACTCTTTCTATCATTTACGTAGAAAGTTTCATTGTGGTTTTAAAAAAAGTAAAAAAACAATTGAATATTATTAAAACACCCATTTTTAAAGGCTTTACAAGGCATAAAAAAAGCCGAAAAAATTTCGGCTTAAAAATTTAAAGAATGATACTCTTTACTTTTATTTCATTAGGTTAGACAATTTTAATGTTTTACCACACATCTCTTTTGTGATTTTAAAAATAACATCTCCCTTTTTGCCACTTTCGGCCCATCTAACTTCTTTACCAACATTACATCCAATACTAGTTTTTGAACCTTTATTTAAAGAAACAAATCCAGTTCCAGTATAAATAGACACTTTGTCTTTAGTATCATTAATCAAAGAAAAGCTAGCTCCAATAATATTCTTTTCAGTTGAAGGTTTACTAATTTCAACTACATTAAAAGAAACTAAAACAAAGCTAAAGCTCACTAATATTACAATTGCTATTTTTCTCATATTATTTAATTTAGTTTTTAACTATTTTTCGAGTTCCTATTGAACCCTTTTCTAATTCTAAAGTTAGCAAATAAATTCCATCTGGATAATTTGTAATTTGTAAAATAGCATTTTGAGTTTCTAAAAGGAGTCTAGTCTTCCCTTTAATGAATAAAGCACTACTTTTTTAATTTGTTCTTTAACGTCAATATTTATTAGATTATTTGCGGAATGTTTTTATTCTGATTTAAAACTAGTTTATTGTTATAGTACTACCACAACCTGAATTTGCACTATATACTTTGGTTTTTGTTGAACTATAAACGTTACTACCTCCAGATTTGGTTACAGTTTGTAAATAGCCATCTGTATCACAGTTCCAAGTTGCTGTTCCACCACTACTAATCTTAGTACCTGGATTACGACTTCCAGATTTACCTACGTAAATTGTACGTCCTGAATTATTTCGAAGCGTAACTTTATTTTTTGTTTTTGATGCTTGATAATTTGCTTCATTCTGTTTTATTCTTCGCTGCAAATCAATATACTCTGGTGTTGCTTTTATAGAATCATTATACCTCTTTATTTCTTCATCACCTGCTTCTCTACTACGCTTGATTATAGCAATATCTGCTTTGTCTTTTGAAGTTAAAGGATTGGCTTGTTTTGCTTTCATAGCAGTTACGTAGTCATTAAATATTTTTTTGATATTTACCGTCTTGATATATTTATGGGTTGCTGAATAACCCGAAGATTCAAGTTTTGATTTCATTCTGTTTAAAAAACCACCTTTCTTCTTTCCTTTATTCTCTTTTGATTCTGAACGGTCTTTAACCACTACATAAATAGCTCTAACATCTTCTAGCTTTGGAACACCTTTATCTGAGATGTCATCTATTTTAAACAACATATCATCAATAGCCATATAGCCATCGTCTGTATAATCATGTTTTATAGTCATTACATTTGGGTAACTATCTACTCTACCATAATCACTTATTTCTGTTTCGCTAAAACCACCATAATCTGCAGAAACTGGTTTAGCTTCAAAACCTACAGGCTGTCCTGTTACTAGTTTTGTTACTGTTATTTTAACAGCAGGTTCGCCTCTTACGATATCGACAGTTCCATCGTCTTTTATAGATATGCCTGAAAAACCTTCATAGGTTACTGTTTCTCCATTAGCCTCAAGGGCTTCGTAAAAATTTTTTTGAGCTTGTGTTAAGGTTGTTGCAAAAATCAATGCAATAGTGACTATTATTTTTTTCATAATACAAAATTTATTTTTTAGCGTTATTATATAGTATACTTACCCAATTCGCTAACACTCGGGGTCGCTTTTTTATTCATTATTTATTGCTTATAACGACTTAGTTTTAATGGTGATTTCATAATCATGGTAAAATTTTAGATTTTGCAACTATTACTATCCTACTCTTTATCCATACAAAACATGATGAGTTTTCTGAAACATCAATACATACCTAGTTCTAAAACAAAAAAACTCGTAAGCATAACTCTTACGAGTTTTAAAGTAATAAATGAATTATTGCTTGATAAAACGTTTCGTTGACACAAATCCGTTATCGTCTTCTATTGTAATTAAATACATGCCTGTATTTAAATTGGCTGTATTGATTACAGTTGATTTTGTTTGTAATACTTGAGTTCCTAAAACACTATAAATTGTTGCTTGCTTTAAGTTCGTTTTCATTTCAATATTTAATACATTCCTTGTTGGGTTTGGATAAACTGAAAACACTAAACCTGATGTAAAGCTTTGCGAACTTAAAGCACAATTTGTACTAAAACTTGTTTGCGCATCAATATTTGTCCAATTGCTTGTGCTGTACGCTGCGTCATCTACTTGGATGCACGTTAGGTTAGGGTTGCTTTGGGCATAGAAGTTATTTGAAGTTATATTGATGTTATTCCCATTTTGAACATCTAAACTGCTTAGTTGATTGAAAGAACAATATAATAGTGTTAAACTCGTGTTTTGACTCACATCTAAACTGTTAAGGGAGTTGTTTTGGCACCATAGGGTAGTTAAACTTGTATTTTGACTCACATTTAAATTGCTTAGTTGGTTGGAATTACAATGGAAGACTGTTAAACTCGTATTTTGACTCACATTTAAACTACTTAGTTGATTGATACCACAGGATAAGTCTGTCAAACTCGTATTTTGAGTCACATCTAAACTGCTTAGTTGATTTTCATTACAATTTAAAAATGTCAAACTTGTATTTTGAGTCACATCTAAATTGCTTAGTTGATTGTTAGCACAACGTAAGTCTGTCAAATTCACAAAAGCCTCTATGCCTGTTAAATCCGAAATGGAAAGACCTGGACAACTTATTTGTCCTGTAAATGCACTTGCTTCAGTACATTCTATTTCAGTATTTCCATTTGTGTTAATGGCTGTATTTCCAACTAAGTAGGCTTTGAAGTTGGCATCTGGGATGTTTACGACACAAGGTGGTGGACAATTGGTACTAAAGCTGGTTTGTGCATCTATAAAATTCCAATTAGCAGTACTGTAAGCCACATTATCAACTGTAATACAAGTAAGGTTTGGATTACTATTGGCAGCAAAATTTGCACCTGGAATATTTGAATTATTTCCATTGGCTACATTTAAGCTAGTAAGGTTCGGGCAACTTCCAACACTTATAAGTGTAAGATTTGTATTTGCAGAAACATCTAAAGAAGTAAACTGATTTACTTGTGCCCAAAGTGTTTGCAACTTTAAGTTTGTACTTAAATCTAAAGCAGTCAATTGATTTGATGCCACATTTAGCAATGTTAGCTTGGTATTTTGTGAAACATCTAATGCAGACAAATTATTTCCATTGCATCTTAATTCTGTAATTTCAGTAAATGCTTCAATCCCTGTTAAGTCTGAAATATTAATATTATTAACATCTATTGTGCCTGTAAAAGCACTTGCTTCAGTACATTCTATTTCAGTATTTCCATTCGTGTTAATTGCTGTATTGGCAACTAAAGCGGCTTTAAAGTTGGCATCTGGTATGTTTACTATGCACGGAGGTGCAGTATATGGGGTATATACAATATCGTCTATACCAAAGTTTTCAGAATCACCATCTGTTCTAGATATTTGTATTTGCACAACATTAGTCCAATTTAAAGCCACAATACTTGCAGCTGTTGTTACATTAGCTGTTGTTGTATTAAGTACTGTTGTTGATCCATAACCATCCATCGATTTAAAAGTCCAATTACTAGTAAGTGATCCAAACACTTTAAGACTTTGGGTGTCTACCGCTGGATAAAAAGTTAAAAGCACCGTTTGTTCATATTGTGCATTACGAACTGATAAACCCGTAGATCCTTGACCTGCATTTGTTAAATTAATGAGTGTATTATTCGAGGTTCTAAAACTAGCTTCATAACCATTGATAGTTTGTATAGCCACAGAATTAGGATTTTGACTACTTCCTCCTAAAGTAGCCGTTTCCCAGTCAAAGGTTTGACTGTAAGCCAAAGTTGAAAATAAAGCAATTAATACTAGTAATCTTGTTTTCATAATAGATGAATTTTAATTATAGCAACAAAATTGTGGAAGTATTGGTGTATTTTTAGTGTTTTTCTTCTGAAAGGTTCGATTTTTTTTCTAAATCGATACTAAAAAAGAAACCACCTTGATAACAAGGTGGCTGAACAAACAAAACATAAAACTATATTACCAAAAAAGCAACTATTCCTATGAACACATACATAAGTAAAAGTGTTATTTCTAGGCGGTATTTTTCAATAAAATTCATATTTTGTTCCTTTTTATCTGAAACATCTACTTCTTAATGATTTTCTTTGTTCCTATTGCTCCACTTTCTGTTTGAAGATTTACTAAATAGATACCCGAATCTAAATTTGAAATATTTATTTCTTTTTTATTTGTTTCTAAAACTTTTCTTCCATCTAACGAATAAATAGTTATCCTATTTATAACTTCTTTCGATTGAATGTTTATAAGGTTAGTTGATGGATTAGGATATATAATAAAATCATTATAAGTTGTAAATGAATTTGAAGAAAGTGAAGGTGAACCAAATTCATAAGCTCCCATATCTACAGTAGTATTAAAAACACGTTGGTTCCCTAATAAATCTGAAGTACCTAAAACATACGTATTATTACCCGAGTCAATTGCTGGAGAACCTGACATTAAAGAATAATCTCCATTAACTAAACTTACAAATAAAGGATCTGCATTAGATGTTGCAGTAAGAGTACTGATACTATCATCGTTAAAATTAAGAGGATCTAAGGAGTTAGAAACAGCCAAAGAAGTGATTGGTGCTTCGGACAAATCAGTTATTGACCTTGCTATAGCTCCTCCTGTTGTTGTATTAAATCTAAAAATACAATTGCTAACTATTGCGTTAAATGTACTTGTTATACTGGAAGATGACATACTTATAGCAACAGTAGCTCTAGAAGAATTATTTAAAGAATTAGCTGTACCTAAATCTGTATTATTAACATATGTATTATTATATAGATTTAATGCTACGTCTGATCCATTTGCTATAACTTTAAACCAAGAAGCACTTCCACTTCCTCCAGTAGCCGTTGTTGTATTCAGGTTACCCGCTACATTTTTATCAAATAATGAATTTGCAACTGTTAAATCCACATTAGTATTAGCTCTTACAAAACTATATATACTTGTTGCTCTTCGAGACATGTTATTAATAAACTTACAATTTTCAATAATTAGTTCACCTCTAGCACCTGCTGTGTTGTTTAATTCGAATTCTGCATCTAAACCGGCATTATCATTTCTTGATACATTATCTTTTACAACACAATCTTTAAGTGTTAAGTTAGCAATTGATTTATGTTTAATTATAGCTCCACCTCTTTCAGTTGCATTCAAATTATTGTGAGCATCACTTATGGTTAAACCCTCTAATAATAAATTATTTCCAGTTTCAGTAATATTTATAATATGATAACTATTATCTGCATTTCGAGTAGTATTGCTATAATTTGATATAAAATCTGCAACATTTACATCATTTCCTTGTAAGTCTCCAGATAAAATAGTTTCATTAGCACCAATAACACGCTCAGACAATTGTGTTTCTGTACCTGCAAAACCACCATAAATTTCAATATTATCGCCATAAATAGTATATGCTACAGATCTATTTGAAGGACTTGGGTTATATGTGCCACCAGCTATCCAAACTTCTTTATTATCCTGATAACTGTTCAATGCATCATTAAGATCGTTATAAGCATCTGTCCACGATGAGCCATCATTATTACCTGTTGCATTTATATTTACATAGTATCTAGGTAGAAAAGGCATAACATTATATTTTTTAACCGATATTTTAGTTCCGTCTTTATACAATGTGTAATAATCACCTGTTACAGGGTTCATTTCAACATCTGCAAAAAAAGCAGGGTCACTAGTAGGTATACTTGGAGCTACTAATGTTGTTACTGCGTTACCTATTGGGTTAATTTTGATTAGTGCTAATTGATCGTTAACATCATTATAAATAAAATAAATATTTCCATCTTTAGCGCTTTTTCTTAATTTAATTGTACCATTTCTGTTTCCTGTAATAGTAGTTAATAAATTCGTATTATTAAAAAAAACCCTTGCTCTATCAGCAATATCTAGATAACTAATGTAGGTCATATCATCAATACCACTAATTCTACTAATATTTCGCACTGTATTTGGTGGATATAAATTAGTCACACTATAATCGGCAATAATTGCATCAATATCATATCGACTCCCTGATTGAGAGTTAGCAATATAACATTTATCAAAGGATGTTAAATCTTCAGCTTGACCAGAAATTGTTGTAAAATTCCAAGTATTATTTACATACTTAATAAAACACTGTACTGAATTAGTTGTATTCCTTGCAGATATTCTTGGAATACCAGATGCATTAAATCTAATTCTAGTTCTTCTATCTATTAGATTCCCATTCCCAAGACCCGAACCAACAACAGACCAATTAGTTCCATCATAATTATAAACGCTTAATGTATTATCTGAAGTTCTAATATATGCCACCCAAACTTCGTTTGTTACTGGATTTACATTAATAGACGGACTCATCGCATCATCAGTAGAAACCAAACTTCCTAAATTAACCCATGAAGTACCATTATACTCCATAACCCTAACATTGTTATTATTTGATGCATCAATATATGCCATATAAGTACTACCTGTTGTTGGATTAAATCCAATACCACCATCAGATGCTACATTTGTAAATTGTTGAGTTCCTACTTGTTCCCAATTTTGAGAATTCCCAATGTTACTTATTAACAATAAGATTAAAAGTAAACGTATTTTCATAATTTTAAAGTTTTATAATTTGATGTAAAATTGAAGCTTTACAGTAGTATATAATTTACTTTTTTTATGAAAGTGCTGTTTTTTTTGCTGAAAGTTTAACTATTAAAAACGTCTTGAATTATTTTAATAAATTCTTCTCTTTTATCTTTTGCAATAGGAATGGTTTTATTGTTTTCCATAATTAAATGATAACCATCCTTTTTTGACAATACTTTTATATGCTTTAAATTAATTAAATAAGAGCGATGTGGTTTATAAAAAAAAGCCGTTTTTTCTAATTGTTCTGCAAAGTGCTTAATAGGCTTACAGATTAATTCAGTTTTGTTATTTCGCAAAAATACTTTGGTGTACATGCCGTCTGCTTCAAACAAAATAATATCATCATGACTTACGAAAAGAATCCCTTTTGGAATATCTAAAGCCAGTTTGTTAATTGATAGTTGCTGAAATGCTTTTTTTAAATCATCTAACTTGTAATTGTCACCTTCCTGTTTTATATTCTGAATTGCTTTTTCGGTTGCTATTTTTAACTCGCTACCATCTATAGGTTTTAACAAATAATCTACCGCTGATAATTTAAAAGCTTCAATTGCATATTGATTATAAGCAGTTGTGAATATAATTTGAAAATCGACTACTTCATTTTCGAAAAAATCTAGAATCTCTAAGCCAGAATATTTCGGCATTTCTATGTCTAAAAAAACAATCTTAGGCTGTTCTCTTCTAATAATTTCTACTCCTTTTTCTAGATCTGGAGCCTGAAGAATTGTAGTAATTTCTCTACACTCTTTCCTCATTAAATATTCTAATAATGTTCTAGCTTTATTTTCGTCATCTATAATTAGTACTTTCATTATGTTGTTACAGGTATTTTTAAAACGATTTTAGTTCCTTTCGAACTAGATATTGTATCGATTTCGATTTTATTTTTCTTATTTGTATTAATTAATTCAATCCTCTTTTTAGTTGCATTTGTAGCAAATGATTTATGATATTGAAGTCTGTTCTTTTTTAATAATTCTGAGGCTTCAATTCCTATTCCATTATCTATAATTTCGCAGAAAAGAAGGGTTTTAGTTGAATTAAGATAAAATTTTATGTCTAAATTTCTGATTCCATCTTTATGTAACAATCCATGCTTAATAGAATTTTCCACATAAGGTTGTATGAAAAGAGAAGGTATTTTTACTTTACTACTATTAATTTCTGGATCAATATTAATTGTATAATTAAGTAAATCTTCAAAACGATTTTTTTCTAGTTCAAGATAAATATCAAGCGCATTTAATTCTTCCTTAAGAAAAACTTCATTTTCTCTACTATGGTCTAAATAAATACGTATTAATCTGGAAAACTTTATCAAAAAGGAACTAGCTAATTCTCTTTCATTCAAAACGATATATTCTTGGATCGAGTTTAATGCATTAAATATAAAATGCGGATTCATTTGCGATCTCAGATTTTCCAATTGATATAAAACTAATTGTTTATCAACTATTTCCTTTTCTAGAAGTTCATTTTGACGAATTTTTAATTTTCTAATCCTAACATTAAAATAAAAGACAAAAAATAAAGTTATTAAAAAAATAGCTAATAAATAAAACCACCACTTTTGCCAAAAAGGACTGTTAATTACAAACTTTATTTCTTTAATTGAAGAACTATCATTTATATCTGATAATATTGATTTAATTTGAAATGTATAATCTCCACTTGGCAAACTGTTATATTTTACAGAATTAACTTGTTTGTCTGTAGTAATCCAATTCTCGTTGTCTCCTAATAAGCGATACATATACCTCTTATTTTCAAGTGATTGAAAGCCATTTGCGTTAAAAACAAATTTAATATTATTTTCGTTGTACTCTAGTTCATAAAAAGAAGTGATACTATGCTCTTTTTCATTTATTTCTATGCCAGAAAAATATACTTGAGAAGGGTTTACTGTTTTGAAAACTTTATCTTTAGCGAAGCTAAACATTCCTTTATCAGAAGAAAAGACCACCTTGTTATCAAAAACCTCAATTCCAGAAATTAGATAGGTTTTTATGCCGTCTCGCTTCGTTAAACTTTTAAAAGTATTCTTTTTTGTATCTAGTAATTGAATTCCTTTTGAAGTTGCTATCCATAGTTTATTACCATCTGCTTTAATACTTTCAATTTGATTAGATAACAATCCTTTTTTAGAATTAAATTCTGCAATTACTTTCCCTTCTTTTATTGCATAAATACCTTTTTTAAATGTTCCTACCCAAATGATACCGTCTTTAGTTTGTGAAATTGTATTTGCATATATAGAGTTGTTATTAATCGTTATATTTTTTGATTGATACAAAGAATCATAAAAAACTAAATTATCAACATAAGCTACGTAAATGGTTTTTGTAGTAGCGTCATAATACGAAGAATACCCTCTTCTTTTTAGCTCCTTTGAAAGTGAAAAATCATTTTTTTTATCCTTCAAATCCTTTATAAAAACGTTACTATTCGTAACCAATAACAGTTTATCTTTTCCAATAAAAGAGAAGTTTTTTACAGATAAAAAATCTGACTCTTTAGAAAGTAGTGTAGCATTATTAAATGTATATCCTATTTCATCTTTACTGATATACGTTTTATTGTTCCATTTGTTATAAATCAAAGCAGAGACCCTTGACGTGTTGCTAAAATCAATGATTTTTTCATCGTTAGTATCTAAATTATAAATTGACACGTCTCCTTTATTAGTTCCATAAATTATAGAAGAATCATCAAGCTTTGTGAGGCAGCTAATATTTATAAAGTTTTTATTAATCTTGTATTCCTGAACGTGAATATTAGGAATAACAAAAACACCATTAGTTAAAGTTGTAAACCAATAGTTTTCATCTTTATCCTTTATGATTTTTGTAATATATTCGTTTTCTAAGAATTTACTTATGAAATGAAATTTATTTTCAAAATATTCGTAAATATAAACTCCGTTATTAGTAGCAAACCAAACTTTGTTTTCATTTTCAAAAATTGAAATCACTTGCAGTTGTTTTAATAATTCAAGTCCTTCAACATTCTTTATTTTTTTATGCTTCAAGTCTAAATTAAAAAAAACACTCTCTCTGTTTAGTCTTTTTTTACAAAACAAATAATCTTTTGACCGAAAAAATTGACTTTTTCCAGTTTCTATATTCTCTCCTAAACTATTTTTTAACTGTAAATCAAAAGTAATTAAGTCTTTTTTTAAAAAGTCTTTTTTTAAATTAATTTGTTGTAACGAATTATAACCTGCTATAAAAATGGTCTCTTCAAATTGATAAGGACTTCCTGAGTTTTTATTATCTTTTTGTTGTAGTATTTTTTTAGTAATTAAATCAACAACAAACATTTCAGAATTAGAAAAAACAACTAAATGATTTTCATATATTAAAAACTCCGTTAGCTGTCCTTTTAGTAATAAATTACTTAAGTCAATAAAAGTAATTAGTTCATTATTTTGTACATAAAAAAATTGTCCGGAAATATTATTACACCAAATACGTCCTGAACTATCTTCTTTTACTCCAAAAACAGAGTTCAATCGCTTTTCAGAATTAGAAAAATTAACAAAATCACTTCCATTGTATCTAAAAAGACCTTTATCTGCACACAACCAAATAAATCCTTTACTATCTTCTATCATGTTATAGAATTCTATGTCAGGAAGTCCATCTTTTTCAGTTAAATGAACATGAACAGGCTCTTGTGCAAAAAGAAAATTTACAAAGAGTAAAAGAAAATGAAAAAAGATTTTAAAGTTATTCAATTAAATAAAGTTATTCTGTAAAAATACCTATTACTATTTAAAAGACATTTATTTTCTTTCCAAATAGCAATAAATCTTTCTAAAACAAATCTCTTTCAAAATAAATTATAATTAATAACTCAATTTTGTATAACCAATGTATTTACTAATTTTTGCTTTTCTACCATTAATATATGATGAAGAATTTGACGCTTTGAATTTTCTTGGATTCGGAAGTATTACAGCAATTCCTGCAGCTTCATGTCTTGTTAGATTCTTTGCTTGTTTATGATACCAGTGTTTAGAAGCAGCTTCCGCACCATATACACCGTCTCCCATTTCAATACTATTTAAATAGACCTCCATAATTCTTTCTTTACTCCAGATAAGTTCAATTAAAAAAGTAAAATAAGCTTCTAGTCCTTTCCTCACGTAACTTCTTCCTTGCCAAAGAAATACATTTTTAGCTGTTTGTTGAGAAATTGTACTTCCTCCTTTTATTTTTTTTCCTTTTTTGTTACTCTCATAAGCTTTCAACATAGAGTTAAAATCAAAACCATTATGTTCTAAAAATAATCCGTCTTCACTGGCTATAACTGCTTTTTGAAGGTTTGGAGAAATATTTTCAATAGACACCCAGTCATGTGAGCAACTCATTTCTTTTCCATTTGCCTTTTGTTCAAAAGCCCTTATAATCATTAAAGGTGTAAACGGAACGGGAACAAATTTATACAACAATACAAAAAACAGACTCACAATATTAAACCAAAGTATTGATTTCCATATAAATCGAAATATTTTTTGCCCGAAAGAACGTTTTTTATTTGAAGTTTTTTTCTTTTTTGGAGTAGTTTTTTTTGCCATACACTAAATTAAATCTGCTAATTCTTTCCCTATTAAACTCCCAATAGCGACACCCATTCCTCCTAATCTTACACCACAATAGACATTTTGGGACATTTGTTCGACAATTGGACTTTTATAATTACCAACTCCCATTATCCCACTCCAACGGTGTTCAACTTCGAATTGATAATTCGGCAAAATTACAGTTTTTAATAACTCCTCCAACTTGTCTTGAATAATTTTTGTTTGATGTAATTCTGTAGTAGTTTCTCCTTCAAAGTCAAGATTTCTTCCTCCTCCAAATAATATTCTGTTCTCAATATTTCTAAAATAATAATACCCTTGATCTAAATGAAAAGTTCCTCTAATACCTAAATTATGTATTGGTTTCGTAATTAAAACCTGTGCTCTAGCGGGTTGCACTTTACCTTGGGTTAATTCACCCGCGAAACCGTTCGTAGCAAATAACAATTTATTTGTCTTAAAAGTAATTTCATTCGTAACAACCTCAACTTGATTCTCTAATTCTTGATAATTAGTTACATTCTGTTGGTTTAAAATTAAAATATTTTTGGATGCCACTTCTTTCAACAAGGCTTGCATCATATTTCCAGTATCAATCTGGCCTTCAAAAGGGTTAAAAATCAAATACTCGAAAATATTTTTAAAATTAAATCGATCTGCTTCTTTTACAAAAACATCAGTTTTAAAAATCGGTCTTAAAACATCATTTATAAAGGGTAACTTCTGAATACATTCATTAAAGAAACTCTCATCTTTTTGAAGAAATAGCTCATAACCTCCATAAGGTTTAAAATCGATTACACTATCTCCTAAACGATTTCGTAATAATTTCAATCCACTTATTCTTTTTTGAACCAATTGAATTACTTCTTCTTCAGAATGGCTTTTTAAATCGTCTATAATTTCAGATATACTTCCAAAACAAGCAAAACCTGCATTTTTTGTACTTGCTCCTTGTGGTAATATACCTTTCTCTAAAATTATAATTTTAGAAGTAGGAAACTTTTCTCTCAACTGAAGCGCACAATGAATACCAACAATTCCGCTTCCAACAATTGTATAATCTACTTTTGAAAACCAATTTTTTAATTCCCAATAACTAAGTTGCATTATTTCTCACTATTTTTTAATAATTTCTTTTGCTTAAAATAATTCAAAACTAAAGGCAGAGTTGTTATGGCAATTAGAGTTAGAATTATGGTTTCTATATGCTGTTTTAAATCAACATTGAATTGATCCAAAAAAAGACTATACAAATAATGTCCAGCGAAAACCAATAAAAAGGACCACAATAATGAGCTAAAGACATTGTAGAACATAAATTTACTTTTCTTCATATGTACGATACCTGCAATGATAGGTACAAAAGTTCTAACAATTGGTAAAAATCGTGCAAAAACAATTGCAATTCCTCCATGCTTTTCAAAGAAAGTCTGAGATTGAATTAAGTATTTTTTCTTAAAAAAGAAACTATCTTCTTTTGAATATAAATAATTACCACTTCTTGAACCAAACCAATATCCGAAAATATTTCCCAAAGTTGCCGCAGAAGCAATTAAGAGCGACAAAACAATTACATTAGACAAATCACTTGAAATAATAAAAAAAGTTTCTACTAACTCTCTATTATAAATACCAGATAAAAACAACAAACTATCTCCAGGAAGAAAGAAACCTGCAAATAAACCTGTTTCGGCAAAAACAATAAATAACACCATATAAATTCCTATTGGAATTCCATTTATCTCCATCGTTATATAAAACTCTGGATTAAAAAGTTTTGTCCAGTGAAAATCACTCATCTATTATCGATTTTGTTTCCCATTTATAAATAACTGCAGTGACAAGAGAACTACCCAAAATATTGGTCATACTTCTTGCCATATCACAGAAATGATTTATAGGTAAAATTAATGCAATACATTCTGGAGGAATACCAAACATAGCAGAAGTAGCAACAATTAAAATTAAAGATGCTCTAGAAACACCAGCAACTCCTTTACTAGTTAACATTAAAACCAACAACATTGTTGATTGCTCACCAATACCTATACCATACACTTCCGTAATAAAATACTAGCAAATGCAATGTACATCATACTCCAGTCAAGGTTAAACAAATAACCCAATGGTAAAGTAAAGGAAACTATTTTATTTTGACAACCAAATCTTTCTAATTCTTCAACTAATTTAAAAAAAATGCTTCGGAACTTGTTGTGGAAAAAGCTATTAATAGTGGTTCTTTAATTCTTTGTAGAAGCACAAACAAATGCTTTCCTAAAACGTACAACCACCAAGTAGCAATATAACACAAAGGATGATAATACCGATTGCAATATCAATCAGATAATAATTACACAAATAAAAGATTCCAAAGCCATATTTAGAAATAGCTACAGATCTAAAAATCCCAAATGGAGCAACCCGAATAATATAGGTTATCATTTTAAGAATTACATGAGATAAAGCATCTAATAATTTTACATTTTTTGAGAAATCTTCTTAAGAAGAAAGGGGAATAATAATGACTGATTTCACCAGCAAAGACACCTAAAATTACAGCTATAACTATAAGGACAAAAAAACTTATTATTTTTTAGTAGATATAAATATAATCTATTATTCTAGTTTATCAACAGACTTTGCAACAATCATAGAAACAGCAGCATCACCTGTAACGTTTACTGTAGTTCTACACATATCTAAAGGTCTATCAATTGCGAAAATTAATGCCAAACCAGCCTCAGGAATTCCAGCTTGTGCCAAAACAATAACTAGCATTACCATTCCTGCACCAGGAACTGCTGCACTACCGATTGAAGCTAAAGTTGCCGTTGCAATTATACCTAATTGCACTCCAAAACTCAACTCCATTCCGAAAGCTTGTGCAATAAAAACGGCAGCAACTGCTTGATATAAACTAGTACCATCCATATTAATTGTTGCACCAATTGGTAATACAAAACTAGCAACTTCATCATCAACACCTAAATTATCAACAACTCTTTCCATTGTAACTGGAAGTGTAGCTGCTGACGAACTAGTAGAAAATGCTAATAATTGAGCTGGAGCTATACCATTAAGGAAAAAATTATGATTTTTCTTAGTCAAAATTCTAACCAAGAACAGATAAAAAACAATCAAAAGAGCCAAACCAAAAACAACAGTTAATCCATACATCCCAAGGGCTTTAAACAAGTCAAAACTTGGAGATTCTGCTACTAAAGACGCTAACAATGCAAAAACTCCAAAGGGAGCAGCAAGCATTATTATATCTATCATTTTTAAAATAGCTTCGTTAAAACCATCAAAAAATGCTTTAACTGGAGTTGCCAATTCTGTAGGTATTAATATTAATGCAATACCAAAGAAAATAGCAAAAAATATTACCTGCAACATATTTCCATTATCCGCAGAAGCCCCAATTATATTACTTGGAACTATATCTTCCAAAGCTTGCAATGGACCTGCTTTTTTTTGATTTTCCGCAGCTTCAATTTTAGAATTAGCATCATTTGAATAACTACCAACTAATTCTGTTCTTGTTTCTTCAGAAATATAACTCCCCGGCTTTATTATATTAACAACAGTTAAACCAATTGAAACAGCAAAGACAGTTGTAAGAATATAAAGTCCGATTGTTCTTCCACCCATTTTTGAAAGCTTAGAAATATCTTTTAAATCAGAAACTCCTTTTATTAATGAAGCTAATATCAAAGGAACAGCAATTAATTTTAATAAATTAATAAATATATTTCCAAATGGTTTTATCCAGTTTCTTATAAAATTTCTTCCTTTAGATTCTGGAATTACAATATTAGATTCAACTTTTTTAATTTTATCACTTAAAATCCTAATACTTGATTCTAATTCTTCTTTTTTAGTATAAAACTCATTAAAACTCATTTTTTTTGAATCAAAATGAGATTTTGTTTCTGAAAGCTCTCCTTCAACTTTTGTTTTTTCAGACAAAAGCTTCAACCATTCAATTTTATTTTCTTGTGCAAATAAAACATTTTCTTCTTTAGGTACTCCAACATTAATCACCATTATAGCAAACAAAACTCCCATTACCATTCCCAATAATATTTGCCAATGCAACGCTAATTTCTTCATTTCAGATATGTTTCAATTTTAAGAACGTGAAAATAAGCATATTTTTTTAAACTCCTAATTTTATCATTTTAAAGAAAACCAAACCTTAACAAGTAATCAATAAAAATCACTAACAAAATTGTAGTAAAATTACACTTAACACATTGATTTAACTTTTTTTATAAATAAACTGTAAAATAATTGAAAATAATTTATATATCTTTGAAGCGCTAAAAATCAAAACTATACAAATTATGAAACAAAAATTTCTTTTAATTGCAGCAATTGCAATTACAAGTTTCTCGTTTGCGCAAAACGGAGAAACTTTTTGGAAAAAAACCACAAAGAGCGATGCTCAGGTTTTTGAAAACAAAAGCTCACTATCAAACACCAGCCTATTTAACTTAGACATCAACAGTCTTAAACAAAGCATTAGAAGTGTTTCCAAAAGAGTTAATTTTAATGAAAGCTCAAACACCATCATCTCAATTCCGAATAGGGATGGCAAAATGGAACGTTTCTCCGTATTGGAAAACTCAAACATGGAACAAGATCTAGCAAATAGATATCCTGAAATTAAATCTTATGTTGGATACGGCATTGACAATCCAACTGCTACAGTGTATTTTAGCATATCTCCTTTAGGCTTTCAATCGATGACTTTATACGCAGACAAATCTGCCGAATTTATCGAACCTTATACTAAAGATTTAAAAACATATACAGTATACCGAAAAGCAGATCGAAAAGCTGCATTTTCAAAATTTGAATGTAGTGTTGTTGAACACGCAAACAATAAAGCAGCTTCAGATGCAGCAGCTCGCCCAAATGCTGACGACTCTAAACTAAGAACATTTCGCTTAGCAATGTCAGTTACAGGAGAATACTCTTCTCATTTTGGAGGAACAAAAGCACTTGCATTAGCTGCAATAAACACTACAATGACTCGTGTAAATGGTGTTTTTGAAAAAGATTTCAGTGCAAGAATGGTCTTAATTTCTAACACAGATGACGTAATCTACACTAACGCATCAACCGATCCTTACACTACAAGCTACAACAGTCAACTGCAAAGCACATTAACTTCGGTTATTGGAGATTCCAACTATGATGTCGGTCATTTATTAACAAAAGCTGGCAATAATGGAAATGCTGGATGTATTGGTTGTGTCTGCAATTCAGGAAAAGGAAGTGGTTTCACATCAAGTACAATCCCTGAAGGAGATAATTTCGACATCGACTATGTTGCTCATGAAATTGGACATCAGTTTGGAGCAAATCATACATTTTCCATGAGCAATGAAGGAACAGGTGTAAATATGGAACCTGGTTCTGGCTCAACTATCATGGGGTATGCTGGAATTACTGGTCAGGATGTACAACCACATTCTGATGCTTATTTTCATTCTGCAAGTATTCAACAAGTAACAAACAATATCAAATCTAAAACTTGCCCAACAGTAACTAACACTGGAAACACAGTACCAACTGCTGATGCGGGAAGCGATTTTACAATCCCAAAAAGCACTCCTTTCATTCTTAGTGGCTCAGGAACCGATGCCAATGGAGATGCTTTAACATACATCTGGGAACAATTTGATAACGCAGCAAGTTCTGCTACAGGAGCAAGTTCTGCTGCAAGTGCAACAAGAACGTCTGGACCAACATTTAGATCATACAACCCTACAACTACACCAACAAGAATGTTCCCAAGACTAGAAAGTGTTTTAGCAAACTCTTCTACAACAACAGGAGCAGAAATCACAGTTGAAGCTCTTCCTTCAGTTGCTAGAACAATGAATTTTAGATTTACAGTAAGAGACAACAGAGCTGGTGGTTCAGCAAACAACAGTGACGACATGGTTGTTACAGTAAATAGTACAGCAGGACCTTTTACAGTTTCTTCACCAAATACAGCAGTTTCTTACCCTGGAAATTCATCTCAAACAATAACATGGAACGTCGCTGGAACGACAGCAAATGGAGTAAATTGTGCTAATGTTGACATATTGCTATCTACAGATGGAGGAAACAATTTCAACACTGTACTATTAGCTGGAACTCCAAATGATGGATCGCAATCTGTTACAATTCCTAACACACCAGGAAATCAAAACAGAATCATGATTAAAGGAACAAATCATATTTTCTTTGACATTTCTAATTCTAATTTTACAATTACTCAAGGTAGTGGAAATGACACAACTGCTCCTTCAGCGCCAACAAATCTTACAGCTGCTGGAACAACACAAACAACAACGAATCTTTCTTGGACTGCATCAACTGATAATGTTGCAGTAACTGGATATGACGTATTTCAAGGAGGAACTCAAATTGGAACAGCTACTACTACAACATTTGCAGTTACAGGATTAAGCCCTGGAACTACTTACAATTTTACTGTAAAAGCTAAAGATGCTGCTGGAAATATTTCAGGCACAAGTAATACCGCAACTATAACAACTTTAACTGGAACAACAGATCCGACATATTGTGATTCTAAAGGAAACAGTGTAAACGATGAATACATAGGACGAGTTCAATTCAATACAATTGACAACACTTCTAATGGAGGTAATGGCTATACAAATTTCACAAGTATCTCAACGAGCGTAAGCAAAGGAACTTCATACAACATTACTATAACTCCTACATGGACAGGTACTGTATACAGCGAAGGATATGCGGTATGGATAGACTACAATAAGGATGGAGATTTTACAGATGCCAATGAGTTAGCTTGGAGCAAAGCTGCAAGTCAAACTACACCAGTAACAGGAAGCTTCATAATTCCTACATCTGCAATTACAGGCACTACAAGAATGAGAGTTTCAATGAAATACAATGGAGTTCCAACTTCATGTGAAGCATTTTCATACGGAGAGGTAGAAGATTACTCTGTAAACATTGGAACATCAGTACCAGACACTACAGCTCCATCAGCACCAACATTATCTGCTTCAGGTACAACTCAGACATCAACAACTTTATCTTGGACAGCGTCAACTGACAATGTAGGCGTAACAGGTTATAACGTTTACCAAGCAGGAACACAAATAGGTACCGCAACGACAACAACATATTCAGTAACAGGCTTAACATCTGCAACAACATACGCATTTACAGTAAAAGCAAAAGACGCTGCTGGAAATCTTTCAGCAACAAGCAACACAGCATCTGTAACTACTCTTTCTAACTCAGTTACATATTGTACCTCACAAGGAAACAATACAAACGACGAAAGAATTGCCAAAGTTGAATATGGAAGTATCAATAATTCATCATCAGGTACAACTGGCTATGAAGACTTTACAGCTATCACAACATCTGTATCAAGAGGAACTTCACAAACAATTACAATCACTCCTTTATGGACTGGAACTGTTTACAGCGAAGGATACGCCGTTTGGATTGATTTCAATCAAGATGGTGACTTCACTGATACAGGAGAACAAGTTATAACAATTGGAGCTACAAAAAACACCCCTGTTAGCGGTTCAATATCTATTCCTACAAATGCGAATTTAGGAGCAACAAGAATGAGAGTTTCAATGAAATACAACGGAACCCCAACTTCTTGTGAATCTTTCACTTACGGACAAGTAGAGGATTACACAATAAACATTACAGCTTCTACTAGAGACAATGAAGAAACTACCTCATTAGCTTTAGAAAATGAAGTAGTTATTTATCCTAACCCGACAACCAGCTTGTTAAATATCAGTTCAATATCCAACAACGCAACCTATAAAGTACACAGTTTACTAGGACAAACTGTCTTAAGCGGAAAAATAGCGAACAACTCTATAGATGTTTCCAGATTAAATGCTGGAAATTACATTATTGAGATTACAGATAACGAGAATACAATAAGTAAACAGTTTATAAAACAATAAACTAAATCAAATTCTAAAAAAGGTCTTCAATCTATATTGAAGGCCTTTTTTTATTACTACACATACCTCCTATTAAATATAAAATATTTATTTTTAAACTTTATTACATAATAATAAACAAGAAATGAAAAAAATAGCATTAATCTTATTTAGCATGGCTGGATTATCCACAACCGCACAAGAACAAATGACACCTGAACTGCTTTGGCAACTTGGAAGAATTTCTCCTTTAGGAATATCTAATGATAATAAAAGTATCATCTACAAAGTATCAATACCTTCTATAAAAGAAAATAATTCTAAATCAAAATATTACTTATTACCAATTGAAGGCGGCACTCCAGTTGAAATAAAAGAGTACAAAGAACTACTTTCCGATAAAAACAAATCTAGCAATGGCAATTGGACTTTAACTCATAAAGAAATCAAAATACAAAGCGTAAACGGAAAAGACTTTTATCCTTCGCTAGATAAAAGCGATGTTAAAATTTATGATGCTTTAGATTATCGTCATTGGGACACCTATAATGACGGAAATCATAATCATGTTTTTATTTCTAATAATAAAAACGAAGAAGTTGACATCATGAAAGACGAACCGTTTGATTGCCCACAAAAACCATTTGGAGGTGATGAAGATTACATTTGGTCTCCTGAAGGCAACAAAATCATCTATGTATCAAAAAAGAAGGTCGGAACATCTTATGCAATTAGCACTAATACCGATTTATTCGAATATGATATTTCTTCTAAAACAACAACAAATTTAACCGAAAAGTATACGGGTTATGATGTTGCTCCTCAATTTTCACCAAACGGAGATTTATCATGGCTACAAATGAAGCGCGACGGCTATGAAGCTGATAAAAACGATATCATCGTTCGACTTAAAGGTTTTGACTCCAATCTTACCATAAATTGGGATGGAACAGTTGATAGTTTCACTTGGAGCAAAGACGGAAAAAAAATCTTTTTCTTAGCACCAGTTGGCGGTACAAAACAGCTTTTTGAAGTTAACTTTCCAGGATTAACAAAAATCGCACCAATAGTAAAACAGCTAACAATGGGGCAATTTGATGTAAATCAAATTATCGAAATTAATGAAAATAGAGCTATCATTACAAGAAGCGATATGAATCATGCCAATGAAATTTTTAGTTATGATTTAAAAAAGAAAGACTGGAAACAAATGACCAATATCAATACAGCTATCTATTCAAAATTGACATTACCGAAAGTTGAAAAAAGAATGGTAAAAACTACTGATGGAAAAGAGATGCTTGTTTGGGTTATTTTACCGCCAGATTTTGATCCTAAAAAGAAATATCCAACATTACTATATTGTCAAGGCGGACCACAAGGAGCATTGTCTCAATTTTATTCTTATCGCTGGAACTTTCAAGTCATGGCATCTCAAGGCTATATTATAGTTGCTCCAAACAGAAGAGGAATGCCAGGACATGGTGTAAAATGGAACGAACAAATTAGTAAAGATTGGGGCGGACAAGTAATGGATGATTATTTAAGTGCAATAGATAACATTTCGAAAGAAGCATACGTAGACAAAGATAGAATTGGAGCAGTGGGCGCAAGTTATGGAGGCTATTCGGTATTTTATTTAGCAGGGATTCATAAGAACAGATTCAAAACATTTATAGCTCATGCAGGAATTTTCAACATGCAAAGCATGTATGGAACAACCGAAGAAGTTTTCTTCACCAACTGGGATATGGGAGGTTCATATTGGGACAAAGACAATAAACTTGCTCAAAAATCATATAATGAATTTAACCCTATCAATCTTGTTAACAATTGGAACACCCCTATTTTTATAATACAAGGAGCAAAAGATTACCGTGTACCAATTGGACAAAGTCAAGAAGCTTTCCAAGCTGCTCAACTAAAAGGGATTAAAAGTAGATTTATGCTATTCCCTGAAGAAAATCATTGGATATTAAAACCACAAAATGGCTTAGTTTGGCAAAATGAATTTTTTAAATGGCTAAAAGAAACACTTTAATAGTGTTTCTTTTAAAACACACGCTATCATGATGCCATTTAAAGAAGTTGAAGATATTTAACAATTACATAAAAAAAAGCTCCCAATCGGGAGCTTTTTAATTATTCTTCTACTCTATCTTTCATCACAAAAGACTCCATAAATTTTGTTGTATAATTTCCAGCAACATAATCTGGTTCTTCCATCAATTGCCTATGAAAAGGAATTGTTGTCTTTATCCCCTCGATTACAAACTCATCTAAAGCTCTTTTCATTTTATTGATTGCTTCTTCTCTAGTTTGAGCAGTTGTAATCAACTTCGCTATCATTGAATCATAGTTAGGAGGAATTGTATAACCAGAATACACATGAGTATCTAAACGCACACCGTGCCCTCCAGGAGTATGTAATGTTGTTATTTTACCTGGAGATGGTCTAAAATCATTATAAGGGTCTTCCGCATTAATACGACACTCAATAGAATGGAGCATTGGGAAATAATTTTTACCAGATATTGGAATTCCAGCTGCAACCATTATTTGCTCACGAATTAAATCATAATCAATAACTTGCTCCGTAATAGGGTGTTCAACTTGGATACGCGTATTCATTTCCATAAAATAGAAATTTCTATGCTTATCAACCAAAAACTCAACTGTTCCTGCTCCTTCATATTTGATAAATTCCGCAGCTTTAACAGCAGCCTCCCCCATTGCGTTACGCAACTCATCCGTCATAAACGGAGAAGGAGTTTCTTCTGTTAATTTTTGATGACGACGTTGCACAGAACAATCTCTTTCCGATAAATGACATGCTTTACCGAATGAATCTCCTATAACTTGTATTTCAATATGACGTGGCTCCTCAATAAGCTTTTCCATATACATCCCATCATTACCAAAAGCAGCAGCAGACTCTTGACGAGCACTTTCCCATGCTTTTAACAAATCTGCTTCTTTCCAAACAGCACGCATCCCTTTTCCTCCACCTCCAGCAGTAGCCTTAAGCATTACAGGATACCCCATCTCTTTAGCTAACTTCTGAGTTTGTTCAAAAGACTCCAATAAACCATCTGAACCAGGAACACATGGAACTCCTGCAGCTTTCATTGTCGCTTTTGCAGAAGCCTTATCTCCCATTTTATCAATCATTTCTGGAGAAGCTCCAATAAATTTAATTCCGTGTTCTTGACATATTTTTGAAAATTTTGCATTTTCAGACAAGAAACCATAACCTGGATGTATAGCATCAGCATTTGTTATCTCTGCAGCAGATATAATATTTGCCATTTTTAAATACGACAAACTACTCGCAGGAGGACCAATACAAACTGCTTCATCAGCAAATCTAACATGTAAACTTTCAGCATCAGCAGTAGAATAAACAGCTACCGTTTTAATGCCCATCTCTTTACAAGTTCTAATAACACGGAGAGCAATTTCCCCACGATTTGCAATTAATATTTTTTTAAACATATCTTGATTAATTAGATAATTAGACAATAAATAAATTTAGAATACAGAAATTAAAGCCTCTAAGACAAAAATCAATAAAACTTAAACATTCTGATTTCTAATTTCTAATTTTTAAGACGGATCTACTAAAAACAATGGTTGATCAAACTCTACTGGAGAAGAATCATCAACTAATACTTTAACAATTTTACCTGATACTTCAGACTCAATTTCGTTAAATAACTTCATTGCTTCAATAACACAAACAACATCTCCTTTAGAAATTGTATCTCCTACCTCAACAAAAACAGGCTTGTCTGGAGCTGGCTTTCTATATAAGGTTCCAATTATTGGTGATTTAACAGTAACGAATTTTGAGTTATCTTCTTCTACTGGTGCAGCTGGTGTAGCTGGTGCTGTAGGAGCAACTGGCTGAGGGGCTGAAGCCTGAGGCAATGCAGCAGAAACAGGAACTTGTTGAACATAAGTTGTAGTTGCTTCTGGCCCTTCGTTTGTAGTTTTTATGGTGATTTTAAAATCATCCATTTCTAATTTCACTTCTGTAGCACCTGATTTAGCTACAAATTTAATTAGGTTTTGAATTTCTCTAATATCCATATTGTTTGGAATTTGGTTTAGTTTGTTATTTTTTGTCATATGCCCATTTTAAATAAACTGCACCCCAAGTGAATCCACCTCCAAATGCAGCAAAAATGATATTATCTCCTTTTTTTAATTGACTTTCAAAATCAGACAACAGTAATGGTAAAGTTGCGGAAGTAGTATTTCCATAACGATGAATATTAATCAAGACTTTTTCTTCATCTATACCCATTCTGTTTGCAGTTGCATCAATAATTCTTTTATTTGCTTGATGTGCCACTAACCAGCTTACATCATCATGCGAAAGATTATTACGTTGCATAATTTTTTCACTTACATCAGCCATTCCAGAAACAGCATATTTAAATACTGTCTTTCCATCTTGGAAAACATAATGTTGTTTGTTTTTTACCGTTTCTTCTGAAGGTGGCAAAATAGAACCTCCTGCTTCGATCTTTAAGAATTCTCTTCCAATTCCATCGCTTTTCAGTATCTCATCTTGCAATCCTAATCCTTCGCTGTTAGGCTCGAACAATACTGCACCAGCTCCATCACCAAAAATAATGCAAGTTGCTCTATCTGTATAATCTATGATAGAAGACATTTTATCTGCTCCAATCAATAATACTTTTTTATATCGTCCAGATTCAATATAAGCTGAAGCTGCTGAAATACCATATAAAAAACTTGAACAAGCTGCTTGCAAATCATAAGAGAAAGCATTAATAGCCCCAATTTGAGTTGCTACATAAACACCCGTCGAGGCAACAAGTAAATCTGGTGTTGCGGTAGCCATAATAACCAAATCAATCTCTTTAGGATCAATTTGTGCTTTCTCAATTAAATTTTGAGCAGCTTTTATAGCTAAAAACGAAGTTCCTTGACCTTCTTCCTTTAATAATCTTCTTTCTTTTATTCCTGTTCTAGAAGTAATCCATTCGTCATTGGTTTCAACTAGCTCTTCCAATACCTTATTAGACAACACATAGTCAGGCACATAAGAGCCTACTGCTGTAATCGCGGCTGTAATTTTATTCATAAAAATTATTTTTCCTCATTAAACAAAACATTATTTTAACGAGTGGTGGAAATTACAAAAAAAAAATCAAACCAAAGAAAAAATAGAGCTTGTAAACTAACAAAAGTCTGTTTAACAAAAAAACTCTCACTGTGTGAGAGTTTTTCTCTATTTCTTCAAAGCTTTAAGCTACTGCTACTGCTTTATCAATTACAACCTGACCTCTGTAATACATTTTTCCTTCATGCCAGTAAGCTCTATGATATAAATGCGCTTCTCCAGTGATTGGACATGTAGCGATTTGTGGTACAGATGCTTTGTAATGTGTTCTTCTCTTGTCTCTTCTTGTTTTGGAGATTTTTCTCTTAGGATGTGCCATTTTACTATATTATTTATCCGTTAATAGTTTTTTTAAATTTTCCCATCTAGGGTCAATATTTTCTTGTTCTTGTTCTTCTACTTTTGGTGCCAATTTCTCTAATGTTTCCAATGCTTCGGATTTTAAACTTCCATCTTTCACTCCTGGATGAATTCTTTTTACCGGAACAGAAAGGACTATGCCTTCATATATATATTGTGAAACATCAACTTGAAACTCACCATGAGGCAAAACAAGCAACTCTTCATTTTCATTATTAAATTCCTCGCCAAAAGTAACAATCAGTTTTAATTTTCCTTTAACAGGTAAATCAAACAACTCATTTGTCAAATCACAAGGTATATTTACGACTCCATTATAATCAAAGTTAAGCTCAAGCATTGTATTCTTTTTTTCTAAAATCAGAACAACATCGATATTAACCTCATTAAACTCGTCATAATCAAAGCAACCAAAGAACGAATTATCTAACTGATAATCAAACTGATGCTTTCCTAATTTCAATCCAGCAAACTGAATCAAATACTCTTTTAATTTCTTCATAACAACAGTTTACCCATCATTAATGGGATGCAAAGATATAAAATTATTATAAATTCAAACCAGTTATAAACATTTTTTTGTTTACAACTCTATTTACCTGACTTTCAGAGGCTTTTTTATTAACTCTAAAAACTCATTTCTTTTCTTAAAAATATCCATAGCAGAATATACCGCTTCCCTGAATGACTCATAACTAGCCTCTCCTTTACCCGCTATCTCATAGGCAGTCCCATGATCTGGAGATGTTCTAATTTTACTTAAACCCGCAGTATAATTTACCCCCTTACCAAAAGATAACGTTTTAAAAGGTATCAAACCTTGATCATGGTACATTGCTAAAATAGCATCATATTTTTCATATTGAGTAGACCCAAAAAAACTATCCGATGAATAGGGCCCGAAAACCATTTTTCCAGAATCAAACATTTTTTTAACAGCTGGCTTAATAATTTTCTCCTCTTCATCACCTATAACACCGTTATCACCACTGTGAGGATTAAGCCCCAACAAAGCAACCTTAGGCTTAACTACTCCGAAGTCCTTTTCTAAAGCATCAATTACAGTTTCTACTTTTTTAAACAAAAGCTCTTCCGTCAAAGCATTAGACACTTCATTAACAGGAATATGATCCGTTAATAAACCAACTCTAAGCTTATCATGAATCATCAACATTAATGCATCACCTTCTAGCTCCTGACCTAAATAATCTGTATGCCCAGGGAATTTAAAATCTTCAGATTGTATATTGTATTTATTTATAGGAGCCGTTACCAAAACATCAACCAAACCCTCCTTTAACGCTTTTGTTGCTGATTGAAAAGATTTAATTGCATACTTACCCACAACTTCATCGTTTTTTCCATAATCAATATTCACACCTTCCTTCCAAACATTCAGTACATTAATCTTTCCGACAACAATTTGACTCAAATCATCAATTCCATGCAAACTAGCATCTAAACTCAGATTTTTCTTTAAAAAAGACACAATCTTGATATTTGCAAAAATTACAGGCGTACACAATTCCAACATTCTATTATCTTCAAATGTCTTCAGTACAACTTCTGGACCAATCCCATTTAAATCACCAATAGATATACCTACAATTATATTTTCTGCTTTTTTAACCATAATTAGTCCTATTAAATGCTTATTTTTGAACTGCAAATTTAGTAAAATAAAATTAGTTATGTTTACGGGAATCATTGAAACATTAGGAACAGTCAAAGAAATCATTAAAGACCAAGAAAATCTTCACATAAAAATAACCTCAAATTTAGCAGACAAGCTAAAGATTGACCAAAGTGTAGCACATAATGGAATATGCTTAACAGTAGTTGATATTAAAGAAAACGAATACACTGTTACCGCAATTAAAGAAACAATCAACAAGACTAACATTGGAACATGGAAAAAAAACAACACAATTAATCTTGAAAGAGCCATGAAGCTAGGAGACAGACTCGACGGACACATTGTTCAAGGACATGTTGATCAAATTGCCACATGTATTAATAAATCTGAAGAAAAAGGGAGCTGGCATTTTACTTTTCAATATGACGAAAAACTTAACAACATAACAATTGAAAAAGGATCAATAACCATTAACGGAACCAGCCTAACTGTTGTAAATTCAAAGAAGAATGAATTTAGCGTCGCCATAATACCTTACACTTATAAAAATACAAACTTTAACAACATAAAAACAAAAGACATTGTTAATCTTGAATTTGACGTTATCGGAAAATACGTAAAAAGAATACATGATTTACAAAAATAAAAGAAGCTCTATATAGAGCTTCTTTTATTTTTGTAAATATACCTAATTGAGTAATATCCGAATACAATCCCTACAACTAACATAAACCAAACACCTCCATCAACTGGAACATCTCCAGGCGGAGGAGTAGGCGGAGGAGGAGGATTTGTTTGAGAGAACACACCCTCAAAGCTCACCAACATCATCAAAATAAAAACTATTTTATTCACTATTAACTTCATGGTTATAAAATATAAAGTTATTCCCTTAACAAGAAACAACAAATCATTAATATTTATCTACATGCAAAAACATGTCAAAAATAACAGAGCACTAAAATAATAATATTTTCGCACTAAACAATGTTTTTACAAAAATACTTAAATATTTCTTAATAAAACAAAAAATAGCCTTTACAGGCTATTTTGTTTCTGTGGTCCCACCTGGGCTCGAACCAGGGACCACCTGATTATGAGTCAGGTGCTCTAACCAACTGAGCTATAGGACCGGTTTTGAGGTTGCAATATTACAGCATTTTTTTATTACTTGCAACTTTTTTTTATATTTTATTTTATCTCCTGACAAAGCTCTATCAAGACTCCATTAGTACTCTTTGGATGAAGAAAAGCAACTAACTTATTATCAGCACCTTTTTTAGGAATTTCATTCAAAACCACAAAACCTTCTTTTTTCAATCTTTCAATCTCACTCACAATATCCGTAACATCAAAAGCAATATGATGAATTCCTTCTCCTCTTTTTTCTATAAATTTAGCTATAGGACTCGCGTCACTTATCGCCTGTAACAATTCAATTTTATTGGGACCATTCATAAAAAAAGAAGTCTTAACACCTTCACTCTCCACCTCTTCTTCCTTATAAGAAGCCACACCAAAAAGCTTTTCAAAAACCAAATTAGAGACTTCTAAATCTTTTACTGCAATTCCAATATGTTCAATTTTATTTATCATTTTATTTATCATTTTAAGAACAACAAAATAACAAAAAGTTTTACTTAAAAAAAATAACCCTTAAAATATAACAATAATCCGTATTTTTGCAAAATGGAGACTAATAGACAAAAAAAAATAGGCACACTACTACAAAAAGATCTTGTAGATATACTTCAAGGTGAAATAAGAAAAAATAATTTAAATAATTTAATTATTTCTGTTTCAAAAGTAAACGTGACCTCAGATTTATCAATTGCAAAAGTATTCTTAAGTGTCTTTCCAACTGAAAAGGCTGGAGAAATACTTACTGCAATAAAAAGCAACACACCTTTAATAAAACATGATTTAGCTCAACGCGTAAAAAATCAATTAAGAAAAGTACCTAATTTAATTTTCTACATTGATGACAGTCTTGATTATATCGAAAAGATTGACGACGCTTTAACAGGAAAAGAAAACCCCGTAACCAATCCTGATTTATTAGAAAAAAGGAAAAAATCTTAAGATTTGAATTTCCCATTTTACATAGCAAAAAGATATGCTGTAAGTTTTAGTAAAAACTCTACAATAAACATCATTACGATAATTGCAACCATTGCAATTATCGCAAGTGCTATGGCATTATTCACTTTTCTTTCTGTATTTAGTGGCCTAAGAGAGTTTACACTAAGCTACAGCAACACATCAGACCCTGACTTTACTGTCTCTCCAAATTCTGGCAAATCCTTTCTTTTTACTAAAAACCAAGAAGAACAAATAAAAAACAGCACCAACTTCAGTAATTATTCTAAAATAATTGAAGACAGAGTACTTTTTAACTACGACAACAAAGAACAAATCGCAATTATAAAAGGAGTCGACAGCTTATTCACAAGTGTAAGCGCAATTGACCGACATTTATACGTAGGAAACTGGCTAGAAGCAAATTCAAACCAAGTAATTGTTGGAACAGAAATTTCAAAAAAACTCTCACTTGGATTATTTGACTACAACAATTCCTTAAACATATTCTCCCCCAAACCCGGAAGCGGACTAATAGAGAACAATGAAAACGCATTCAACTCAGCAAAACTCCAACCAGTTGGAATCTTTAACATAAACGAAGACATTGACAATAAATATGTTTTTTGCGACATTTCAATTACACAAAAACTGTTTAATTTCAAAAACAACCAAGTAACCAGTATTGTGTTAAAATCAAACACAAATACCTCAGAAGAAACAGCAATAAAAGAACTTAAAGATATCTTTAAGAACAAGGTAACAATAAAAACCAAAGCTCAACTAAACGACTCTTTATATAAAATGCTAAATTCTGAAAACTTATTCATATACCTATTCAGTACATTAGTTGTGATTTTAACACTGTTTTGTCTAGCTGGCGCAATTGTCATGATAATAATAGATAAAAAAGAAAACATCTATACCCTTTACAATATTGGACTAAATTTCAATGATATTAGAAAAGTATTTTTCATACAAGGAACAATAATTACCTTTTTTGGATTATTCTTCGGAATAACACTTGGAACCCTATTAATACTTATTCAGCAAAAATTCTCTTTACTAATGATAACACCTGACTTTCCATATCCTGTTGTTTTCAAAATAAAAAATATTGGCATCGTCATATTAACAATTATCCCCCTAGGAATAATCTCATCATGGATTGCTTCTGGAAGAGTAAACAAAGAGATCCTAAAATAAAAAAGCTTCAATGAAATATTGAAGCTTTTTTATTTATGTACCCTGGGTGGGAATCGAACCCACACTCCGAAGAACACGAGTTTGAGTCGTGCGCGTCTACCAATTCCGCCACCAAGGCATATCAAGAAAACAATAAAAATCTTTATCTTGATGTTTGAGAGTGCAAATGTAATTATTTTTTTAAAAAAACATAACAAAATACTTGAAAAATTACTTTCAGAGTTAAAATTTATTTCTAAATTTGCAGCACAATTATACAGCACAACACTAACCAACTACTAAACAATAAATTAAGATGTCATACAACGAGCCTGAGGCAAAAATATTTGCATGTTCTCAGAGTGTGTACTTAGCGGAAAAGATAGCTGAAAGCTATGGAGCTTCGTTAGGTAAAGTTACGTTCTCTAAATATAGTGACGGAGAATTTCAACCTTCTTTTGAAGAATCGATAAGAGGGCTGAGAGTTTTTCTAGTTTGTTCAACATTTCCTAATTCGGATAACTTAATGGAACTACTGCTTATGATAGATGCTGCTAAAAGAGCATCAGCACGTCATATAACTGCAGTTATTCCTTATTTCGGATGGGCAAGACAAGACAGAAAGGACAAACCAAGAGTTCCGATTGGAGCAAAACTAGTTGCTAAATTATTAGAAGCTGCTGGAGCTACAAGAATTATGACCATGGATTTACATGCAGATCAAATTCAAGGTTTTTTCGAGAAACCAGTAGATCATTTATTTGCCTCTACAATCTTTTTACCTTATGTAAAAAGTTTAAATTTAGACAACTTAACAATTGCTTCTCCAGATATGGGAGGATCAAAAAGAGCATATGCATATTCTAAATTTTTAGAATCTGACGTTGTGGTTTGCTACAAACAGAGAAAGAAAGCAAATGTTATTGACACGATGGAACTTATTGGAGACGTTAGAGGCAGAAATGTTATTCTAGTAGACGACATGATAGACACAGGCGGAACACTTGCAAAAGCAGCCGATGTAATGATGGAAAAAGGAGCACTAAGCGTTAGAGCAATATGTACTCATCCTTTATTGTCAGGTGAAGCCTATGAAAAGATTGAGAATTCTAAATTATTAGAATTAATTGTTACAGATTCTATTCCATTACAGAAAGAGTCTAAAAAAATAAAAGTTGTTTCGTGCTCTAAACTATTTGCAGATGTAATGCATATGGTACAAAACAACAATTCCATTAGTGGAAAATTTTTAATGTAATGCACTAAAGCAGTATTACCAAATTGAATTATTTTTATTAATTATATATTTACACAATGAAATCAATTACGATTAAAGGATCAGAAAGAGAAAGCGTAGGCAAAAAAGCAACAAAAGCCGTTCGCGATGCTGGAATGGTTCCTTGCGTTATTTACGGAGGAAATCAACCAGTACATTTTGCAGCAGATGAAAGAGCATTTAAAGACTTGGTATATACTCCAAACGCGCACACTGTTGTAATTGAATTAGAAAATGGAAAAAAAGTTGAAGCTATTCTACAAGACATCCAATTTCACCCAGTTTCAGATGCAATTTTACACATTGACTTCTTCGAATTAAACGAAGATAAAGAAATTGTTATGGAAGTTCCTGTAAAAGTTACTGGAAAATCTCCTGGAGTTATGGCTGGTGGTGTTTTACGTTTAAACCAACGTCGTTTAAAAGTAAAAGCATTACCTAAAAACTTACCTGATTTTGTTGAAGCAGATATTAATCCTTTACAAATGGGTAATAAGTTATACGTTACTAAAATTGAAACAAATAACTTTAAATTAATGCATCCTGACAACACTGTTGTGTGTCAAGTAAGAATTTCTCGTGCTGCAATGAAAGCTGCTCAAGAAGCTGCAAAAGCTGCAAAAGCTGCTCCAGCAAAGAAAAAATAATCCAATTATTTTTAATAATAGAAAAAGCATCAGTTCTACTGGTGCTTTTCTTTTTTTCAACCTATCACAACTAACAGAATAGCATTTTTTATAAACAAATAAATTAAACTATTTTTGCAAAATGAATTGGCTAAAAAAAATATTTAGAAAAAAAGAAGAAAAAATACCAATGAAAAAATTTTTAATTATTGGACTAGGAAATATTGGCTCCGAATACGTTAACACACGTCATAACATAGGCTTTAAAATCCTTGATCATTTTGCAAATCAAGAAAAATTAAGCTATAATACTGTTAAACTAGGAGACATTACAGAATTCAAAATCAAAGGTAGAACATTACTATTTTTAAAGCCCAATACTTACATGAATCTAAGTGGAAAAGCGATTAAGTATTGGATGGAAAAAGAAAATATAGAAAAAGAGAATATACTCGTTATAACCGATGATTTAAATTTACCATTTGGAAGCATTAGAATTAAACCCAAAGGCAGTGATGGAGGTCATAACGGCTTAAAAAGTATCCAACAAATTTTAAGCACAAGTGAATACCCTAGGTTTAGATTTGGAATTAGTGATGAATATAAAAAAGGACAACAAGTAAACTATGTTCTTGGCGAGTGGAGTGATGATGAAAAAGAAAAACTAAAGGAAAGACTACAAGTAGCTTCAGAAGTTATAAAATCATTTACGCTAGCAGGATTAAACAACACCATGAACACATTTAATGGAAAATAAAAACAAAAGAAAGAGCCACTTTTAGAGTGGCTCTTTCTTTTGTTTTGTAATTAACTAAAAATTATTCAACAACGACTCTTTTTGTTGTTTTATTATCTCCATCTGAAATAGAAACCAAATAAACACCAGATTGAACTTTTCCTAATTCAATATTCTGACTAAAAGTGCCTAAATTAGAGAATGACTCATCATAAACCAATCTTCCACTAATATCATGAACATTAACAGAAATACGATTAGAACTTGTAAACAGTTCAATATTAAAACTACCTTTATTTGGATTTGGATATAATTTAAAACCCTCAAATTCAAACGAATCTGAACTCAACGAACTAGATATTGAGAACTTCGTAGAGTTAACACTATAAAACAAATTATTTACAGCCTCAATTTTAATTCTACAATTTGTAGAGTTAATACCATTAGGTATTGTCAAACTCTCAGAACCATCATTAGGTGTACTAGCTGACAAGACAGTTGGAAAAGTAACACCATTATCAGTAGATAAACTAATCTTAACATTTGCAGTATTAACATTATTTGCAGTAGTTCCTGCAACATTCCATGTAAACATTTGATTAGATAATCCTGTATAAGAGATTCCAGTAGTATTTTGCGAAGTAACAACAAAAGGACCTGCCACACCACTTACCGTAACAACCATATCACCTCTACTTGTCTGTCCTCCTAAAGGACTTCTATTATCTCTTACAGTAAGTGCAAAATTCATTGTTCTTGCTACACTAGGCGTCACCTCCCAAGTAGGAACTAAATTACCAGCCACAACATTTGCCAAAGGTGGCATATAACGATCTGGAGAAACAGAAGGTATTCTAGATCTGTAATTTGGACCACTAGCAGCCGACTGAACTGGCGGTTGTGTTGAAATTTGTGTATCCGTTTGTTCCCAACAATAGGTTAATGCATCACCATTCACATCTGAAGCACTCCCTTTTAAAACAAAAGCAGTAGCTCTCGGGATAGTATAATTACCTCCTGCATTAACTACCGGTGGAGTATTTCCGCTTAAAACTGTATTTGCACAAGTGGAGTATGTATTAATCATATCAACCATTTCAGCAATACTTACTGCATGGAAATGAGCATCAGAATTACTTTGTACATTTGGACCACATATTCCAGCATAAGCCATTATAGTACTTCCGCTTCCAGGTTCAACAGCTGTAGAATTATTTCTATTATTCCCACAAGAATTATTAAACGTATGATTTGCTCCAAATTGATGTCCCATTTCATGTGCAACATAATCAACATCATAAGGATCTCCAACAGGAGCACCTGAACCAGTTATTCCGCTTGCTTTAGAAGGTCCATAACAAGGTGCTGGACCAGCTAAACCTCCACCTCCAGTACTAACCGTATGCCCAATATCAAAATTTGCTGCACCTGCTATCGCAGTAATTTGAGCTTGACTTTCATCAATCAATGCATTTGCATCGTTATTAGAAAAATTATCATTGTCAATAAAAATTAAAGGATCTTGATTAGCAATTAAAACCATACGCAATGACATATCTCTTTCATAAATACCATTAACTCTTGTCATTGTTACTGTCATTGCAGATAAAACTGCACCCTTCTTTTGAGCCAAAGTACCTGCACCTAAACCAGCTGCATTAACATGAAAAGCAGCATATTCAATCGTACAAGCCATAGCTAAACGAAAAGTTCTAAATCTTCCATCAGATGCTTTTTGAGCATTACTTCCTGATATCAAATCAGCTTTATTTAAACCTAATTCATCATTAACCAAACATTGAAAATGTCTTGATTGGGAAATATTTCTTTTATTATATACAATATAATTATTTTTATCCTTAGTGTAGGTATCAATATAAGAAACAGCTTCATCCGCAGAAAAAATCATTGCATGTAATCCAAAAACGGTAATACTAAATCTAACTGTATTACTTGGTCTATCAACCCCTTTACCAATATAAGACTTTATATTACTGTATCTTGCAGCTAATGCCTCTTCCATTATTGGAGCTTCAAATACCTTATAATTTTCTAATTCCCCATTAGAATTTGGAAAAGAAATTACTACATTAGACTCACTACTTATTATATCTACAGGTGCATTAGCCAAGTCCAATTTCAATCTATCTAAATTAATAGTAAAAAGTTCAAACTTAGAAGGCATATTAGCTCTTTCCATTTTTGGAAATGTTTTTAACTGCTCTTCGGAAATTTTTTCCCAAGAAGCTCTTTGTCCATAAATAGTATTTATTACTAAAATTAGAAAGAGCGACAGTAGTTTTTGTGTTTTCATATTTTAAATATTTAAATGTTAAAAAAAACAAAAATATAAAAAAGAGCTCTTATATAAGCTCTTTTCAATTTATATTTTAACGTTATAAAAATTTAAATACTAATCTTTTCGACCAATCATCAATATGGTCTTCAACAACAACAATATACATTGCAGATTAAAAACACTACCAGCTAAATACTTTCATTAAACAATGAAGAACTATTATACGCTTTATCAAAACTCTTCTACACTAATGCTCTGAACACAAAATCTAAAACAAGTTTAGTAGTAAAAATCCCTCGATTAAGATTTGGATAAATGACTAAACATTTCATAAAATTAAATTTTGAAAACACTTCTAAAACTTTACGTTTCATTAAAAATTAAAAGTTTCAAATCATATAAAAAAGTGGACTGATAAAATTATCAATCCACTTTTTTATGTCTAAAATTAAAATACTTACTTTTGCTATAAATATATTACCATTGAAAATTTACAATTCTATAAATTCTTTTAGTAACAAAAGAAAAACAGTAATAACTATCGGTACATTTGATGGTGTACACCTAGGTCATCAAAAAGTATTAAGTAAACTAAAAATTTCAGCATCTGAAAAAAATGCAGAAAGTATATTGTTGACTTTTTTTCCACACCCAAGAATGGTTCTTCAACAAGATTTAGACATAAAACTTCTAAATACTATTGAAGAAAAAAAGAATCTTATATCTAAATTCGGAGTAGATAATCTTATTATCCATCCTTTTGATTTAGATTTCTCAAGACTTACAGCAGAAGAATTCGTAAAAAACATACTTGTAGACCAATTGAATATTTGCAAAATAATAATTGGTTACGATCATCGTTTTGGAAGAAATAGGACAGCAACAATTACTGACTTAATTGCTTTTGGAGAAGAATACAATTTTGATGTTGAGCAAATTACAGCAAAAGAAATCGATGAAATTTCAATTAGTTCAACAAAAATAAGAAATGCTTTATTAGAAGGGGATATTGAAACTGCAAATAATTTTCTAGGAAATCCATATTCGATAGACGGAATTATAGTTGAAGGAAAAAAAATTGGTAGAACATTAAATTTTCCAACAGCAAATATAAAGGTTTCTGAAAGCTATAAATTAATTCCGAAAAATGGTGCCTATATTGTTTCTATAGAAATATCAGATAAAGAATACTTTGGGATGATGAATATTGGTACAAATCCAACAGTTTCAGAAGGCGAACAAAGTATAGAGGTACATATTTTTGATTTTAATGAAACTATTTATGGTAAAAATGTAAAAGTAAATCTATTAGAACGAATTAGAGATGAAAAAAAATATGATTCTTTAGATGATTTAAAAGAACAGCTTATACTTGATAAAAAAACATCTATTGAAAAAATAATAAAATACCAATGATTTCAAGTTTATCTAAACCAATTGATAATGCTGCTTTAATTGTATTTAGAATATTTTTCGGGTTTTTATTAGCCTGTGAAAGCTTTGGTGCAATAGCAACTGGTTGGGTAAAAAAAATACTGATTGATCCACAATTTACATTTTCATTCATTGGTTTTGAATGGCTACAACCACTATCTGGAAACGGAATGTATTTCTATTTTTTTATAATGGGAATTTTAGGAATCCTAATAATGATTGGATATCGTTATACTTACGCTATGATTCTTTACACCCTTTTATGGACTGGCGTATATTTTATGCAAAAATCTTCATATAATAATCATTATTACTTATTACTAATCATAAGTTTTATAATGATTTTTCTCCCTGCAAACAAATCATATTCATTAGATACAAAGCTAAACAATGTAGAAAAAACCAATTTTATGCCACAATGGATAAAATTAGTCTTCATAACCCAAATTGCAATTGTATATTTTTATGCTGCATTTGCAAAATTATATCCTGATTGGCTAGATGGAACATTTACAAAAAATTTACTCTCAGGTACAACCAACAATACATTAATCTTTGACCTCTTTAGTAGAAAATGGTTCTATATTTCCATTGCCTATACAGGAATCTTATATGATTTACTAATAATCCCTATGCTCTTAACTAAAAAGACAAGAACTTTAGCATTAATATCTTCATTAATTTTCCATCTATTCAATGCAATATTTCTACAAATTGGAATTTTTCCTTTTTTCGCATTAAGCTTTGCTCTTTTCTTCTATCCACCAGAAAAAATTAGATCGCTTTTTTTAAGAAAAAATAAAACAATTGTTATCGATGAAGCTGAAAAAACATTTAACTCAAAAATATTTTTATGCTTTTTTACCCCCTTTTTAATTATTCAATTATTATTACCAATTCGTCATTATTTCATAAAAGGCGATGTTTTATGGACAGAAGAAGGACACAGATTAAGCTGGAGAATGATGCTTCGAGAACGTAGTGGCTACATTTCATTTAAAATTATTGATAACTCCACAAATAAATCAAGTTATCATGATTACCATAGTGACTTATCTGAAAAGCAATCGAGACAGATTGCAACAAAACCTGATTTTATTTGGCAATATTGTCAAAAAATAAAAAACAAACATAAAGATCAAGACATTTCAATCTACATTACATGTAAAAATGCCATCAATCGAAAGGAATACAAAACCCTAATTGATCCAGATTATGATATGGCAAAAGCAAAATGGAATTATTTCACTCACAATGAATGGATTACAACCTACTAAAAACAAAACTTTTTTTATTTCTATTTTTCAAAAATACATAAACACAGTTATTTACAAAATATCCTACCTCCTTTTTTTTAAATAAATTACTTCAAAAAACAATAGATTTTCATTATTTTTTTAATGTTCTAAAGTAATTCGTTACTTTTGGCACATAAAAGAATTTGGTATGAATACGATTAGATATAATTGGACTAAAGAAGAAATAATTGCTTTATATAATAAGCCTTTAATGGATTTACTTTATGAAGCTTCAACAGTACATAGAGAATTCCATAATCCAAATGTGGTTCAGGTTTCTACATTATTATCCATTAAAACAGGTGGTTGTCCAGAAGATTGCGGATATTGTCCTCAAGCTGCTCGTTATCACACCAACATTGAAGGTAATGATTTAATGACTGTTTCTCAAGTAAAAGCACAAGCACTTAGAGCAAAATCCTCTGGATCATCAAGAGTTTGTATGGGTGCTGCATGGAGAAATGTAAAAGACGGGCCAGAATTTGATCAAGTATTAGAAATGGTACGAACTATTAACAAACTAGACATGGAAGTTTGTTGCACACTAGGAATGATTACAGAAAACCAAGCAAAACGTTTAGCTGAAGCTGGTTTATACGCATACAATCATAACTTAGATTCTTCTGAAGAATACTACAAAGAAGTGATTTCAACTCGTGGTTATGAAGATCGTTTACAAACAATTGATAATGTTAGAAAAACTAATGTTACCGTTTGTAGTGGAGGAATTATTGGAATGGGAGAAAGCGTTGGAGATAGAGCAGGAATGCTTGTTGCATTAGCTTCTTTAAATCCGCAACCTGAATCAGTGCCAATTAATGCATTGGTTGCAGTTGAAGGAACTCCATTAGAAAACGAAAAACCAGTTGAAATTTGGGATATGATTCGAATGGTTGCAACGACACGTATTGTTATGCCAGAAACTCAAGTTAGACTATCAGCTGGAAGAACACAAATGAGTCGTGAAGGACAAGCAATGTGTTTCTTTGCAGGTGCTAATTCAATTTTCGCAGGAGATAAACTATTAACAACTCCAAATCCTGATGTAAACGAAGACATGAAAATGTTTGAATTGCTAGGATTACAACCACAAAAACCTTTTATCAAAAAAATGCAACCTGAAACTGTTGAGGCACAAAATTCTCAATTTGAAACATTAGGTGAAAAACCAAAATGGACAAGACCAGGTCATGCCATTGACAGAAACTTAGAAGCTTCTGGAAAAGGAAAATAAGAGTTTCACTACTATAAAATAGTACTAGTAATATCAATAAAAAAATGCCATTCATCTGAATGGCATTTTTTTAATTTACTTATTTATTCATTTCGGTAAAATATTTATAAAACAAAGGAATAGTTTCGATTCCTTTTAAATAATTAAAGACTCCAAAATGCTCATTTGGCGAATGAATAGCGTCACTATCTAGTCCGAATCCCATTAAAATAGTTTTACTTTTTAATTCCTTCTCAAACAACGATACAATTGGAATACTTCCACCAGAACGAACTGGAATTGCAGGAACACCAAAAGTTTCCGTATATGCTTTATTCGCTGCTCTATACCCAACACTATCGATAGGCGTAACATATCCTTGACCACCATGATGTGGCTTCACAACCACTTTAACCGATTTTGGAGCAATACTTTCAAAATGGTTTTTAAACAATTCAGTAATATCTTCCCAATCTTGATTTGGCACTAAACGCATTGATATTTTAGCAAAAGCTTTACTTGCTATAACTGTTTTCGCACCTTCACCTGTATATCCTCCCCAAATTCCATTCACATCTAATGTAGGACGAATTGAGTTTCTTTCATTAGTAACGTAACCTGTTTCTCCATGAACATCTTCAATAGCTAAGGCATTTTTATATTTTTCCAAAGAAAATGGTGCTTTAGCCATTTCTGCTCTTTCTTCAACTGATAATTCTTCTACATTATCATAGAAACCAGGAATCGTTATATGATTATTCTCATCATGAAGAGAAGCAATCATTTTTGTTAATATATTAATTGGATTAGCAACTGCACCTCCGTATAAACCTGAATGCAAATCACGGTTTGGACCAGTAACCTCAACCTCAACATAACTTAAACCTCTCAAACCAGTAGTAATAGAGGGTTGTGTATTAGAAATCATTCCTGTATCAGAAATCAAAATTACATCATTTGCTAATTTCTCCTGATTACGTTCAACAAACCATCCTAAACTTTTTGAACCAACCTCTTCTTCACCTTCAATCATGAATTTCACATTACAAGGCAATGTATTTGTTGCAATCATATATTCAAATGCTTTAACATGCATATACATTTGCCCTTTATCATCACAAGCTCCACGGGCAAAAATAGCACCTTCTGGATGAATATCTGTAGTTTTAATTACAGGTTCAAAAGGTGGAGACGTCCATAACTCAACTGGATCAGCAGGTTGAACATCATAATGACCATAAACGAGAACCGTAGGTAAGTTTTTATCAATTATCTTCTCTCCATATACGATTGGATATCCAGGAGTTTCACATAATTCAACAAAATCGCAACCTGCTTTTTCTAAGCTAGATTTTACCATTTCCGCAGTCATTATAACATCATGAGCATAAGCACTATCGGCACTTACTGAAGGTATTTTTAATAATTCTATTAATTCTTGTAAAAATCGCTCTTTATTTTCTTGAACGTATTGTTTTATATTTTCCATTGTATTGTTTTGGATTGTGTCTCAAAGTTACAAAATATTATAATTACAAAAAAAATGAGCTGTTATTTCTAACAGCTCATTTCGATATTATTCTTATTCTTTATTAATAAATTGTCTTTTTTACGACTCTTTCACCACTAATCAATGTTATTTGTAGAACTAGAGCTGAGTTATTTTTAACAACAGTATCTATTATTAACTCTTGATTATTAACTTTTTTATTCTCATAAACTTTCCTTCCAAGAACATCAAAAACAATTACTTCTTGAACCTCTTCAGAAAGTGATTTTACTTGAATAGTTTCATTTGAGATTATTACAATTTGATTTTCATCTGTAATAAAACCACTATTAGATAAAGTAGCATCTTTATATTTTATCACAAACCTATCATTAAAAACACCTACAGTTGAATAAAAACTATAAGGAGAAACTTTTAAATTATGGGTTACATTTAAGTGCAAATCTTCTATATAAATATTTTGATTTTCGAAAAGTCCATCAACTTCATGTATACCTATTGAGTTTGTACCTGCTTGCGTTATTTTAACTCCAAAAGGCACTTTATCTTCATTATCAAAAGGAGTTGGTCTACCTTGTACACATAATTTATTATTATTTACAAGTGAATATATATTTGAGGCAGACGATTCTAATGCAACCGCATCATAATTTCTATCCTTTTGATAGGTAGCTCCTTCAACATAACCTAAAAGTGTTCTAATTGAATTATTTTCTGCTGTTACTAAATCTAACCAGACACGATTTTTTTCTTTCCCACCTGCATCGCTAGTTTTGAAGAATTGATCGTTATTATAACTTTTACTTCTCATTGCATTATTAAACACCACGCTTTGAGTAGCAGCAGGCCCATCGTTCATTACGACAAAGAAACCTTGCCCACCAGCAATTAACCCCCCAAAACTTCCAGAACCACTAATTGCACCCGTATTATTATAAACTATATAATCATTAATATTATAATTATAACCATATGTCCCATAGAATGGATTTGAATTAGCAGTTGACGGTGAAGTTGCATGTGTCCAAATTCTAACGGCTCCTTCTATATTTGAATTTGCATTAATAAAATCTGCCGCACTAATCGCAGAAGGGTATGGATTACCTAATAAATTCAAGTTATCATTTAAATTCGTAATGGTAACTCCATTTGTTCCAGCATAATCTGCACCAGTATAACCTCCACGAGTTATTGGAACATTAATAATCCCGTTATGTGGCACACCATTGAAATTAATTGAAAAAACATTTCTCAAAATATAACCAACACCTGTATTCATTGAGTTTCCAGAAGCATTTAACCAGTTACCTAATCCTCCATTTGAATTTGAAATATCTGGGTTCCAGTAGTAATAATGGCTTGAGCTCCCTAAAGTATGTGTACTAACCGGAGATGACCAGAAAACATAATCTAAAGCAACTCCCGTTGTATTTCTTGAATAAGTTATATTTCCTGTATTTACTCCTGCATTATTAATTTGCACTAAAGAAGCATCGTCAAACACATTAAAAACACCATTCACAGTTAAATTATTCTCAATAACAATATGATTGTTTGCCGCTACATTTAATGTTCTTCCAGAATTGATTATAAGAGAACAACATTCAAAACTTCCGTATGTTGCAGTATCATAATTCCCATTAATAATCACATATTTAGTTAAGTCAGGACTTCCGTTTGACCAACTTGAACTATGCCAAGTAGTACTATTTAAATTTACTGTAATTATTGATGAATTTCCACTTGTTCCACAAGGGCTAACCGCTCTAATTCTATAATATAAAGGTGTAACGTTTGCATTAGCAACACTCAAAGAAGTTACATTTCCAACATTTAAATTTTGATATCCCGCTACAAATGTGCCAGCTGAAAAACTTGAAGATGTAGCAACATCAACAATATACGAAGATGCATTTGCTTTAGCATTCCAGTTAGCAACAAAATTATTACATGAAATACTGGTTGCAGATTGTGCAGAAACATTGTTTGATGTCGTTGTTATAGCAACTGAATTACTAAAGAAATTACAAGAACCCACACTAGAAGCAGACGAAACGATACGTCTATAATACCTAACGACATCAGAAGACGTTGCATTAACTGATGCTGGTGTGTAATCTTCCGAAGTTGCTCCAGAAATAGAAGTGAAATTCATATTATCTGTTGAAACTTGCCATTGAAAATTAATTGTTGGATTTACCGAACTACCTCTATAAGGAAATGAAGTTCCATCTAATGTATTTGGAGTTGTATTATTACACACAACTGGAGTTGATGGTGACGCAACCGAATTAGAAGCATTATTAAAAGGTTGAATACTTAAATCAGCAACATTTTGCCCTCCATATTCATAATAGTCAAATATTAAATCTGCACTTCCGTCTAAGTAAACCAATACATTCGTATAATTAGTAGGCCCTTGTTGTCTCCATTCATCAAAAACTAAAACTCCATCATTATACAATCTAATTCCATCATCTCCTCGGAATCTTATTATATAACATCCCGCAGGTCTTGTCGATAACATTCTAAACCTAACAGCAAAAACTTCTGTTAATATGTTTGTTCTATTTACTCCATTTGACAAAACTGGAAAACATGCAGTATTTCCACCAAAATTTTCGGTTATGGTTTCTGATCCAACATTATAATATCCAACATAATTAGAAGTTAGAAAAGGTAGTGTATTTGAAGGAGAATTAGGTGAAGTTCCCCCAGGAGGAGGACTAGTACCAACCCAATTATAAACGTGCCCTATCCATTCATCTGTTGCGAAAGTGGTTTGACTATCTAAAGTATTTCCTATGGCTGTTAATTCAGCTGTTAAAGAAACATTAGTCGTGTTAGTCTGCGAACAAGTACCCGAAGCGATTACAACTTTTATTTCTCCGGAATAAGTTGCAGTCCAGTTTGTAATTGTTGCACCATTTGCACCAGAAGCATTTGCAAGTTGAGCATTCGTTGTAGCGTTATAAATATTTATATTTTCATTACTACCAGAATAAACATCACCAATACTAAATCTATAATTAAAACCTTGAACAACATTAACTCTAACATATTGTGTTGCATTTGTCGTAATTGTAATTGTACTATTCGGGTTGTTAATACAAAACATCTGTATTGATCCTGTTTGTGTATTCGAAGTAGGATAAGGACATTGTGAATTAGCAAATAGCGTTGCTAATCCAAATAAAACGGTTAATAACTTTTTCATTTCAAGAAGTCAATTTAATATAGAATTTTTTTAGTTACGATTTTATCATTCATCAGTTTAACTTGAACGATAAGAGCAGTATTATTCTTCATTAAATTATTTATATATATAGTTTGATTATTAATATTCTTTTTTTCATATAGTTTTCTACCAAGGACATCATAAACTGTAACTGCTTCAATATTCTCTAGGAGAGAGTTAATTTCAATGTTTTCATTTGAGACAACAACAAGTTGATTTTCATCATTAATAAAATCATCATTAGATAAAGCACTTCCTTTGTACTTTAAAACAAATCGATCATCGAAAACACCAACTGAAGCACTGAAGATATATGGACTTAATTTTAAATCATGGGTTATATTTAAATACAAATCTTCAACAAAAATATCTTGATTTTCAAACAACCCATCTACTGTATGAATTGCAATAGAATTAATTCCTGCACTTGCAATCTTAACTCCTAATGGTACTCTATCTTCTGTATTGAAAGGAAGTGGCCTTCCTTGAATACACATTTTCTCTTCATTAATTAAAGAATAGATATTAGCCGTTGTTGCCTGTATTCCAATAGCATCGTACATTCTATCCTTTGCATAAGTTGCGTCTGATTTATATCCAATTAAAGTTCTAACAGATTCGTTATTTACATCTATAAGATCCAACCAAATACGATGTTTTTCAATTCCGTTTTGGTTTTTATCAAAAGGTGTAGTTTTAAAAAACTGACTATTATCATACGTTCTACTTCTCAATGAATTATTAAACGTTACGTTTTCTGTAGTCGTAGTTCCATCATTCATAATGACAAAAAAACCTTGAGCACCAGCAATCAGTCCGTTAAACCCTGCAGGACCACTTGTAGTTCCAATACCATTATGAACGATATAATCATTTATTGTATAATTGGAGTTAAAATCACCATAAAACGGATCAGATATTGATGTAGACGGCAAAGTGCCATGAGTCCAAAGCCTAACTGCTCCTTCAATATTTGTATTTAAGTTTAAAAAATCCAATGCACTAATTGATGAAGGATATGGATTACCAATTAAGTTTAAATTATCATTAAATCGTGTAATTGTAACCCCATTCACACCTGAATAATCAGCACCTGTATAAGTACCTCTAGAAATAGGCACTTCAACTATTCCATTATGCGGTATTCCATTATTAAATGTAGCTGTATAGGTTTGAAAAGAATTATTGAAATTATTAGGTCCTCTAACAATATATCCTTTTCCGTTATTCATTGCATTTCCAGTTGCACCAATCCAATTACCAATTCCTCCATTAGAATTCACAATCGTTGGGTTCCAACTAAAGATTAGATTTGAAGGAGTGTTTGAAGAAATATTATCTATATTAAATCCAGTTACAGGAGAAGACCAATAAACATAATCCAATCTTCTCATCGAAGTTATTCTTTCATAGGAAATATTCCCTGTGTTTACTCCTGAATCATTCACTTGAATTAACGAACCATTATTTAAGACATTCAATGTTCCATCGACAATTAGATCATTATCAATTTGCACATAATCATTTGAAGAAACCACTAAATTACGAGTAGGATTTACAGTCAAATTACCTTTTGAAATTATATTGTTTGATGTAGCAGTGGTAAAATCATTGTCTAAAATAACATTTCCAAAAATTTCTGTACCTTCTGGAGCCACTGCACTAATTATTTGCGTTGCAGTCCCTTTAAAAATTACGGTACTATTTCCTTCTTCAAATGAAGTTTCATTAACATTATTTGTCCAATTCCCTCTTAAAAATATTTGACCATCTAAAGTAGCACTATTAGAATCGTCCATATCTAGCACACCTACATTGTCAATCAATAAATCTCCAAAAACTTCTAATCTATTATTTGAATCCCCTAGAATTTCAAGTCTACTACCTAAAATATTTAGATTATTAGCCATTGCTAAATCATTATATTCATCTGAATAATTTGAATTATAATTTATTTCCGCAACATTTATAGCTGATGAATTGATTATAACATCAGTTCCTGAATCTGGAACGGAAAGTCCTTCCCAGTTTGCACAATTAAACCAATTTGTATCAATTCCACCAACCCATTGCCCTGAAGGATTACTTGCGCCAATTTGAAATGTTTTACCAGCTCTAGTTACCGAATTACTTGTTGGGTCTAAAATATATCTTCCTGTACTTAATGTCCAATTATTTGTAACATCAGCAACAGCATTAATAATTTGATTTAAAGAAGCAATACCGTGTTGTTTATCATTTTCATAATAAGCACTTTCTGCACTTCCACTTATACTCTCAACATTGAAGCAAGTTAAAGAAGAAGGCAATCTTGATTCTCTAGGATTTGAGGACAATGATGAGCTCGATCCACTACAAGCATTTGCTAAAGGAACCCAAGCAGCCCTATTTGTTAATCCATGTAATAAATTACCTGACAAATAATAATTTGCCTCATTCAAATTAATAGTTCCATCTGAAACAAAACTACCTTGAACAAGATATATTTGGTCTGGTGAACTTGTTGAAATATTAGGAGAATTTAGAATACCTCCTACTATATTTCCTGAAAACTCAGAAGTTCTAACAGAAGATGTTGTTCCAGAAATAACTGAAACACTTCCAAACCAATTAGAAGACCCATTTGTTCTTATTTGAAAAATTGATCCAGCTGGAATTGTTGAAATTCCATTATATGTTATAGTCGCTTCGTAAGGTGCTTCGCTTGGATCGTCTCCTCCGCCTCCCCATTTATTTGTTCTTACACCTGCATTTGCACCTGCCTCATATCTTGCATTTACAATTGAAAAAATTGTTCCTGGCAAAACATCAACTAAAGTAGCTACTAAATATTCATCATCTGCTCCACTACCATTTACTTGGCCATCATACCCTACAAAAATAAGCTCTCCTGGACGAAAACTTGTTCCTCCTGTAGGAGAAGAAGAAGCAATAGCTAAAATGTCAAAATTATATAATGACTCGTTAGTATCGTCATTAGTGATATTAATTGTGTTTGTAAACAAACCAGACACTGCGCTATTAAAACGAACAGTAAAAAAAGTAGAATTCCCTGGTGTTACTATACTAATTGATGGCTGTGTAATAATAAATTCCTGAGGTAACGATGTATCTGTTAAAACAAGAGGTAACGACAAAGTTAAATCTGTTGTTCCATTATTTTCAATCACAAAAGTTTTAATAATATCTGTTCCTAATGTTGTTGATCCAAAATTAGTATTATCTAAAGCTGTAGGACTTGTGTCTCCATCAACAATTGACAATCCATTTCCTGTAACATTAATTTCTGGTCCTGATGGAGGTGTTCCACAAAATACATTTATATTCTGAAAATACCACGGAGAAGTAGTTGAAGATTGTTTTCTGAACCTTACATATACATTTGCAAAAGAAGTATACGCAGATAAATTAACTGTACACATTGTAGTACTTCCTGAAGTTGTATTACTATGATCATATGCAGCAACAGTTGTATATGTTCCTCCTTGAGTTGTTGTAGAAACTTCAACATACATTGTTTTTAAACTAGAATTCCCTGTTCTTCTCAAATCAAACGTTAAAGAAGTTGGATAAGACACCGCTAACGTTGTTAATTCTCCAGTATGTGAAGCAAAACTTACTTCATTAGATGCATAACTAACATTTGTGTCTAACCAACCAGATGGCGTACTTGTAAAATTAGCTTGATCCAAACAAGGACCAGAACTTACTGTTAAATTAGCAACAGATGATATCACAGAGCTACAAGGAGAATTACCTGAAATTATAACTCTATATTGATAACCGTTCATTGATAATATTGAAGCGGTTGTTGTATAGCTATTCGTATTCGTCCCTATATTAGACCAAGAACTTCCACTATCTGTAGAAATTTGCCATTGATATGAACCTACATTATTTGCCACAACATCAAAAGTAGCTGTTGCTCCTATTGTCGTGGATTGACTAATTGGTTCAGTTGTTATAGAAACTGGATTAGAAACTGATATCATTTGAGAAACCACACCACTTGACCAACAAGTACCATTGAATATTCTCACATAATAAGTTTCTGATAAAGTAGCCACAAAAGATGTTGTTGTTGGAAAAGTTGTATTTGTTCCTGTGGCGCTTGTTTGCCAATAGGCTGATGCGCTTGGAAACGAATAGTCCAACTGAGCAGAACCACAACTTGCAGTAGCTATTATATTTCCTGTTGGATCTGCTGGTGCAATACAAGCTGTATAAGTAGTCCAAGAAATATCATCAATTTTAATTTGAGCCCCTGAAGTTCTTAATTCTAAACTAACATTTCCAGAAACATTAATTAGCTGATTATAACTTATTATTGAATTTGATGTAGGCGATACAGTTATTGCACTTCCAACTTGCGTACCATTTACCCAAACCTCAATACTTCTAGAACTTGTTCCTGTAAAAGCTCTAACATAAGAAAAACTCAAAGTTCCCATTCCACCATGGTAAATTGGAGAAGAAATGGTTCCTGAATTATTTGTACAAATAGCGTTTGAATTTATTGTCTGATCTGTCCTTGCTGAAGTTGCATTCCAAGTAACACCATCAGTTCCGATCCATGTTCTTGATAAATAGCTAGAAGAACTCGTTGTGGTTAGATTTGAAAAATTTTCTAAACCTTGCGCACATGCAAAATACCCCATAAACAGGGTGAATAGTAATCTTAATCTCATTGGTTAATAACTTTAAGACTTGGTTAATAGTTTTAAAATAGCTGCGAAATATAGTAAAAAATATTCTATTATAAGTATTTTTGTACACTAACAAAATGTTAATAAATTGAGTAACAAAGTTTTCACAAAGAACGAATTGCTTTCTAAACTAGAGTACTATTGCTCTTACCAAGAACGCTGCTATAAAGAAGTTGAAGAGAAATTATTTTCTTTAAGAGCCACTGATTCTGAAAAAGAAAGCATCTTAATACACTTAATTGAAAATAACTACATCAATGAAGAACGTTTTGCAAAAAGTTTTACAAGAGGAAAACACAATTACAAATATTGGGGAAGAAATAGAATTAAAAACGAGTTAAAATTCAGGAATATATCTTCAAAAATAATAGAGATTGCCTTACAAGAGATAGACAGTGAAAGCTATATTAAAATATTTCATGATATTGCAGAAAAAAACTGGGAAACTATTAAAGAAAGAAAAGGACCAAAAAAAAATAAAAAATTTGTAGATTTTTTACTTCGTAAAGGTTTCGAAAACGATCTCATTTATGATAAACTAAATGAATTAAACAAAAAAGAATAGAACATCCTTATTTTTTTTCTTTTCTAGAATCTATCCTATCAAAAAACTATCTTTGCAAAAAAGAAATCCATGTTAGAAGATAAAAACCAGAAAAAGACAAGCATAGCTGAATTAGGAGAATTTGGTTTAATAGAACATTTAACTAAAGATATACAAATAACACAAGAATCGACAATTAAAAGCATTGGAGATGATGCAGCTGTTCTTGATTTTAATAACAAAAAAGTAGTTGTTTCTACCGATTTATTAATTGAAGGAGTTCATTTCGATTTAGCCTACATGCCTTTGAAGCATTTAGGTTACAAAGCCGTTGTTGTTAACATTTCGGATATTTGCGCAATGAATGCAACTGCAACTCAAATAACAGTCTCTATCGCTGTTTCTAATCGATTCCCATTGGAAGCGTTAGAAGAATTTTATGAAGGTGTGAAATTTGCCGCTAAAACTTACAATGTAGATATTGTTGGAGGAGACACAACTTCATCTCAAAAAGGATTAGTTATTAGTATTACCGCAATTGGAGAATCTAATTTAGATGATATCACTTATAGAAGTGGAGCACAACCAACCGATTTATTAGTTGTAACTGGTGATGTTGGTGCTGCTTACATGGGATTACAAGTTCTAGAAAGAGAAAAACAAGTTTTTCAGGTAAACCCAAACAACCAACCCGATTTAGAACAATATTCCTATTTAATCGAACGTCAATTAAAACCTGAAGCAAGAAAAGACATTAAAGAATTACTATCAAAACTAGAAGTAAAACCAACTTCAATGATTGATATTTCGGATGGACTTTCTTCTGAAGTATTACATATTTGCAAACAGAGTTCTGTTGGATGTAATCTATACGAAGACAAAATCCCTGCTGATCCACAGTTAATCAATGTTTGTGAAGAATTCAATATAGATATAACTACAATTGCATTGAGTGGTGGTGAGGATTACGAATTACTTTTCACTATTAAAATGGAAGACTTTGATAAGATTAAAGCGAACCCAAATTTCTCGATAATTGGACATATGGTTGAAGAAAAAGAAGGAGTTCACTTAATTACAAGAGCCAATACTAAAATTAAATTAAAAGCTAGAGGCTGGAATGCTTTGAGCGAAGACTAAGAACATTGATACCAAAAAAAATAAAGCCCGATTTTAAAATTAAAATCGGGCTTTTATATTTAAGTTTTTCAAAAAAACTACATCTTCATTAACCAGTTTTTCATTGAAACTTCATCATTAATAATTTTTCCTAGTTCATCTATAGCAACTCTTTGTTGCTCCATAGAATCTCTGTGACGAATAGTTACAGTATTATCTTCTACTGTTTGATGATCGACAGTAATACAAAAAGGAGTACCTAAGGCATCTTGTCTTCTATAGCGTCTTCCAACAGCATCTTTTTCATCATAAGCCACATTGAAATCCCATTTCAAGTTTTCAATTATACTTTTAGCAATTTCCGGCAAACCATCTCTTTTAATTAATGGTAAAACGGCTGCTTTTGTAGGAGCTAAAACCGATGGCAAACGTAGAACTGTTCTTGTAGAACCATCTTCTAAGATTTCTTCTTGTAATGCTTTCGAAAAAACGGATAAAAACATTCTATCTAAACCAACAGAAGTTTCAACTACATAAGGAACATAACTAGAGTTAGTCTCATTATCAAAAAACTGTAATTTCTTACCTGAAAACTCTTCATGTGCTTTCAAATCGAAATCCGTTCTAGAGTGAATACCTTCTAATTCTTTAAATCCAAATGGAAAATCAAATTCAATATCTGCAGCAGCATTTGCATAGTGAGCCAATTTCTCATGATCATGGAAACGGTAATTCTCTTTTCCTAATCCTAATGATAAATGCCATTTTAAACGTGTTTCCTTCCAAAACTCGTAATAGTGCATTTCTTCTCCGGGTTTCACGAAAAACTGCATTTCCATTTGTTCAAACTCACGCATTCTAAAAATAAACTGTCTTGCAACAATTTCATTTCTAAATGCTTTTCCAGTTTGAGCAATTCCAAATGGAATCTTCATTCGTCCTGTTTTTTGAACATTCAAAAAGTTAACAAAAATACCCTGAGCTGTTTCAGGACGTAAATACAAATCCATTGCAGTATCTGCTGAAGCTCCAATTTTAGTAGCAAACATTAAATTAAACTGACGTACTTCTGTCCAATTCTTAGAACCAGAGTCAGGACAAGCGATACCCAATTCTTCAATTAATGATTTCACATCTGCAAGATCATCATTCTCTAATGAGCGCGCCAGACGTTGTAAAATATCATTTTTTTGTTTTAAATAACCTTTAACGCGTTCATTTGTTGTAACAAATTCTTCTTCATTAAAAGCTTCTCCAAAACGAGTTTTTGCTTTTACGATTTCTTTTTGCGCTTTTATATTTATCTTTTCAGCATAATCTTCAATCAAAACATCCGCACGATATCTTTTTTTAGAATCTTTATTATCTATCAAAGGATCACTAAAGGCATCAACGTGTCCAGAAGCCTTCCATGTTGTAGGATGCATAAAAATTGAAGCATCTATACCTACAATATTTTCATGCATTTGAACCATTGACTTCCACCAATATTCACGAATGTTCTTTTTTAACTCTACCCCGTTTTGTGCGTAATCATATACTGCACTTAAACCATCATAAATTTCACTAGACGGAAAAATATATCCGTATTCTTTAGCATGTGAAATTACATTTTTAAAAAAATCTTCCTGTTTTGCCATAGCACAAAAATAAAAATAGGTTTCTAATAAAGAAAAGAAATTGAAGGAATAATTTAAAGTTTATTCATATTCGAAAATTGTAGAGCCAATTTTCGAGAAAGAATTGTAAATATTAATTATATATTTACCTTTTATTGTTTTGTTCGACTCTAAATTTACATAGGCACAAACATCTAAATCTTTCTGATTATAAAGAGCATCAACCTTAGCACTGTAAAGTAATTTTATATCATTTAATGCAATCGAAGTGTCTTCTGCAGAAATAATTTGATTTTTAGGATTCACAACTTGTATATAGATATCTTTATTGCCCTGTCTGATAAACTCGTTTCCTTGAAGAGTGAAACAAACTCTAATCTGTTGAATTTTTCGTTCTCTTTTCTTAGCATATAAATCTGACAAAATCTTCACGCCTCTTGCCGTAACATTCAAAGCAGATAATTTATCGTGTCTTATTCTCTTGTCATTACTTTTGATTGACTCTAGTTGATCTAATGATTTTTTGTTATTTTGAATTCTATCATTAATTTCAACGATATTTTCAGAATCCTCACTAATCGCATTTTTCAACCTTTCAATCTGACTTTCTAAACTTTTATTTTCGTTTTTAGCATCGAAATTATTTTCAAAATTATTCGAACTTTCAATTGCTGATTTAATCGCTTCTTCAACTTCAATAAGTTCTGCTTCTTCAATTGTTGAATTCAACGAATCGTATTTTTTTAATATTTCATCAAATTGATTTTGGAGCAATTTATTCTCTGTTTCTGCTCTTTCAATATATGCTTCATGCTTAACGCAAATATCATGATATCCTAAAAAAGAAAAGAAGACTATGACTGTAAATATTGCCATAGATATTTTTAGAATATTTTTTTTATTTAGCGTCATTGAGAGTATTTTTCATTAAATTAAATAAATTTATACAATGTTTTAACTTATAATCGTCAAAATGCTTAAAAATCTGTTTAAATTATTATTTCCAACTTTATGTGATGGTTGTAACTCACTTCTGATTAAAAACGAAAAAATTCTCTGCACAAGCTGTGTTCATAATTTGCCTTTTACGAATCATCATCTTACAGACAATAATGAAACTAAAAATAAATTTTACGGACTAATTGATATTGAATTTGCCTGTTCCATGCTTGTATTTTCACATGATGGGATAGTTCAAAAAATGATTCATCAACTTAAATACAAAAACAGACAGGAGATTGGAAATTACCTTGGAAAACTTTACATTCCAGAAATTAAAAACAAAATTATCACTAACAAAATCGATTATATAATTCCTGTTCCACTTCATCCCGAAAAAATGAAGAAAAGAGGTTATAACCAAGTAACTACTTTTTGCGAAACACTATCTAAAGAGCTTGAAATTCCATACAATTCTGAAATTTTATTCAGAAACAAAAATACTTCTACCCAAACAAAGAAAAACAAAGAAGAAAGACAAGCCATCAATTTAAAATCGTTTGAAGCTAAAACAGACATTGAGTTCCAAAACAAACACTTTCTACTTGTTGACGATGTAATAACTACGGGTTCAACTATAGAATCTTGCGCAAAAGCATTATTAAAAATCCCTAATACAAAAGTTAGTATTATTGCCATTGCCTACACATAATCATAAAAAAAACAAAAAATTATGTTTACATTAAATATAGTTGTTATTTTGTGATGATTTTCGAATAAAGATGAAAAATATATATTTAATTTTACTCCTATTAGTCATTGGCACATTCACATTTATAACGAGTTGTGCTAAAAGAGGAACCATTAATGGTGGCTCAAAAGACACCATTGCACCAAAAATTACTTCAAGTTCTCCTGATAATTTCAGCACCAATTTTTCAGGTAAAGAAATTAAGATTTATTTTAATGAACTCATTAAAGTAAAAGACATAAACAAGCAGTTAATTATTTCTCCACCATTAGAGAAAAAACCACTTATTATTCCACAAGGAAGTGCAAGTAAATTTATCTCAGTAAAATTATTAGACGAACTAAAACCGAACACAACATATAGTTTTAATTTCGGACAAAGTATTACTGACAACAATGAAGGAAACCCATATTCTCAATTTAAATATGTGTTTTCTACAGGAACCTATATTGACTCATTGGTTCTAGCTGGAAGAATTAAAGATGCTTACGAACAGAAACCTGATAATTTTGTATCCATCCAATTATATGATGCAACTACATTTCAAGACTCTACTATTTACAAAGAAACACCTCTTTATGTTACTAACACATTAGACAGTTTAAAAGTATTTGCGCTAGAAAACCTAAAAGCTGGTGAATATAGAATAATTGCATTAAAAGATAAAAACAACAATTACAAATACGATCCAAAATCAGACAAAGTTGCATTTATAGATGAATCTATCACTCTTCCAATTTTCAACACCATTTATGAACTCGAATTATTTAAGGAAAAACCCGAATTGAAATTTGACAGACCAATTCAGCAGTCGAACAATAAGTTCTTTATTGGTTTTCAAGGTGACGCAAAAGACGTTAAAGTTTCTGCAAAAATGGGCGAAGAAGAAATTCCTTTTCGAATTACTCGATATCCAGAAAAAGAAAGAGATTCTCTTCAATTGTTTTTCCCTATCTCTAAACCTGATTCTCTTGTAATAACTGTAGAAAAAGGAGAATATATCAAATCCTTTAAGACGAAAATCAAAGAACTAAAACTTACCGATTCGCTAGACATTAATCCTACTCAAAGTAATTTAAACTTCAGAGATTCATACAGTTTAAAAACTAAAACACCTATAAATACTATAGATAAAAGCAAAATAATCCTTTTAAACAAAGATTCTTTAGCTATTCCTTTCGAATACAATTATGATGAATTTGAACAAAAAATAATTTTTGATTTCAAGAAAGAAGAAAGTCAAAAGTATCAAATTGAATTATTACCTGGAGCAATAACCGATTTTTACTCTACTCAAAACGATTCGCTACTTTTTACATTTAGTACGAAAGCACTTTCCGACTATGGAAACCTAAATGTCACTGTTAAAAATATTGACCGATTTCCTTATATCTTAGAAATACTTACAGATAAAGGAGAAATAATTGCAAGAGAAGCTAGAAACGATGACCAACCTATATTTTTCGAATCTATTGAACCTCGAATTTATACTCTTAGAGTCATCTATGATGACAACAAAAATAACATTTGGGATACTGGAAGTTATTTAGAAAAAAGGCAAGCAGAACAAATTATTTATTTCCCAAAAGGAGTAGATGTTAGAGCCAATTGGGACGTTGAACAAGAATTTGATTTAGAAGAGTAATTATTCTTCTAAATTAAATACACTATAAATCATTACAATTCTATTTTAAAAACATCTTTATCATTCAAGAAATTTAATTTATTTCTTGTTTCTTGCATTTCCTCTTTATTAATTTCAACTATAAAAATTCCCTGTTCATCTTTGCAATTGATTATTTCATCTCCTAAATAGTCGTTGACTTGAGAACTTCCAATATATTCCATACCATTAGCATCTAAACCAATACGGTTTACTCCAATCACGTAAGAAAGATTCTCTATCGCTCTTGCCTTCAACAAAGAATTCCATGCGTTGATTCTTGGTTTTGGCCAATTAGCAACATAAATCAATAAATCATAGTTCTCTACATTTCTACTAAAAACTGGAAAACGAAGATCGTAGCAAACCAAAGGACAAATTCGCCAACCTTTATACTCAACAATTAATTTTTCAGTTCCTTTTTTATACACTTTCTCTTCTCCTGCCAAAGTAAACAAATGCCTCTTGTCATAATATTCAATTTCACCATTTGGAAAAACAAAAACAAGTCGGTTAAAATAATTCCCATTTTCTACTATAACCAAACTACCTATTATTGCACTATTTTTATTTTTAGCATTGAATTGCATCCATTGAATTGTTTCTCCATTCATTGGTTCTGCAACATTTTCCGTATTCATTGTAAAACCAGAAGTAAACATTTCAGGCAAAATTAACAACTCGTAAGAATTATCACAAGAATCAATATATTCTTGAATTAGGTTTCTATTTTCTTTTGGACTTTCCCAAACAAGTTTAGTTTGAAATATAGCTATTCTCATTTTTATTCAAATATTACAGGATAAAAGTAGAAAAAATTAGTCTAAATCAATTGCAAAAACTATAATTTTACTTTACTAACTAAAACAACACACAATTCCACAATGACAACAACAATTCAGAGTTATCTCTCGGAGGAGATCAATTCCATAATACAACTTGGAGGTTATGACAACCTCAATTATCTCATTAAAACTAATACTTCAAAATATATTTTAAAAACATATCCATACAATGAAGATACGTATGATTTATTGACTGAAGAAAACAGAGTTTTAACTCATTTACAAAACTTTAAAGACACAGAAACTCCACACCCAATCAAGTTTAACAACAATGAAACCTTATTAAATATCAATATTAATAATGAAGAAAGAATTTGTAGACTTTTGTCATATATAGAAGGACAATTTTTAGGAGAAACAAAAATAAACTCAGAAGAACTATTATCTTCATTAGGAAAAACTATTGCGACATTAAATAATAACTTAAAAAAATTTAAAAGTTATTTTTACAAAAGTCGAAAATGGGAATGGAACATTGAAAATCTATATTTGAATAAAAAATATTTAGACGATATTGACAAAGTCGAAAACAAAAGAGTTGCTACTTATTTTATAGATCAATTTGATGCTAATGTAATTCCAAAAGCTGAAGAACTAAGAAAAAGTATTATTCACAATGACATTAACGAATGGAACGTCTTAATTAAAGACAATAATATCTCTGGAATAATAGATTTTGGAGATGTAACTTATTCTTTCACAATAAACGAATTGGCAATTGCAATTATTTACGCAACGTATAATAATGAAACCTATCTTACCAATGCGTTGTCAATAATTAAATCATACCATGAAGCAAAACCGTTAACCAATATAGAGATTGATTCTTTATATTATATAATTGCTGCACGATTAGTGATTAGCGTTTGTAATTCTGCGCACGTTCGAAAAACGAATCCAGAAAACGACCACGCATTCATTAGTGAAGAAAAAGCTTGGAAAATGCTACATTATTTAGTTGCAACAAACCCAATTTATTTCTCAAATACAATTAAAGAAACTCTTGGATTCAAAATAAAAACACTTCCAAATATCGAGCAAGTAAAAGAAAAAAGACACCAACACCTCGCTAAGATATTATCTGTCAGTTACAAAAAACCTATTTATGTTGAAAAAGCTACATTTCAATATATGTATGACGCTTATGGAAACACGTTTCTAGATGCCTACAACAACATTCCACATGTTGGACATTCGCATCCTAAAGTCGTAAAAGCGGGACAAGAACAGATGGCTAAATTAAACACCAATACTCGATATTTATATGAAATTCTAAATATTTATGCTGAAAAATTGCTGTCAAAATTCCCACCTTCTCTTAGCAAAGTATTTTTTGTTACTTCTGGAAGTGAAGCAAATGATTTAGCAATTCGAATGGCAAAAAAACATACTGGACATTCGAATGTTATGGTTGTAGAACACGGATACCATGGACACACCCAAGCTGACATAGATATTAGCGACTATAAGTTCAATAATCCAAAAGGACAAGGTCAAAAAAAGCATGTAGTTAAAACTATAATTCCTGATACCTATAGAGGTCGGTTTACAAAAAACGATGGTACGGCTGGAAAACAATATGCAGAAATTGCTATAAATGACATAAAAACCAGTCCTAATAAAATCGCTGCCTTCATTGCTGAACCAATAGTGGGTTGTGGTGGACAAATACCGCTAGCTAAAGGCTATTTAAAACCCGTTTACGAAGCAATAAGAGCACAGGATGGAATTTGTATTAGTGACGAAGTACAAACTGGATTTGGAAGACTTGGAGATCATTTTTGGGGCTATGAGGCGGAAAATGTTATTCCAGACATGGTTGTTATTGGAAAACCAATAGGAAACGGACATCCAATGGCTGCAGTAATATGTACAGATGAAATTGCAGATTCGTTTAATACTGGAGTTGAGTTTTTTACTTCTTTTGGTGGAAACCCTGTTTCTTGTGCAATAGGACTAGCTGTTTTAGAAGTAATCGAAGAAGAGAATCTACAAGAGAACGCAAGAATTATTGGTAACTATTACAAAGAAGAATTCGCCCTACTACAAAAGAAATTTCCTTGTATTGGAGACATTAGAGGTTCTGGGTTATTTTTAGGTTTTGACATCATTAAAGACAATACAACAGAAGCTGACACTGAATTAGCACATCACATTAAAAACGAATTAAGAGAAAGAAATATTTTAATAAGTACTGATGGACCCGCTGATAATGTTTTAAAAACAAAACCACCATTAATCTTTACAAAAAAAGATGTTGATATTGTAATTCAAAATACTAAAATCATATTAGAAAATCATTACAACGAAAAATAGGAAACAAAAAAACGCATTCATTTCTGAATGCGTTTTTTGTAATGTATTTTTTTTAAAACTAGATAATACTAGCTTTTAAATATTCTCTATTCATACGAGCAATATTTTCTAATGAAATTCCTTTTGGACATTCGATTTCACAAGCTCCTGTATTTGTACAGTTACCGAATCCTTCTTCATCCATTTGACGAACCATATTAAGAACACGTTGCGTTGCTTCCACTTTACCTTGAGGTAACAAAGCATACTGAGAAACTTTGGCTCCAACAAATAACATTGCAGATCCATTTTTACATGATGCAACACATGCTCCACATCCAATACAAGCTGCAGCCATAAAAGCTTTATCAGCATCATCTTTAGGAACAGGAATAGAATTTGCATCAATTGTATTTCCTGAAGTATTTACAGAAACGAAACCACCAGCTTGTTGAATTCTATCAAAAGAAGTACGGTCTACAACTAAATCTTTAATTACAGGAAAAGCTTTACTTCTCCATGGTTCGATATAGATAGTATCCCCATCTTTAAATTTACGCATGTGTAATTGACAAGTTGTAGTTCCAGTTTCTGGACCGTGTGATCTACCATTAATATATAATGAGCACATTCCACAAATACCTTCACGACAGTCATGATCAAAAGCAACAGGCTCTTTTCTTTCGTTAACTAACTGCTCGTTTAATTGATCTAACATTTCCAAAAACGAACTAGCTGTAGAAACATTATCTAATTTATAAGTTTCTATACCTCCTTTTGCATTAGCATTTTTTTGACGCCAAATTTTTAAGGTAATATTTATATTTTTAGCTGAAGACATAATCTTGTTTTTTAGAGTGACTAGCTTTTAGTAAATAGTGATAATTCAAAATACACTTAACTTACTTTTACCATTCACTAATTACTGTTTACTATTTATAATTACGAGCTGCAATTTTAATGAATTCGTATTTCAAATCTTCTTTATGAAGCACTGCTTTAGTTGTATCTTGACCCTTATACTCCCAAGCACCTACGAATGACATATTTTCATCATCACGAAGCGTTTCTCCTTCTGCATCTTGATACTCATCTCTAAAGTGACCTCCACAAGATTCATTACGCTGTAATGCATCCATTGCCATTAATTGTCCCAATTCTAAGAAATCTGCTACACGAAGTGCTTTTTCTAATTCAGGATTCAATTCATCTGAACTTCCTGGAACATAAACATCTCTATAAAAGTCTTCACGAATTTGTCCAATTTCTTCGATTGCTTCTTTCAATCCTTTTTCATTACGAGCCATACCTACTTTATTCCACATAACAAGACCTAACTTTTTATGGAAATAATCTACAGATTTTGTACCGTCATTATTCAAGAATTTATCAATTGAATCTTTAACATTTTTCTCAGCTTCAGCAAATTCTGTCGCATCAGTAGAAATTTTACCTGTACGAATTTCATCTGCTAAATAGTTAGAAACAGTATAAGGCAATACAAAATATCCATCTGCTAAACCTTGCATTAAAGCAGAAGCTCCTAAACGGTTTGCACCATGATCTGAGAAGTTAGCTTCTCCTGCCACGAAACAACCTGGGATAGATGATTGTAAATTATAATCAACCCAAACACCACCCATAGTATAGTGAACTGCTGGATAAATTTTCATTGGAGTTTCATATGGATTTTCGTCAGTAATTTTTTCATACATTTCGAATAAGTTACCATATTTTTCTTCAATCCATTGTTTTCCTAACTTGATAATTTCTTCGTCAGAAGGATCATGATTACCTTGAGCATAAGCAACTTCTTTACCTTTACTCTTAATTTCCGAAGAGAAATCTAAATATACACCTTCGTTTGTATCATTCGCTTCAACTCCGTAACCATCATCACAACGTTCTTTTGCAGCTCTTGAAGCCACATCACGAGGTACTAAGTTACCAAAAGCAGGATACCTTCTTTCTAAGTAATAATCTCTATCTTCTTCAGCAATTTGTGTAGGCTTTAATTTACCTGCACGAATAGCCTCAGCATCTTCTTTTTTCTTTGGAACCCAAATACGACCCGAGTTACGTAATGATTCAGACATCAACGTTAACTTTGACTGATTTGTTCCATGTACTGGAATACAAGTTGGATGAATTTGAACATAACATGGGTTAGCAAAAGCTGCACCTTGTTTATGAACTTTCCAAGAAGCTGTAACATTACTACCCATTGCATTTGTTGATAAGAAATACACATTTCCATAACCTCCAGAAGCAATAACAACTGCATGTGCAGAATGTCTTTCTAATTCACCTGTAATTAAATTACGAGCTATAATTCCACGAGCTTTACCATCAACCTTAACTAAATCAAGCATTTCATGACGGTTATACATTTTAACACGCCCTAAACCTATTTGTCTAGATAAAGAAGAATAAGCGCCTAACAATAATTGTTGTCCTGTTTGTCCAGCAGCATAAAAAGTACGTTGTACTTGTACTCCACCAAACGAACGGTTATCTAACATTCCACCATATTCACGTGCAAAAGGAACCCCTTGAGCCACACATTGGTCGATAATATTTCCCGAAACTTCAGCTAAACGATGTACGTTTGCTTCACGAGCACGGTAATCACCACCTTTAATTGTATCATAAAATAAACGGTAAATACTGTCACCATCATTTTGATAATTTTTTGCTGCATTAATTCCTCCTTGTGCTGCAATCGAGTGCGCACGACGCGGTGAATCTTGAAAACAAAAAGCTTTAACATTATATCCCATTTCTCCAAGAGAAGCAGCAGCCGAAGCACCTGCTAAACCAGTTCCTACAACGATAATATCAATCTTAGGACGGTTGTTTGGAGCAACTAATTTTAAATGATCTTTATAATCGGTCCATTTTTTTGCTAATGGTCCTTCTGGTATTTTAGAATCTAACTTCATATTATATCTGATGTTGATTATTTAGTAAAGTGAATATATAATGGAATAATTGCAAATAATAAAGGAACCACAACAGCAAAACCTCTTCCTAAAAGCTTGATTACTGGTGTAAATTTATTATTTATTCCTAATGATTGGAATGCACTTTGAAAACCATGCCATAAATGAAATGCCATAGCCAACATCGCCAATACATAACCTATAGTAAAAATTAAACCATACTTTGCATCTCTAAAGAATGCAAATGTGATTGCATGCAAATCTTTATAACCCTCAGCAAATTCTGCTCTAACAGGTTTTACAATATAAATTTTATTACCTTCTATTAATAAATTTTGTCCATCAACTTGATCTTTTGGTAAAAATTTCGATTGACCAGAGCCTTTTGTTATATAAAACTCTTGTTTAGCTCCAGAAGCTTCGTCTGTAACTGATATTGTCTGAAGAGGTAACTTTTCAAAATGCATTTTAGCCCAAAAATTCACCATGTGAGTTACGATGAAAACTAAAATAATAGTTCCTAAAACTGCCATGTTACGTGATGCGAAACTACTGTTTTCAGAAGGTTTTGAGTATGCATAATTTACTGGTCTTGCTGCTTTATTTTGAAAAGCTAACAAAATTCCATCAATTGCATGAAAAAGAATTGAAATGTACGTTAAATAAGAAAGTAATTTTACTGCCGGATTAGTGGTCATAAATAATGCATATTCATTAAATTGTAATGCATCACCAAAAATCAATTGAAGATTTCCAGCTAAGTGACCAGCTAAAAATAAGCATAAAAATAAACCCGTAAGAGCCATCCAGTATTTTTTAGCAATAGATGACTTTAGAAGTGCTGATTTTGCCATAGTTTTATTTGATTGTTCTAGTTTTTAAAAATCAATCAAAAATACTGCATATTAACTTTAAGTACAACCTTTCGTGGCTTATTTATAATGAATTTAAAAAAGAAACAACACATTCACTCCAAACAAAAACAATTAAACCCTACTTTACATAGCTAGGAATCAAGCCTCTCAATCCCATATCAACTACTTTTTCACCAGCTGAAGGTTCATATTTACCATCAAAATTAACCTCTTCCCATTCAAAACTATTATTCACAGATAAGGACAAAGTAACTACAACATCTCTAGCTTCAGTACCATTTATAAGTAAACTTTCTAAAAACTTACCCGTTACAACACAAGACCCAGGCTGAATTGGAGAAGTTGAAGCAATTGGATTAGGAACTGTAGTTGCATTCTGAGGAGCTTGTCCAAATGTTGAATAAGGATATTCATTTAACGCAAAAGCCCAATAACCCTGTAACTTATTTGCATTAACATTAAAAATATTATTCCCAATGCTATGCGTTGCTATATACGTATTATACCCAACAAAACTCTCTAACACACCCGAGTAATCTATTCCGCTATTCAATACTGAAACATTATAATTCTGATACGACAAAGATACTCTTACATATTCATAATTCCCTTGGGTAACTTGACTTAATGGTATTGATAAAAAAACTTCTCCTTCTGAAACAATTTTTGAATACGAAAAATCTATTGCCAAATCTCCTCCTTGCAATGTTTCTGGAGCATGATACAAAACGGCACCTTGACCTAATTGAGTATAAGCATTTGGTGCTAATTCAAAATAATGTGCACTTATAGAATTAAAAACAGGAGATTGTGCCGCATTACCTAGCGGAACAGAAGAAGGTTGACCTAAATTATTTAATCTTATTTGATTTTCATCAAATTGAAATTTTATTATTAATTGTGGTTCCTCATTAACCAATTCATCATCCTTGTCTGTACAAGAGAAGAACGCCATTAACACAAAAACAATAAATAAATTCACTCTCCAATTCATCTCTCTTTTTTTTTAAATTTACAAAAAAGCCAATTCAACTAAATGAATTTATATATAAATAACGAAAAAAACGCAACTATATTTCAATCAACAGCTTAAAAACATTAATGTAAAAAACACACTAACTATATTTTTCTATATAATCATTCACAATCGCACTGGTGTTTTCATTTCTTATCTTTTGCTCTAATTGTATTGGAGCCGCAGCTCTTTGCAAACAATCTTTAACTGCACAAGTCTCACAAGTAACACCCACAACTTGCCTAATAATAGATTCATTTTCAATAAACTTGAATTTCTTTTTCAACGTAGCTGTAATCAAAATACCTACAGAAATACTCCTCACATGATCTTTCTTAAAAGGATCTGGTGTAGCCGAAGAAAAAACAAGATATTCATTTTTACTATTTTCATAAGAAGAAATCTGAGCATCGAAAAAATGTTCGTTTTTCTGCTTCAAAGACTCTACCATTGTACGAACAGAAACCCATCTCCTACAATAATGCTCATTCATCTCATTAGCATGTGGCTCTTGCTGATTGGTTATATGTAACTCTTTTTTAATCTTATAATTATCGCCACCCACTTCATGTGACATTCGCAAGAAAAACAAATTCTTCAATTGAAAATCCTTAGGTAACAGATTCGTTAATCTCTGATAAAAAGACTCTGGAGAAACCTTAAAATCATTTATTAATTGGACAAATTCTTGTGGTTTTGGATTTTCTTTCGCAACAAAGACATTAAGTTTCTCAATCATCTTTTTTCTAGGCAACAATAATGCACCCGCAAAATAAGAGGCGTAGAAATTATTTAAGACTTGGTCGAAGTTTTCAAATTTTATCCAACTAAATGTATATAATCTTTCTTCAATTTGCAAATAATTATAAGCAATCTCTTTAGCAAAAATAAACGCTCTTTGCGACGCATCAACATCATTGGAAATTAATAGCGTTTTACTTTTTGCAACAAAAATAGAACGCAAATCACCTAATTCCTTTTGCTCATTAAAAACCAATTCTTCAATTTTATAATTATATTCTTCAATTAAAATAGCTTTCAATTCATTTAAAGAAATCTCAACATCTAAATCAATATGAAAAGCTTTAGCAAAATCTAACACCTTTTGTTCTAAATCCTCAAAATAATTATTTTGCGCTTCTTGGTAGGAACGCAAAGAAGCAAGAAAAAAACTCTCTCTACTTAAATTATAATGTTGTGCAATTTCAATAATTGTACTAATAAACGCATTCACTTTCGCTGGTGCATTAGCAATAATATCAATTAAATCGTTCTCTTGAATCCCAAAAAGATCAAGAGGAATTTCCTTTAATATCCCCGATTTTAAAATCTCACCAATTGGCGCCAAATTATTATCTAATTTCAATGAAACCATATTATCATAAGACACTTCTAGCTTTTCTGATAAAAGAATAATCTTATCTGTTTTTGGGTATTTTTTACCTTTTTCTATTTCATTCAAATAAGATTTAGACAAACCTGTAATTTTTGCCAAGCCAAATAATGATAAATCTTTATTTGTACGTGCTTGCTTAAGCTTCAGCCCAAAAATCAACTTTATATACTCTCTTTCTAAATTCATCATTTTCAAATATACGCTAAATAACAAAATGTTGAAAAATATTTAATTTTAAATTTTAGCGTACGTTCGCTTGTTTTGTAAAAAACTTTTTTATAATATTGTGATAACAAATTATTTAACTCATGGAAAATCAAATCGAAACAATTTTTGAATTAACTAAAAAGGGAATTTCAAAATATCCAGACATTCTGACTAATACAGCAGTAGACTATTTATGTCATTTACACACAAATTTTAATGCAAAACGATTAAACTTATTAGAAGAAAGAAAAAAGCAACAACAAAAATTTGATGACGGTGAACTTCCTTGCTTTCCAAAAGAAACTAAAAAAATAAGAGAATCAGAATGGATTACTGCATCAACCCCACCAGATCTTCAAGACAGGAGAGTAGAAATTACAGGACCAGTAGATAGAAAAATGGTCATCAACGCTTTAAATTCTGGAGCGAAAACTTTTATGGCTGATTTTGAAGACAGCACTTCTCCTACTTGGGACAATCTAATGCAAGGGCAACAAAACCTAAAAGATGCCAATACCAGAACCATACATTTATTCGATGAAAAGAAAAATAAAGAGTACAAACTAAATGACAAAACAGCTGTTTTAATAATAAGACCAAGAGGTTTACATTTAAATGAAAAACATATTGCAATAAACAACCAAGAAGTTTCTGGCTCTTTAATAGATTTTGGTTTATACGTATTTCATAATTACAAAACACTAAAAGAAAACAAAACTGCTCCCTATTTCTATCTACCAAAACTCGAACACTATTTAGAAGCAAGATGGTGGAATGAAGTTTTTGAATTCACAGAAGATTACTTAGGCATAGAAAAAGGTACAATAAAAACAACTGTACTTATTGAAACCATTACTGCAAGCTTTCAACTTGATGAAATAATTTATGAATTAAAAGACTATATCGTTGGACTAAACTGTGGACGTTGGGATTATATTTTTTCATACATCAAGAAACTAAGAAATAACGAAAAATTTATAGTTCCAAATAGAGACCAAGTGACAATGACAAGTCCATTCATGAATTCCTACTCTCAATTAGTTATTCAAAGATGCCACAAAAGAAACATTCATGCAATAGGCGGAATGGCAGCACAAATACCCATTAAAAATGATGAAGCAGCAAATGAAATTGCATTTAAAAAAGTAAAAACAGACAAAGAACGTGAAGTCAAAAATGGACATGACGGCACATGGGTAGCCCATCCTGATTTGGTTGAAGTTGCAATGACTGTATTTGATGAAAATATGCCAACAAAAAATCAAATCCATTTAAAAAGAAACGAATTAAATATTACAGAAGAAAACCTACTTGAAGTACCGAAAGGCACAATTACAGAAGAAGGAGTACGGAAGAACATTCGAATTTCTGTGCTATATATTACCTCTTGGCTAAATGGTCAGGGAGCAGCAGCTTTAAACCACCTAATGGAAGATGCAGCTACAGCAGAAATTTCTCGATCGCAATTATGGCAATGGCTTCGCAATACAGTTGTATTAGACAATGGAAAACCATTAACTGAGAAATATTATGATAAGATTGCCATGCAAGAATATGAAAAAATAAAACATGAAGTAGGTGATGAAATTCATGAAAAACAGCGCTATAAATTAGCAGAACAACTACTAGACATATTAGTAGTCAACTATAATTTTATCGACTTTTTAACTCTAATTGCATATAAACACATATAACACAACTAACAACAATACATAATGAAAACAGCAGAAACAAGAATTCAAGAATTGGTAACAGAATGGTTAACTAACGAAAGATGGAAAAACATTGAACGTCCATATTCCGCAGAAGAAGTTATAAAACTACAAGGTTCTTACAAAATTGAACATAGCATTGCGAAAATTGGTGCAGAAAAACTTTGGAAAAAACTAAATGCACAAGAGTTTGTTGCAGGACTAGGCGCTTTAACTGGAAATCAAGCAATTCAAGAAGTAGACGCAGGCTTGGAAGCCATTTATCTGAGTGGTTGGCAAGTTGCTGCTGATGCTAATTTAGCAGGAGAAATGTATCCCGACCAATCATTATATCCAGTAAACAGTGTGCCAATGGTAATTAAGCGTATAAACAAAGCATTACTTAGAGCCGACCAAATACAGGTGGTGAATCAAACTCCTGTAGAAGACAGAAAAGATTACTTAGTACCTATTGTAGCAGATGCGGAAGCAGGATTTGGAGGTAATTTGAATGCCTTCGAATTAATGAAAGCTATGATTGAAGCAGGAGCTTCTGGAGTACATTTTGAAGATCAATTAAGTTCTGCCAAAAAATGCGGACATTTAGGAGGAAAAGTATTAGTCCCAACACAAGAAGCAATCAATAAATTAGTTGCCGCACGTTTAGCTACAGATGTAATGAATGTACCAACACTAATTGTAGCTCGCACTGATGCTGATGCAGCAAATCTATTAACAAGTGATATTGACCCTAGAGATGCTAAATTCTTGACTGGTGAAAAGACAAGCGAAGGTTTCTTTCATGTAAAATCAGGAATTGAACAAGGAATTGATAGAGGATTAAGCTATGCACCTTATGCTGATTTAATTTGGATGGAAACAAGTAATCCAGACTTAAAATACGCGAAACAGTTTGCAGATGCCATACATGCGAAATATCCAGAAAAAATGTTAGCGTATAACTGTTCTCCATCTTTCAATTGGGCTGCTAAATTGAGTGTAACAGAAATGGAAACCTTTAGAGAAGATTTAGCAGCAATGGGATATAAATTTCAATTCATCACTTTAGCTGGTTTTCATGCTCTAAACACAAGTATGTTTGAACTATCAAAAGCCTATAGAGAAAGAGGAATGGCAGGTTATTCAGAATTACAAGAAAGAGAATTTGCATTACAAAAAGAAGGATTCAAAGCAGTAAAACATCAAGGGTTCGTGGGAACAACTTATTTTGATGCTGTTCAAAATACCGTTACTAACAATAGATCTTCCACTACAGCAATGAAAGACTCTACTGAAGTAGCGCAATTTTAATTTTTAAGCAAAATTTGGTTGACGAAAATGCCTTGAGAAAATCTCAGGGCATTTTTTATGAGTATATTTTTAATTTCGAATAACTATTTTTGTTAGATAAATAAAAATTAAACATGATGATTAACTTAAAGATGCTTTAGGATTTTTTAGGACAAATCTATGCTACAATACTTTTTAAAAGAGTTAATTATGAAACATTTGGAACTATTAGGATGTAATGAAAAGATATATCGTATGAAAATTATACTAACTATCGTAAATAACACGAAAGTTAATGCTAAAGAAGCAAAAAAAATGGTCGATTTTCTATTTTTAAATAAATCAATTAATTTAATATTAGATTTTGACATTCAAAAGTGCGATGAATTTGCAATGTCTTTAGCTGAATTAGGAGTAAGAATAGGTTATACGTCTTGGCACGAAGAAAACAGATAATCATGAGAAGAGTATTTAGCTATTACTTTAAATCCTCTTCTCTACATATTAAGTTAAGCTTTCTTACTATCCGTTACTTCTAAGTTAGTATAAACAGCTTCAACACCTTTTCTAATATTGACGCTGTATTTAGCAGGAAGCACGTATTGTTTTCCATTACTAGCTTTTTCAAACACTGCTTTTTTATCTTTTTTCTTCAACTTAGCAACCACTTCTTCCGATAAAATATAATCATATTCAACAACATTTAATCCTTTATTTGACATCACTTTTTTAGTAAAAACAACAATTCCTTTTTCATTCTCTATAATCACTTCTACTTCTTCGTTAGCATTAGAATAAAACCAAATTGCTGCTTTAGGCTCATATGGTTCCCCCCAAGCACTCCAACTATTACCCCAACGTTCTGATTTTTTAATTGAAGGCACTTCAAAAACATACAAAGACTTACTTGTAATGTCTGAAGTTAATTTTTGTAATTTATCTATCCCAACTTTATACAACGAACGACCATGCGTTCCCACAATTAGCTCTTTTGCTTTTGGCTGAATAACAACATCATGCACTGCTACATTTGGCATTTCAGATGAAAATTCTTCCCATGTTTTCCCTTTATCTAAGGAAACAAACAAACCGTTATCAGTACCTACAAATAATAAGTTTTCATTTTCTGTATCTTCAAGAATAACATTCACTGAGCTTTCTGGTAAATTAGCTTTTATGCTTTTCCAAGTTGTTCCAAAATCTTCCGAAACATAAACATAGGTTTTAAAGTCATCATTTCGATACCCATTCAAAGCAATATAAACACGTCCTTTTTCATGACTTGAAGCAATTACTCTTGACACCCATAAATCTTGAGGTAAGTTATCCGATATTTTCTGCCATGTTGTACCGCCATCTTTAGAAACATGAACCAAACCATCATCTGAACCAACATAGAACAACCCAAATTGAAATTTACTTTCAGAAAAAGAAGTAATCGTTCCAAAAGCCACATTTCCTTCAACAGTACCTTTCGTTAAATCTGGTGATATTTTTTCCCAACTTTCTCCTTGATTCATTGACCGGTGTAAAAAGTTAGAGCCCATATACAAAATATCTTGATTATGAGAAGACAACAGAATTGGTGTTTGCCAATTGAAACGCAATGGTTCTTCTTCTTTTTTAGCTTGTGGAGAAATAAAGTCCATTTTATGATTCGCACGATCAATTCTATAATAATTACCAAATTGAAACCCTGTAAAAACAACATCAGAATTCCTATTATCTATTTGAATTTGCATTCCATCTCCACCCATTAAGCTTTCATAAGGATATTTTCCTTCTTGTTGCCAAGAAACAGATGGGTAATAGTTATTATTTGCAACCCAAACTCCATTATCTTGCAAACCTCCATAGACATTATACGATTCTTTATTATCAACATTCACAGCATAAAACTGCCCAACTGCTTGATTGTTACATTTTATCCAATGCGCACCATTATCATAACTAATATTAATTCCACCGTCATTACCATTAATAATATGATTTGGATTCTTAGGGTTTATCCAAGTTACATGATGATCTGCATGAACATTTTCTTTACTAATAATCTCTATAGTTTTTCCGCCATCTCCTGAAAACAAAAGAGGAACACCACCAAAATAGATTCTATTTTCATTATTCGGATCGACAGAAATAGTTCCGAAATAATAACCGTAACTATAATACAAATCGTCAATAAAACCTTCATGCGTAAGATTCCATGTTTTTCCTCCATCTAACGATTTATAAATTTCACACCCAATAACTTCTGTTTCAAAAAGTGCTTTATTTGCGTCTTTAAGAATAGCTTTCACTTCAATAGGTTTTAAATCGCCTTTTTCTATCCAATTTTTTAAAGTTTGCGCTCTATATTTTTCTCTTAGATTGTGTTTCTTTAAATATGCGTTTATCTCTTTATTCGTTTTTTGAAGAAAAACCTCACCAGGAGCACTAAACATTTCTGGCATAGGCAATTTATCATCTGTTTTCGTTTTTGACTCAGGTCTATTGTTTTGATTATCTACAATTGCGTATAAAACATTCTGATTAAATACAGCAATTCCAATTCTCCCAACCCCTTCATTATTTGGAAAACCACTTCCGTCGGTGGAAATTAACTTCCAAGTAGTTCCAGCATCATCACTTTTATAAATTCCAGAACCTTTCCCATTTCCTTTAAAGTTCCAAGCTTTACGCTCTCTTTCCCAAGCAGCTGCAAACATTATATTTGAATTTTCCGATGCTACCGATAAATCTACAATTCCTGTGTCTTGATTAATAAACAAAGTTTTTTGCCATGTTTTTCCACCATCTAGCGTTTTAAAAACACCTCTCTCCTCATTTGGAGAATACAAATGACCTAAAGCAGCTACTACAATTTCATTATTATTTTTCGGGTTTACCCAAATGCGACTAATATGATGACTATCTTTTAAACCAATATTTTCCCACGTTTTTCCTTTATCAGCCGATTTTAAAACTCCAATTCCAGCATAAGAAGATCGTGAGGAATTTACCTCACCTGTTCCAACCCAAATCGTTTCAGTTTTCCAATCAACAGTAACAGAACCACAATTTAATGTTGGGGCGCTATCCATAACAGGTTCAAAACTTGTTCCATTATTATTTGTGTACCAAAGTCCACCAGAAGCATAAGCTGCATAAAATTCCGTTGGGTTTTCAGGATTCACAGCTACATCAACAATTCGACCACTCATAATTGTTGGTCCAATATTTTGAAGTTTCACATCTGAAAACATATTGTTTTGTGCCCAAATTAAACTTTGAAAAAACAAAACTAAAAGAAGAAATTTACTTTTCATTATAAAAAAATTTGCTGAAAAATACAGAATTTATAAAGGTTCACAAAATTTTTATTTCCATTTTAACAGCTGTTCTTTTCAATATCTTTATAACTTTGAATTTACAAATAGTATTTGCAGTGGAAATTAAAGATACCTCGAAACATTTTGCGACCTATATTAAATCGTTTATTAAAGATACCATCTCTGAAAATGAAATTAATTTAGCCGTTGAACAATTTTCTAAAATTGAATTAAACAAAAACAGTTATTTCATAAAAGAAGGTGAAATTTGTTCCCATTTCTGTTATGTTGAAAGCGGAATACTTCAACACTCTATTATGGTTCTTGGAGAAGAAAAAACAAGCTATTTGGCTTTAAAAAATTCTGTCACAAGTTCACTAAACAGCTTCATTAACAAAGTTGCTTCTCGAAAAAACATCAAAGCAATTTCTGATTGTACTTTATGGATTATTGATTTAGATACCTTTAAAAATCTAATAAACAACAACAATGCATTTCATCAATTCTATTTTAATCTTATTGAACGTCAACTTTGTTTAATTGATGATTATAGAGTCGATTTACTAACACTAACTCCGGAAGAGCGCTATAAAAAACTATTAATCAACGAACCAAAACTACTTCAAGAAGTTCCGCTACATTACTTAGCTTCTTTTTTAGGCATTTCAACACGACATATGAGTAGGATTCGGAAAAACATAAAATAAAGCCATTTGGCTACCTGTTTTATAGTAAACATCGCTAATTTTGGGGTTGACAACATAAAAAACCTTATACTTATGAAATACCATCAAATTGAGAGCGATCTGTTTGTGAAAAATCGCAAGAAATTTGTTTCACAGATGAAACCTAATAGCGTTGCTATTTTTAATTCTAACGATATTTATCCAGTTAGTGCAGATAGTACTATGCCTTTTGCACAACATAGAGACATTTTTTATCTTAGTGGTGCCGACCAAGAAGAAAGTATCTTATTACTTTTTCCAGATGCTCCTCATGATAATTTAAAAGAAATTTTATTCTTAAAAGAAACAAACGAACATATTGCAGTTTGGGAAGGTGAAAAATTAACCAAAGAAAGAGCCTTTGAAGTTTCTGGAATTAAAACTGTAATTTGGTTACAAGATTTCCATAAGACATTAAAAGAAGTAATGGCTTATGCAGAAACAATGTACATTAACACAAACGAACATTATCGTGCGACTATTGAAACCGAAACTCGTGAAGCACGTTTTGTAAAATGGTGGAAAGAGAATTATCCAGCACATAAAGTAGAAAAATCGAATCCAATTCTTCAACGTATTCGTTCTGTAAAAGAAAGTGAAGAATTAGATTTAATGCAAAAAGCGTGTGACATTACTGAAAAAGGTTTCCGAAGAATATTAAACTTCGTAAAACCTAACGTAATGGAATATGAAATTGAAGCAGAATTTGCACATGAGTTTTTAAGAAATCGTTCTAAAGGTTTTGCTTACACACCTATTATCGCTTCTGGGAATAGTGCAAACGTGTTGCACTACATTGAAAACAATCAACAATGTAATCCTGGTGATTTATTATTATTAGATGTTGGTGCAGAATATGCTAATTATTCTAGTGATATGACTAGAACGATTCCTGTTTCAGGAAAATACAATGACCGTCAGAAAGCTGTTTATAATGCTGTTTTAAATGTAAAGAACGAAGCAACAAAAATGTTAGTTCCTGGAACTATCTGGAAACAATATCATGTTGAAGTTGGCAAATTAATGACTTCTGAATTATTAGGCTTAGGATTATTAGACAAAGCTGATGTTCAAAATGAAAATCCAGATTGGCCTGCTTATAAAAAATATTTCATGCATGGAACGTCTCACCATATGGGATTAGATACACATGATTATGGTTTACTTCATGAACCTATGCAAGCAAACATGGTTTTTACCGTAGAGCCAGGTATTTATATTCCAAAAGAAGGTTTTGGAATTCGTTTAGAAGATGATGTTGTAATCCAATCAAAAGGAGAACCATTTAATTTAATGCGCAATATTCCTATTGAAGTTGATGAGATTGAATCTATTATGAACAGTTAGTGTTCAGTTTTTAGTATACAGTAATAACGGTTTGCGAAAGTGAGCCGTTTTTTATTAGAATGATACTACTTTAAATACAATTAATATCCATTAACTTCTCAACTTCATTAATAAGTCATTTTGAATTTTTAGGACTTTGTTTTCTTCTAGTAATTGGGCTATGAGTTGATCCTTTTCAGAAACTAAACTTTTATCTTTCTTATTTTTTGTTGTAAAATCTTCTGGAAGTTGGTCTGCAATTTCTTTAAAAAAATTATGTTTTAAAGCATAGCAAATCTCAATTAATATACCCGTTTGAATACTACTGTTTCTAGTATAATTTAAAATAGAAATTCCTCTTCTATTGATAGCATTTCCTAGTTCGGTCTTATTAATTTTATAAGATTGTATGTAATCTGCCAGTATTTTTCCTGTATTAATATTGTTTTTCCCTTTTTTCATATGTAGATTATTATTGTTTTTTATTTGTCATATGGTATCGCTTATTTTTATTGGTGTTTGCTTACGCAAACTTGTTGTTAATGGCGATTTCATATCCTTTTTACAATTATGGTGGAGCAATTTAGTATTCGAGCTACATTAAAAGTGTTTTAAATGAATTTTTTATGGTCAGATTTGATACTTTAATTATCAAATTTAACATTTATAGTAATTAAATCTTAACTTTTAACTTTATTTTTGACATTTTTAATGTAAAAAATGACCATTATACTATTAAAAATGAACTAAAAAATGTCAAATTTGAAATTATTAATGTCAATATAAGAGTGTTTTAAACAATGGATGATGTTTTTTGAAAAGAACAATTGTTTTATTACACTTTAAAATTCCTACTGACAAACTGTTGTCATATAGCCCATTTACCTTTGTATCATAATCAAATAAAAAATACATTATGAACACTACAACAGCACCTCAAGTGATTAATTCTGAGCAATTATTAAAACATTGGCAAGGGCATCGTGCCTTAACTAGACATGTAATTGAAGCTTTTCCTGAAAAAGATTTTTTTGAGTTTTCAATTGGTGGCATGCGATCTTTTTCTAAACTAACTTCAGAATTATTATCTATTGCAGTACCGGGCTTAAAAGGAATTGTAAATCGTACAGAAGAACCGTATTCAGAAGAGAAAACAGAAACACTTACTACAAAAGTACAGTATTTACAAAAATGGGATGAAGCAACAGAAGAAATTAATCAGTATTTTAAACAAATTGCTATTGAAGATTTTGAAATAAGTTTTAACCTTTTTGGTCAATATGAAGCTCCAATTATTCAAAATATTCTCTATTTTATTGATAACGAAATTCATCATCGTGGACAAGGTTATGTATATTTACGTGCACTAGGAATTGAACCTCCTTTCTTTTGGACAAGAGAATAATAGCTAAAAAACCGAAAACGCTTATTGTTTTCGGTTTTTTTTTCATTTCAAAAGATTAATCTTATAGGATTCTAACATTTCAAGCATTCTTTCTTTTAATCGCTGAGGCTCTATGATTGTAGCATAATCGGCAAACATTAATAGCCATCTTGAAAAGCCATTTTCTATATCTCTACTTAAGAAAATCATTTCAATTTTATCATCTATTTTTTTTTGTGACACAAAACCGTGGTATTTTTTCTCATAATCAAGATATTTTACAATTTTTTTATCTACTAAAAGAATCACTTGGGTTGTAGGACACTCTTTTTCTTTATTCAGATAGGTCTCTAAGGTATTGTGTTCTCTTACAAAAAGGATATTGGTTTGTTCAATGCCTTGAATTCTATCGGCTCTAAATTGTCTGTAATCTTTTCGTAAATGACAAAAACCAAAAATATACCAATTGTTATTATCATGAAAAACTCCAACAGGCTCAATAATTCTTTCAAAACTATCTGAATCAAAAGCTTGGTATAGCAATTTTACTTGTGTTTTATTGGCTATACTTTTAAACAAGATACTCATGGCATCAGGAACTTTTTCGTTGAATAAATGTACAGAGGGTTGTTGAATAATAACTTTTGATTCTATAGACGAAAGCCAATCTTTATCTGTGTTTTTTAAAACAGATTTTATTTTAAACATTGCAGAAGCATAGTGTTTGCCCAATTCTTTATCGATAAAAGTTTCCATTAATTTTTCAGAAGCGATAAAACTTGTTGCCTCTTCACGAGTAAACATTACAGGTGGTAATCGATAACCATCTACTAGTGAATAACCAACACCTGGTTCGCTATAAATAGGAACACCAGAAGTTTCCAAAGAACGAATATCTCTATAAATGGTGCGCAAACTTACCTCAAACCGATCTGCTAATTCTTGAGCTTTTACAATTCGTTTAGATTGTAATTGAATTAGAATGGATATTATTCGGTCAAATCGTTTTGGAGATTCATCTAACATAAACGTCTTTTTTTCAAAATTAACTATTTATGTGAAATTAATTCTTTCATTACCTACTAAATTCTATTTTTGCACTCATGAAATTAACCACATATAAAAATAGTAAGATTCATTATACTGATTCTGGAAAAGGAAAGGCAGTTATTTTTTTGCATGGTTTTCTAGAAAACAGTAAAATGTGGAATGCTTTGGTTCCAGAGTTAATTCAAAAAAACAGAGTCATTTGTATTGATTTATTAGGACATGGCCAAACAGAATGTTTAAGTTATGTACATACTATGGAAGATATGGCTGATGTAGTGCATCATGTTGTTCAAGAATTAGATTTAGAAGAGGTAATTTTGGTAGGTCATTCTATGGGTGGTTATGTTGCTTTGGCATTTGCAGAATTATATCCTGAAATGATGAAGGGTTTGGTATTGGTAAACTCTACAGCAAAAGAAGACAGTCCAGAACGAAAAGCAAACAGAGATCGCGCTATTTTAGCGGTAAAACAAAATCACAAAGCAGCCATTAGCATGTCGATTTCGAATTTATTTAGCGAAGAAAACAGAGACCGATTGTCTCAAGAAATTGAATGGGCTAGGAACGAAGCTTTACAAACCTCATTACAGGGTATTGTTGCTGCTCAAGAAGGCATGAAAACAAGAAGCGACAGAGAAATACTTTTACACACCACTTCTTATCCTAAAACGATTATTTTAGGCAAAAAAGATCCTGTTTTAAATTATGAAGACAATAAAACACAAGTTACAAACACAAATACTGAATTAATCACTTTTAATGATGGTCACATGAGTCATTTTGAGAACAAAGAAGAGTTGCTTGTTGTGCTACAATCTTTCTTTAAAAAGGTGTAATTATATTATTTCCCGTATTGTTTAATTTCAATAATTTCAGAAGGAAGTGAGAAACCTTTATCTACCAAACTAGACAAAACACTTTTCATTACGTTTGTTCTTACACTTAAATGATAACTTTTTGAAGCACTTTTAAACGTATCTAACCAAAAAAATATTTTTAGATTGATAGTGCTTGCAGCAAATTCATCAACAATTACTGTAGGTTTTTTTTCTTTGATTAAAACACCATCAACTTTTGAAACCGTTTCAATAATTAATGCAATAGCGTCATTAACATTGCTCCCATAGTCAATTCCAATTATAAAGTCGTTTCTTAAAAAGCCATCAATTGTATAATTAATAAGTGGTGTTTTCAAAATTTGAGAATTCGGAATGAAAACATCTTTACCATCTGTCGTTTTAATTACGGTTTCCCTTATGCGTAATTCTTTCACATAACCAATCAATTTTTCAGTTTCAATTAAGTCATTTTCCTTAAACGGACTTTTGAAAGCTAATAACATTCCAGCTAAAAAATTCTCGCCAATATCTTTAAAAGCAAACCCAACTACAAAGGTTAATATTCCTGCTCCAGCTAAAATCTTAGTCGTAATATTTTGAAAACCGATTAAATCTAGACAAAGCATTATAACAAATATCTTGATTACAATACTTAAAATTTGTGCAATAAACAATCCAGACAAAGTATTCTTAACACGTGTTTTAATATGTTTTTGGGTAAAAACCTTAATAAAATTAGCAATCCAAAAACCCAATAACAGAATCGCTAATCCAGTAAAAAATGTGAAAGCGTTTTCAACAATCACATTATAATAAAACTGTAATTTTTCAATAATTTTATCCATAATGATTCATTATAAAGTTTCTTTAAAAGGCGTTTCTGCATCTAATATTCTAAGAATCAAATTGACTAATTCAGCTTTAAAATCATTAAGAATTCCTTCATTAATTTCATTTATTACATCTTTCCCTCTTCCCAAACCAAAAGGCATAAACCCAGCCTTCATGTTTTTAAACGAAATAATTCCTGCGACTATCGAATGATTCAAAAACTCTTCTTTTTCTTTAAACATTAATGCATAACACAATAATTGGATAATTTTCTCATTCTTTACAATGGTCGTTAACCCATCAAAATTAATTACTTTTAAAGTATTTGCTTCTACTTTACCCGTTTTATAATCAATAATACGTATCGCATTATTTCTAATTTCAATTCGATCCACATTACCTGAAATCTTAACAGGATACGGTAGTTTTTCGTCTTCAATAATAGTACTCAATTTCTCTTCAAGAGAGATGATCTTAATTGCATCTCCATCATTAACCGCCTTTTTCTCTAGTTGAAGAAAATTATAAATGTTTCTTTTAGCAACCTCAAAAGCCAAAAGGTTTTTCCCCTTTTTAATTTCACCTTCTTTATAAACCAACTTGAATTGCTCCAAGGTAACACTTTCAATTCTTGAAACCATCTCTTCTAAATCTTCAAAACTCAGAAACTTATTTATATAAGGCTTATAAAGTGCTTCCAAAGCTTCATGGATAATTGTTCCTAAAGTATTTATAGCAATATTTTCCTCAACCTCTTCCATTTCGTTAATTCTCAAAACACGTTGAAAATAAAACTGAATCGGATTTCTAATATAGGCTGTTAACGAAGAGGGAGAAAAACCTTTTATAGTAGCAATTTCCTTTAATCTTTCTAATAATTTTTCAGATTTAGGAACACGTATAATACTATATGCTTTTTCTGGAAGCACTGCATTATAAATTTCATGTGTAATAGTATGATTGCGTTGCTTTTCGATTTCTAATTGAGTAATAAATCTACTTTTTTCTCCTGCATCAATACCTTCATTATCTGTATTATAAAGAATATATACGTTTTTAGCTCTAAACAACAAGTGGTAGAAATGATAACTATAAATTGCATCTTTCTCTTTATAAGTTGGCAATCCTAATTCACGTTTGACGTCGTAAGGAATAAATGAGTTTTGAGTTTTACCAGAAGGAAATTTACCTTCATTTACAGAAGTAATGATAACATTATCGAAATCCAAAACCCTGCTTTCAAGCACCCCCATTATTTGCAAACCAGTTAAAGGTTCACCTTCAAAAGATACTTCAGCAACATCTATCACCTGCTTATACATCTCATAAAGCGATTCTAAACTATTTATTCGTTTATAAGTATCACAATAATTAATAAGCTTATTAATTACTTTATAAACTGCGTAAATAAATGATTTTGAAACTTTCTCTTGTTCTTCTTCATCACTTAAAAACTTTTTAACTTTTAAAAGTATCGTTGCTATTTTATTAAGTACTTCAACTACATCTCCATCCCACTTTGAGAATAATAAATCAAAATATTCATTTTCTACATTTGGATATTTTTCATTTTTCAATCGAAACAATGTTTCTGATGAGAAAAAAGTAAAATTATTATTATGTATCGTTTGAATCACCTCACTAACACCAAGGTATGGTTCAACTAGTGGATGATTTAAAATTTCCAGAACTTCTTTATAATAGAATGTATAATTAGACGCATGTCTTTTTATTGCACTCGAATGCAATTTAAATAATTTATTAATTAACAACTGCGCAGGATTGTTCTTCCCTGAATATCCCATCGTAATATTCAAAGAATCAACCGAATTTGGCAAAGCATATAAGATTGGAATTAGCAGATTTTCATCTCCCAATACAATTGCTGTTTTATTATTATTCTTATTCTCAGCGTTTAAATCTTCAATTATTTTACCTGCAATTTTTGCTTGCCCAACTGTTTTAGGTGTTCCGATTATATTAATTCTCTTTTCTTGTTGAAAATCTTCAGAAATCCATTCGAAAGATTGAGAAAAATAACTCTTCCATTGTGTTTTAAACTTTCGAATAAACAAACCAGCATCATGATAATAGTTGTTTATAAAAAATCCATCAATATCCCAATAAACCTGTGCATTATCATTAGTCATTAAATGCAAAATTATTTTTTCTTCGGCTTGGTTTAAAGCATTAAAACCTGCAAAGACTAACTTTTTTTCACCTAAATTATTTGAATAATCAATAATTCTGTTTACTGACTCTCTATAAATTAAACCTTGGTAACCAATCTTCTTATTCTTTAAATAATCATAGAATGCTGTATAATATTCTGGAATTTTTCTCCAAAAATCCAGATGATTATCTATTAATTCGGTAGTATCAGATGGTTCTAAATCCCAACGTTTTAAAGCTTCAATGTCTTTTAAATAAGAAAAAACATGATTAGGTTCTAAAAGGTAACGATCAATTTCATTAAAATCTTGAATTAAAGTTTTTGCCCAATTAGAAAAAACATCAAATGTTTGTTGAGCTTCCTTTTTGGTTATAGACAGGTAAACTTCATAAAACTCAAAAAGTAATTCTATCGAATCTACAACTCTTATGCCTGAAATTTCCTGTATTAAGTCTTCAATACTGGTAATTTGAGGTGCAAACATTGTTTTTGTTGTAAACTTATTAAGACTATCTAATAAAAAAACCTTAGCTCTTTTATTAGGTAGAACAACAATAACATTTTGCAATTCTTCATTATAGTTTGCTATAATTTGCTTGGAAAGTTTATCTAAGAAAGATTCATTATTCATAGTATAAAAATAAAAAAAACGCTCCGATAAATCGGAGCGTTTTAAAGATATTTTATAAGGAAATTATTTTACTAATTTCACTTCAACTCTTCTGTTGTTAGCTTTACCTTTAGAAGTTTTGTTTGAATCAATTGGTGTAGATTCTCCGAAACCTTTAGATGATAATCTAGAAGTATCAATTCCGTTTTCGATTAAATAATCTTTAACAGCTGCTGCTCTTTCTTCAGATAACTTTAAGTTATTAGCTTCAGAACCATCAGCGTCAGTGTGACCTTCAATTGAGAATTTAGAAGTTGGGTATTCTTTTAAGATTGCAGTAATAGCTTGTAGAACTGGGAAAGTTTGTTGTTGGAAAGATGATTTTCCTGAATTAAATAATATAGTTTTAGCATAATCATTTAATTTTTTAACTGCTTCTTCAGAAACTTCAGGACAACCATTGTTAGCAACAGTACCAGCAACTTGAGGACATTTGTCATCTTTGTCTAATACTCCGTCTCCGTCAGTATCAGGCCATGGACAACCACCGTTATCTCTAGCTCCTTTTACAGTTGGACATTTGTCATCTTTATCAGCTACTCCGTCTCCGTCTGCATCTGGACAACCTTTCATGATTTTTGTTCCAGCTACTTCAGGACAAGCATCTTCGTTATCGATGATTCCGTCACCATCAGTATCAGGACATCCATTAAATTCTGGAGTACCAGCTACTTCTGGACAAGCATCATCTTTATCAGCGATACCATCTTTATCAGTATCAGGACAACCCATTAATTCTTTAAGACCTGGCTCATTGATACAAGCGTCTTCTTTGTCATAAATTCCATCACCATCAGTATCTTTTCCTCCAAATCTGAAAGTAAGACCTGCAAAATGCTGGATATGAGTAGGAACATCTAAGTCTGCAACTCTATTCTCGTCGAATGAATGCTTATAAGTAGATTGGAATTGGATACCAACACCTTCAGTTACCCAGAAAGTTAAACCTAAACCTCCATTAACTGTACCTGCAGAAGCATCTCCGAAGAAATTGTAACCTCCACCAACATTAACAGAAGGATCTAACCATGATAATTTAATTAAATCTTGGAAGCTATACTTCACAACAGCATCAACAGCATAGTAAGATAAGTTACCAGGATTCAATACAGCATCTGTATTTTCAGTTCCAGGAACTCTCTCTAACCATTTGTCAATTTTGTTAACAGATCCAGTTAAACCTAATGAAAAACCATCGCCTACATATCTAGATACGTTTAAATAAGACACAGATGGTAAAATGTTCCAATTATCTCTAGCATTAGCTAATTGGATAAATTGCGGTTTAGAATTACCTTCGGCACTTACCTTGGTATCTACCGCATTTGCACCAAAGGACACTGCCCATGGATTGTCACCGTTTTGTGCTTGCGATGTTAAACCAGCAAACAATAAACCAGCAGCAAATAATTTGTTTAGATGTTTCATACTTTATTTTTTAAATTACAATGCGTTATAATTGGAACAAAAATACTATTTTTTTTTAAATACAAAAAGTTTTGTTAAAAAAAGTCTAGTCTATTTCGATTCTAATTAATAATTTTCAATGATTTACCTACTTCTACAAACGCATTAATTGCAGTATCTAGGTGTTCTTTAGTATGAGCAGCAGACAACTGCACTCGAATTCTTGCTTTTTCTTTTGGCACTACTGGGAAAAAGAATCCTGTTACATAAATTCCTTTTTTTAATAATTCTTCTGCCATTGTTTGAGACAATTTGGCATCATATAGCATAACTGGAACAATTGCAGAGTCTCCGTCTATGATATCGAAGCCTGCTTTTTTTATTCCATCTTTAAAATAATTGGTGTTTGACTCTAATTTATCTCTTAATGAAGTATCTTTCTCTAACAATTCAAACACCTTCAAAGAAGCGCCCACAATTGAAGGAGCCAACGAGTTAGAAAACAAATAAGGTCTTGATCGCTGTCTTAATATTTCTACGATTTCTTTTTTAGCAGTTGTATAACCTCCCATTGCTCCACCAAGGGCTTTACCAAATGTTCCAGTAATAATATCTACCCTTCCCATTACATTTTTAGCTTCGAGAGTTCCTTTACCTGTTGCACCAATAAATCCAGCAGCATGACACTCATCAACCATTACCATTGCTTCATATTTATCTGCTAAATCGCAAATTTTATCTAATGGAGCAACTAATCCATCCATTGAGAAAACTCCATCCGTAACAATCAATTTAAATCTATGACCTGCTTCTGTAGCTTTTATCAATTGTGCTTCTAAATCATTCATATCATTATTTTGATAACGATAACGAGCCGCTTTACACAAGCGTACACCATCAATAATTGAAGCATGGTTAAGACTGTCAGAAATTATACAATCTTCATCGTTTAATAAAGGCTCAAAAACGCCTCCATTAGCATCGAATGCTGCTGCATAAAGTATCGTATCTTCTGTTCCATAAAACTGAGCAACTTTGTGCTCTAATTCCTTATGTATATCTTGCGTTCCACAAATAAATCGAACAGAAGACATTCCGAAACCATGAGAATCCAATGCATCTTTAGCTGCTTGAACAACTTCTGGATGCGAAGACAAACCTAGATAATTATTTGCACAAAAATTTAATACCGTTTCTCCTGTTGAAATCTTTATTTCTGCCCCTTGAGGCGAAGTGATAATTCTTTCTTTCTTAAACAATCCATTTTCCTGAATAGTGTTTAATTCATCTTGTAAGTGTTGTTTTACTTTACCGTACATTTTAAATATTTATAAGGTTTTATAGTACCTACAAAAGTACTATTTCTATTTTCTCCCCAACATAAACTAGTGCTTTTTTTACAACCTTGATCCCCATTTCCTCTATTAATGCAGCATAACCATTTAACTGATCTGTATATTTAATGTCAGATTCTCCTGTTTTATAATCTAACAAGAAGGCCTCTTTACCTTTTACCACTACTTTATCTGGTTTTGTATTCCCAAAGTCTTTTTTAATAATTGTTTGCTCGTTATACACCACGCCTTCTCCATCAAAAAAATCATTTAATTCAACATGATTAACAATTTCACAAAGAATTTTCTTTATACTCTCTTTTTGCGCTACAGTTATTAAACCATTTTCTAACGCAATATTTATAGCCAAGTCCACATCATCTCGATTAACAACAAAAGCTAAAATTTCATGTAATAAATTACCAAATTCAATTGCTTTTTGCTGCTCTGTATCCCACATTAACGCTTCTCTTTGGGCGATTTTTATTTTTTTAGCTTCTAATTTTCTTGAAACGAGTTTAATAAATTTTTGCTCATTATTAAAATGTTTTTTTATTGATTTTCGACTAAAATCACCAAACTCATATTCTAATTCAGCTTCATTATATTTACCTAAATTCTGAAGAAACTCAATAAAATATGAAGACAAATTATTAGGAAGCCCTGTTTTATTAACCAAATGATTCGATATAACATACAACTGTTCTTCTGCCCTAGTTAGCGCAACATAAAGTACATTTACAATATCTAATATTTCTTCTTGTGTTTTTTCTTCGTAAATCTTTTTAGCATTTTCGCCATAAGTCACAACATCTTTTTTCTGATTGACTAGAGCTTTCGGAAAATCTATTTGTTCTTTATCATCAAAATCTATCCATAACTTATTTCTACTATTTCCTGAGAAATTCTCCTCAGCAAATGGATAAATCACTACCGAAAACTCTAAACCTTTAGACTTATGAATTGTCATTATTCGAACAGCATTATTTCCTTCTGGCGATGGAATACTCTTTTTATAACCTGTTTTATCCCAATAATCTAAAAAATCAGAAATACCCGACTGTGTTTTATTATCCCTTTCCAATACCAGATCAAGAAAATATTGTACATAGGATGTATTAATTTTTTCTTTTATAAATGTAGCTACTATAATTTCAACAGCTTCATATAATGATTTCTTTCTGCAATTTTTGAAAGATATTTCTAAACCAACACCATTTAGGTGCTTTTCTAAATCTACTTCCGACAAATCTTTAGTCAAAAGAATAAAGTCATGCACTGCAAATTCCTCTTGATTATATTTCCCAATGAAATACAACACTTTCACCTTAGATTCTTGATCCTTGCTATTTTTCAAAAAACGCAAAACATCAATAATCAGCTTTACTTCTGTTGCGTTTTGTATTAGCAATGTTTCCGAAGATAGAATTGGAATATTACTTTCTGTTAAGTGATTTGCTAAATAAACTCCATCTAACTTCCTTCTTGTAAGCAATACAATATCTCTATATTCAAATCCTTTTTCAAGTACTTTGTCAATAGTTTCTAATGTTTTATCTAGATAGAGCTTTGTTTTCAAAGAATATTCTTTATCATCCTCTTCAAAAGAAAAATCTTCTTCTTCTGTATTTATAAAGGAAATATTAACATAACCACCTTCTTTATTATTTGTTTTTTGAAAACTATTCTCCAAATACAACTCTTTATAATCTTCATTATCGAATTTACTTGACAAAAAAGAAAAGAAATCATTATTGAATTTTATTACTTCTGCGTAACTTCTATAGTTAGTATCAAGCCTAATTGTCTGCTTATCTTTATTCGAAAACGGATTAACACCTTCCTTCCCTAATGCTATAAACTGCTCTGCCTTTCCACCTCTCCATCTGTAAATCGACTGTTTCGGATCTCCAACAAGCATTAAACTTCCTCTTATACCATTATCCTCACTAGAAAGTGCATTATCAATTAGCGGAACTAAATTTTGCCATTGCATGATTGAAGTATCTTGGAATTCATCGATAAAAAAATGACGGTACTTTTCTCCTAAGCGTTCATAAATAAATGGAGCTGGTTGGTTTTGAATTTCATTAAAAATAATCTTATTGAAATCTGAAATCGACAAGATGTTTTGCTCTTGCTGAATTTTTTTAAATTCTTGATTTATTGTATTTAAAAGCGAAAGTGGATTTATATTTTGCAAAAAAGCTTCATAAAATGACATTTTAGCAATATTATAATAGGCATGATTTAGAAGAACCAGTAAATCACCAGAAACACTTTCTATCACGGCTTTATCTTTAGCTGTTTTATTTATAGCAATATCCTCAAAAGACAAATACTTATAATTATCTTTTACTGATAGCGTATTTGATTCTATTTTCTCAATATGATTTGGAAAAGTTTTTCTCGAAAAAGAAGCTAGATCAATATTTGAATCAGAAATCAAAAGCAAACATTTTGAAGCAACAACTTTATTTTCTTCTTCAAACTCTTTTATTTTCTTCTTTAAAACCTCTTTTATAACTGAGAAGTCTTCAAATGATTTTGTCTCAAACTCATTTATCTCATTAACATCGTTTTCATTTACTAGGAGTTTAGAAACTTCAACTAGTTCGCGAGAAATATCCCAGTTTTTATCTTCATCCGTTTTATCCCGCGTGAAATCAATTAGCAATTGTGTTAAAAACTTATCTTCTCCCACTTTAGAGATAACTAAATCAACTGCTTCTTGAAGAATAGAGTCCGTATCTAAACTTACTTCAAAATTTGGCGGCAAATTAAGATCTTGAGCAAAAGACCGGATCACTTTATGCGTAAATTTATCTATTGTAGATATTCCAAATGCAGCATAATTATGAATTATATTTTTAATTATTGCTTTAGATTTATCTTTAAGGGTTGTAATACTTAAACCCGTTTCTCTACTAATTGCTTTTAGAACCTCTAAAGCTTTGTCTGAAGAATCATTTTTTGAAAATTCATATAAGCTATCTACAATTCTAGATTTCATTTCTTCAACTGCTTTATTTGTAAAAGTGATAGCCAAAATACGTTTATAAGCATCGTCTGAACTTGCCAAAAACAATATTTTTAAATATTCTTTAGTCAAGGTATATGTTTTTCCAGATCCTGCAGAGGCATCATACAGAGTAAAAGCAGCTTTTTCCAAATGTTTATTTATCTTAATTATCGCTCTATAAGAACAATCTATTTTTTAATCCAAAGTTAAATGTATAAATTTGGATTCGCTAATACTAATAATAAAAAATAATATTATGGCTTTTGAATTACCAAAATTACCTTATGCATACGATGCATTGGAACCACATATTGATGCTAGAACAATGGAAATACACCATTCTAAACATCATAACGGCTACACAACAAACTTAAACAATGCTGTTGCTGGAACTGATTTAGAAGGAAAAACTATTGAAAACATCTTAATCAATTTAGATCTTAACAACGGAGCTGTTAGAAACAACGGTGGTGGATATTACAATCACAATCTTTTTTGGACAGTTATGTCACCTAACGGTGGTGGAAAACCTACTGGAGAACTTGCTACTGCAATAGATGCCGCTTTTGGTTCTTTTGATGCTTTTAAAGCAGAATTTTCTAAAGCTGCTGCAACTCGTTTTGGTTCTGGTTGGGCTTGGTTATGTGTTCACAAAGGTGGAAAACTAGAAGTATGTAGCTCTGCAAATCAAGATAATCCACTTATGCCAGGAATTGGTTGTAGCGGAACTCCTATCTTAGGATTAGATGTTTGGGAACATGCATATTACTTAAACTACCAAAACAGAAGACCAGATTATGTTGATGCATTTTTCAATGTAATTAACTGGACAGAAGTTACAAGAAGATTTACATCAGAAAAGTAATCTTTACTTAACATAATAAAAAAAGAGCGCATTCTTCACAGAATACGCTCTTTTTTATACTTTTAAAATAAAAAAAAGGTGAAATCTCTTCCACCTTTTTGCCCCAAATCTACCATAAAACTTAACCTACTAATTTTCTGGTAGCGCTAAAGTAGTACAGATTTTATATGTAAACATAAAAAAATTGTTGAACAACAAAAAAAAACGATGAATTGCTATTTCAGAGCATCTTTGCTCATTTTACGAAAGTATATAAAATAAAAAAGGTGAAATTTTACTTTCACCCTTTTTGCCCCAAATCTACCATAAAACTTAACCTACTAATTTTCTGGTAGTACTAAAGTAGTGTAGATTTTATTTGTGTAAATAAAAAAATTGTTGAATGGTAAAAAAAAACGTTGAGCAGTTTAATTTACTAATAGGCACGTGCATTTTTACCTTCATAAAAATTCATAAATGCTCTATTTACAACTCTATTTCCTCCTGCTGTTGGATAATCCCCAGTAAAATACCAATCTCCTAAATTCTTAGGACATGCTTTATGAAGATTTTCAACATTTTGGTAAATAATTTCAACTTCAGCCTTTGTATCTTCTGGTTTTAACATTTGTGAAATTTTCGCTGATATTTCTTCATCTGTAAATGGAGCATATATCTCATTCACATAATTAACTACATCTGCATCTTTAAAACTTTCTTGTGCTTTTGATTTTAAATAAACTTCATCAACAATATGATACAAATCTCTTTCCTTAAGCAACTCTAAAGCCGCTTTAAAAGCAACTAGTCCTTCCAGCTTAGCCATATCTATACCATAACAGTCTGGAAACCTAATTTGTGGCGCAGAGGAGACTACAACGATTTTCTTAGGATTTAATCTATCCATCATTTTGATAATACTTTGTTTTAGGGTTGTCCCTCTAACAATACTATCATCTATAATCACTAAATTATCTGTAGGCTTAACCACACCATAAGTAACATCATACACATGAGCAACTAAGTCATCTCTACTGCTATCCTCTGTTATAAAAGTACGCAACTTAGCATCTTTTATAGCAACTTTTTCAGAACGCAATTTTACAGAAAGTATTTCTTGTAATTTCTCTTCAGACAAGCCATCTTTACTTTCTAAAATAGATTGTATTTTTCTTTGATTCAAAAAATCATTTGCAGCTTCAACCATTCCGTAGAATGATGTTTCTGCTGTATTAGGAATGAACGAAAAAACCGTATTATCAGTATCGTTATTAATTGATTTTAATACAGATGGAAAAACCAACTTCCCTAATTCTTTTCTCTCTTTATATATTTCAGAATCACTTCCTCTTGAGAAATAGATTCTCTCGAATGAACAGGCTTTCTTTTCTAATGGCGTTCTAATCTCATTTATAGAAACATCTCCATTTTTCTTAACAATTATAGCATTTCCTGGTTCTAATTCTTGCACAGCATCGAAAGGAACATTAAAAACCGTTTGAATTACTGGTCTTTCAGAAGCCACAACAACGATTTCATCATCTTTATAATAAAATGCAGGCCTAATTCCTGCTGGATCACGCATAACAAACGAATCTCCATGCCCTAACAAACCTGCCATAGCATAACCACCATCCCAATTTCTAGAAGCTCTTTCTAAAATTCTTGGAATATTTAAACGTTCTGCAATAATTGAGGATGCATCTTTCTTACTAAAACCTTCATTTTTACAATCCTGATACAATCCTGTTACTTCATCATCTAAGAAATGGCCAATTTTTTCCATTACTGTAACCGTATCTGCTAACTCTTTAGGATGTTGTCCTAAGTTAACCAAATCCTGAAACAATTCTTTAACATTTGTCATGTTAAAATTTCCTGCAACAATTAGATTTCTATGCATCCAATTATTTTGACGCAAGAATGGATGAACACTCTCAATACTATTTTTCCCAAAGGTTCCATAACGCACGTGCCCTAAAAACAATTCGCCTATGTAAGGAATTTTTTCTTTTTGAAGTGCAACATTATTTAAGTATTCTGGATTCTCTTCAAGCTCTGTACTTATCCTCTCATTGATCTGCGAAAATATATCCTTTATTGGCTGAGAATCATTAGACCTCACTCTGCTTATATATCGTTCTCCAGGATTAACATCTAGTTTTATACTTGCCAAACCAGCACCATCTTGACCTCTATTATGTTGTTTCTCCATTAAGAGATACATTTTTTGAACTCCATAAAAAGAAGAGCCGTACTTCTCTTTATAATATTCTAACGGTTTTAAGAGTCTTAGGAAGGCAATACCACATTCATGTTTAATAGCGTCGCTCATAAAGTTGTTGTGTTGTTTTTGTTGTTATAGTTAAGTCAATGAAACTTATATTAAAAATGCCCCGAAAATCGAGGCATAAATATTTAATCCAATTCTATTTCGAACTGAGTCAATGCTTTAAATTGTTTCAAACGAGAAAGCACATCCTCTTTTTTTAGTTTTTCCATTCTTTCGGTTCCAAATTTCTCCACACAGAATGAAGCTAAATTAGAACCATAGATAATACCATTTTTCATATTATCAAAAGAAATATTTTCACTTTGAGCAATATACCCTGCAAAACCTCCAGCAAAAGTATCTCCAGCACCTGTTGGATCAAACACTTCTTCTAATGGTAATGCTGGCGCAAAGAACACTTCTTTACCTTGAAACAATAAAGCACCATGCTCTCCTTTTTTAATCACCACATACTTTGGTCCCATTGCATGAATCTTCTCTGCTGCTTTTACTAAAGAATATTCACCAGATAACTGACGCGCTTCTTCATCATTAATTGTAATTACATCAACACGCTTAATCACATCCATTAATTCTGGCAATGCACAATCCATCCAAAAATTCATTGTATCTAAAACAATCAATTTTGGTTTTACTGCCATTTGATCTAAAACTCCAGACTGAACTAATGGGTGCAAGTTTCCTAATAAAACTACATCAGAATCTTTATACGCATCAGGAACAACAGGTTTAAAATCAGCCAACACATTAAGCTCTGTAACCAATGTATCTCTAGAATTTAAATCATTGTGGTATTTTCCACTCCAAAAGAAAGTTTTTCCTCCTTTTACAATTTCAACCCCTTCAATGTTTACACCTTTATTCTCTAATAAATCTAAATATTCCTTAGGAAAATCTTCCCCTACAACAGACACAATTGCTGCATCTACATTAAAAAATGAAGACGACAATCCGATATATGTTGCAGCTCCTCCTAAAATCTTATCCGTTTTCCCGAAAGGTGTTTCAATAGCGTCAAAAGCTACTGTACCAACTATTAGTAATTTATTCATTATATCCTTTTTGAAATAAGGTGCAAAGATAAAAATTTCCTTTAAAAGATTAAAGGTTTAATTTATAGATTTAGCCAATTAATTAAATTAGCTATTATTTCGCAAATGCTCTTTTATTAAAAACAATTAAAATTCCTACACCTGTTGATATAGCCATATCCGCAATATTAAAAATGGCATTAAAAAAAGAAAAGTCATTTCCACCCCAGAAAGGCAACCATTCCGGCAATTTACCTTCCCAAAAAGGAAAGTAAAGCATATCAACTACTTTCCCATGAAACCAAGTTCCATAAGGCTCATCAGAAAACATTGTTGCAATTTGACCATTACTCTCATTAAATATTACACCATAAAAAACTGAATCTATAATATTACCAATAGCACCCGCTAGTATTAAAGCAATAGCAGTAATTAAATAATTAGACTGTTCTTTTTTTATTGCGTCCCATAGCCACCAAGCTATCCCTGGCACAACAATAAGCCTAAACAACGTAAGCGCAAGTTTACCATACTCTCCAGGAATGACTGCGCCCCATGCCATACCTTCATTCTCAATAAAATGAATTCGAAACCAATCTAAATCAAAAACCTTTATATAATCTCCAATATAAAAATGAGTTTTAATATAAATTTTAGAAATTTGATCTACTAATAATATTAGGGCTACTAAAAAATAGGCTTTCTTTAATGACATTCTTTTAAAAATTTGAACAAAAATAATGATTTTAATAAACAAAAAACGCTCCATTAGGAGCGTTTTTTAAATTTTATATAAAGATTAACGTTGTAAATTCTTTGCTTCTATACTCATTGTAGCATGTGGAACTACTTTTAAGCGTTCTTTACTAATAAGTTTACCCGTTACTTTACATATTCCATATGTTTTATTTTCAACACGGAATAGTGCATTTTTTAAATCTCTAATGAATTTTTCTTGACGAATAGCTAATTGAGAATTTGCCTCTTTAGACATAGTTTCGCTACCCTCTTCGAAAGCTTTAAATGTAGGTGATGTATCATCTGTACCATTATTTAAATCATTCATATAAGCACTTCTAATTAAATCTAAATCAGCTTGTGCTTTTTCTATTTTCTTCAACAAAATCACTTTGAATTCTGCTAAGTCAGCGTCTGAGTACTTTAATGTATCCTCTACCATAATTTCTAAAATATTAAGGTTATTAATCTAACATCTAAATAGAAAAAGCAACTAAACTATTCTACTTTGATATTAATATCTTTGTTTTTACTTCATCAAACTCAATTTCTGTACCACTTTTTAATTCTTCTACAAAAACGAGTTCATTTGTTAATGTTTCCGATTTGATGTAAACCTCATTCTCTTTAACAGCCAGTTCGATAATATCATTTTTTTGTATTTGAACCTTAATTTTATCTGTTACTTCAAATCCAGAATCTTTTCTTATATTTTGAATTCTATTTACTAATTCTCTAGCTACACCTTCATTACGCAATTCATCTGATATTGTAATATCTAATGCTACCGTTACTCCATCTGCATTTGCAACCAACCAACCAGGAATATCTTGTGAAGAAATCTCCACATCTTCGGTTGTTAAATTAACAATTTTTCCTGATATTTCAAGTACAATTTCACCATGTTTTTCAATAATAGCAATCTGTTCTTGATTGAACTCTTGTATCTCTTTGGAAATCAATCCCATATCCTTACCAAAACGTGGCCCTAAAGCTTTAAAATTTGGTTTAATTTGCTTCACCAAAACACCAGATGCATCATCTAACAACTCAACTTCTTTAACATTAACCTCCGCTTTGATCAAATCTGACACAGCTTCAATCTCAAGCCTTTGTCTTTCATCAAGCACTGGAATCATTACCTTTTGCAATGGCTGACGCACTTTTATTTTCTCTTTCGCACGCAATGATAAAACAAGAGATGAAACTGTTTGCGCTTTTGTCATTTTGCTTTCCAAAGATTTATCAACAAACTTTTCAACCGATTTTGGAAATTCAGCCAAATGTACACTGTCAAAATTTTCTAACTGTGTTGTAGCTGTTAAATCTTTGTAAAGTTTATCCATAAAGAAAGGAGCTACAGGAGCTGCTAACTTAGCAACTGTCACCAAACAAGTATATAATGTTTGATAGGCAGCAATCTTATCTGTACCATATTCACCTTTCCAAAAACGTCTTCTACATAGTCGCACATACCAATTACTCAAATTCTCCTGAACAAAGTCTGAAATTGCACGTGATGCTTTTGTCGGTTCATAATCTGCATAAGCTTCATCAACAAACTTAATTAAAGTATGTAATTCAGACAAAATCCAACGATCAATCTCTGGTCTTTCCTCCAAAGGAACTTCATCCTCTGAATAATTAAACGAGTCAATATTAGCGTATAACGCAAAGAATGAATATGTATTATATAAGGTTCCAAAAAACTTTCTTCTTACTTCCGCAACACCTTCAATATCAAACTTTAAGTTATCCCAAGGATTTGCATTAGAAATCATATACCATCTTGTTGCATCAGGTCCATAATCTGCAAGTGTCGTAAAAGGATCAACCGCATTACCAAGTCGTTTAGACATTTTCTGCCCTTCTTTATCTAACACTAACCCATTAGACACAACGTTTTTATAAGCAACCTTATCAAAAACTAGCGTTGCAATTGCATGCAAAGTATAGAACCATCCTCTCGTTTGATCAACACCTTCCGCAATAAAATCAGCTGGAAAATCTTGATTTCCATCAATTTTTTCTTTATTCTCAAATGGATAATGCCATTGCGCATACGGCATAGAACCAGAATCAAACCAAACATCAATTAAATCACTTTCGCGTTTCATTGGTTTTCCAGATTCAGACACCAATATGATCTCATCTACTACATTTTTATGTAAGTCTACTAAATCATAATTCTCTTCAGTCATGTTTCCAATTTCGAATCCTTTGAAAGGATTTTCTTTTTGAAAACCAGCAACAATCGATTTTTCAATTTCGTTATATAATTCCTCGACAGAACCAATTAAAACTTCCTCTGTACCTTCTTCATTTCTCCATATAGGCAAAGGAATTCCCCAATAACGAGAACGAGACAAGTTCCAATCATTTGCGTTTTTTAACCAATTCCCAAAACGTCCTTCTCCAGTAGATTTTGGCTTCCAGTTGATCGTTTCGTTTAAATCGAACATACGTTCTTTAACCTCCGTCACTTTAACAAACCAAGAATCTAAAGGATAATATAAAATTGGCTTATCAGTTCTCCAACAATGAGGATAACTGTGTACATATTTCTCAACCTTAAAGGCTTTGTTTTCTTCTTTTAATTGGATGGCAATTTCCACATCTGCGGAACGCTCTGGAGCTTCTCCATCATTATAATATTCATTCTTAACATATTTACCAGAATAGTCACCTAAACCTTGAATGAACCTTCCTTGTAAATCTACCAATGGCACCAAATTATCATTAGCATCTTTAACTAACATTGGTGGAATTTCTGGGTTTGCCTCTTTAGCCACTTTAGCATCATCAGCACCAAAAGTAGGAGCAGTGTGCACAATTCCAGTTCCATCTTCTGTAGTAACAAAATCACCTGAAATTATTCTAAAAGCATTTTCTGGATTATCATTTGGCAAAGCCAACGGCATTAATTGTTCATAACGAATACCCACTAAATCAGCTCCTTTGAACTCTGCTAAAACTTTAAAAGGGGTTTTATAATTTCCTTCTTTAAAATTCTCAAAATCACTTGATTCTGAAGATTCAAAATATTTTTTATTAAACTGTTTCCCAACTAAATTTTTAGCTAAAACAACATTTACAGGTTCAAAAGTATATTGATTGAACGTTTTTACTAAAACATAATCAATTTTTGGACCAACAGTTAAGGCTGTATTACTTGGTAAAGTCCAAGGTGTTGTTGTCCAAGCCATGAAATGCACTACTCCAAAACCTTGAAGAAAACTTGGCAATGTTTCTTCAATCGCTTTAAACTGAGCAACAATAGTTGTATCTGTAACATCTCTGTACGAACCTGGTTGATTTACTTCATGTGAAGACAAACCTGTTCCCGCTTTTGGAGAATAAGGTTGAATAGTGTATCCTTTATACAATAAATCTTTGTTGTAAATTTGTTTTAACAACCACCAAACCGTTTCCATATACTTGGATTTATAAGTAACATATGGATCTTCCATATCTACCCAATAACCCATTTTTTCAGTTAAGTCATTCCAAACATCTGTATAACGCATAACGGTTTTCTTACATGCTTCGTTATACTCTGCAACAGAAATTTTATTTCCTATATCCTCTTTTGTAATACCTAGTTCTTTTTCTGTACCTAACTCCACAGGCAAACCATGAGTATCCCAACCTGCTTTACGCTTAACTTGAAATCCTTTTTGAGTTTTATAACGGCAAAAAATATCTTTAATAGCACGAGCCATTACATGGTGAATACCAGGTAATCCATTTGCAGAAGGAGGTCCTTCAAAAAAAACATAAGGTTGATTTCCTTCTCTAGTTGTAACACTTTTTTCAAAGATGTTTTCTTCTTTCCAAAAATCTAGTACTTCTGACGCGACTTTTGGCAAGTCAAGTCCTTTGTATTCAGTAAATTTTGTGCTCATTTTATTGCTTTCTATAATCAAAGATGCGAAAATACTAAATTTCAAATAATTGTATGGTTTTTTAAATAAAAAAGAGTAGAAGAAAACAAGATAAAATTTAATATCATTAAGAAAAAACTTCTTTCAAAACTTGAAGTGATTTTGGCTGTCTGAAATTTTCGATATTAAAACTGTAATATTGCATTAATATTTTAAGCAACAATTGTCTTTGTGATACAGAAAAAACCTTCTGATTATCATCTAATTTTAGATTCATCAACCTTTTAAACAATGTAGTTTCTTCAAAAGACAAAGCACTAATTGTTTGAGAAGACACAAAAATACCTTCAGATATATCGAAAAAAATATTCGCTTCTATGTTGTTTTGCGGATACACTCCTAGGTATTTCGTTATCTGAAGTAATAGAATTAGATGAAAATTAGCTATTTCATCATGATTATCAAACCACTGTAAAGCTACTTCTAAAAACAAATGCAGTTCTTCCGACTTACCTTCCTCTTTCAGTATATTATGAAGTATTTCTGAAAGAAAAAGTGTAATTGTTGTTTTCTCAATATTCAAATAAATACTCTGATAAGGATTTATGATCTTTATTTCCTTAAATCGCTCTAGTGTTCCTTTATTTTTATGATTTGCTTCAATCTCAATTTGATTAAGCGGTTGAAACAAAGAATTTTTCTGCTTATTATTTTTTCCTGTAAATGCGTTATTTACAAAATATGATTTAATCCCATCTGATTTTGTTAGACATTTCACAATCAAGCTTTTTTCTTGATACTTTAAAGACGAAATTACTATTGCTTTTGTTTTAACTAGCATTATTTTACAGCAGTTTTCTTATATCTATCTAAAAATCTTTTCTCAATTACAAACCAAGAAAAAATTGAGAATAATAAAGACAAAATCACAACTAAAAAACCAATATAAAATGGATTGTATATCTCAAAATAATTTAATTGTTTAAACAATTGAATTATTGGAAAATGACAGATATACAAACCAAATGTAAAATCACCATATTTTCCAAAATTATTAAAAAAGGGCAATGAATAAGCTAACAAAATTACCACAAAACCAAATGATATTGGGTAAAGAAAAAAAACAGAAAACTTAATTGAAAAAATAAACACAAAAATTGAAAATAGCAGTAATTGTATTTTATACCTAATTAATATCTTTAAATACAAAAACAAAAAAATACCTGTTGAAAAATATGACAAAACACCTGGTAATTGTTTTGCTATAAGAGGCATACCAAGATATGATTTAAAAAAATAAAAATACAATATTGAAAATATATAAACTATTATTAAAATTAATATTGGTTTATTACTTCTCTTTATAAAAAAGAATAATAAAGGTAGAAAAAAATAAAAACTTTCTTCAACTTTAATTGTCCAAAGGGAACCATTTACAGCACAAATAATTGTATTATCAAATAAAGCAGGCAAACACGGTTGCATAAAATTCAGAAAAATCATATTCCACCCTAAATACTCAAACAATTGAGGGTCAGTAAAGTATTGAAAAAAATCAAATTTTGAAAAAAAAGAAAAAAAGAATATTGAAAATAAAACAACAAACACATAAGCCGGTAAAATTCTTTTTATTCTTTTCAAAAAATAGGTTCTCAAAGAAGGTGTATTGGTATAACTTTTTGCAACTAAAAAACCACTAATAACGAAGAAACCATTTACCGCTATAAATGAATTAGAAAAATGCCCTAAAAACAAAAGGTCATCAGATTGTGACAATTCTTTAAGATGTGCAAGTAAAACATTAAATGCAAAAAAAAATCTTATAAAATCAAAACTATTGGAATTAATACTAATCATTATCTTATTATCATTACTTTTTTAACTGTCGAATCTAAGCCATCTTGAGAAGTTATAAAAACCATATAAACTCCAGACGCTACCTTATACCCTCCAAAAGCACTTGTATCCCACTCTATCGTACCTCCTGCGGAAGTTACCTCATAAACTAAGTTACCTTCAACATCTGTAATCTTAACATTTGCTTTGTCTGTCAAACCAGCAATCTTAATTGTTCCATTAAACTCTGGTCTTACTGGATTAGGATATACATAAACATTAGCTAAATCATCACTCGGTTTCGTTGAAGTTCCTAAAAAGGAAACCATACCCTTATCTGTTGCAAAAAAGACTTCACCAGTAACTTCATCAATTTCAATATCATTAACATTATCACTTGGCAAGGGAGAATTACTATTCGTAAATCTATGAATTGTTTGCTGTCCATTAGAAGAAACCAAAAACACACCACCATCAGCAATTGAAACCCATTTCCTATTTGCGCCATCTACTTTTATATCCAATATTGACTGTTGATAAAAAAGCTCCTGAGCCAAATCGCCTTCTTGAATTATAATTGCAGTTGCTGACAACATATTTTCAGAAACAAATCGATCAACACTCGAAATCACCCTTAATCCTTTAAAGGTACCGATCCAGAGCTGATTTCTATTATCAATCTCTACACACTGAACTATTGTTGATGGTAATCCTGACATATCATCAACAACAATAGACTTATTATTAAGCTTATCATTAAACCCAAGTAATCCATCATTACGAGTCGGCAACCATTTTGTACCATTTTTATCAATACTAATTGGCGCAAATCTTGACACTTGAGCTTGCCCCAATATACTTGAAAATTCATACGACTGCCATTGACCATTTGTACGCATAACTTTCAACCCGTTTGTTACAAAAGCACTTGTCATCCAGAGATTACCTTCTTTATCAAATACAGGACTATTTACCCTTATAGAACCATCATAAATATTATTCACACTACTACCTACTATTGGCTCTAAACCATTCATACCTGTATTCGTATTATCAAAAAGCGTTACCTCATCATTTTTAATTTTTAAAAGCCCTGAATAATAAGAACTAAAAAATACTTCATTAACATTATTTGGATTACTTTCTATAGATGTAAAGCACTTTGCACCTAATAATGTATCGAAAGGTAATATAGTCCAACCATTATTTTTTTGAAAATAACTTATTCCGTAATCATTCAAAATAGGCACAAAAGGAAGAGTATACCCTCCATAAACTGCCCATAATTTATCGACAGTTTTCTTAACCCTAAAAATATAATTCCTCACTGGTCCATCTGGAGAAATATTTTCAAATGAAGTAGAACTCAAAAGACTCGTAACAAACAAACCATCTTTGCCTGTCCCTATAAACAACTCATCACCAACTACATTAGCTGCAGAAAAAACAACATTATAACTTGGAATATTAGTAATATGAGCCAACTGAATAAATTGATCATTTAAAACATATACATGATTTTGGGTAGTAATTATCAATTTACCGTCATTTGTTTTTATGTTCTTTCCTTGCTGAACATGATTTAAAATTTGTTGAAATGAACCACCGCTATATCTGTAACTTATACTATTAGTATTAACTGCTACAATCTCATCATTAAAAGTTACTATCCCTGACCAAAATCCTCCATCAAAAGTTTGCCACTGATTAAAGTCATATAAAAACTGATTTGACAAACTAGCTTTTCGAATTCCATATTGCCTTGTAACAGCATATATTTCATCATTCAAGACAGTCGTCTGGAAAACCTCTGTTTCTTGACCAGACGGACCAATGAAGTATGTACTTATAAACTCTGAAGTAACTAAATTTAAAACTGAAATCCCATAATCGGTAGCAATATAAACCTTACCATTATGCTCATATATATCATTAATTCTCTTTTTATTTGGAGCAACTGGAACCTCTTCAATAATATCAACTTTTATCTGTGTATTTCCCTCTCCATCAGAAATCAAAATCAAGCCATTTAAGTTTCCTGCAATTTTTTTATCAAATTCCTCAGAATAATGGATCGCAGTAATCGATTCTGGTTTAAATCCATTCACTGAATTCAAAATATCAACATTTCCATCACTATTATTTTTACTAAAAATCGCATTTTCAGTTGCTGCAAATACAGTGTTTGAAGATGCTTCTACATCAACAATTTCATTATATGAGAAGTAACCCTTCCAAAGTTGATTTCCTTGTGAAAAAAGTAAATGATTTAAAAAAAATAATATTACAATATATTTAAACTTCATTAGTTCTAAATTTATACAAATATAAGATAAACGCTCAAAAACTTGTTTAGGTATAATTTAAAATAAAAAAAGAGATTCTCATTTCTGAAAACCTCTTTTTATATTTTAGTATTAAAAGCTAAATTAAACTACTCCTTGTGCCAACATAGCATCTGCTACTTTAACAAATCCAGCAATATTTGCCCCTTTCACATAATCAACATATCCTGTTGAATCTTTACCATATTTAACACATGCTTCGTGAATGTTCGACATAATTCCTTTTAATTTTTCATCAACTTCTTCACTTGTCCAGCTTAAACGCAATGAATTTTGTGACATTTCTAACCCAGATGTTGCAACACCTCCTGCATTAGAAGCTTTACCTGGAGCAAATAATATTTTTGCGTTTTGGAAAACTTCAACAGCTTCTGGCGTAGAAGGCATATTTGCTCCTTCTGCTACACAGATACATCCATTTGCGATTAACATTTTTGCTTCATCTTCATTTAACTCATTTTGAGTTGCACACGGTAAAGCAATATCACATTTAACTTCCCAAGGACGTTTTCCTGCAACATATTTAGCATTTGGATATTTATTAACATAATCACTAATTCTTCCGTAGTTTACGTTTTTAATTTCCATTACATAAGCTAATTTTTCAGAATCGATACCTGCTTCATCATAGATATAACCAGCAGAATCAGAAAAAGTAACCACTTTACCACCTAATTCAATAACTTTTTCTGCAGCATATTGAGCAACATTACCAGAACCTGAAACAACAACAGTTTTACCAGAAAAACTTTGTCCTTTAGTAGCCAACATACTTTGCGCAAAATACACATCACCATATCCTGTAGCTTCAGGACGGATTAGCGAACCTCCAAAAGAAATCCCTTTACCAGTTAAAACACCTGTAAATTCATTTCTTAATCTTTTATATTGACCGAACATAAAACCTACTTCTCTTCCACCAACACCAATATCTCCAGCAGGAACATCTGTATTAGCTCCAATGTGTTTAGATAACTCGGTCATGAAAGCTTGACAAAAACGCATTATTTCATTTTCTGACTTTCCTTTTGGATCAAAATCAGCTCCTCCTTTTCCACCACCCATTGGCAATGTAGTTAAACTATTTTTAAATGTTTGCTCAAAAGCAAGGAATTTTAAAATGCTTAAATTCACAGAAGGATGAAAACGAATCCCTCCTTTATATGGACCTATAGCTGAGTTCATTTGAATACGATAACCTCTGTTAACTTGAGTATTTCCAGCATCATCTTGCCATACCACTCTAAACATGATTACTCTTTCCGACTCTACCATACGCTCTAAAAGCATTTTGTTTTGGTATTTTTTATTTTCTTCAATAAAAGGAATAACTGTTTCAGCTACTTCTTTAACTGCCTGCATAAACTCAGGCTCATTTGAATTTCTTTTAGCTACAGCTTCAATAAAAGATGCTACACTTTCTTTCATGATATTTTGGTTTAAATTTGCTTTAATATACGCCTCATTAAAATTAATGAAAACGTTTTCGTTTTGCGGAACAAATATACATTTTATTAAATCACAAGATCTTTTTTTTGACAAAAAAATATCTCTCTAGACCTGTTTTAGATTTTTTTTAACGAAAAAAATAAAAAAAATTTTCATGTGAGTTTAGTTTTCATATATTTGTTGTTACTAATGAAAATACTTTAAAATGCCTAAAATAATAAAACCCCTACTTTTATTAACCCTTCTTGCATCTTTTTCTTCAAATGCACAGAGAGGGTTTTCTCACGAGATAGGAGCTTTCGTTGGTGGTGTAGCTTTTCAATCTGATTTTGGTGTAAGAAATGATTTTGAGACAAACATGGGAAACACAGGTTTTGCTGTTGGTTTAGTACACTATTTAAATTTTTCTTATGGTGCAGAATGTAATTGTTACACTCCTGACACCTATTTCAATGATCACTTTAAATTGAGAACGGAATTATCATACAACAGTACAAAATTAGAACATTTTGGAAAATGGGCTGAAAAAGATTCTAATTACGGTTTACTTTTAAGATCTATGAAAGGAGAAACTAAAGTAACTGATATAGGAATGCAATTAGAGTTTTATCCTTGGAGTGTTAGAGAATTTACAGCTAGTCGTAGTGGTGCTTGGGCTCCATTTATAGGGCTAGGTGGTCATTTTTCATTCTTCAAGAACAATACTTACTCAGAACTAGGTCCTTTAGGAACTCCTGAAACAACATATTACAGGTATTTACCAGACGGTTATTCATCGGAGGGAGGAAGTACTTTTTCGGTTGTATCTAGTGTTGGTACACGATATAAATTAACTGAATTATCAGATTTATTTGTCGAGTTAAGATGGCAATATTATTTCTCTGATTGGGTTGACGGTTTAAGAAAAAACCCAGAACTGTATAAAGAAAATAAAGCAAACGATTGGAACATTTGGTTTAATCTTGGATACATTTACTATTTAGATTAACTGATTGGAAAACAAAGATATAAAAAAGCCTTGAATAATTATTCAAGGCTTTTTTATATCTTATATTACACACTCTAGAGACACAACTTAAAGAAACTTCTTGATCTGAAACATTACACCAAGATGAATACCTTCATGGTAGTTATTAAATTCGAACGCATTTTGAAGATTAGCTATATAAAAACCTGTCTTTGTTTGATAGGAATTAAACGTTTTAAAAACACCTTCGCTGTAGTCTAATTCAGTTTTCACAATAGTTGAAAGTAATAAGTCTTTAATTTCAGCAAGTTCTTCGCTAGAAACAAAACCTTCTGGCTTTGTTCCATTTTGATACTTTTCTACCAATTCCTGAGAAACATTTAAAGGCAATTCCGACAAAGCATACACTAATTTCTGCTGAGAAACTAGAACATGCGCAACATTCCAAATTAGATTATTACTAAACCCTTCTGGTATTTTATTCAACTGTTCTAGAGAATATTTTTCTAAAAAATTTAAATACGTTTCCCTACTTGTTTTCCAAATTTCAAATGTTGTTTCCATACAAAGCTATTTTTAACGAAGATACTAAAAAAGACACAGCAAAGAAAACTGAAAAATCATCAATTAGCCCTGACGGAAACAGGATCCTTATTCTCTTTTTTCAGAAAGAGAATAAGATAAAGTGAACAGCAGGAAAATGGAATACAAATAAAAACAATGGTTTTCGCTTCTAATTTGTATTTTTGTAAAAAAAAGAATGGATACTATTTACTATTTAGCTTCTTGCGATACTTGTAGAAAAATTATAAAATCTTTACCTAAAGACGTTGAATTAGTTTTTCATGACATTAGACAAGACCCATTAACCGAAGAGATTCTAGAAAAAATGCATTCACTTTCTGGTAGTTATGAAGCGTTGTTTAGTAAGAGGGCACAATTATACAAACAACGAAATTTAAAAAACCAAACGCTAACTGAGAATGACTATAAAGCATTAATTTTAGAACACTATACTTTTTTAAGCCGCCCTGTTTTTATCATTAAAAACGAAATATTTATTGGAAACTCACAACCCAATATTTTAAAATTAATGAAGACCTTAGAAAATGTCTAAAAGAACCCTAGCTATAATAGGGGCTACATTTGTTGCAATGATTTATGGGTCAACGTTTACTATTGCGAAAGACGTAATGCCAACCTATGTACAACCCTTTGGTTTTATTCTAATTAGGAGTATTGGCGCTACTATTCTTTTTTGGCTATTGACTTTTTTTGCACCAAAAGAAAAAATCGACAAGAAAGACTTCCCAAGAATTATGGCTGCTGCTTTTTTTGGAGTTGCTTTTAATCAGCTAACTTTTTTCAAAGGCCTAAGCTATACTTCACCAATTAGCGCATCGGTAATAATGGTTACTGCTCCAATTATTGTATTAATATTATCTGCAATTCTTATTAAAGAGCGAATTGAAATAAAAAAGGTAATTGGAATAATTATTGGCCTAACCGGTACTTCAATTTTGATTCTTTACGGAAAATCTATTGGAAACAGTTCAAATGCAAATTGGGGAAACTTTTTAGTTTTTACTAATGCCTTTTCGTATGCGATTTATCTTATTATTGTAAAAAAATTGATTTCTAAATATCATGCATTTACTTTTATAAAATGGATTTATTCATTTGGTTTACTCTTCGTAATTCCTTTCGGTTACTCTGAATTCAACGCAATAGAATGGCAGTCTATTCCTATTGATATTTACTACAAAATTGGATTTGTTGTTTTCTTTACTACGTTTTTAGCCTACTTAATAAACTTAATGGCAATGAAGCAGTTAAAACCAACAACCCTTTCAGTTTTTATCTATCTACAACCTCTTTTTGCAGCTAGTTTTGCTATTAGTTTAGGTAAAGATGAACTAAATTTAATCAAAATAACATCTGCAGTTTTAATATTCATAGGTGTTTATTTAGTGACACAAAAGAAAGCAACAAGCAATTAATATTCCATTATCAATATCTTTTTTTAGTTTTCTAGCAATACTATTATCAAATTACTATTCTCTAATTACAAATTACTAACCACTATTTCTTATCTTTGAAATCTTTTTAAAGTAAAATATGATACTATCCATGACAGGCTTTGGTAAGGCTACGAAACAATTACCAAACAAAAAGATTAATGTTGAAATAAAATCGTTAAATAGCAAAGGACTCGATTTAAACATGAGAATGCCTTCTATTTACAGGGAAATGGAATTAGGTCTACGTAATGAAATCTCTCAGAAACTAGAGCGTGGAAAAGTTGATTTTTCTTTATATATTGAAATCACAGGAGAAGAGACTTCTTCAAAAATAAATGCTCCAATTATAAAAGGATACATTAACCAGATGAAAGAAATTCTTCCTGAGGCTGATGTTACCGAATTAATGAAAATGGCTGTTCGAATGCCAGATGCATTAAAAATTGAACGCGAAGAGATAGATGAAAAAGAATGGAGTGATATTAAACTTGTAATTAACGACGCGTTAGAAAACATTGTTACTTTTAGAAAAGACGAAGGATCTTCACTTGAAAAAGAGTTCCAATTGCGAATAGCAAATATTCGTTCGTACATGGATCAAGCTTTAATTTTGGATCCTGAACGTGTAAAAAATATCAAAGAGCGTTTACAAATAGCTATTGACGAACTAAAAGTGAACGTAGACGAAAATCGTTTTGAACAAGAATTAATCTATTATCTAGAAAAATTAGACATCACTGAAGAAAAAGTGCGTTTAAACAATCATCTAGATTATTTTCTAGAAACATTAAATGGCAACGAAGCTAATGGTAGAAAATTAGGATTCATTACTCAAGAAATGGGAAGAGAAATCAACACTATGGGTTCTAAATCGAACCATGCTGAAATGCAAAAATTAGTTGTAATGATGAAAGATGAACTAGAAAAGATTAAAGAACAGGTTTTGAATGTACTATAAAAGTAATTAGTAACTAGTGGTTAGTAATTGGTCGATTTATGAAGACTTTTGCTAATTACTAATTATCAATCACTAATAACTAAAAATATGACTAAAGGAAAATTATTTGTGTTTTCTGCACCTTCGGGTTCAGGTAAAACAACAATAGTAAGACATTTATTAGAAAAAGAAGATTTAAACTTAGAGTTCTCTATTTCTTGTGCTACTCGTGAGCCAAGAGGTCAAGAAATAGATGGAACCGATTACTATTTTATTTCTTGGGAAAAATTTAAACAACACATTAAAGACGAAGACTTCATTGAATGGGAAGAAGTTTATACCGATAATTTCTACGGTACTTTAAAAGCAGAAATAGAACGTATTTGGGCTTTAGGCAAACATGTTATTTTTGACATTGATGTTGTGGGCGGATTACGTATTAAACACAAATTCCCTGAAGAAACGCTAGCTGTTTTTGTAAAACCTCCAAGTGTAGACGAATTGAAACGCAGGTTAAAATTACGATCTACTGAAAGTGAGGACAAAATCAATATGCGTATTGCAAAAGCTTCGGTTGAATTAGCGACTGCTCCACAATTTGACAAAATCATTAAGAATTATGACTTAGATACAGCAAAAGAAGAGGCATATCAGTTGGTCAAGAATTTTTTGCAAAAATAATATTACACAAAGCCTCGTAAAGATGCACAGAGATACACAAAGACTTTGTGAAACTTAGCGAAAACTCTGTGAAACTCTGTGAAACAATATGAAAATCGGATTATACTTTGGGACTTTTAACCCTATTCACATTGGTCATTTAATTATTGCCAATCATATGGCTGAACATTCGGATTTAGATGAAATATGGATGGTTGTTACACCTCATAATCCTCATAAAAAGAAAAGTTCTCTTTTAGATGACTATCATCGTTTGCACATGGTTCATTTAGCAACAGAAGAATATTCACATATAAAACCTTCTGATATTGAATTTAAATTACCGCAACCTAATTATACGGTGCATACTTTGGCTCATTTACAAGAAAAATATCCTAGCTATGAATTTTCTTTAATAATGGGTGAAGACAATTTGAATTCGCTACACAAATGGAAAAACTATGAAGTGATTCTTCAAAATCATGACATTTATGTTTATCCAAGATTAAATTCAGGAGAAATGGACGATCAATTTGTAAATCATCCTAAGATTCACAGAATTGGTGCTCCAGTAATTGAATTATCATCTACTTTTATTAGAAAAAATATTAAAAACGGAAAAAATATTATTCCAATACTTCCTCCTAAAGTATGGAAATATATAGAACATAATTTGTTTTACACAAAATAAAAGAGTCTGATTTTAAAATCAGACTCTTTGTTTATTACCTCACTCTTTTACGAATATCTTCCAAAGGATGATCTATCAATAATTTCCCATCTCTGAACACTTCTTTCATTTCGCCTTGTTGTTCTTCATACCAAGAAACATTATCGGTTAAGGTATAATTTCCGTCAATTAAATCGATTTTCATTAAGCCTTTTGCTGATTTTTTGGTTCCGTCATCTGTAATGGGATCTTTAAAAATGGCTCTTCCTTCTCCGTTTACTTCTCCGTAAGTCGCTTTCATGGCAAAGCCAAAAGTATCACGTGTGTTGTATTGATACGTAAACGAACCAATTCCTAAAACGACATTGGTAGACGCAAATCCTTTTTTCTTTAACTCTTCACAAATTTGAGTCGCTCTCTCAATTGTAATACTATCGCCATAAATCGCTCCAATTTGCGGAATCAATTCTTTATAGCCTTTTTCGTTTGTGGTTCCTCCAAATGTATCCCAAAGCAATTCTACTACACCTTTTCGTTCTTGTTCGGATTTTCCGTTTGGATTTCCGCATAAAATTAGAATTGGGTCACCACTATCTGGGCGAACGACTACTTTTCCTTCTCTGCTTATAATTTCTTCTTTTAATCTTGGTAAATAATCCGTTAGTACTTTCCACAAATCCCAAGTATCAGAAACGATAGAAACAATTCCTTTTGGATAGACTTCGCAAATTAATCTTTTGAAAGTGTCATATTCTCCTTCGGTTGTTCCCATACACATAACAGAATGTTCAGTTGCTGCTACTGAACCACCTATTAATTCCTTATCTGAATTGGCATTATAATATTCTTCTAAAAATTCAATTGCTGGAATGGTATCTGTTCCTGTAAAACTCAATAAATGTCCGGCTGCTGAAATTACGGCTGCTTCAATTCCAGCCATTCCTCTCATAGAGAAATCGTGTGCTTGCCAATCTACAAATTCGGTGATCGAAGATGTTTCATTAGCATATTTATCCAATACTTTTCGGTATTGTTTCGCAATAGTAGCCGAATTACATGGCATCCAAACCACTGCTGATAATAAAGTTTCAAAATAGTTGGTTAACCAAAAGAATTCTGGTTTTGTATTGTACATCGTGAACATAGGTGTACGAATAGGCACAGAAACTCCTTCCGGCAAAGCTTTAAATACCATTGGAATATAACCTAAATCGTGTAAATCTTCAATATGTTGAATTCCAACTTGGTTTTCACCTAAATAATTATTGATTCTACGGGCATATTTTTTAGCTACTTCTTCTTTTGGTTTATTAAAGAAATGCGTTTGAAAATCTTCTAGTATGTATTTTTTGATAAAATATTGTAAACCGAAGAAAACAACCTCATCAATACCTTCAATCCTTGATTTTCTTGGCGTCCAGTTGGAATAGACTAAGGTTGTTCCGTTTGGATATTGTCTTCTGTGGTCTACTTTGTAACCGTCGGTTAATAGTAATGGGTTCATATAATTATGCTTTATTGTAATTAGTAAATTGATTTAACATTTCTTCTGATAAATTTATTCTTTTTCGCCATGAAAATGGAGCAATGCATTTTAATAGTTTAGATAGGTTTTCGTCTTGACTGTTTGAAGGAATAAATTTTTTGTTCATTTCAGAAATATGTAAATCAAGCCATTCTTGAAAATTTGTATCATTTTTTAATAAATAATTTTTTGAAGAAATTAATGTATCAATATCTATAATAACTAAATCCTTAATTCTTGCTGAATCATAATTAATTCCTAATTTATCTCTTATTTGCTTTTTGTAGTATTCATTTAAAATAAAATTTAATCCGTGAATATCAAAAATTCGTTCGCATAAAACCAAAATTGGATATATTTTATTTGAATTTCCGTAATTTAGTTTGTTATCAAATTTAAATTCATTATTTATGATCTTTTCAATGTGTAACGTTAGTTGTTGAATACCTTTGGGAGTAATAAATTTTTCTTCTAGCGCCTTAATTAATTTCTCTAAATGTCTAGATTCTTTTACTTTTCCAGCAATCATGACATCTTTACACTCAAATATAAATATATCATTACTTTTTTTATTTCTTACATAGTAATCAGGTTCAAATTTTTCTTCTTTTTCCTTTCTTTCTAAAACGATATAATTTCCATTTTTAAAAATATCATCACAAATAGAATGAAATAAATGTTTTTCTGAAAATTCAAGATTGTAAAATGAAAAGAAATCTCCATACTCCTTAATAAGATTCACGTCATCTTTGAATGCTTTTATAATATTGAACTTTATTCCTTTATAAAATCGATCTACAACAAAAAGGAAGTCAAAATATGTATAATGGTTATCCGAGAGTTTAACAATTGGATTTTCTTTTAATTTTTTAAAATCTTCGTCAATTTGAACATTATCAGAAATTAACGAATCAAAAAACAAAATATCCTTTTCTTCTATCACTTTAAATTCATTGCTATTCTTTATTTTAGTCTCAATAAATATTGTGTATAGTAATTGGTGTATATTTTGTATTAGTTCAGACTCATCATTAAAACTAAATTGTGTAATTAAATTTCTCTTTAATTCTTCTAATCCTTTCTTCCCAAGGAAAACGAATAATTTTTCTAGTTTATATACTGTAGAATAGATGTATTTTATCAAGTCTTCATTATTTTTATCAGATTCAGTGTCTGCTAAAATAAATTTATTTAAAAGTATACTATATGAAAAATTCTCTTCAGGACTTATCTCTCCAAGGTTCATTATATATTGAAGTCCAAAATTTTCTTTTTCTTCTAAATCTTCATTGATTGATAGAAAAGCTTTAAAAATATTTTCTTCAAATTCACTTATGTCAATATTCTGATTTGTTAAATTCTGATTTTGAGAAAGAATAATCTCAATTATTTTTAAATATCCAATGTCACTTATAAAATCTATCTCTTCATATTTTAGTTTAGAGATTCTTTGATTAACATTATCCTGTATATCATTATCTGAAAAAAAATTATCTAACCTTAATGTATTGTTGTGTTTAAAGGGAATTATTCTTTTAATTTCCTCAAACGGAATATTTTTTAAATATTCTATTGTGTCTTTTCTCGAATCATCGTAAACATCGGAATATTTTAATAAGTATGTCATTTTTCAACTTTTTTAGGATAAATATTTGCCATTTCCTTACTTTATTATTTTAAAAAATTTAGATTCTGGTGCGTAAGAACCATAAATCGCGTCAAATTTAGTCTTTAATTTATCAAAATCAACTTCTTGTTGGTATTGATCCAAACACGTTAGTACTAAATTATTTTTTGTTGCATTTGAATATATTTGGTCTATTCGCAAGGCGTGAAGTAACAACTCTTCGTCTAGTTTTCCAAATCGAAGTTCTTTTTGATATTCGTTGTACACACAGGTTTCTTCTTCATTATTTACCAATTGGATATTTTCTTCATTTGGCATCCAACCACTTCCATGTCTAGTAGTGTAACATCTTGATACATAAAACAATTCTATATCTTGAATATCTAATTGCTTACAAATTTCTATTGCGTTTTTAGAAGTTGTGTTCGCATACGTTACATTAGGAAACACACCATGATCCATATCTAGCAAAATGCCTTGACTGCCTTCAAAGATAAAGGTTTCATAATTATTTAAAACTTCATAAGTAGTTATTTTCCAGTCTATTTTTTCAATACACTCTAAGAAATAAACTACTTCATTTTGTAACTGATTATCATTAGAAATGCCATAATAAGAAGCTATATTTTTCAATTTTTCAATCAGAAAATCTTTCGGACCTATTAAATCTATGGCAAATAACTTGTACGTACCTTCATTGCGCTTCATAGTTGCTCCAATTCCTTTTCCACAAGAACCGTGCGTTAAATTTTTAGTGTTATTTTGATTTTGCCAAACATCAAAAGGCGTGGTTACTTTGGCTAACGGATGAATATATAGTGTTGTATTTCCTTCTTTTTCCTTTAATTCTAGAAATTCATTATACAAAAGTGATGGATGAATAGTACAATGTTCACTAAAATAAGATGGTAAACCACGTAAAGCACCACTAGCAAAACTAGAATGTATGTGTTTTTTTTCGTTTAACATTACTGTATGTGCGGCTTGTTGTCCACCTGAAAAACGTATTACTATAGCTTCTGGGTTTTGGCTACAAAGGAAATCGGTTGTGATACCTTTTCCTTCGTCTCCAAATCCTAAACCAATAACCACTTTTGCTTTTTTCATTTATAACATATCAATATGGTCAAATCCTGTTGTTCCAGGAGTACTTAAATCTCCTGTTGATTCAGTTGTTCTTCCTGATTTTATTTTATGCTTCTCACAAATGATATTTTTAATCACATCTGGAATAGTTTTATAATCTTCTACTGAAATACAATTTTCTCCTAGTACTTCTTTCCAACCAATTTCTGCCGATTGGGCTCTTGTAGAATGCAAAACGCTAATGTGATAGACTTCGTATCGTTTTTTGGCTTCAGCCAATAATTCTAAATCGCTATACGTTTGTTCTCCACTTCCCATAATCTCTTTGATAGCAGAAGCTGGTAACACTTTTAAATTAGGTTCATCTCCAATTGTGAACAATAGTCCTTTTTGACCTCTTTTTTCGAAAGCATCAATTTTTGTATGAAACGCTGCAAAGTACCAAGCTAATAAATAACTTTCTCCTGCATTTCCACCACCACCAGATTCAATGTAGGTTCTAGTTAACCACATGTCTAGTTCTTCATCACCCGATTCAAATTGGCCAACCTGCAACGGATAACCATCGCATTCGTGGTCTCCAATTCCTAAGAAAAGAAGTGCTGGATCTGGAACGCCACCATCTATAATTCCTCCCATTAGTTTTGGTAAACCTTCTTTTACTAATTCGTGAGGAATATGTCCCATACTTCCTGTTACGTCTAATCCTAAAATGATTGGGTACGAATTAGGATTTGCTTCAGAATCTCTAGCTTCTCTAAAGGTTACTCCATTAGGATTCATGGACTCATGAGCCATTCTTAATTTGTTCTGTGTAAAAATTTCATTAGCTGCTTTTGAAGCATATCCTTCTTTTGCTGCTTTACTTAACCGTGCACTAAAGTTATATTTTGTTCCTCCCATGATTAAAATGTTTTACCAAATAAGTATTCGTATCTTGTTTTTGCTATTTCGAATTGGATTTTTAGGTTTCTGATATTCAAAGACAATTCAATGTCTCTTTGTACAAAAGTATCAGGATTGAAATCGGCAAAGGTTAAACTGTTTTTGTCTAATGGACTGATGTCGATACAACTTTCTTGTTCTCTTTCTAATCGTTTTATTTTTAATTCGATGTCTTCAATGCGTCTTTTATAAATGAGTTCTGAGTCTTCTGCTATGGCTTTGGCTCTGTCTTCTCTTATTTGGTCGTTGTTTCTTCGTAAAGCGTCAACGAATCTTGGTTTTAAATCGTCACTCATATTTTTAGTTTTTATAGTTTTTATAGTTTTGAAATATATGTGTTTTCTTGTTATTATTCTTTAGTTATTTCAACTCAAATATACGTTTGTAAAAGTTCTTTTACATCATCATAAATAATGATTTTCTTGTCTAATCTAATTTCTCCCTTTTTCATTTGGATATAATGTTTGCACTACATCGCTTTGCCAAAATTCTTTCGTTTCAATATCTAAACAAGTTAGTTTCCCCATGAAAGCTGCTCCAGTATCAATATTCCAAACGTTAGCTTTATTCATAGGGGTATCAATACCGTAGTTTATAGTTGGAGTATGTCCAATATAAATTTCGTTATAATGTTTTAATCGCTTTGGATATAATTCACTAGTTTTTTTAAGATGTTTATCCATAGCTACTGCTGTTTCCCATAAGGTTCTATCAAAATAATAATCAGACTCGTTTTGTTCTTTTTCAACACCATGAATAGACGTAAATCCTGCATGAAGGAACAGCTTACTGTTTTTATGTATATAATAATTTTTCAAGTTCTGAAAAAACACCTTGTGATTTTCGTTAATTATATAACCTGTTTTTAAATAACTCTCTTTGGTTGATTTCCCTCCATGTTCTTCCCAAACAGGATTTGATGCTCCTAATTCCAACCATCTTCCACACCACAAATCATGATTTCCTCTAATAAAAATACATTCTTGATTTTCAGCAGTTTTTATTAAAAACTGAACTGTTTCTGCTGATTCGTTCCAACCATCAACGTAATCTCCTAGAAAAATTAATCTATCATCAATAGTGATTTTAGCTCTTTCAAACAATTGTTGTAAAGCTCTTAATCCTCCATGAATGTCTCCGAAAACTAATGTTCTTTTTTGTTTCATTTTAATAATCCCAAATTAATCCATTTTCATTCAATCGATATTGAAATTTTTGAGTATCTCCAAAGGTTTGATAGTCCTTATAATTTCCGTTTATTATTTCGTCATAAGCCAAAAACATTTGATTAGATGCAATATGAAATGGCATTCTTCCACATCCTGTTGCCAATCCTGGAATTGCAACTGTTTTAATGGCTTCATTATTTTTGCAAGCAATTAAAATGGCTTTCATTGCTAAATAAGCATTTACTGAAGTGGCAATATTAAAGCTCATTGGTACACGCATAGTTGGTGCAGAAATTAGAAACGGAATTTTTTCATTTCCTGTAGCTAAAGTAATGGATTTTCCAATGAGTAATTCTCTTTCATCTAATTGTGCAATTTGCGCTTGCAATTCTTCTTGTAAATGCCAGCCTAGTTTTTCAGAAAGATGCAAATCCAAACCGCCATCCATAAATCCGAAAGAATTGGCTGGACTTACAATAGCATCGCATTCGACTTCTAAAATATCTTGACCAATTATGGTAACGTTTGGACACTCTTTGAAATCTTCTTTCCAAGCTGTTCCTAATTCCTCTTCTCTGTAAACTAATTTAACTTGTAACATCTCTTTAAAATTCAATGTACGCTACTGGTACTTCATTGGTTAACCAAACTCCGTTTTCTGATATGTAAAATTTGAAACCGTCTTGGTACATTTTTGGTGCGTTGATACTCAAAATTACAGGTTTCCCTCTTCTGCTTCCCACTTTTATGGCTGTTTCTCTGTCTTGACTCAAATGCACGTGTTGTCTGCTCATTTTTTGCAACCCTTCTTTTCGAATGGCTTGTATGAATTTGTCCACTGTTCCATGATATAGAAAATGAATGGGTTCGACTTCTTTTAATTCTAATTCAACCGAAATGGAATGCCCTTGACTAGCTCTTATTTTGGTTTTGTCTTCATTGAAAGCGAATCGTTTTTTATCATTGTTTTCTACTACATAATCGAGTAGCGTACTATCTAATTTCTTATGAAACTTATTACATTGTGTAATGAGTTCGTCTACATTTGCCCAACCGTTTTCATCTAGGGTTAAGACTATTTTTTCTGGTGTATGCCTTAGTACTAAACTAAGGAATTTGCTTATATCTTTTGTTTCTATCATAAACATGTCGCTCCTCTGGAACTCTTAAAATCACTTTTGTTATTTTGCTTCTTTTACCAAAACATCAAAAACTTTTTGCATGCCTGTTGTTGCGTTTTCTTTTACATAAATAGCTCTTCCTCCATAATTACCTCCATCGTGATCTGGATTGATAATGATTAGTTGAGCATCATGCTTTATAAAGCTCAACAAATTAGCTGCTGGATAGACTTGTAAAGAAGTTCCAATTACCATAAAGATATCGGCTTGTTTTACCATTTCGATAGCTACAGGATATAAAGGTACATCTTCTCCAAACCAAACAATATCTGGTCGTAATTGCGATTCGTCTTCTGCTTTGTCACCAATTTTTATGTCTTCAAAACAATCGTACACTAATTTTCTATTGAGTGATGAACACATTTTATTTAGTTCGCCATGTATGTGTAAAATATTGGTTGAGCCTGCTCTTTCGTGTAAATCGTCTATATTTTGCGTGATGATTTGTACTTCGAAATGCTCTTCTAATTGTTTTACTAAATGATGCGCCTCATTTGGTACTACTTCTTTTAGTTTTCGTCTTCTTTCGTTATAGAATTCTAATACTACTTCTCTGTTTTTTCTCCATCCTTCTGGTGACGCTACATCTTCTACTTTGTGGTTGTGCCATAATCCGTCAGCATCTCTGAAGGTTTGGATGCCACTTTCTGCACTGATTCCTGCTCCTGTTAATAGTACTATTTTTTTCATTTTTTATATTTTTTCACATTCTCTTTTTGTCTAGAAAGTTCTCGATACATTTTTTATTCCATTCCATTGCATAAAAAACACTCGAACAGACGTACTAGATTTATTAAAGAGCATCTATTTCTTTTAATTTTTTATTCAAGGTTTCATTTTGAGAAGGTTGATACTTTTCTCCATAAAACACTTGTTTTATTTTTATTTCTCCAACGATATTCTCATTGAATGTTCTTAATTCTTCTGATGGAATCCATAATTCGTTATGGTTTTTATCACCTACATTTTGAATTTCGAATTGTTGTAAATACTCACTATCCACTTCAAAAGCCGTTACTATGCCACAATAGCTTGAAAATTCATCGGGTGTGTTCCATTCTCTTGCTATTTGTGCTGCATATTCTTGGTTCATCACTGGATAAAATATGGGTTGCCATTCTAATCTTGGTGGAAAGGTTTTGAAATTACTTGCTGTAATTAATTCCATTTCTTTTAATCCGACTGGACGATATAATGTTATTGTTTTCATTTTAATTCTTCTCTTACTTTCATTAGAATTTTTCCTAATCTATTTTTTCCTTTTCCATCGCCACCATCTCCCCAATAATTATCATTTTCAGTATGCTCAATAATAATTGCTTCATTCGTTTCTGCTAGTAGAACTCTTAATTCTTCATATTGGGTGAATTTTGCTTTTATTACTTCATACATGACATTATCTTTAAGGTTATCCCAATTCATTTTTATTTTTTCCTTTCTACTTCTCCCTAGTTCTGCGGCTTTCATTGGAGTGAGTGCGTTGGCAATCTTATCTTGATAACTCTTATTTTCAAACTTTTGAGCTTGAAAGTAATGTTCTGATGTTTTCCATATTTTATTTTTCAGTTTCACAGGATAATTGGAAAAGTTTGAAAACTCTCCATAATTACCTGATTCACTATAAAATTTTATCACTTCTTGCATTTTTGATTTATTTTGAATTTTTGGCAATTTTATTTCCAATTTCGCTATTAATCGAATATACTTTTTCGTTTGGTAATAACCTTTGAGCTTCTTTATACTTACCCTCTTTAATAAGTGTTCTGATCTTCTTAACCAAAGGAGTATAATCTTCAATATCTACAATCCATTCTTCATTATATTCTTGAATTAAAAACCTGCTAATTCCCACTTGTATAGACTGATAGTTTAATTTAGTTCCTTTAAAATTACGCTCTGGATCCCATTGAATATGAACTTTTGCTTGATTAAATTTTTCTTCCCATTCGTGTCCTGAAGAATAAACATTCGAGTCTGGATGTGTTAAGACTCCCATATTTAATGCTTCATCCCATTTATCTCTTCTTATTCTTATCGCCAAAATATATTCTTGATTGGATTTGTTTGCCCAATTACTCCTTTCCATTAACCATAAAAAAGAAGGCTTTATCCATGTCATTCTACTAAATGAAAAAGGCTCTTGAAACTTTTTATTTTTTATTGCAGGAATCGCTATTTTTTCACCATAAGCTTGATATACTATGATGGTGTCTCTGTTATAATCTGCTCTAATCTCTTGATTCTGTTTCATTTTAATTCTTCTTTCATTCGATACATAATATCACTTCGTAATGCATATTTGTAACCACTTTCTATTTTTTTGCCTTCATGTCTGTACGGATGATAAAAAACCAATAAGTCACCTGTTTTAGGTTGGATGGTAAATAAATCTTCAAATTCGGTTGCTCCACCTTCAAATTCTTCGTTGAGATAGATTAGAAAAGTGAAGAAACTTTTTTCTCTTTCATTTCTTTTAAAACTTCCATCTCTGTGCATTTTAAATCGTTGTCCTGGACTGTATTTATAAAAACGAAAAAGTTCGTTTAATCCTATTCTATCATAATTTCCAATTTCATTAGATAATAACGGCAATGCTCTTTCGTATAATTGATTAGCCAATGCTTCATCTTTGTATAAAATCCGATCATTGTCTCTTACACTTTTTAACATAGATTGCGTGTTGGCTCCCGTTTGCACTTTAGCTTCTTCATAACCAATTTGCTCACTTTTCTCAATTAAAACTTTACATTCTTCTTTGGAAAGGAAGTTTTCTATTACAAATATGTCTTTGTTATAAATGATCTTTTTCATTGTTTCTTTCATAATTCATTAGAAAACCCATTTGTTTTTTACTAATGTTGAAGCAATTTCTTCAATAAAAGAATCTGCTACTTGTTTTTCTTTGTCTCCTTTTTCTAAAACATGCCATTTAATACCATGTGAAGCAACTAACTTTTTAGCCCAATTAACACTTTCGGCATCTTCTGGTGCTCCCACAATGAAATGTTTCTTTTGAGGGTTTTTAAGGTATTCCTGAAAATAATATCCAAACTCCCAACGGCTTGTGGGTCCAATATTATTTGGAAAATTCCCTGCTTTTTCTTCTGAAAAATAGGTTGGTAACCAAAAAGCCGTAATATCACACAATCCTAAATATTGCCATTCCCAAGCTATTTGATCATTATGTACTTTATTCAATAAACTGGTATTTGATTTTTCAATAGTATTCCAATTTCCAGATTCTGGTTCGGGAGAAACAATTAGCATACTTGGGTCTAATCTTTCATCTTTTAATAACTTATCTAGTATCACTCTTCTCCAACCTGATTCCATTCTTTCGTTTGGTGGTGTTGGTCCTGCTAAGAAAACACCTAAATTAGGAAGTACCGTTTCATGTTCTCTTGAGAATAAAGTTCTTATTGTTTCCATCTTTTCAATTACTTTCTTAATTCATCCCTAACTTCCATTAAAGCAAATCCTAACAAGTTTAATCCTTTCCATTGTTTTGGATTATGACAATCTTTATGATCACTTGCTATTCCAATTCCCCAAATAGGATCAACCGGACTTGCTTCTACAATAACTCTTTCATTGGTATTCAAAAAAAACTGTTTTAAATCTTTATGCTGACTGAACTTATGGAAGTTTCCTTCTTTTACTATTTGAAATCTATTGGCTAACCATATTTCATTTTCATAATTACGAACTTCTCTGCCTAGCTTTTTGGCTTCCGCTGGTGACTTACAAAGTAGTATTTTTTCTAACACTTCTTTATCTCCAAACAACTGAGCCTTTTTTGCCATCATCCAATGTTCGGCTGTTTTGTATTCAATTCCTTGAACTGTAAAACTACTTTTCCACCATTGACTGAAACAAGTTTTTGTGATTGTTCCGTCTTTTGAAGGTTGGTGACCCCAAAAGAATAGAAATTTATTGTCTGACTTTATAGTTTCAATTGTGTATTTCATATGTAGATAGTTATTTGATTTTAAAATTGTCATATGTTATCACCTAATCTTCATTTGTGTTTGTTTGCAACAAACTTGTTGTTAGTGGTGATTTCATATTTCTCACTTAATGTATCACATAGCTTTGTGATGTCGTTTTTTCTAGCTAAAACGTTGATCCATTCTTCTGGAATACTTTCGTAGCCATATAGTAATCCTGCTAATCCTCCTGCAATGGCTGCTGTTGTATCGGTATCACCTCCTAGATTTACCGCTTTTAAAACTGTTTCTTCATAGGTATTGGAATTTAACAAGCACCAAAAACTGGCTTCGAGACTACTTAAAACATAACCACTTGAACTTATTTCTTTTTCTTTTAATTCAGCTAATTTGACCAGTTCATAGTCTCCAATTTGGTTTTCTAGTACTCTATGAAATTTGTCAATTTCTGTTTGAGAACAAATAGGATTATTGGTTAGAAAATCATTTACTTTCTCTTTCATTCCTTCGAAAGCTTCTTCTTTATTTTTTCCTCCTAAAAGCAATAAGGCATATTCTATGTAGATAAAACAAGCTATTACTGATCTTATGTGAGCGTGTGTAATTGATGAAACTTCTTTCACTGTATCAAATCTTTTGGAGATACTAAAATCTTTTACATAAAATAGTAATGGAAGAATTCGCATTAACGAACCATTTCCGTTATCTCTTTCAGATGTTCCTCCAGCTAATAATGGATTTGTTCCGTTTTCAATAGCATGTATAGCTGAATTTGTTGCGATTCCTATGTCAAAAACACGTCCGTGTGGCGTCCAAAGTTGTTCTTGTCTCCAAAGCACGAAATTATTTGCAATATCCTTTACATCATATCCTTTGCATAAACTTTCAGCCAAACAAAAAGTTAGGGAACTATCGTCGCTCCAAGTTCCTCTTGGCTGCGCATGAGAACCGTTTTCTCGCATATTGGTTACTGGAAATCTTGCTAATAATTCTCTATCTTGAAATTCTACAGGAACTCCTAGTGCATCACCAACCGCTACTCCGAATAATGCGCTATGTATTTTGTTTGTTTTCATTTTTCATTTTCTTTATAAAAAATACTTTCTTCCCATTTTTCTACAGAATTGATCCATAGCGCAGGAATTTCATCTTTTTTAGTATTCATAATCGAAATTCCTCCTGCAATAGCACAAGTAGTATCTCTATCCCCTAAACCTGACACTGTTTTCCAAAGGCAATTTTCAAAATCATTCATAAAATGATAGACATTCCAGATAGCAAAAGGAACTGTATCTTGTGTTAACATTTTAACTCCATTCCCTAAAGCAGACACTATTGTTTTAATATGATAATTACATGGTAATTGCTTTATCTTTATCAATTTATATCTTATTTCACTTTCTGGTGTATATTCTATTAGGGTATTTAACCAGTCTTTTTTTGTTATCTTTTCTCCAAAATACATTCTCGTACAAAGTGCTGTTGCTATCGCTACTGTTATTGATCCTGCTACAGCTTCTTTGTTATAGTGTGTCACTTCACACGATATTTTTGCTTGTTCTGAAACTTTATAGAAATCATCATAAAAATAAGCTCCAATTAATGATACTCTCATTGCCCCACCATTTCCCATTGAACCTTCGCCATTAAAACTAGCTTTTGTAATGGATAACCAATCTGAAGATAATTTCATTTCCATTAATTTTCTATGCATTGATGGTCCATATCCTCTTCTGCTGTCTTTATCATAGTTGTTAGCAAACTCTTTAGCAATATAATCCTGATTAATTTCTTGAAATAGTTCTAAAGATTTAAACAGTGGAATTGCCATTACAGTATCATCTGTGTATCTCCATTGTGTTTCTGGAATGGCATTATTGTAAATTGCATCTTCTACCAATTCAGTCTCTCTAAAAAAACTATCACCAAAAGCATCTCCAATTGCAATTCCTGTTAGTGATTTTTTAGCTAAATCTAATCTATCTATTTCATTAATTGTTTTCATGCTTTCTTAAGTTGCAATCTTCAACTTTTTATTTAATTCATTATCCTTGAAAATTAATGGTTTTTCTGCTGGAATCATCAGGTTTTCTAAGGTGTTGTTTTTTACATTTTCATATTCATGAGCTACAAAATCGCTGATGTCTTCTATTAACAGAATGTCTTCTTTTGCAAATGTTTTTATAAACTGGTTTCGCAATCCTATTTGTATGGCTCTTCGTTCTAATTTAGTTCCATAAGGATCGTGATCTGGATCCCATTGTAATCGGACATTTGATGATTTTACTTCGTTTTGCCATTCTTCTCTTGTCATTCCTTCTACTTGATTATATGAGGAATATACTGCATGTTGCAAATACGTTTCAAAAGCCTCTCTTTTTAAATGTAGGGCTAAAACCACTTCTTGTCCTTCTTTTGTTCCCCAACCGTTTCGGTACATCATCCAAAGGAAATTGGGTTTTATCCAGGTCATTCTTTCCAAGCTAAATGCTCCACCAAAGAATTGATTATTAACTGCAAATTGGCCGATTTCTTTTCTGTAGGATTGGTACACTATTATTTTATCCTCATCATATTGTGCCATGATGTGATAGTCTTCTTTTGGCCATTCTTGTATTTGTGTTGTATATTTTTTTTAATTCTAGTTTCATTTTAAATCAATCACTTCATTGAAAGCATTTAATACCAGCTTCTTATCCGATGAATCTCGAATTGCAAATACTATTTTCTTAAATGCGTATGAATACTTCTCTTTTATAACAGTCATAAATAAACTTGCTACTTCTCTTGGTTCATTTCTAAATACTCCACAGCCCCAAGCTCCAAGAATCAAAGTTTCTATATTTTGTTGATTTGCAATTTGCAAAACATGCTCAATTCTTTCTATAAAAACAGCTTCTATTTGTTCTATTTCTTCTGTTCGGTTGTGTTGTAACATAGCTCCTTTATTAGGTGCAGGTGAAGTTATAACGTCAACAACTATCTCTTTTGCAAGTGTATTTCCTTCATCGTTAAACCAAAATATTGTAGCAGGACTGTATATCATATAATCTGAATATAAAAAAGTACGTTGACTTTTATTATATTCATACATGGTTTTATCTTTTGTAAGTGAGGCATACAAACTTGATGATCGTGCTAAACTTTCTTCTTGTGCTGATGCTCCTCCTAAAAAGCCTCCTCCAGGATTTTTTGCTGAGGCAAAATTCAAAACTGCTATTTTAGTCTCTCTTTCTTCTATCATAGCTTCCATAGTAGAACAATTTTTAACTACTATTTGTACACTTTCATTATTCTCGATTATTGGTTTATCCATTATTCCATTCCATTCTTCTGGTGCTATGGTAAACGTTTTTTCAATGTTATTTTCTATAGCAAGACGCACTTCTACTTTTTCATTATTTTTATAATAAAATCCGTCTTGTATAATTTGTATTGTATTTTGCGCTATTCCTAGCCTACTATTTTTATTCATTTTTTCTAGTATTAATTTCTTTAAAATATTTTAAAAAAGTTTAAAACATTATGGATTTTAGGTTCTCGATACATTTTTTATTCCATTTCATTGTATAAAAAATACTCGAACTGACGTGAACTACTATTTATTTTACTTCTAATTTAATCACTTCCACATTCTCATTCTCAATATCTTTGAAAGAATTGGTTGTAAATATCTTTTTAAAAACACTTAAACTTTCAAATCCTTTGTTGAAAATACCGTGGCTTACTGCTAAGTATAAGTTGCCAGCGTTTTTGTTTTTAAGTTCTTCGGCTAAGCCAATGAATGTTCCTCCTCCATCGCAAATGTCATCTACGATTAAACAATCTTTGCCTTGTAAGTCTTCTGAATACACTTTGAAGCCTGATAATTTCCCTGTTTTTACATCTCTACTTTTACTGCATTCTACTACCTCAACTCCTCCTAAATATTCCGATACTTTGTAGATTTTCTTTAATGCTCCTCCATCTGGTGAAATTAGCAAAACATTATTTCCTATTGTTTTAATAACTTGTTGGATGAAATTATAATTGGTTACTACTTCACAATTATTCAATAATGCGGGAGTTACTTCAGAATGCGGGTCGAATACTTGGATTCTATTTAAGTTAAAACTATTGATAATGTCTGCATATACTTTAACAGACAAGGGTTCACCTGGAATCATGACACGATCTTGTCTTGCTGCTGGAAAGTAAGGAATAAAAGCATTGATGGTTTTTACCCCCATTCTTCTTAAAGCATCTATTGCCAAACAAAACAATCCTAGGTCGTTAAATGAATTGAGACGGTGTGTAACGGTTACCGTTACAGTAGTATCAAAATTGGCTGTGATTTTTATATGTGGTTCTCCTCCTGAAAAAACAAAACTTTGAAATTCAATCGTATTTTCTTTTCCTAAGGGACTAAAATTAGTATCTAAATTAAGAATCATAATATTTGTGTTTATTTTACACAAAATTATAATTTAATTTTTTACTGACAAAATTTTATTTAGTGTTTTTTTTACACTAATTTGATTTCAAAGTGAATCCCCTCTTTTTCAAGCCTTTTGTACTCGGCAACATTAAAAGTATATAATTTTGCTGGACGGCCCGATTTCTTATCTGCAAATTCTTCCGTTTCGGTTATAAACCCAAAACTCATCATTTTTTTTCTAAAATTTCTTCGATCTATATCTTTTGCAATAATAGTCGTGTATAAATTCTCTAGATCCGAAAACATAAATTTATTGGGCAACAAATCGAAACCTATTGGTTGATAGGTTAATTTATTTTTTAATCTTTTTATTGCTCTATTCACTATCTCATCATGATCGAAGGCTAGATTTGGAATTTTATCAATTTCTACCCAAGATACATGGTCAGCATCTGTATCTGCAATTAAGGTTAATTTTGATGGATCTACTAAAGCAAAATAGGCTACAGAAATTACTCTATTTCTTGGATCTCTAGAAATATCGTCTCCAAAAGTATATAATTGTTCTAGGTAATTTACTGAAACATTCGTTTCTTCTTTCAGCTCTCTTTTGACCGCTTCTAGTAAAGATTCGTCTTCTTGCACCAAACCACCAGGCAAAGCCCAGTAAGTGTTTTGGCTACCAAATTTTTGCTGAATTAACAATACATATAATTTGTTCTCTCTGTATCCGAAAACTACTGCATCTACGGCTATTTTGATATTTTGAAGACTTGCTGACATAAAAACGTGTATTTAGTACGCAAATATAGTTTATTTTGTTTTCTCTATATACTTTTGACTATTTGTTTTATGCTTTCTCACGAATTTTTGTGGTATTATTTTCTAATTATAGTTACTATAAGGTTACTATAACCTTACTATAAAGTTACTATAAGGTTACTATAAAATAGCTTCATAATGGCTAAGCAGAAGACGATAATGAAACACAAGGCAAGCTAATTTTTAAAGGTTTTTATATTTTCTAATGCTTTATCTACTAACTCACCACTTTTCCATTTCAATTGTTCTTTTACAAAATAAGGTCAAGTCTTTTCTATTGAATTTTTAAAATGATTTGCAACAACTTTATCATTCCAATTTCTAAAATGGGAAACTACTTTTTAACAAAAATTACAAAAGTCTCCATTCTCTAAGGTTTTAAAGCTTTTCAATTTTTCAGAACAAGGTTCCTTTATAGCTAAATTGTTTATAGTTCACCGTTTTACTTTTGATAAACATGAAATATGTAAACGTTTAACACTAAAAAATATAAAAAAATTTATTTTAAGAACAGTCGTAATTCCTCTATGACTTCTTCTAAAACATTATTTAGGGCTTCATTTTTTCTGGACAATAAAAAAACTTTTGTAGTAGGCATTTTGGGACTATTCCAAAGTAATTGCACTTTTTTTTCTTTTATATATGATTTGATATTAACATCCCAAACGATAGCTAATCCAGAATTTTTTATCAGGGCTTGAATTAAGTCGCTTTCAGAAGGTATGATGTAGTTAGAAACTAGCGTGGGTCTTTTTTTATCAAAAACGTATAACCAAAATAATTTTACATGCGGTATTCTTGCATCATAATTATACCATTTCTGCTTGTTTAACCAATTTTCTACTGCTATTAAATTATCGTTTTTAATTTCCTTTTTCACATCTATTATATCCAAATCATTACTTGCAATCATGATTTGTTTGATTTTTCCAAGTTCCTTTTGGATTGTATCAAAAGTATCATATTGCTTCGTTACAATTGCGAAATCTATTTTTTTTGCATCTACTAAACTAAATAACTCGTCATTTTCTCCATAGAAAAAATCAATAAAGTCGAATTTTGAAATTAATTGATTACCAAAACAAGAAAATAAATGTTTAGAGATTCCAACAGAAACTAATTTATTAGCATTAAATGCTTTATCTCTAAATCCATTTTCTACATTTTCAAGTCTATCTAAAGCCTCTATAATCAGATTATTCAGTAACTTAGCATATTCAGTAGGCTCTACTCCTTTTGATTTCCTATTGAACAACTTATAGCCTACATGTGCTTCCAACATGGCTATTTGCTGGCTTACAGCAGGCTGGCTTATGAATAATTCTTTGGCAGCATTTGAAAAATTACCATTTTTATAAACCGATTTAAATGTTCGATACCATTCTAAATTAACCATGATATAAATATATTTATTACAAACATAATTTAAATTATTTTTACTAATATCATTAAAATAGTAATTTTGATAAATATTTAAAAAATGTTGAAACATAAAATAGTAACCTTATCCTTAATTTTGATTAAAATTTAGAAAGTATGAAAAACATAGCAATAGCTTTATTATTAGTAATGACAATCAGTTGTAAAGAAAAAGAAGATACCACTGAAACAGTAACACAAAACGAAGAAGAAACAACAAAAAAAGAAACCATGAAAAAAGTAGTATTTGTATTAACTAGTCATGATGAACTGGGAAGTACTGGAGAAAAAACAGGATTTTGGATAGAAGAATTTGCAGCACCTTATTATGAATTAGCGGACAAAGGAGTTGAAATAACTATTGCTTCACCAGCAGGAGGTCAACCACCAATTGATCCAAAAAGTGCTGATCCATCATCAGCAACAGAAGACACTAAACGATTTGACAATGACAAAACCTTGCAAGAAAAGTTAGCAAATACAGTAAAATTAGCCACTATAAATCAAGCTGATTATGACGCAGTCTTTTATCCTGGTGGTCATGGCCCATTATGGGATTTAGCTTCTAGTGAAGATTCGAAATCATTAATTGCTTCTTTTTATACGAACAACAAACCTGTTGCTTTTGTTTGTCATGCTCCAGGAGTATTGAAAGATGTAAAAGTAAACGGAGAATTTTTAGTAAAAGGAAAAAAAGTTACTGGTTTTACAAATACAGAAGAAGAAGCAGTTGGCTTAACTAAAGTAGTTCCTTTCCTACTAGAAGATGCTTTGCAAGCTAATGGAGCTATTTATAGTAAAGGAGAAAATTGGGCACCTTATGCCGTTGAAGATGGTGTATTAATTACAGGACAAAATCCAGCTTCTTCTAAATTAGTAGCTCAAAAATTATTAGAACAATTAAATAAATAAGATAATGAACAATTTTGAATTATATAATCCCGTAAATTATGTTTTTGGGAAAGGTCAAATAGAACAACTGAAAGACTTAGTGCCAAATAAAAAAATTCTAATCGCTTATGGTGGTGGAAGTATTTTTAAAAATGGTGTATACGATCAAGTTAAAGCTGCATTGCCTACTCACGACGTTGTGGAGTTTGGCGGCATTGAGCCCAACCCTCGCTATGAAACTTTAATGAAGGCTGTTGAAATTATTCGTAAAGAAAAAATCGAATTCATTTTAGCTGTTGGTGGTGGAAGTGTAATTGATGGTGTTAAATTTATTTCTGCTGCTGTGAATTATGAAGGTGATGCTGCTGAAATTTTAAGAAAACGTATCTTATTCAAAGATGTTTCAAAGGTTATTCCATTTGGAACTGTTTTAACTTTACCTGCAACTGGCTCTGAAATGAATTCTGGTGCAGTAGTAACTATTGAAGCAACGCAAGAAAAGTTAACATTAGGAGGAAGCGCATTGTTTCCAGTTTTTTCTATTGTTGATCCAACCGTTATTATCTCTTTACCAAAAAGACAGTTACAGAATGGTGTTGTAGACGCCTTTACACACGTAATGGAACAATATCTAACTTATACTCATGATGCGCTTTTACAAGATAGAATTTCTGAAAGTATTCTGCAAACTTTAATTGAAATAGGACCAGAAGTTGTAGAGAATCCTAGCGATTACAAATTAGCCTCAAACTTTGTTTGGAGTGCAACAATGGCTTTAAATGGTTTGATTCAAAAGGGAGTTCCTTCAGATTGGGCAACACATATGATTGGCCACGAATTAACTGCTTTATATGAAATTGATCACGCTAGAACTTTAGCTATTATTGCTCCAAGTCTATACAAAGTTATGTTTGAAACTAAGAAAGATAAATTAGCACAATACGGTCAACGTGTTTGGAATATTACTGGGAACTCTACGGAAGAGATTGCAGAAAAAGCCATTGAAAAAACCGTAGAATTTTTCCATACAATGGGTATGAAAACTAAAATTTCTGAAAACACAGAAAACTATGAAAACACAGCAGACTTCATTGTAAGCCGTTTTGAAGAAAGAGGCTGGAAAGCAATGGGCGAAAAACAAAACATTACTCCAGAAAAGGTGAGAGAAATAGTTGAAATGAGTTATTAATTTTTTACAATTTTAACCATCTTACTTCTAGAATTTGATTCCACTTTAAGAAAATAAACACCTTTCTCAATCGTTGAGAAGTCTATTTGAAAGTTTTCTTGATTTGGAATCAGTTCTTTTACAATAACACCTAGAGCATTCATTACCAAAACAGAAGATACGATTTCTTTGGACTCAATTTTCAAAATTGTTGTCGTTGGGTTTGGAAAAACTAAAAGCTTATTAGTGTCAAAAGCAGGAGTTTGTAATGCACCAACTTCAATACCTAACACAAAAGAACTACTTCCAAATATATTGGAAACTTCAACTGTATAGTCGGTCATTGGAGAGTTTTCCGTAGGTGTACCACTAATTTCACCAGTATACACATTAAAGTTCAATCCATTAGGTAAACTAGGTACAATTGAATATTTATAGGTAATTATCTTTCTAATCTTATGATTTGCATAATCTGCTATAAAAAGCTCATCTTGACTATTAATAGTAATACCCGTTAACTCTTTAAAGGTAGCCAAAGACACAACAACATCATTTGCTCCTTGAGCACCAGTACCAGCAAAAGTAGACACATTTCCAGAAGGATCAATTTTGCGAATCTTATGATTTCCACTATCAGTTACATAACAATTATCGTTAGAGTCGAACACAAGAACAGCAGGATGGCTAAAAGAAGCCAAAACACCTAAATCATCAGTACTACCATCGGTTCCGGAACCTGCAAATGTTGAAACAATTCCATTTGTGTTAATTTTACGTATTCTGTTATTACCATAATCAGCAACATATAAAACACCTGTAGAATCAAAACAAAGTCCCGTTGGCCCATTAAATTGCGCAACAGTAACATTACCATCATTAAAACCAGAAATACCTGTTCCTGCAAGTGTAGTTACTATTCCACTGGGAGTTACTTTACGTATACAATGATTACTATAATCAGCAACATATAGATTATCATTTTCATCTATAGCCATAGCTGCTGGAAAATAAAATTTTGAATTTACTCCTATTCCATCTTGAAAACCTGCCACTCCAGAACCCGCAAACGTAGTTACCTGTCCGTTAATATCAATTTTTCTAATCTTATGATTGCTTTGATCTGTAATAAAAATATTTCCTTGAGAATCTACAATTGCGCCATCTGGATATTTGAATGTTGCAACATTTGATGCTCCATCTGCCGCACCAATACTTCCCGTTCCAGAAATAGTCGTAACAATTCCAGTTGAAGAAACACTTCTAATTTTGTGATTACTTCTATCTACAACAATTAAATTATTCTGATTATCGAAAGTAACAACTGTAGGATAATTAAAAGAAGCTACTGTAGATGTTCCATCCATTGCTCCAATAGTTCCAGTACCTGAAAAAGTTGAAACTACAGGTTCTGTAGGAACTGCACCGCCAGAATTTGTAGGATATAATGGCGTAATTGTCTGATTGTTTACAAAACTATTTGGTGTTGTATAACTAATATTTGGTGCTTGAGAAAAAACATTCCAATAAGTTATAACAAAAAAAAGAATAAGAATATGTTTTTTATTTGTCTTCATAGTACTAACAAATGTAAAACAAAAAAGCGTTCAACAGTAAATCTTGAACGCTTTTAACTAACCAACCAAAACTAAATAGATTAACCCAAACTATTTAAAATATACACATAGAACGCAACGAAAAAAAAATAATTGCCCTAGGAATGATTAAATAAATGTTAAAATTTAAATCCTAAAAAAACACACATAAAACTGTTATTTCGGATATTGAAACTATTTCTTTACCTTTGAATTTCCTAAAAATTTTATAAAAAATGGAAAAACCGAAGTTTGCTGTCATTGGTGGAGGGAGTTGGGCAACTGCAATTGCAAAAATGTTATGTGAAAACCAAGAAAAAATTGCTTGGTATATGAGAAGCACCTACGCACTAGAATGTATTAAACATCAAAAGCATAACCCTAATTATTTAAGTTCTGTTCAGTTTGACAATGACAAATTAATATTGACGAATGATATTAACGAAGCTGTAGCATTTGCTGATTATGTTATTTTCGCAATACCTTCTGCATTTTTAAAAGGTGAATTGGAAAAACTTACTGTAGATTTATCTAATAAAATTATTTTTTCAGCTATTAAAGGAATTGTACCTGAAACAAGCTTAATTGTTGGTGAACATTTTCACACACAATACAATATCCCTTATGATAATATTGGTGTTTTAACTGGTCCTTGTCATGCCGAAGAGGTTGCAATGGAGCGTTTATCATATTTAACTATTGCTTGTAGCGATAAAGATAAGGCAAAATATGTAGCTGATAACTTAAGTTCTTACTACATTAAAGCAAAAACTACCGATGATATTATTGGTACCGAATATGCAGCTGTTCTTAAAAATATCTATTCTATTGCGGCTGGTATTGCGCATGGCTTAGGTTATGGTGATAACTTTCAAGCAGTATTGATGAGTAATGCAATTCGTGAAATGAAGAAATTCATTCGAAAAGTGCACAAAATGAAACGAAATATCAATAATTCTGCTTATTTAGGCGATTTATTAGTGACAGGTTATTCTGTATTCTCTAGAAATAGAATGTTTGGAAACATGATAGGAAAAGGATATACTGTAAAATCTGCACAAATGGAAATGAGTATGATTGCAGAAGGCTATTATGCTGCAAAAAGCGCTTACAAACTTAATCAAGAACATAAAGCAGACACACCTATAATTGACGCAGTTTATCGCATCTTATATGAAGGAAAAGAAGCTAAAGAAGAGTTTAAAAAACTAACTGAAAAATTAAATTAAAAAAGTGATTTTTTATCGTTAAGAACAATAAAAATTTAATTAATTGATTTTCAAAACATTAACTTCGTTTTGTTTCAAAACCAAATAAAATAAAGCATTGAAAACCAATTGATTAAAAACGATTCCCTTGGTATTAAAAATAGATAGTAATTTCGCGGAATAAAATCAAAAAAATCATGGATTCTCTAATTAATCATCCAGTTATTTTAACTGTTTTTGCAGTTGTAATTTTCGCTATGTTACTACTTGACTTAGGTGTTCTTAACAAAAAAAGTCATGTGATTTCAAACAAAGAAGCTGCTTTTTGGTCTGTTTTATGGATTTCATTAGCAATGGGTTTTAGTGGAATCATATACAACTATATGGGATTCGAAAAATTTGCACAATTTCAAGGAGCCTATTGGATAGAAAAAGCATTGTCTGTAGATAATTTATTTGTCTTTATATTAGTTTTTGGTTACTTTAATGTAGCAAAGGAATCTCAACATAAAGTACTGTTTTGGGGAGTTTTAGGGGCTTTATTTTTTAGAGCAATATTTATATTTTCAGGTGTATGGATACTCAATTACACTTATTTACCAGAAATATCACTTCTTGGTCATACCGCTAAGATAAACTACCTATTAACTATTTTTGGAATCATCCTAATTGTTGCCGGTATAAAATCTTGGTTTAGCGACAGTGGAGACGATGGCGAAAAAGATTTTTCAAAAAGTCCAGGCTCGAAACTTGTCCACCGATTCTTCAAAGTAAGTCCGAAATTTGATGGAGATAAGTTTTTCACCATACAAAATGGAATAAAAATGGCAACTCCATTACTTGTAGTAGTTACCATAATAGAATTTACAGATTTATTATTTGCTGTTGACAGTATTCCTGCAATATTTGCAATTGCACCAGATGATCCTTTCATTCTTTATACATCTAACATTTTTGCAATATTAGGATTGCGTTCTTTATATTTCCTTTTAGCTAATTTCATGTACATGTTTAGTCGCTTGCATTATGGATTAGCTTTAATTCTAGGATTTATAGGTGTGAAAATGATTATCGCACCATTTTTCCATATATCCTCTTTAGCTTCGCTAGCAGTTGTTGGTGGTGTTTTAGCAATATCTGTCATTTGGTCTGTAGTATTTCCAATTGAAAAATAGAATAAGCTGTGTAAAAAGAATACATCTTCTTTAATTTTTTCATAAAATTTACACACTTTCAAAAACACATTAACAAATTAAAAACATGATTAACAGCTAGTTAATCATTATAATACACAATGAATATAACTGGCACATTTTTTTCATACTAAATAGAAAAAATTGTTATGAAAAGAATCATTTTATTGGCGATCTTCGGTTTCGCATCAATTTCAACTTTTTCAGTTGAAAAAAACACATCTGTAAAAACTCAGATAACAGTAGCACAGGAAGAATATAAAGAATTACCTGTAGACAAATTACCAACAGCAGTTAAGGAAGCAGTGAAAAAAGACTTCGAAGGAGCTGTAATTACTAAAGCTTATATTAACGAAGACAAAGAATACAAGCTAGAGTTACAGCTTGAAACAGTTACACAAACTGTGTTTATAGATGCTAATGGTTATTGGCTAGAAAAAGAATAAATTTATCATCATTTATTTATTTAAAAATGCTATCTCGATGAGATAGCATTTTTTATATTATATTTAGCATGAAATAATTATAAAAGAAGAATCAAATGCCAAAGATATTAATCATTGAAGATGATAATACTTTCAACAACATGCTTTTACACTTTCTAAAGCGTCATGATTATGAAGTTGTACAAACGTTTACTGCGAATGAAGCTCTAGACCAAGTTGAACTTCATTCCTTTGACATAATTCTTTCTGACTTACGCTTACCCGATATTGATGGATTAACTTTACTTTCTATTTTAAAAGAAAGACAAAAAAACACCCCATTTATATTAATGACTGCCTATGCAGACGTAAAAACAGCAGTTAAAGCAATGAAAATTGGTGCTGCTGACTACATTTCTAAACCTTTTGTTCCTGAAGAAGCTTTGCTAGTGTTGCAGAAAATTATTTCAAATTCTAAAACAGAAAACAAAGAAATCATTGTAGTAGAAAAAGAAAAAATAGAAATTCCAACATCAGGTTATTATTGGGGAAATGGAATTGCTTCTATTACTTTAAAAAAACATATTGATCTAGTTGCTCCAACAACTCTTTCTGTTTTAATAACAGGAGAAAACGGAACAGGTAAAGAAGTAGCTGCAAAAACAATACACGACAAAAGCAACCGACACAAAGGTCCGTTTGTAGCTGTAGATTGTGGAGCAATTCCTAAAGATATTGCTAGCAGTGAATTTTTCGGGCATATTAAAGGTTCGTTTACTGGTGCTATTAATGACAAAATTGGGTGTTTTGAAGCGGCTAATGATGGAACACTCTTTTTGGACGAAATAGGTAATTTATCCTATGAAAATCAGATTCTTCTTTTGAGAGCGATTCAAGAAAGGAAAATTAAAAAAATTGGATCAAACAAAGAGATTGACATTAATATACGTTTGATTACTGCAACAAATGAAAATCTAAAAAATGCTGTTGAAAATGGCAACTTTAGAGAAGATTTATTTCATAGATTAAATGAGTTTTCTGTACAAATTCCTGCTTTGAGAGATAGGAAAGAAGATTTAGAAGCATTTTCGTATTTATTCTTAGAAAAAGCTGCAATTCAATTAGAAAAAAATGTGACAAAAATATCCAAAGATGCTTTAACTATTTTTTATCAATACCATTGGCCTGGAAACCTTAGAGAGCTACAAAATTACATCAAAAGAGCCACGCTTTTAAGCGCAGAAGACACTATTGAAGTAAATAGTTTGCCCGAAGAACTAACCTCGTCAGAAAAACAAGAAAACAATTTTCAATTTGGATTAAAAGATGTTGCTGAAAAAGCTGCAATAACCAATGCTTTGTCCATTGCTAAAGGCAATAAGTCTAGAGCAGCTGAGCTCTTAGGTATTTCTAGAAAAACATTATACAACAAAATCAATCAATATGAATTAACATAAGATTCTCTTTAAAAACATTTAATCTTTTAAAGAGTAATTGAAGCATTATTGTAAGCTCATTGTCAATTCCATTTGCCTTACAATCAACCTCAATAGTATTTAGCAAGAAAAAAATATCTTTCTCTTTCAATTGTCCTACCATAGTTTGCATTTTATGACACAATGAAATTATCTTTTTCTCATCATTATTCTTAACTCCTTCTTCTAAATATTGAATATCTAAGGTTAATTCTTCAATGTATTTTTTTATAAACTGATTAATTGATTCTTCATCATCACCTAAGTAAGTTGCTAAAATAGATTTATAACTTGTTGTGTTTTTCTCTATATTTTCAATTTTTTTACCTGATAAATTAGAAATACAATTTAAAAGTTGATTTGGTGTATAAGGTTTAGGCAAAAATCCATCAAATGAAAATGATGATTTAACCGCGTCTTCATAGGGCATTTGACCACTAACAACAATTGCTTGTACATTATTAGCTGATGGAATTTTTCTCAACTGTGTAAGAAAAGCATATCCATTCATTTTAGGCATATGAATATCTGTCAGAACAAATGAAGGTAATTCTTTTTTACAAAAAGCAAGTGCTTCATTCCCATCGGAAAAAGTATACACCTCTTCAAAATATGGTGTTAATAAAGCTTTTGCTAATTGTATTTGAGAATTATCATCATCTAAAATAACACAACTCTTTAATTCAATTTCATTAGTGTTCTGATTTTTTTCTTTAACTCTAAATGGCAAATCCACAGTAAAAGTCGTCCCTTCTCCTAGTTCGCTTTCTAAATGAATACTTCCTTCTAACAAATCGGTTAATCGTTTACAAATAGACAATCCTAAACCAGTTCCTCCATACAAAAGTTCAATTTGTTCATTTTCTTGTGTAAAGGAATTGAAGATTTTCTCAAATGACTCGAGCGGTATTCCAATTCCAGTATCTTTTATTGCAATTAAAAGACGATCTTCTTCAATTTTAGTAATAATTGTTATGCTACCATTCAACGTGAATTTATAAGCATTACTTATTAAATTATATAAGATCTGTCTTATTTTATTATAGTCTCCATAATAAATCAGATTTTCAGTATCGTCGATATCATATAACAAATCAACCGTATCTTTTTGATGTAAATCAGCTATATTTTGACCCGTTTCTTCTAATAACTCATTCAAATCAAACTCTTGAAAAAGTACTTTTATTTTTCCTTTTTCCATTCGAACATAATCTAATAGATCTAAAACTAATTGTTCGATATAATGTGTTGCTGATTTAATTTTTAATAATTTTTCTCTTTTCTCGAATGAGCCTTCGTTTTCTAATAATTGAGCACTATAGCCAATTAACGACTGTAATGGTGTTTTTACATCATGACTAACCGATGCCATTAATTGCTCTCTAGATTCTAAAATTACTTCTGTCTTTTGTTTTTGCAACTCTAACTCTTCTCTGTAATTTTTATTTTTAAGAAAATCTACAGACAAAAGAAAAAAGAAAAAAACCACAATTAAAAAACAAACTATCGCTGCAATTGATAAAAGCCGAAGGGATTTCTCTTGACTCTCAATTTTTTGTTTTTTATTCTTTGCGTGTTCTAAATCGCTTGTCTCACGCAACTTTGCAATTATACTTGTAATTTTTTGAGCAATGATTAATTCGTTTTCAAGCAACTTAACCTCTTTGCTTTTTATGACTACAGAATGTTGACTTCTCTTTTTCTGAGATTCTAATAATATTATCTTCGAAGCTGTCAATATCGAATCTGCTTCTTCATGAGATATTGAGTTCGTACCATCTTTTGGCACATTACTATTCAGGTAGTCTACATAGTCTTGTGCAACTTTTCTTTGATAAGGAGTTAAACTATTCGCGTTTTTAAACAGATTTTTAATTTTTAGCTTACCTTTCTCTTTTTCTATGTTTTCAATCTTCTTTACAAGTTGATTAATAGGTAAAGAATTATTTCCCTTCATTTGAACATCAATCAACATTAGAACATTATATTCTTTGTCTTTCAAACATTGTTTTAAGGAATCGATGACAACTCTATCTTCCTTTAAAACATCATTTTTTAATGTATCTAATTTTAAAATTATTTCGTCATTATCATTAAGAAAAGCAATAACACTTTCTCTGGATTTTGTCTGCATAGCAATTTGCGACAGATTATCAGTTCTATATAGATCTTTTATCAGTTCTGTATAAACCATTTGGCGCTCATCAATATTATCTGACTTTAACAACTGATTTAGTTTTGATTGTTGTTGAAACAAATACCAAACAGAAAAAGCCATTAACCCTAACAACAATAGATAGCTAAGTAGAAGTTTAAGGGAAGTATATTTAGAAATTGAATTCATTTAAACGTTATATGAAATACAAATATAGTATTTAGAAAAACATTGATCCCATTCCTGTTTTTAATTGATACAAATTCTGCTTTATCAAGACGTTGAACATTAATAAAGCAGAATTTAAAAATTAATTATTTCACCGTTATTTCGTCAATAAAGATAAAAGCATCTCCATTAGAAGGATAGCCTTGATGCCATTCAGGTAATTTTCCAAAGTTGTATGCTTTTATTTTTACAAAACGCCCCTTTGCGTCTATATCGCTAGAAAACCCCTTAATAACCGTATTATATTCTTTTGGATCTACACTATTATCTATCGTTGCTACTTTTTTAAATGTCACATTATCTTCAGAAATATAAAATTCAACTTTTATTGGCATTAAAATCCAAGAGCGCGTGTCTTGCAGAAAATTTGCACTTATATTTTTAATCTTTTTACTTTCATTCAGATCTATAACCGCTTCAAAATCTTGAGATTGATAACCTTGCCATTCTCCTTTTCGCCAATTTTCATTACCATAAATTCCGTCTATTAAACCTTCTGCTCCACCTGCATGGTATTGTGAATTGAATTTCGATTTAATCTCAATAGTGTAGTCATTTGGTTTTTTGAAGAATTGTGCGGAAATGGTGTCACTGATATTATATTGATTTTCATATAAATAAAAACGAATATTTGCTGATTCTTTTAACAATATCTCTTTTTCAAATAATTCAAATTTTGAATTATTAATACTATAAAATATTTTCGCATTTTTATTCCAAGCTTTAAAATTAATTGGTAATTCATTCTTAAAGGATTTACTTTTTGCTTGAATTACTGGCACTTGAGTAATAGTTGGATCAGCTGCATATGCCAATATTTCTGTGGCTACTGAATCGAAATATTCGATACTTTTAATTTCTGAACCTATCAAAATAGATTTTGAAGTATTATTTTCTAAGTTAAGTTTAATTTTTTCAAAATAGGGTTTGGTCTTATTCCAAGAATTTCCAGCAGGAGTTACTTGATACATTCCCATTGAACTCAACACATACCAAGCACTCATTTGTCCGCAATCTTCATTACCTATTAAACCATCTGGTGTGTTTTTGTAGAAATTATCCAAGATGTATTTTACTTTTTCATTTGTTTTTTCTGGTTTACCGATGTAATCATACAAATAAGCCATATGATGACTCGGTTCATTTCCATGTGCATATTGTCCAATTAGACCTGTTACATCTACTTGTTCACGACCTGTAGTTTTACTTTCACTGTTGAACATTTCGTCTAATTTGGCTTCAAATTTTTCTGGCCCACCATAAGCTTCAATCATCCCTTTAATATCTTGTGGCACGAAAAACGTGTATTGCCAAGCATTGCCTTCGGTAAAGTTGTTATTGACTTCTTTTGGGTCGAAAGGTTTTTCCCAACCACCATTTTTCTTTGGTCTGATGAAACCCGTTTCCCAATCGAATAAATTCTTCCAATTTTGAGAACGCTTCATGAAATATTGATAGTCTTCATGATTTTCTAAAATAGCAGCCATTTGTGCAATACACCAATCGTCATAAGCATATTCTACTGTTTTAGAAACACTTTCATGATCATCATCAATCGAAATGAAGCCATTTTTTTTATAAGCTTCTAAACCTAAAACATCTCTCATGGCAGAAGCTTTACTGGCCTCGAATGCTTTCTCATAATCAAAGCCTTGAATTCCTTTTACCATAGCATCAGCAATTACAGAAACCGAATGATAGCCAATCATACAATCGGTTTCATTAGAAGCTAATTCCCAAACCGGCAATCTTCCGCCTTGTTCGTATTGTTTGATGAAAGTATTAATGTAATCTGACGTTCGTTTTTTATCAATTAGAGTATATAATGGATGTGCCGCTCGAAAAGTATCCCAAAGCGAAAAAACGGTATAATAATCAAATCCTTCAGCTGTGTGAATTTCATTATCTCTACCTCTATATTTTCCATCTAAATCTTGAGCTATATTTGGTTGCATCATTGTATGATATAAAGCGGTGTAAAAAATCGCTAACTTATCTTTATCACTAGAAGTTACTTCAATCTTAGATAGTTCTTTGTTCCATAAAGCTTCAGTATCTTTTTTTACTTTTTCAAAATCCCAATGTTTGATTTCGGAACTGTTCAATTTAGCTCCTTCATAACTCGTTGGAGAAAGCGATACTTTTACCAGTATTTTTTCTCCTTTTTTAACTTGTTTAGAAAACACCATGCCTTTTGTTTCAACTGCCTCACCATGTCCCTTTGATATTTTACTTGCTAAAACTTTATCAATAGAAACATTAAACTCAATTCGTGCATATACATACTGATTGGTCGCCCAAGCTTCGCTTCTTCGTAAAACCTCAACCGTTTTATCATCAATAACACGAATTCTTCCTTCCAATAACTTATCACGATGGTTTAAATCCAAAATAATATTAGCTTGACCTGTTTTATTGAAAGTATATTCATGAAAACCCACTCGTGTTGAAGTGGTTAATCGCACATCAATATTGTGTTTATCTAATTTTACGCTATAAAATCCTGCTGATGCTTTTTCATTATCATGAGAAAATGTAGAAGAATAAACTTTATTATCGAATGAAGGCTCTCCAATAGTTGGCATTAACATAATGTCGCCATAATCTGAAACACCTGTTCCATTTAGATGTGTATGAGAAAAGCCATAAATCAAATTATCCGAATAATGATACCCAGAACAACCATCCCAACTTCCATCAATTCGTGTGTCTGGAGATAATTGAACCATTCCATAAGGTGTTGTTGCTCCTGGAAAAGTATGACCGTGCCCACCAGTTCCGATAAAAGGGTTTACGTGTTTTGAATAGTCTTGTGCAAATGAATAATTTGCGATAAAAAGTAGTGATAAAAGAAAATTCCTCATTTTACAGCTTGAATTAGACTATAAAATTGAGGAATTTTTATGAGGATTGCAATATTTTGTGTTTTCTACTTTTTTCTAAGTTCTTAACTCATTTCAAACTAACAGAAAAAAATTAAACCGCCATTATTCCTTGGTTTGGAATAATAGGTAAATCGATTTTTGCATTTTTATTTATACTATTTTCTTTGAAGATAAATTTCTTATCAAACATTTGGCTTCCAATAAAATAAGACAACATAAATTCGTTCTCTAATTGCAACACATTGTTCTCTAAAAACTCTATTTTAACTGCCGTTTGTGGCTCAACTTTTGCAAAAGCATGTCGCAATTGCATCGTGTTTCTTTCTTCACCATTTATTAAACCATACGCTCGAGAAATAAGCATTGCCATTTCTAAAGTTTCATTGGTTGCGTTTAATAAATAAGCGTACCAACAATTTTCTTGAAAATCATCGCTCCATTCTTGTATTGCTACAATATGAACATTTTCTACTTTTGGGATTATAATGTCTTTTTTCATGATATTAAACAATAAGACCTAACAGGTTTTAAAAACCTGTTAGGTCTGTATAATTAAAATATTAAATACTTGATTTGAATTGTTCTAAGAAACGTACGTCATTTTCATAAAACATACGAATGTCTCCAATTTGATATAATAACATCGCAATACGCTCTACTCCCATACCAAAAGCAAAACCTGTGTATTCTTCTGCATTGATATTACAGTTCTTTAAAACATTCGGATCTACCATTCCACAACCACCAATCTCTAACCAACCAGTTCCTTTTGTAATTCTATAATCGGTTTCCGTTTTTAAACCCCAATAGATATCTATTTCTGCACTTGGTTCTGTAAATGGAAAATAAGATGGTCTTAATCTAATCTTAGATTTCCCAAACATCTCTTTTGTGAAATACAATAACGTTTGCTTCAAATCTGCAAATGAAACGTCTTTATCGATATATAAACCTTCTACTTGATGAAAAATACAATGTGAACGCGATGAAATATCTTCATTACGAAAAACGCGACCTGGAGAAATTGTTCTAATAGGCGGTTGATTGTTTTCCATATAACGCACTTGTACTGATGAAGTATGCGTACGTAACAAAATATCAGGATTCGTTTGAATAAAGAAAGTATCCTGCATGTCTCTTGCTGGATGATATTCTGGAAGATTTAAAGCGGTAAAATTATGCCAATCATCTTCAATTTCTGGCCCTTCAGAAACGTTAAAACCAACGTTTGAAAAGATATCGATAATTTGATTTTTAACAATAGATATTGGATGACGAGAACCAATAGTTACTGGCTCGCCTGGACGTGTTAAATCTCCATAAATTCCTTTTATTTCTTCTTTGCTTTCCAATTGTTGTTGTATAGCAACAACTTTTTCTTCAGCAGTGTTTTTTAACTGATTTATAATTTGTCCAAACTCTTTTTTCATTTCGTTAGGGACATTTTTAAAATCTGCAAAAAATTCTTTTAGCAAACCTTTGTTTCCTAAATATTTAATACGGAATTCTTCTAATTTCTCTTTGTTATCAGTATGAAAAACTTTCGCTTCTTCAATATGACTTTTAATCTTATCTATCATCGTATTTTTTCTAATGTGGCAAATTTAATGTTTTTTAGTGATTAGTTAAAAGAAATAGTGATTTGTAATTAGTGATTAGTGATTAGCGTACCTAATTATTGCAAGAAAATTGTATTAACTACAAGTCCTTTTCTTACTTTAAAGAATACAAAAAATTTCCTCCATTAGAAGAAAACACACTATTCGCAATATCTTATCTTTTGATAGAAAAACTTTTCACTAGTAACTAACTACTCTATTAATTCTTTCTCCAAAAAGTAGCTCACTATAGCATCTTTCATTAAAATCGTTTGTTCTCCAGCTTTTAAGGTTGGTAATTCTTCTTTAATTTTATAATGAGGCCATCCTTCACTATCGAAATATTCGAATTCGTAGTAACCATAAGGCTCTAATAATCGACATATAGCAATGTGCATTAAATTAACTTTTTCATCTTTTTGAAATTCTTGCTTAAATTTTCCTAATTCTTGAATTCCAATCAGGTAAATGATACTGTCTAAATCAAGCTCATCTCCATCTGCGAATTTAGTTGATAATATATTGACAACGCTATCCCAGCGCTCTTTTAGTTGTTCGTCTCTTGACATTTTTCTTTAAGAAAATAGAAAATAGAGAAAAGAAAAAGTCTTTTCACAATATTTTCAAAATTAGATTGCAAAGATAACATTTCTATCTACTATTCTCATGATCTTTCTCTCCAAAAAAATCTATTATCTTTGTTCTATTCTCTTTAATCTTTAACTATGAGTTTTATTGATATTGTTTTTGCGGTTTTATTATGTTACGCGTTGTATAAAGGAATTAAAAATGGGCTGTTTGTAGAGCTCGCTTCTTTAATTGCTTTAGTGACGGGTATCTATGTTGCTATTAAATTCTCTTATATAACAAAGAATTTCTTAGAAACTAAAGTGAGTTGGGAACCAAAATACATTGAAATAACAGCCTTTGCTTTAACTTTTATACTTGTTGTGCTAATTATTCATCTTTCTGCTAAGTTATTAACTAAAATAGCCGATTTCGCCTACCTAGGATGGATTAACAAACTAACAGGAGCCCTTTTTAGCTGCTTAAAAACGATTTTATTATTAAGTGTTGTTATCTTTTTATTTGAGAAGATAAACACCAACAATACACTTGTAAAACAAGAAACGTTAGATGCATCTATTTTTTACAATCCTACAAAAGAAATTTCTGCTTTTATCTACCCAAAAATAGAAGAGTGGTATGAGAATACTATAGAAACCTCTTCTGATGAGAAAGAAACGAATGAAGATGAACAAGCATAGTATTCTGTAACAGTAAGCATATTCGAGAAGCATATTCGGAACAAATAAAACGTTTATCTCGCAACTTAATTGGATAAAGTTATTTTAGAATATTAAACACAAAATTATACTATTTGGGATGAAAATTTCTGTAATGTTATTGAATTTCATAGTATCGGAATTTATCGCTATGGCAATTATTTAATCACCACAACCTCCACAGCCTCCACCGCAAGAGCTTCCACAACTCGACCCACAACTACTACCACAGCTCGATCCACATCCTGAAAAAAAGTTAGAACTAGTGTATGAATTTGCTAAAGGAATAAATGCAGTGGAAAGTAACGCTGTTCCACTTAAGAAATAGTTCCATTCCCAACTGTTATGCGCTGACTTATTATTAGGAATTACTTCTTCTTTAAAATAATTAGGAATGGTTTTATTCGTTATTCTATTCCATGTTTTTTTTAGAAAAAGAAAAGAAAGATACAACGCGAGTACAAGTACAACTACAAGAAACAGGACTTGTTTCTCTCTTATTATGCCAATAACTAACCTAGTTATTCCAATAGCGATGAACAACAGCACAAATGCATAATTAAACACAAATAATTCCAAATTACTTTTCGAAGTTTTAATGGCTTCCTTGCTATTATTTGTTGCTTTAGATATTGTTGTAAAAACAGGTTTATTTATTAGTATAGCTAATAACTGACCATATTGCAAACTAGTTTTCTCATCAATAGAATCTAAAATAGTTTTTGTTACTTTATCAGTAATTGCTTTTCTAGTATTTGATTTTGAAATTTCTTTTGAATCTTTAATTTTTAATTTTTTACCTACAATTAGATTATTTACATAACCATGAACAACAACTTTTAGCTGATTAGTTTTTAAACAAATCAATTCGCTTGCAGATAAGTTTTCAATAATTCTATTAGGCAATAATTGCTTCATATATTTATTTGCGACTATTTCACTATAAGTATTTAAAGAAAAGTACATTACTATACCCAAAAATAAATATGATAATAAGAAAAATGGATTGTTTATACTTACAAAAAATCCGTACAAAACATATCTAAACAATAAAACCAAAAAGAACAATATGATTACACCTAGTGAAAGAACTGTATTTAAGTGTATATTCGATTTTTCAACCTCTAAAGCCTCAATAAATGTATTGAATTCCCAAAATTCTTTAGGTTGTAACCCAAAAACGCTTTCATACAATTCCTTAGTACGCTTTTTAGCTGTAAAAAACTTATCTTTTTCTTCTCTATTGTGTGTTGATGGGATGTGTTCTATTTTTTTACCTAAAACAACGCAAAACTCTTTATAGGATTCTGTGAAAATTAAATGTTGATGCCAAACGACATCTACAATTTCTGAAGGAGAAACCATTTGATTTGAAGTTGCTGCCAAATACATGAATTTCTTATACTCTTCAATTGCTTGTTTAGTAAAAAATTCTGTCCATTCGTTTTCATATGCTAAACGAGTCGTAAAACCATATTCTGAAAGTGGGAAATCTAAATCAAACTTTATAATTTCATTCCAAAGTTCTTTATTCATCAAACTATCTTTACATTTTCATCAAAAATAGATTTTTTTTCTATTTTTTCAGTTCGATGATTGCGTCTTTTTTTATCCAACCTTCTGTTTTATCTGTTAACTCAACTCGTTTCCAATTGTCTAAAGTTTCCTTTACATATACTTTTGTTCCTTCATGCAACACTTTTAGACTTTTAGAACTGTTTTTTGCTTCACTTTTAAGATTTGTAACTTCTTCAAAAACAATTGCTGGTCGAATTGTTCTTTCGAATCGTTTTTGCAGAAAAGCGAACGTTAAAGCTACCACCAAACAACCTATGAAAACAAACATTCCTAAAAAAAAAGTACGTTTAATGATTGTTCTTCCTGAAAAATAATAAAACACGAATGAAATTAAGAACAACATTGAAAATCCAACTGTAATCCATGCCCAAACATCATAATGAAACCACAATGATATTTTATATATAAAATTTGAAAAACCTACATTAGGCACTATACTGATATCATCTATAGCCGTTTTTTGAGCAAAAATTAAATTTGTTTTTATATCTCTATCTTCAGGCTTAAGAAGTAAAGCTTTTTCATAATTATAAATGGAAGGTGCTACTTTCCCTAATTTATAATAGCAATTTCCTAAATTAAAATAAAGTTCAGACGATTCGTATTTACCAATAGTTAGAATCGATTCATATTTATCAACAGCTTCAGTATATTTTTCTTTCTTATACAAGTCATTGGCTTCATCAAATAATTGCTTTACCTCATTTTGAGCAAAAATTAAATTTGACACTAGAATAATTACATAAACGATCTTTTTCATACACATTTAAACTAATTGTTTTTCAAGTTCTGAAATAACTTCTATTGCTTTTTCAAAATCGTGTTGCATACTTTCATTTGTTGAAGGAGCATATCGAGCAAACTCACAATCATTCATTAAAATCATAAACTGATTAATGGTTTCTTGATTCGCATGCTTGTTTTCTAATAATTCTTGAATATTCTCTTTACTCATTTCAGAGGTTTCAATATGTAATTTCGCTTTTAAGAAATTATGTAATGCTTTTTCCATAGCCATGTAAAAAGGCACTTTATTTCCTTTTTGCTTTTTAGCCTCTGAAAGATACTTTTTAGCGAGTTTATTATTTCTCTTAATTCTATTTCCGAACTCGTCTGCATCTATTGCTTCTTTTTTCTTTCTAACTAGAATAATTAGTGGAACAATTAAAAAAGGTACTAAAAGAAGTCCATAGAATAGTACTGTTCCAAAGAAAGCCTTGTGCTCCGCTTTTTTAAACTTCGCTTTCGTTTTTATCTCCTGAAAAACATTAGATTTAACTTCTTTCACTTTTTCATTTTCAACAACTTCACTAACTGTTGGTTTGAAATCTGGATTATCTAATACATTAATCTCTATTTCTTCTGAAGTAATTGTCTTATACGTTTTTGTTGCTAAATCAAAATATGAAAAAGTAAGCGGCTTTAATTTATATTTTCCTTTGTACTGCGGAACAACCGTATAAGTATCAGATATTACTCCATTCATTCCAGAAATAGGAGTACTTACCTTTTCATTATGTTTTGGATCAAACACTTCAAATGCGCTAGGAAATTCAGGTTTAGGAAGTGTAAATAACTTTAAATTACCCGTTCCTGTAACACTTACATCGAAATCTAAGGCTTCACCACTCTTTAATTCGGTCTTTGAAGGCTTCATTGTTAGTTCAAACTTTCCAATAGCACCATTAAAGTCTACAGGTTTTCCTTCTTCAGGGAAGGCTTTTACTTTTACTTTTTTATTTCCTGTTGAAAGGTTTTTTGTTACTGGTACAAATACTGTTCGTACAAAAGGTCCAAACTGTTCTCTTTTTGGCACACTTACTTCCAATGCCACCGAAAGTGCTTCAATCTCTTTCTCTCCAGCTTCTAATGGATATAAAAGAACTTTCTTAAGGATTGCCATTCCGTACTGTTTTCCATTATATTCAACTAATTCATGTTGAATATTTTTAACATCGATATTCTGACTCCAAAAACCGCTGTACTTTGGCGACTCTAATTCTGTTAGGTTATGCAGTCTGAAGTTCCTTTCATAGTATAATTTATAAACTACTGTAATTGGTTCATTTATAAATGAGCTCGATTTCGATATTTCCGAAACTAAATGCAAACCCTCACCCACAACATAATCTGGATCGTTAGGATCTTTAGGAATTTCTCTTGGAGCAATTATAGTTACTTTTACAGGATTCGATTTATAAATCTTACCTTCATATTCTATCTCAGCAGGTTCAATTGTGAAAGTTCCTTGCTTCTTAGGTGTTAGAAAAAAAGTATTTTGAGTACGAACAACTCTCTTGACTGTAGTTTGTCCATTAACCATTACTACTACAGTTTCTCCTCCTCTACCATAAATGGGTCCTTCTGCAATAAAATCTGCTAAAGAAGGTGGATTAAAGTTATCACCATCTGCATTAATTGAATAAATTAAACGTATCTTCTCATTTAGATGATAGGTCGATTTTTGCACAATAGCCTCAAATTCTATTTCTTGCGCAAAGAAAAGTGTTTGAACAAAAAGAGCTACAATAAAAAAAAGTTTTTTCATTTTACCAATCTTTTTCATTTGTTGATGGTGCTACTTTAACTTTTTTAGCATTTACTTTATCTTGAATTTTCTTTTCTGCATTATTTACTGCATTCAAAAGATTCTCTATTTGTTGTTTGTTAGCTCCTGAAGGTTTCGGATTTCCATTTTCATCTTCTTTCTTATCTCCGTCCTGCTTGCCTTTTTTATCGTCACCTTCTTTCTTTTTATCGTCTTCTTTTCCTTTATCAGAATCTTTTTTGTCCTTTTCTTTCCCCTTATCTTCTTTCTCTTTTTTATCCTGATCTTTTTTGTCTTTGTCTTGTTTCTCTTTATCCTTGTCTTTTTTCTTTTCTTTGTCGTCTTTAGGTGGATTTTCTTTTAATTTCTGTTTTGCTAACGCATAATTGTATCGCGTTTCATCATCACTGGGATTATTTCTTAAAGCATTTTTATAGGCTTCAACTGCTCCGCTATAGTTTTCTTCCAACATTAATGTATTCCCTAAATTATGAAATGCTTTATGTTTTTCTTCTTTCGTTTTTGCGACCTCAACAGCATTTAGAAACTTATATTTTGCTTCCCCAGGCTGATTTTGTCTGTAAATACTGTTTCCTAAATTATAATTTGCAACTGCTTTTTTTTCTTCATTATTAGATTGAGAAATTCTAAAATCCGTTTCAGCTGAAATATACTTTTTACCTGTAAATGATTCAGTTCCATTAAATAAATTTTTGTCTTTATTTTGTGAATATATCACTGAAGACATAAATAAAATTATTCCTACTACTATCCTTTTCATATTACTTTTCATTAAATAAGTTTAATTTTTGCAACCAAGATGTTTTTCTTTCTAAGAAAAAGACATCTAGCAACAAAAGAAAGAAAGCTATCCCAACAAACCATTGAAATTGTGTTTGATATTCTGCAATTTCCTGTGAATCAAATTCTGTTTTTTCAATATTATCTAAAACATTCTTTGTTTTTTCCAAAACTTGCTTAGTGTTATTGCCATCAATGTATGTTGCTTTTGTGCTTTTTGCAATGTTTTGAAGAATCTCTGAATTCAATTTAGTGATAACAACTTCTCCATTTCTATCTTTCTTATATTCAGCAATCACATTATTATCTCCTCTGATAGGAATATTTCCTCCAACTTCGGTTCCAACTCCAATAGTAAGGATTTTTATACCCTTTTCTTTTGCTAATTCACTTGCTTCTTCCGCTCCATCTCCATGATCTTCTCCGTCTGATATTAAAATAATTAGCTTACTTGTATCGACTGCATCAAAATAGGTTGTTGCTAAATTTATCGCGTCGTTTAATGCTGTTCCTTGCGAAGACAACATATTAGTATTCATATTTTGAAGGTACATTTTCGCAATACTATAATCGGTTGTCATTGGCAAAACTGGATAAGCACTTCCTGCATAACCAACAATACCAATTCTATCGTTTCCAAGGGAACTAATTATTTGACTGATTAATTGTTTTGATTTCTCCAATCGATTTGGCGCAATATCTTCAGCCAACATACTTTTGGAAATATCTAAAGCAAAAACTATATCAATTCCTTGGCGCTTAACTGTTTCTATTTTGGTACCAATCTTAGGGTTTACCAACGCAAAGATCAAACCTGTTAACGCTAGAAGTAAGGTCGTAAACTTTAGCACGGGTTTAAATCTTGACTTTGTTGGACTCAATTGTTTAATCAATCCTAAATCTCCAAATTCATTTTGCTTTTTCTTTTTCCAATATACCTGAAATAAGAACAGCCCTATTAATATCGGAATTAATAGTAATAAATATAATAATATTGGTTCTTCTAACTTATGATACATTTTTCATTTTTTTAAACAAATCCTCTAAAAACAGTATTTCTTAATGTAATTTCAATTAATAATAATGCAAAAGCAAACCAAATTAATGGCTTAAACTTCTCATCATAATTAAAATATTTTTTCTCTTCAACCTCTATTGTTTCTAGCTTATTAATTTCAGCATATATTGCTTTCAACTTCTTGTCATCTGTGGCTCTAAAATATTTTCCATCTGTCGTTTCTGCAATTTCTTTCATCAATTTTTCATCAATCTCTACTTGCATATTTCTAAACAAAAATTTCCCAGTTTGATCATCTTTTGCATAAGGAAAAAGAGCCATACCGTTTGTTCCAATACCAATTGTATATACTTTTATACCATATTGTTTGGCAATATCGGCAGCCATTCTAGGGTCTATTGTTCCTGCATTATTAACACCATCAGTTAAAAGAATAATAACCCTACTTTTTGCTTTACTATCTTTTATTCTATTGATTGAAGTAGCGAGTCCTACACCAATTCCAGTTCCATCTGCAATTATAGAATCATCATATTCAACTGTTTTTAATGATTGAAGAATCACTGTTTTATCAGATGTTATTGGTGTTCGCGTATAACTTTCTCCCGCATAAACTACTAATCCAATTCTATCATTTACTCTATCTTCAATAAACCTAGAGGCTACTTTTTTTAAGGCTTCTAATCGATTTGGTTCAAAATCTTTGGCTAACATACTTCCAGAAACATCTATTGCCATGACAATGTCGATTCCTTTTGTGGTTTTCGATTTTGCCGTAACATCTACACTTCTTGGTCGTGCCAAAGCCACAATGATAGATGATAAAGCCAATAGTCTTAAAACAAACAACAAAGGCTTCAATCTTGACAACAATGTTTTAGCATGCATAAAAGGAGCTAAAGAACTCATCTTGATTGTCGCTGTTTGTTTTTTTCTTGTAAAAAAATACCATGCAATTGCAAAAGGCAACAACAAAAACAACCAAAAAAATTCTGGATGTAAAAAAGTCACATTTTTCATTTTCCTGATGTGTTTTTAAGTTCAACTGAATGCATTACTCTTTCCATAATTTCTCTTGCATATTCATCTTCTTCCTTATAAACAACAAACAATTCTTGAGCACCACCAGCTTGTGCAAAAACAATAAATTCATAATTCATTTTTTGTTCTTCACCTTCTGTTGGGTTACCTACTATAAAAGTACCATATACTTTTTTACCTGTTAAGCCTTTTGCATCTTCATAGTCTTCTTCTTTATGCGAGATATTTTTTGCACCCAATAATTCTAGTTGTCTTAAACCATCTTCTAAAGCTAAATCTAAATCAACTACTGTTGTGTCTTTAAATGCAGTTGTGTTTAGAACAATTGAAAAATTATCAAGTATACTTCCATACATGAATTTCGCATTTGCTCTTACATGTTCGGGTAAATTATTTTGAATTCTTTCATCGCTTATTCTTTCTAAAACTTTCGGTGTAGAGATTACAATCGCAGGATCACCATACTCTGATGTTACCCATTCTTCATTTAATAATGATTTTGCATTGTGTCCTAACCAATTCTCTCTAACATAATCTGTTCCCTTGCTTACTCCTACAAAAACACCTCCTATTACAAGCAAGAAGAAAACAACTGACAACGGTATAAGTATTCTTTTAGACTTTTGAGCACGCTCACTTTTGCGTTTTAATTCTTCTGTAAACAAACCTACAGTTTCTTCTTCTGTTCTTGGAATTGCTTTATCTATAGACATCAGAAATGAGTTAATCATTTTTTTGTCGTTTTCAATTTCGAAATCTAATGGTTTCGATTTTGCAAATTTCACTAAATCAGCATTAGACATTACTCTTTTAAATTTATCTAAAGCATCTTGACTTAATTTTATTCTTTTATCTCTTACTGTAACCCTAAGTATTTCATAAAGTTCATTAGATGTGCTTTCCATTGCTGGAATATTTACGGATTCCTCAAGATAATTTCTCGCAATATCTGTTAATTCTGAATAATACGTCTTTGTATCTCCTTTTTGCCAAAGTTCTTTTTCTTCTAGTATTTTCAAATGAGACAATGCTTTTTCAATTGGAGAAGCATAAACTATATCTTCTTTTTTATTTTTTTTAACTTGATATTTTTTTATTAAAAAGTAAAGCAAAAGCCCTAATAAAAGTATTCCAATTATTCCTAGCAACACATATATCCAAAAATAATCAGCTGGTTTTTCAACGGATATAATTTCTTTAATATCATACATCTGTTGTTTTAATGTATCTACCACTATGTTATTAACAACAATTGCAAATGAATCAGTACGAATTGTTTTTTTATTAATTATTACTTGAAGTGGTGGAATTACATATCGACCTGAATCAAATTGTGTTAATCCGTATTTTTTAATTAATTCTAATTCATTATTGTTTTTTATAGAATCGATTGGATAAGATTCTAACACTTCTAATTGTCCGAAAAAAGGACTTTCTGGAAAAGTAACTTTATCCTTTTTAGTAACCTTCGCTTTGATTGTTAAATTAAATTGTGAACCAATTTTAATTTGAGTAGAATCGATATTTGATTGTATCGATTGTGAAAAAGCAAACGAACTAATGAACAGATAAAATAGTATGTGTATTTTTTTCAACATCTTAATTTCTTGCTTTAAAGTAACCTAAAAGTTTTTTTACATAATTTTCATCGACTCTTGAACTCACTGTTCCAGAACCACATTTTGAAAAAGTTTCTGTAAAATACTTCACATTTTCTTTATAATATTTTTCATAATTCATTCGTACACTTTTAGAGTTCGTATCAACTAAAAAGGAACTTCCCGTTTCTGCATCTAACATATTAACCATTCCTAAATTAGGAATAGATTCTTCTCTTTTATCAAAAACTCGTATGCCCGTTAAATCATGTTTTTTCGATGCAATTTTTAAAGTATTCTCATAGTCTTTAACCATAAAATCTGAAATCAAAAAAACAATTGCTTTCTTTTTCATGATGCTTGACAAAAATTTAAGTGCTTGTGCTAGATCTGTCTTTTTACTTTTTGGCTTGAATTCAATTAACTCACGAATAATTCTTAGAACATGTGATTTTCCTTTTTTAGGAGGAATATATAGCTCTATACTGTCTGAAAAAAGTATTAACCCAACTTTATCATTATTTTGGGTTGAAGAAAAAGCTAATGTTGCTGCAATTTCTGTAACAATTTCACTTTTAAATTGATTGGTTGTACCAAAACTTTCAGAACCACTACAGTCAACCATTAACATCATGGTTAACTCTCTTTCTTCTTCAAAAACTTTTACATAAGGTTCATTATAACGTGCTGTTACATTCCAGTCGATTGCCCTAACATCATCTCCATATTGATATTGACGGACTTCCGAAAAAGTCATTCCTCTTCCTTTAAACGATGTGTGATATTCTCCCGAAAAGATATGATTGCTCAATCTTCGGGTTTTTATTTCAATTTTTCGAACTTTCTTTAGAATTTCTTTCGTATCCATTTTATTTAGTAATTAGTGGTTAGTAATTAGAATTAGTCAATACACAATAATGTTTATTACTAATCGCTTGTTACTAGTTATTACTAAGGCACTTCTACTTCGTTTACGATTTTATTAATAATGTCTACTGAAGTAATATTTTCTGCTTCAGCCTCATAAGTAATACCAATTCTATGACGCAATACATCATGAACTACCGCTCTTACGTCTTCAGGAACGACATAACCTCTTCTTTTTATGAATGCGTAGCATTTTGCAGCAACAGCTAAATTAATACTTCCACGAGGAGATGCTCCAAAACTTATTAATGGTTTTAAATTTTCTAATTTATATTTTTCTGGATAACGTGTTGCAAAAACAATATCTAATATATATTTTTCAATTTTCTCATCCATATATACTTCTCTAACCGCTTGTTGCGCTCTAATAATTTGTTCTACAGAAACAACTGGGTTAACCTTAGCATATTCACCTGCTAAATTTTGACGAATAATCATTCTTTCGTCTTCCATTTTTGGATAGTCTATAACCGTTTTCAACATAAAACGGTCCATTTGAGCTTCTGGTAGTGGATAAGTTCCTTCTTGTTCTACTGGATTTTGAGTTGCCATAACCAAAAATGGTTTATCTAACTTAAAACTTTCATCTCCAATTGTAACTTGTTTTTCCTGCATCGCCTCTAATAGTGCCGATTGCACTTTTGCTGGTGCACGATTAATTTCATCGGCTAATACAAAATTTGCAAAAATTGGTCCTTTCTTAATTGTAAAATCATTGTCTTTTACACTATAAATCATTGTACCAACAACGTCAGCTGGCAAAAGATCAGGTGTAAATTGAATTCTACTAAACGACCCTTTAACAGCTTGTGAAAGTGTATTAATTGCCAATGTTTTCGCTAATCCTGGAACACCTTCCAAAAGAATATGTCCTTGTCCTAGAAGACCAATAAGTAATCTTTCGATCATATATTTCTGACCAACAATCACTTTATTCATCTCCATTGTTAGTAAATCTACAAACGCACTTTCTCTTTCTATTTTCTCATTAATTGCACGAATGTCTAAAGCAGCTGTATTTTCTTCCATTGTCATATAATTTTGTGTCAAATTTTCAAAAAATAATTAACAATTCAAAATTGAAAATTAATTTAGGACTACGATGTTAATATACCGTTAAAAAAAACAACAAAACTAGTGTTTTGAGACTTATTTATGATTTTATTTTTATTTTTTTAAGAAATGTTAATACAAAAATCATCAATTGAGAAATAAACAGATACTAATCAACGCTTTAACCATATTTTTAAAAATATATTTAAAAAACATAAAAAAAGCACATTTTAGAAAATGTGCTTTAAACTTTTTGAGTTTATTAGTTAGCTATAATGTTTCAAAAGAATATGTAATTGAAGCATTATTACTTGCTCCTTTCTTTAATTGATTAACATTTTGCTTTCTAATAATATAATATTGATCAATTTCATCATCTGAATCTTTAGACCAATTTCCTTTTATTGCGTCAAGAACTGAAGTTACAGTATTTACGACAAACGGAGTCCAAACTACATCGCCTGTTCCAATTGTTACTCCTGTTCCAATCGCTTTTATAACAATATTTATAACTGTTGCATAATCAAATCCTGAATCTTCTTCCATGATAATCATAGTTGCTGCATTTCTTGTATGCTCATTCCAGAAAACGAATGGTTGTTCTGGAGTATAAAGTACATTTTTTTTCTTAATGTATGGCATTTGCAAAACTCTAAGAGGTGGTACAGATGGATCATTGAAATTTTTATCAAAATTAAAAACAATCGCATAAATTTCTGGGTTACCTTTAAACCAAGGTTCCTCTACATCTGCTAGTTTTATAGCGTCTATTTTATTAAAATCTACAGCAGTAGACTTGTTAGCAACATTATCCGTTAACTTGTAATCATATCCTCTTTTCTTAAGCTCTTCATTGAACGAATTCATGTTTTTTTGAAACTCAAATTTACCATGTTGATCTATAAAAAGCATCGGTTTATCGCTTGGTTTCAAAGCATCTACAATTATTTTATTTCCGTTAATATCTACTCCTTCTAATTTTTTAACATTATCATCAATTGGTACAAAAAGAATCTGTAAGTCATTTAGAAAATTAGAATTCATTTTCTCTTGATTATAAACAAAGCACTCTAAAATTCCTTCTTTTCTAATCTCTTCAGAAATAAATTCTTCATCATTTTTCATGTTTAAAGAATTAAAAACTTCAGTAAGCAATACCTCGTTTTGATCTTTAAACTTCTCATTACTAAACAGATTTATTCCACTTGAACTTTTTATCGAATTTGCAATATATTTTGCTAATTCAATTTTGTCCGAAGATAAATAACTCGATTCATTGCTTTCGTTTTCAACAACTGGTTCGTTGTTACAAGAAAAGAAAAAAGTAGATATTGCTAAAAGCGAAGCAATTTTTCTAAAGTTTGTTTTCATAATTTTCAATGTTTAGTTTAATTAATACTATTTGTTTTTTTGATTTTAGTACTGTAAAACTACGATACTACTACAATAATTCGGATACAGAATAATTGCCTTTGTTGTTAAAGTTTATTCGTTATTTTTAACACACTAATATCTCACAATCAACATTATAATTTATATTTAAAAGATTTTGAATCCGCTGAAATAAAACAGTAAATTAGTAGCAAATTATTTCTAAAGATGCTAAATAAAAGATTACTGATAAAAAATTTATTAGCCCATAATGACGAGAATAGTTTTTATGATAAAAAGCGGCAATTAAACTTACACAGCAAAGAAGGAAAAGCAAAATTTTTAAAACACATTTGCGCTTTATCAAACTCTAATCCGGCAAACAATTCATATATTGTTGTTGGTGTTGAAGATGAAAACAATGAAATTGTTGGTGATGATTTTTTTGATGATAGTAAAATTCAAAACCTTGTCAATGCCTATTTAGAAAACCCTCCTAAAATTCAATATGAAAATATTCCTTTCCCTAACTTACCTTTAAACAAAGTCATCGGGTTAGTAACAATTATGCCAAAAAGTAAAACATCTCGTTTTAAAAAAGGAATTCATACAATAATTGCTAATACTATTTTTATACGCATTGGAAGTAACTCCACACCAACTGAAGAAAAAGTGAGATTTTCAAAAACAAACATTGAAACATTAATTAGTATTGAAAACAATTCGAGAAACAGCATTAAACACACTTTAGATGGTGTTTTAGACTTTATTAACAATAGACACAAAGATTTACATTCCGACTATAACGTTTTTAAAGAATTGTTTGTTGTTTGCTGGGCTGGAAATAAGAAAAAAGTCCGGGACAAAACTTTCTATTCTAGGGTAGACATTGAGCTTATTAACGAACAAATAAAGCTTTTCTACTCAACACAAGATGATGTTACTATTGATTATGATGAAACTTCCTTTGTTATTACAGAATATATTGCCTTAGGAATTAACGACAAAACAAGTTATTATCCGTTAGAAAAAGTAACAATTACCTTTTTTGATAATGGATATTACAAAATCGATTCTGAAATGATTTTCACACCTCCTTTATACAACAAGAGAATACTTCATCACATATACAACTCTACTATTAGCTTGATAAAAAAATTAGAAAACAACACCTCATTAAGCAAAAGAGAATTAAAAGATGTAGAGAACATCTCATCAACTCTTATGATTTGTTATTGGAATGGATTTGATGATGCTAAAACTAGATTAATAAACACTAAAAACCATCTTAAAAGACATAATTCAAGCGAAGCTTATACTAGCTTTAAAGAAACAATGAGAATTTTAAGAAAAATGAAATACAATTAGTTGAAATTATGATTGCTTTCTTTGTTATTTCTAAAAAATATCAACATTGAATAGGCAACAATAATGACGACACCTAAAACATAGACTATTTTTAGCTGCGTACTATACTCTAAAAGCAAAAGCTTAGTCTCAAATTCATGAAAGAGTAAATTATATAATAATTCCATAACAGCACAAAACCATAATAAACTTACTATTAACAATAATATTAGAGTTTTTATAAAATAGGATGGTTTATTAAATATTTTCATAAATGTTGCTATTACACAACATAAATTTACAAACTAATTAACATACAATTTTACAACTTTATTATAGATTTTGTTAAACATTTACTTACACAAAACCATGTTTCTTAGCTTCTCTAACAATATCTTCATCAGAACCACCTTTTACACAAAAATAATCTTTTATCTGTGCTTTTCTTTTATCTATAGAGCTTTGAGCAAGGTTAACATAGTTAGGTAGGTTTTTAGACAAAACACCTTGCGCTAATAAAGAAATTATTGTTCTATTGCTTTCGTCTAAGAATACATTATTCCTTACAGCTAGCATTTCTTGAATACTTTCATTCACAGTTTTACTAACATATTTTTCTTTGTTAATAATAACTTCAAATGCTTTTAAGAATTCATCTGCTGTGAAATCACTTTTAACCAATAGTCCATCTGGGTCTATCGTTTTTTGTATATCGAATAAAATGAATGCTTCTGCATGCGAAGTAAGCATTACAATTTTTGCGAATGGATATTTTTTTCTTGCAAACAAGGCAAGATCTTGTCCAGAGTTCATATTAGCTACTTCATAAGGAGGCAGACTTAAATCTAAGAAAATCATATCAAACTCATAAATATCTTCAGATTGAGACATTCTTTTGTATGCAGTTTCACAATCAAAAGCTGGTGTAACATTAATTTTGTACCCTAACTCATTATAAGAAAGTATACTTTTATACCCCTCTATCATTGAAGGATGATCATCTACCATGAAAATGTTAATTGTTTTTGAGCTCATAATATTACTTTTATTTTATTGGTATTTTTAAAAACAGAGTTGTTCCTTTCCCTATTTCTGATTCAATATTTAATTCACCGTTAACAGCAGTCGATCGTTGAAGCATATTTTTAATTCCAATACCTTTTTTAGCTTTGCTTACATTAAACCCATCTCCATCATCTCTTATTTGTAAAGTTACAATTTTTTCTTGTTTTACAATACTAACGTTTATAGTTTTAGCATTAGCATATTTATTACAATTATTTAGTGCTTCTTGCAATATTCTATAAATATGCATTTTTATTTCTACATCAAAAGTATCCCACTGAACTTCTTTATCGATACTATAAGTACAATCCGGAGAATAAAGATTCTGTTGATCTATTAATAATTCGGTAAGTATACTTTTAAAATTACTTTTTTCAGAGAATACATCATTACTAAGCTCGTGTGCAATTGCTCTAACTTCTTTTTCTATATTTTGAATTTCATTTACATGTCCAATACATTTTTGAATGGTCTCCTCATCTGTTCTTCTTGTCAAAATATACAAATTTAATCTAGTACTTGCTAATTTATTCATGACTCCATCATGTAATTCTCTAGCGATTCTATTTTTTTCAACATGCTTTACCTCATCAAGCTTTACTTGTTGATCTAACATTAATTGATAAATTTCCTCATTGGTCTTTTGTTGGTCTTGGATTAATATCAGCTCTTTCTGTCTTGACCTCTGAAATAAAATTATATATAGTAACGCTACAAACAAAACGACTAGAACCGCAATAGTAATTATTCTTTTATTTTCACTCGAAATGACTTCATTTTCATGTATTATTTCATCAGTTTCGAATTCAATTCTTGCTAATTTATTTCGCGTTGCCCTTTCGAGATCATACAAACTATCGCTTAGTTTAATATACTTTTTTGCATAGTAAAGCCCTTTTTTTGGAATGATCTTTGTATATAAATCTAGTGTTTTTAATAAATCCTGATTATAACTTGACTTTAGAGCAAGTGCGTTAGCTTCATCATTTAATTCTAGTGCTTTTGCAATATTTCCCTTCGTTAAATAGTATTCTGAAAGATGTATTTTACTTCTTATTATACCTGCTATATTACCTATACTATCTCTAATCAAAAGAGATTTATTGAAATCTTCATAAGCATCAATTCTTTCTAATTTAAACTTAGAATATCCTAAATTATCCATTAAAGCAGAATATACTGTAGGATGTAAACGTATTAAATTTTTTACAGCAAGACCTTTAGAAAAGTTTTCAATTGCCTTTTCATATTGTTTATTCTTCAGGTATACAAGCCCCAAGTTATTAAACGTTTGCGCTTTAAAAATATCATAAAATGGATTTTTCTTTAGTTTATCAATCTGAATAAGAGCTTTACTATGATAATAAAGCGCTCTATCATAATTATCTAAACCTAGCAAACAACTTCCTAAATTAACATAGCATTCGTAAATTAAAACATCATCATTTATTTCATTAGATAGATCAAGTGCTTTAATTGTAGCCGTTTCGCTACCCATAAAATCTTTTTCATACAATAAAATATATGCCTTGTATAAAATAGTATTTATTAAATTTACTTTATCATCAATTTTTAGATAGATTTTTTCTGCTTTATTATAATACCAATATGCACTATCATTTCTTGCTTTTTCAAAATGATAATCTCCAAGATAATAAAGTGCTTTAGCAATTGTTGACGAATCCTTACTCGATTTCCCCAACTCAAGAGCTTCTTGAGTTACTGTTTTGTATTTTTCAAGTTCATAAAGCGAAAAATACCTATTTGCAACTTTAAAATGATTCCTTCTAAGAGTAGAATCGTTACTTTTCTGCTGAAGTTCGGCATAGGCAGAGTCACTAAACTTCATCCTATTTTCATGTAAAAAAGTTTCATCCTGAGCATTAGACAAATACTTATTTATCTTTTGATTAGACACAAAAATAAGTTGCTCAGATTTTTTCTTATTTGAGCAACTTATTAAAGATAAAAATAACGTAATTATAATAATTTGTCTCAATAGACTTTGATTTAAAATTTAACACTATTGTTACAAATTTAAAAAAATTTATCCAAAAGCAACTTTTTTTTAAGTTATACAAATGAATCTTCCAAATCCTCATCAAAAAGACTGACAAACTAAAGACAAAGTATTTCGTTTAGGTTTTATTATCGGGTCAGTAAAAATAAAAAACGAATAAAAAACAGATAATTAAAATGGCAATCAATTTTTCAATATAAGTTGTATAAATATACATTCAATAGTTACATAATAAATTTAACTAAATTCCAAGAAGGAACCTAAATTATATAAAACAAAATAACTGATGTTTAAAAAATCAATCTCTTTTTGGCTTTACAATTGGATCTGTACTATCAACATTATCTCCTGCATTATCATACTCTGGTACTTCTGTGGTTCCATCATCTTCAACCGTTCCGTCTCCATCTTTATTCATAAACGAAGTATTTGACTTTACTGTAGTATCTTCCATCTGAACATCATACGCATCGGTTGTACATGAAACCATTGAAAATACAAATCCTATAATCGTCACTAAATATACTATACTTTTTTTCATCCTGTTTTTATTTTTAATGTTTAACAAAAATATTTATGTTTTTTTTAATTAATCTCTTTTTGGCTTTACAATTGGATCTGTGCTTTCCGCTTTATCTCCTTCAGGTTGGTCTGTTGTTCCGTCATCTTCAACCACACCGTCCCCATCTTTATTCATAAACGAAGCATCTAACTTTTCTGTAGTATCTTCCATCTGAACATCATACGCTTCGGTTGTACATGAAACCATCGAAAGCATGAAAACTAAAACCATTACTAAATATATTGTACTTTTTTTCATCTTGTTTTATTTTTTTATTTATCCTAACTGTTTTTTTTAATCTCTTTTTGGCTTTACAATTGGATCTGTACTTTCCGCACTATCTCCTTCTGGTTGATCTGTTGTTCCGTCATCTCCACCCACACCGTCTCCATCTTTATTCATAAACGAAGCATCTAACTTTTCTGTAGTATCTTCCATCTGAACATCATACGCTTCGGTTGTACATGAAACCATCGAAAGCATGAAAACTAAAACCATTACTAAATATATTGTACTTTTTTTCATCTTGTTTTATTTTTTTATTTATCCTAACTGTTTTTTTTAATCTCTTTTTGGCTTTACAATTGGATCTGTACTTTCCGCATTATCTCCTTCTGGTTGATCTGTTGTTCCGTCATCTCCACCCACACCGTCTCCATCTTTATTCATAAACGAAGCATCTAAATTTTCTGTAGTATCTTCTTGAACATCATACGCATCGGTTGTACATGAAACCATCGAAAATGCAAACCCTAAAATCATTACTAAATATGCTAGACCTTTTTTCATCCTGTTTTTATTTTTAATGTTTAACAATTAAATATTTATGTTTTTTTTAATTAATCTCTTTTCGGCTTTACAATTGGATCTGTACTATCATAATCCAAATCATCGTCGTCCTCTGTTACTTCATTTTTATAGAATTGAATTTTATCCTCTTGAATCGTAATAGATTCAGTTGATGAATCATAAGAATCTGTTGTGCAAGATGTTAATAATATATTTAATCCAAATATCATTAAGACAACTAATAGAGCTCTTTTCATACTATTAAAAATTTTAAGTTTGTTTGTATTGTTTTTTTTCATTACTTTTTATATCTTTTTTGAGGCAGTCAAACTTTATTAATTTGTAACACCTTATTTTTGTTATTTCAAAAATAAGGTGTTACAATGTTTAAATTTTACAACTTTTCTGCCGATTTTGTTAAAGTTTACAAACACACAAGTTTCTAATAATCAATTATTTAGTTTAAAAAATGAAAAAATTAGTCATAGGAGATATTCATGGAGGGCTCAAGTCGCTCCATCAAGTACTAAATAGAGCATTAATCTCTAAAAAAGATGTATTGATTTTTTTAGGTGATTATGTAGATGGATGGAGTCAATCTACAGAAGTAATAGATTTTTTAATTTCATTAAAAAATACGCACAATTGCATTTTCATAAAAGGAAATCACGATGATTTATTATTAAACTATTTAAAAACAAATCAGGCACATGAGGAATGGTTAATTCATGGAGGACAAACAACAATGAATTCATATCAAAAATTATCTAAACCTCACATTGAAAAACATATTGATTTTTTAGAATCTTTATTACCTTATTATATAGATGAAGAAAACAGATTATTTATTCATGCAGGATTCACAAATCAAAAAGGAGTTGAACACGAATATTTCACTTCCTTATTTTTTTGGGATAGAACATTATGGGAAACTGCATTGGCATTAAACCCTAAACTCTCCAAAGAAGATACTAAATACCCCAAACGATTAAGTCTTTATAATGAAATATTTATAGGCCACACACCTGTTACTAAAATCGGGCACGAAACACCTTTTAAAGCCGCAAACATATGGAATATAGATACTGGTGCAGCATTTACAGGAAAACTTACTTGCTTAGACATAGACTCTAAACATTTTTGGCAAAGTGATTCTTTACCATCGTTATATCCAAATGAAAGAGGAAGAAATTAACTTATATTTTTATATTTGCATTAAATATAAATGTAATGAAAAAAATTTTAATCTTAACAGTACTATTCACGAGTATTGTAAACGGACAGGTGTTTTCAGGAAAAGGTGATGCAAAATTTCAAATTGGAGCCAATTTTCAAAATAAAGGAAACGGAATAATTGCAACATTTGACAAGGGAATCAGTCAAAACATGTCATTTGGATTTACAACTTCCTACATTCTAGGAATCGAAGAAGTATTAGGAGAGAAACCAAATTTTGACGACCGTTTCGATTTTAGAGCAAGATTTAGTGCAAATATTGCAGATATTTTCAACATAGAAGACAAATTTGATGTTTATCCCGGATTAAATGTTGGAATTAAAAATTTTGGTGCCCATTTAGGAGGTCGCTATTATTTCACAGATGCTTTTGGTGTATATTCTGAGGTACAATTTCCAATAGCATATTATGACAACAGTCCAGCTAATTTTGTTGAAAAATATAACAATCAATTTAACTTCTCAATAGGAGCAAGTTTCAATTTATAAACAATGAGTGTAATAGAAAAAAAGTTAAAAGATAGAAGTGACTCAAAATGCGAATTATGTGGTAATGAACATGATTTATTAGTTTTTAATGTCGCTCCAAACACAGAAGAAAGTTTAGATCAATCGATCTTAGCATGCTCAACATGTATCGATCAAATTGAAAATCCCGAAAAAACAGACCCTTCTCACTGGCATTGTTTAAATGATAGTATGTGGAATGAAAACCTACCAGTACAAGTTGTTTCATGGAGAATGCATGCACGTTTAAAAAATCACGACATGCTAGATATGATGTATTTTGATGAAGAAACTTTAGAGTGGGCAAAAGCTACTGGAGAAGGAGAAGAAGAAGATGAAAACAAAATTATTCACAAAGACAGTAACGGTGTAATTTTACAAGACGGAGACTCTGTTGTATTAATTAAAGATTTAGATGTTAAAGGAGCTACATTCACTGCAAAACGTGGCGCAGCTGTTCACAATATTAAATTAGTTTGGGACGATGCAAATCTTATTGAGGGTAGAGTTGAAAACCAAAATATTTATATTTTGACACAATATGTTAAGAAGACAAAATAAAATTTTGTGAAAAATATTCCAAATAAAAACCCTGCAAATAGCAGGGTTTTATATTTATATTCAATTCTAAAAAACTACAAATCAAATTTAATTCCTTGCGCTAAAGGTAATTCATCTGAGTAGTTAACAGTATTAGTTTGTCTTCTCATATATACTTTCCAAGCATCTGACCCAGACTCACGTCCACCACCAGTTTCTTTCTCACCACCAAACGCTCCACCAATTTCAGCACCTGAAGTACCAATATTTACGTTAGCAATTCCACAGTCAGAACCAGCGAATGATAAGAACTTCTCAGCTTCTTTCATTTCGTTTGTCATAATTGCAGAAGATAATCCTTGAGCAACACCATTTTGAACTTCAATAGCATTTTCAACATCACCACTATACTTCATTAAATATAAAACTGGCGCAAATGTTTCATGCTGTACTATTTTGAAATGATTTTCAGCTTCAATAATAGCAGGCTTCACGTAACATCCAGATTCATATCCTTCACCAGAAAGAACTCCACCTTCAACTAACACTTTTCCACCTTCAGCTTTAGCTGATTCAATAGCTGCTAAATAAGTATTTACAGAATCTTTATCAATAAGTGGTCCAATATGATTTCTTTGATCTAATGGATTTCCAATTGTTAACTGCCCGTAAGCACCAACAATTGCATCTCTTACTTTATCGTAAACTGATTCGTGAATGATTAAACGTCTTGTAGATGTACATCTTTGCCCCGCAGTTCCTACAGCTCCAAATACAGCTCCTGGCACAACAACTTTTAAATCTGCAGTTGGAGTAATAATAATAGCATTATTTCCACCTAATTCTAATAAAGATTTCCCGAAACGCTCTGCAACTTTTGCTCCAACGATTCTTCCCATTCTTGTTGAACCTGTAGCAGATATTAATGGAATTCTTGTGTCGTTAGTCATCATTTCACCAACCGTATAATCACCATTAATGATACAAGAAATGCCTTCAGGTAAATTATTTTCTTTTAAAACCCCAGCAATAATATTTTGACAAGCAATTGTACATAAAGGTGCTTTTTCAGAACCTTTCCATACACAAACATCTCCACAAATCCAAGCTAAAGCAGTGTTCCAAGCCCAAACTGCAACTGGAAAGTTGAAAGCAGAAATAATACCAACAACACCAATAGAATGCCATTGCTCTCTCATTACGTGACCGGGACGCTCAGAAGGAATTGTTTGTCCATTCAATTGACGAGATAATCCAACTGCGAAATCACAGATATCGATCATCTCTTGAACTTCGCCATATCCTTCTTGTAAAGATTTACCCATTTCGTAAGAAACCAATTTCCCTAACGGTTCTTTTAATTCTCTCAATTTGTTTCCAAATTGACGAACAATTTCTCCTCTTTGTGGAGCTGGAATTGCTCTAAATGTTTTAAAAGCAGAAGTTGTAGCTTGCATTACTTTTTCGTAATCTGCTGCAGTAGTTGTTTTTACTTTTCCTATTAATTGACCATCAACTGGTGAATAACTTTCAATGATTTCTCCGTTTGAAAACCATTCGTTTCCTGTTGAGGTTCCCTCGTTAATGGCTTTTACTCCTAGTTTTTCTAGTGCTTCAACCATTCCGAATTGTTGTGCTATTGTTGACATTGTAACTTTTTTTAGTGTTTTTGTTATATTTATACAAATGTATGAAATTGATTTTAATTATCTCCTTTTGACAAATTGATAGTTAATTAAAGGAATTTTGGATCTACTTTCATAACTGTGTTGCATTTTTCACATGTTCTTTTTTCTTCAGACAAATAAAAATCTTTAAAATGTTCTAAGAAGTCTTTTTCAATATCATGTAATTCAAAATAAACTTCATGTAATTTATGATTACAATTATCACAAAACCATAATAAGCCGTCTTTTCCAGGCAATCCTTTTCGTTTTCTCTCAATCACTAGACCAATTGACCCTTCTGTTCTATTTGGTGAATGCGGAATTTTAGCAGGATGAAGGTACATATCTCCAGCTTTAAGCGTCATAGTTTCTTTTTTTCCTTCATCTTGAATATATATTTCAATCTCACCTTCTAATTGATAGAATAATTCTTCCGTCTCATTATAATGGTAGTCTTTTCTAGAGTTAGGTCCACCAACAATCATTACAATATAATCTCCAGAATCTATATATAAATTTTTATTGGCAACAGGTGGTTTTAACAAATGTCTGTTGTTTTCAATCCACTTAGTCAAATTAAAAGGTTTCTGTATACTCATTATAAAAAAATTTAAACCATAAAATTAATAAAAAAAGAAAAGGTTAGCCATAATTATCAATTATTAACTAACCTTTTTTTATTACAAAGTACTTTTCTTAATTTACTTGCTTAATCAAATAAAGATAAACAGGAAGGTGATCACTATAACCTGGAACACCATTTGAATTTCTTTTTGGATATCCTTTCCAACGTCCTTCATTCTGAATCAAATAAGGCTTCTTAAATACCTGAGCTTTCCAATATTTCCAAGAAGCATAATTAGTACCTAGTAAAGGTTCTGAAACGATCATCTGATCAAAAATATTCCATGAATCTCTATAACCTAAAGTTCCGATACCTTGTTTGTGCATTTTCTCCATTGGATTATACATTCCAAATTCTTTTACATCTTCCTTTTTTCCAATAGCCTTAATTCCTTTTTTAACACTCTTATTAGTAGGGTCATCATTCAAATCTCCCATTGTAATAATTTTAGCTTTTGGATTTATTTTATATAAGGAATCAATAATTGTTCTATTCAATGCCCCAGCAGCTTCACGATTTGGACTACTTTTCTTCTCTCCACCTGAACGAGACGGCCAGTGATTTACAATAAAACTTATTTCCTCTCCATCTAAGTAGCCCGTTACAAGCAATTGATCTCTTGTATAGATTCTCTTCGTATTATTATCAACTTCTAAATTATCATCTGTAACTTCTTCAGTCTCCTCTTTCTCCTTTTTATTATTTCTTTCTGCATCTTTATATATATACAATGGCACATTCGTATAACTTACTGGAGTAAAATATTTTTCTTGATACAACAAAGCTACATCAATCCCTCTTTTATCTGGTGAATCAAAGTGGATGATCTTATACCCTTTGTCAATCAATTTAGGATGCTTTACCAAGTCCTCTAAAACTTGTCTGTTTTCAATCTCACATGCACCAATGACTACAGGAGAATTGGAAGGGTTTTCGTCTGTTCCAATCTCAATAATTACTCTGGATAAATTATCTAACTTCTTTCTATAATTCTTATACGTCCAACCATTTGTGGGAGTATATTCTTCATCATAAGTGTTAGGATCATTAATTGTGTCAAATAGATTCTCAAAGTTATAAAAAGCAACAGTGTGAATCTTAAATTTTTTTTCTTGAGCAAATGAGTGATTTATTACAAAAATCACAAAAAAAATGGCTAATAATTGTTTAGTTTTCATAAAATGAAATGTTATGTTATTATCAAGTTTATTACAAAACGGGTGCCAAAGGTATATAATATTATTAAAATTTGTACATTTGCAGGCTGTTAAGTTTTAAATCTTAACGTTAAGATAATTAATAATTTTAATTAAATTTATGAAAAAATTTTTACTCAGTGCCTTATTGTGTCTATTTGGGTTTGCTATGCATGCACAACAAAACCCAGCGCTGAAAGGTAAAGTCATTGACTCAAAGAATCAAAAACCACTTCAAAATGTTGTTGCAACTATTCAAAGCACGAATCAATCTGTAACAACCGATTTTGAAGGGAATTTTTTCTTTCAAATACTACCTTCTGGAGAACCTGTCCTTTTAATAAGTTCCACTGGATTCAAAACCAAGACATTTATATTAGAGCCTACAGAAGGTGAAACTCTAGATTTAGGAGTTATTAGCCTAGAAGAAGATATAACAACAGAATTACAATTAAGTTTAGTTACAATAACAGAAAATGATTTAGGTGACGATAACTCTGGTTCAGAAAGCACTTCTGGATTATTACAATCTTCAAGAGACACCTATCAACAAGCAGCAGCTTTCAATTGGGGTCAAGCTAGATTTAGAATACGTGGATTGGATAATGCTTATGGAAAAACTATGATAAATGGTATTTCTATGAACAAAATTTATGACGGTAGACCACAATGGAGCAACTGGGGAGGATTGAATGACGCAACTCGTAATCAAGAATTCTCGATGGGATCAACCGCTTCAGATTACACATTTGGTGGTGCGCTTGGAACTCAAGAAATTAACACAAGAGCTTCTTTCTACAGACCTGGTAACAGAATTACTATGTCAAGTACAAATACCAATTATAGCTGGAGAGCAATGGGAACACATGCTTCTGGTTTAAACAAAAACGGATGGGCATTTGTAGTATCTGGATCAAGAAGATGGGCTCAAGAAGGTTATTTTGACGGAACAGATTATGGTGCAAATTCATTATTTGCAAGTGTTGAGAAAAAAATCAACGATAAACATAGTATCAATTTTACTTCTATTTACGCACAAAACAGTAGAGGAAAAAGCTCTCCTAACACTCAGGAAGTTACTGATTTAATGGGAGTAAAATACAACTCTTATTGGGGGTGGCAAGATGGTAAAAAACGCAACTCTAGAGATAAAGACATTGCAGAACCAATCAATATGTTATCTCATTATTGGAAAATAAATGAAAACACTTCATTAAATACTAATGTTGCTTACCAAATTGGAACAATAGGAAACACAAGAATTGACAACCAAACGGCTAACAATCCTGATCCGACCTATTATAGAAACTTACCAAGTTATTATTTAAACACTCACAATAATGATGGTGTTTGGACACCAAATTATGCACAAGCGAGCATTGCAGAAAGCTATTTTCTGGCGAATAATCAAATTAATTGGACAAGTATTTATACTGCTAACCAAAATAGTGCTGACCAAGGAAAGAGTCTTTACGTTTTATATGAAGATAGAACAGATGACAAGTTATGGAGCGCAAATACTGTCTTAAATACTAGTTTATCTGACAACATCACAATGAATGCAGCTGTAAACTTTAAAAGGTTAAAATCTCATAATCATCAAAATCTTTTAGATTTATTAGGCGGTGATTACTTCTTAGATATTGACCCATTTTTTACAGGTAATGCAATTCAATCTGACTTAAACAATCCAAACAGACAAGTGAAAGAAGGTGATACTTATGGATATAACTATAATCTTTTCGCAACAACTTTTGATGGATTTACACAATTTAAATTTGCTTACGACAAAATTGATTTCTATTTAGCACAATCTTTCTCTAGATCAGAATACAAAAGAGAAGGTTTATATAGAAATGGCATCTATGCTAATAATTCTTTTGGAGACAGTAACTCTAAAGTTTTTGAAAACTTTGGTTTTAAAGGTGGTATGACATACAAAATCAATGGTCGTCATCTAGTAGACTTTAATGCAATGTACATGACTGCTGCTCCAAACTTAAGAAATTCATTTTCTAATGCACGTCTAAACAACAACTTTACTCCTAATCTTGAAAGTGAAGCGATTACAAGTGCAGACTTAAGCTACATTATCAGAACACCAAAATTAAAAGCGAGAATTACTGGTTTTTATAATAAAATTAAAAACGCAACGGAAATATCTTTCTTCTACGGAGAAGGAATTGGAGAAGTAGACGCAAGTACTGGATCTGCTGATGATTCTTTTATTAGTGAAATCGTTACAGATTTAGACAAACAATCTTTAGGAGCCGAATTAGGTCTTGAGTATCAAATAACCTCGACAATTAAAGCAACAGTAGCTGCTTCATACGGACAATATATTTACTCAGATAACGCTAAATTATTAACTAATGATGATGGTAGAGCCGCTTTAGGACTTAACTCTATTAGAGATTTCGGAACGGCTTACTTGAAAGATTATCATCAACCAGGTATGCCTCAACAAGCTTACTCTTTTGGTTTAGAATATAGAGACCCTCATTATTGGTGGGTTGGGGCGAATGTAAATTATCTTTCAGATAGCTATTTAGACGTTTCAAGCATTGTAAGAACTAATAATTTTACTATTGACCCTGCAACTGGAATTTCATATCCTGGAGCCAATGAAGAAACAGTAAGAGATTTATTAAAACAAGAAAAGTTTGATTCTTTTATGTTATTAAACTTAATTGGAGGAAAATCTTGGAGAATAAGTTCAAAAAACAGAAACACTTTTGGTTTTTTCGCATCTATCAACAACTTACTTGATATAGAATACAAAACGGGTGGTTTTGAGCAATCAAGAAAAGCAACATTTACAGATCTTCAACAAGATCATGCGAGTGGAACACGTGCCTTTGGACCAAAATATTTTTATGGTTATGGAAGAACGTATTTTGTAAACTTCTATATTAATTTCTAAAAAATATATTATGAAAAAAATTATAAAAAACATACTTATATTAACATCAACGATAGTATTAACAACAGGTTGTGTTAGCGATGATGATTTTGATATTCCAAAACTTAGAGTACCCTTTTTCGAAGAAAATTTTGAAACTGCAACAAATAACACAAACTTAGATCTAACTGATTGGACTAATTTTGCTGAAGAAGGAACTTGGTTATGGAGAGAAAAAACTTTTGGAGGTAATGGATATGCTGAATTTAGTGCTTTTGGCTCTGGTTCTGCTTCAAATTTAGTTTGGTTAGTTTCTCCTGCTATTAACTTAAACGGGTATTCTTCACCAATTCTTAAATTTAGTGTAGCACAACACCATCTAGATGTAGATTCGCCAGATAATTCTTTAGAAGTATTAATTTCAACTGATTATGATGGAACAAACGTATTAGCAGCTACTTGGACAGCCGTAAATGCTAACATCCCAAATTCAACAATTTCTTGGTATCAATTTGTAAAATCCACAGTTGCATTACCGTCAACAAATGGAAATATTCATATTGCCTTTAAATTTAAAGGTTCAGGAACAAATACTGCTTTAGATGGTGCATTCCAAGTAGATAATATTTTATTATATAATGAAAATTAAAAATACTATGAAAAAAATAATTTTAACAACTGCAATTTTTGCAACTTTATTTAGTTGTGTAAATGACGATGATTATAGTGCTCCTGCTGAAGACTGTACTTCACTAATCGCTAATGTTACTGTCCAAAGCGTTACAACAACAGCAACTAGTTCTGCAACAGAATATACAAACGACGATATCATTGAAGCTTATGTTACTTCAAGTGATGAAGGTGGAAACTTCTATAAATCTATTTCTTTTGTATCCTTAGATGGTACTACTGGTTTTAGTATGCCCGTTGATAATTACAATCTATTTACAAAATATGAACCAGGAAGAAAGGTTTTCATAAATTTAAAAAACAGATTTTACAACACCCAAAATAATAGTACTGTAATCGGTTCCGATTATGAAGGCGGAGTTGGTAGAATTTCTGGCGTAGAATATCAAAACATTATTATTCGTTCATGTGACAAAGTAGATGAAGACGATATTCTAAATAATATTACTATTACTCAAGCACAACAAAATCAAAACTTAAATAAATTAATTGAGTTTGATAACGTTCAGTTTACTGATGCATCTATAGATCAAAACTATTACGACACAGATGTATTCACTATTGGAGGAGGAACAAATCATCAAATCACTGATGAATTTGGAAACACTACAACATTAAGAGTAAGCTCTTTTGCCTCTTTTGCAAGTGCAAACATCCCAAGTGGAAGTGGAAAAATAAGAGGTGTGATGACAAAATTCGGTAGCACTTATCAATTTATGATAAGAACATTAAACGATGTAAAGTTAGACAATGCAAGAATGGAAATCGATTTCTTCCCTCCATTAGTAGGTAATGCACTTGTATATGGCGGGACTTTAAATGAACCTTTTACAAGTTACACAGCTTCTAATCAACAAGATTTCCCTGCATATATCAATGATGCTTCTGTAGGTAGTAGATATTGGCAACTAAAAACATTTAGCGGAAACAAATACATCCAAATGTCTTCTTTTGGAGGTGGAAACACTGAGGCAAATCGTGGTTTATTTATTATTCCAGTAAATATGACTACTGCAAACACTTTTTCATTCAAAACAAAAGACGGCTATAATAATGGAAATGTTTTAAAAGTTTATTATTCTACAAACTACGTTCCTGGAAATCAAATTTCAACAGCAACTCTTGTAGATATAACTTCAAGTTTCACTATTTCATCTGGAAATACTTCAGGTTATGGAGCAAATTTTATTAATAGTGGTACTTACAACATTCCAGTTTCTTTAACTGGAAACGGATATTTCATCTTTGAATATGTTGGAAACGGTTCGACAGGACCAACAACAACAATGCAAATTGATGATATTGTTATTAATTAAATATTTGATTAATATTGAATAAAAAAGGTTGTCTAAAATTAGACAACCTTTTTTATTCAATATTAATCTTACCTTTGTAATGATAAAGAAAGACTATGTTAGAAAAAATAGAACATCAATTTGAAAAAACTGCCATTGTTGGTATTGTCACGCAAAACCAAAGTGAAGAAAAATTAAGAGAATATCTAGATGAACTAGAATTCCTTACTTTCACAGCTGGAGGTGAAGTCGTGAAACGTTTTTCTCAAAAAATGGACAAACCAAATCCTAAAACATTTGTAGGTACTGGAAAGCTAGAAGAAATTAATTACTACATTAAAGATAACGATGTTAAAACAGTAATTTTTGATGACGAATTAACACCGTCTCAATTAAAAAATATAACAAAAGAATTAGATTGTAAAGTTTTAGACCGAACCAATTTAATTCTAGATATTTTTGCCCAACGTGCTCAAACTTCATATGCTAGAACACAGGTTGAATTAGCACAATGTCAGTATTTACTTCCAAGGCTTACAGGTATGTGGACACATCTTGAACGTCAACGTGGAGGAATTGGAATGCGTGGCCCTGGAGAAACAGAAATTGAAACAGACAGACGTATTGTTAGAGATCGAATTTCGTTATTAAAAGAAAAAATCAAAACAATCGACAAACAAATGTCTGTGCAACGTGGAAATCGTGGAGCAATGGTTCGAGTTGCTCTAGTTGGTTATACTAATGTTGGTAAATCGACTTTAATGAATGCCGTTGGGAAAAGTGATGTTTTTGTTGAAAATAAATTATTTGCAACTTTAGATACTACTGTTAGAAAAACTGTAATTAGGAATTTACCCTTTCTTTTAAGCGATACAGTGGGCTTTATTAGAAAACTACCAACTCAATTGGTTGAGTCCTTTAAAAGTACCTTAGACGAAGTTAGAGAGGCTGATTTATTACTTCATGTAGTAGATATTTCTCATCCTGAATTTGAAGACCATATTGCATCTGTTAATGATATTCTTAAAGAGATAAAGAGTGACAATAAACCAATTATCATGGTTTTTAATAAAATTGACGCATTCAATCCTGTTTATTTTGATGTAGAAAATTTAGAAATTGAAAAAGAATCGAAACATTATACTCTTGATGAATGGAAACAAACTTGGATGAGTAAAATGGGCGAAGATAATGCCTTATTTATTTCAGCAACTGACAAATTAAACTTTGAGGAGTTTAGAGAAAAAGTATATGAAGCCGTGAGAGAAATTCACATTACGCGATTCCCATATAACAAATTCTTATATCCAGAATATAACGAAGCATTAGATACGGAATAATAAAAAAGACCTCAAAATTTGAGGTCTTTTTTATATAAATAAATCATTAGATTAAAATCCGTAATTAAATCCTAAACCAAATACTTCTCTAATTTGAAATGCTCCAATTGCATTATCATCGTAAATAGCTTGAAAAGCAATATTAGTAGAAATGTATTTATTAATTTTCATCACTAAATTCATTTGATAATCTATATCTACATTTTGTGGTTTATCTAAATAATTAGAATAAAGATTCAAAATGTTTTCCATAGAAACATTCTCCATTATATTAAACTTATAATACCCGTTTACAGCAGCACCAAATTCGAAACGAGAACTTTTTCCTTGTTCTACCCCAAAAGCTGATCCGAATTCTGTAAAATGCTTATGAACAAAAATCAAACGTGATGTTGCAGGAGCGAAATTAAATTTCAAATTATCACTTTTTTTCCATAATAAGCCTGGACCTGCTTGAAGATAGGCAGGAGAGAAAAAATGAGAAATGGTTACTCTTTGATCAAAATCATCTGTTAAAACTGCAGGTGTTCCATTATCATTAGTCACTTTTTTAAAACCAACATCCATTTGAGTTTTAAAATTTAAAAAAGCTGAATAAAACCAATATCCTTTCGCTTTCTTACCTACTAATGAAGTAAATTCTATACGGTCGTCTGACTTTGTAGTTTCTTGTCCTTTAATCTTAGTTAAACCATAAGAAGCAATAAATTTATTATCCCAAATTAAATCTGAAGTTTTATAATTAAAATCATAATTTAATCCAGCATTTCCAGCAATGTTAGAAGTCCCACCACCTAACCATTCATTATTAAATGCAGACTGATTAAAAAGGAAAACAAAGTTTCCTGTCGTTTTCCATCCAGAATAAGTTGTGTCTACTGCTTTTTTTGCAGCTTCTGCAGTAACATTAATTAATTCTCCTTCTGTTTTTTGCGCAAAGCTATTTGCAGCAACAAATACCAGTACTAATAATAAAGCTTTTTTCATTCGTAATCGTTTATTTTTTTATAACACAAAGTTAGTATTATCTAAACAATTATCATTTAATAGTAGACAAACAACACAATAAATATCGATTAATTGTTGTTTTTTATCGATAAAAGGCTATTTTGCTTTAAACAACGGAACTGCCGAACATGCTTCTCCAAACATAATACTCTTTGCAAATGGGCAAATTTTCTGAATTGCTAATGTATAAATCTCTTGAGGAACATCTTTTTTAGAACATCCTTTTAAAATTAGCGGTATACCTTGGTAGACCGAAAAATCAATTAAACTCAAAGCACTAGTATAATGAACCAACAAATAGTTCAATTTATTTCCATGTACGATTTGCTTTGCATAGGGAAATAAATAAGATGTAATTAATGCAAACGTCCAAGCAGGCAGAATTGCATCTGTACTACAAAAAAGGGTTACTCCTTTACCTGAAAACTGACTCCAATCGAAAGCTTTCAAGTTTTCTCTAAAATCTTTTTCTCTCAAAATGAAACCCTCATAAAGCCACTGAGAGATATCTAATGATACAATTTCCTCTTTTGGAAAATAATCTTCCAAATCAAAAACTTCTAACTTACTATTTGCAACTTTATTTATAATTTCTTTTTCCATAATTTCTTTTATTGATATCCTTCAGCTTGAAGCGTAAATAATTCAGCATATAAACTTTTATTATTCATCAACTCTTGATGTGTTCCTGCTTCTAAAATCTTACCATCGGCTAAAACTATAATTCTATCTGCCTGACGAACTGTACTAAACCTATGAGAAATTATAACACTTGTTTTGTTTTCAATTAAATGTATAAAACGCTCAAAAACCTCACTTTCAGCTTTTGCGTCTAATGCAGAGGTTGGTTCGTCTAAAATCATTACCTCAGCATTTTTCATATAAGCTCTAGCCAATGCAATTTTTTGCCATTGACCGCCTGATAATTCTTGGCCTTTTACAAAGCGTTTTCCAAGTTGCTGTTCATAACCTAAAGTAAGTTCTGAAACGACCTCATCTGCTAAACTTAATTGCGCAGCCTTTTCAATACGAACTTGATTATTAACTTCATCTATCTTACCAATTGCTATATTTTCTTTGACTGTAAATTCGTAACGAAAGAAATCTTGAAACAAAACACCAAAATAGGCTTGGTACTCTTTTTTATTATATTTATTAATGTTTATTCCTTCAAGTAGAATTTCGCCAGAAGTAGGTTCATAAAAACGAAGTAATAATTTTGTTAAAGTTGTTTTTCCTGCACCATTTTGTCCAACGAAAGCTATTTTCTCACCTGCTTTAATAGTAAAATTAACATCTTTAAGTATTTGTTGTTCCGATTCTGGATAAGCAAAGTAGACATTCTTAAATTCAAAACCAATTTGAATTTTAGTAGGCAATGGAATATCCTCTTTCACTTTTGATTCACAAGGAATATCTATAAAATCAAAATAATCCTTTAGATATAAAGCACTTTCAGATATTCTCGTAAACCTAGAAAAGAAATCTTGTAAACTCTTCATTAATCTATTAAAACTACCCGATAGAAAAGTTAATTCCCCTAATGTAATTACACCAGATAAAACTCGGTAAATTATAAAAACATAGGCCGCATAATAACTAATAGACCCTAAGAGGTTAAACAAAAAACCATAGGCTGAACGTTTAATTACTAATTTTTTATTTAGATTAAAGTATTTATTAGCAAGATTACCAAAACGTTCTACAATAAAATCGGTTAAACCGAAAAGTTTTATCTCTTTAGCTGTTTTGTCGTTTGCACCTATATATCTTAGATAATCTAACTCTCTTCGTTCTGATGTCCAACTCCTTGCTAAAGAATATTGTTGTTGACTAAAACGAATTTCATTAATAAAGGATGGAATAATACTTAATACTAATAAAATGATTAAATAGGGTTCAAAATAGATCAAACCAATAACCAAAGTAATTATAGATATTGTCGTTTGAGCTTGCCCTAATACATTCGACATTAAGTCGACTCTGCCCATGGTTTGCGTTCTCGCTCTTTCTAGTTTATCATAAAATTCAGAATTTTCAAGAAGACTAATATCTATTTCATTTGTTTTTTCAATGATTTGAATTGATGTTTGAATGTTATATTGATCTCCAAGAACACCATCAGTTAAAGAAATAGCTCTGCTTACTAAATCAGAAAGAATTATAAGTATAAACTCAATAAAAACAAACTTCCACAAATAATCAAAATCAGTTTGGGATGTTGTTGTAATGCGAATGATTTCGTCAATTATTATTTTTCCTATCCAAAGTATAACAACAGGTAACAAAGCTGCTATTATTCTACAAAAGGCAGAAACAAGAAATAATTTTTTATTCGTTTTCCAAATCTCTTTAAAGAATCTAGGAATAAAAAAAAGAGATTTAAAAGTATCCTTTAAACCTATTTTTTGTTTGTCGTTTAGTGATTTCGGTTGAAAACGTACCATTTTTTAATATTCAATATTCAGTGCTCAGTACATCGTAGTGAAACCTACTAAAAACCGAACACTGAATATTTTTTTTTAAAGCATTCCTAATTCTAGTTTAGCCTCTTCACTCATTAAATCTTTACTCCATGGTGGGTCAAAAGTAATTTCAACTTCACAAGATTTCACCTCATCGATCGATCTTACTTTCTCTTCTACTTCCATTGGTAACGATTCTGCTACTGGGCAATTAGGAGAAGTTAATGTCATTAAGATTTTAACATCATTATCTTCATTAATCATTACATCATATATTAGTCCTAACTCGTAAATATCAACAGGGATTTCAGGATCATAAATACTTTTTAAAACCTTTACAACATTTTCCCCTAAGTTTATCTCATCTTTAAATTCTTCCATTATTATTTTTCTTGTTTTGCCTATTGCAATATCTTATTATTTTAATTTACTGCTTTGCTTGGAAAGCTAAAGCATACATTTTAATCTTTTTAATCATTGAAACCAATCCGTTGGCTCTCGTTGGCGATAGATGTTCTTTTAATCCTATTTCATCAATAAAATCGGTATTAGCATCTAAAATATCTTGAGGAGATTGATTAGAGAAAGTACGTATGAGTATTGCAATAATTCCCTTTGTTAGAATTGCATCACTATCTGCAGTAAATACAATTTTATCTTCAATCATTTCTCCATTGACCCAAACTTTAGACTGACAACCTTTTATAATATTATCTTCCGTTTTGTGATTTTCATCTATCAATGGAAGTGTCTTACCTAATTCAATAATATATTCATAACGCTCCATCCAATCGTCAAACATGGAGAATTCATCAATAATTTCTTCTTGTATGGCTTGTATTTTCATTTTTTAATTTAATTTTTCTGCAATTCTCAAAAGAGTATTAACTAACTTTTCAATATGTACTGGTGGGGTTCCTCCATCAAATTCAGGCGTTAAAAAAACATCTTCACCTATCGTAACTTTTAAATTTGCAATGGGTGCTCCGTCATAAAAACGTTTTTCAGAAGGTGCTTTTAAGCTAGGTAACTCTGTTACATTAATTGCTTTATAATCATTTTCAATTGCTTTATAATCTTCTGGTTTTAATTCCCAAAAAACAGGTTTTGCAGCTCTTGCACTTTGCACATAAATCCTTCTTCCTTCAATTGTTATCATTCTAAAGTATCCTCTAGATGAAGATTCATAAACAATTAATGGCAAATCTTGATTTTCGGTCATAGCACTTGGTTTTTCAGAAACAATAGTATTTTTAGATTTTTCTCCAACTAAACCTGCATCAGTTGCTTTCTTTTGGCAATTACAACTAGTAAGCGTAATTAATAATGTCGATAAAATGGTAATTAATTTCATATGTTTATAATTTGTTTTTATTTGTAACATATGGTATCGCTTTTAATCTTTTGTGTTTACTTCACTAAATACATTTTAATTTGAGTTCAGTGAATTCTATTTGTTTGCAACAAACATTTTGTTAGTGGCGATTTCATAGTGTTATTTATGACAACATTGTTATAGCTTTTTTAACAGCTTCTACAAATATATCAATTTCTTCTTTGGTATTATAAAAAGCAAAACTTGCTCTTATTGTCCCAGGAATTTTGAAGAAATCCATAATTGGCTGTGCACAATGATGTCCTGTTCGTACAGCTATTCCTAATTTATCTATAATCGTGCCAATATCATACGGATGAATACCATCAACATTAAAAGATATTACTGAGGCTTTTCTATTTAAATCTTCTGGACCATAGATTGTTAAATTATCTATTTCCTGAAGTCTTTTAGTTCCATACTCTAATAATTCTTTTTCTTGCTTTGCTATACCGTCAAAACCAATTGCATTCATATAATCTACTGCAGCTCCAAAAGCAATTCCTCCACAAATATTTGGTGTTCCTGCTTCAAATTTATGAGGCAAATCTGCATAGGTAGTTTTTTCAAAAGTTACTGTTGCAATCATTTCACCTCCACCTTTGTAAGGAGGCAATTTTCGCAACCATTCTTCTTTACCATATAACATCCCTACACCTGTTGGCCCACACATTTTATGCGCAGAAGTAACGTAAAAATCGACATCTAAAGCTTGTACATCTGGTTTTAGATGTGGACAAGCTTGCGCTCCATCAATTAAAACTGCTGCACCCACTTCATGTGCTTTTTTAATTATATATCCTATTGGATTTAAAGTACCTAATGCATTCGATATATGATTACAAAAAACCAATTTCGTTTTATCTGAAAGTAATTTATCATATTCAGACATTATTAACTCCCCATGAATATCCATAGGAATTACTTTCAAAATTGCTCCTGTTTGCTCACAAAGCATTTGCCAAGGCACAATATTACTATGATGTTCTAATGCAGAAACAATAATCTCGTCATTTTTTTGTAAAATTGATGCAAAACCATTAGCTACTAAATTAATGCTTTCTGTAGTTCCAGAAGTTAAAATAATTTCATAGTTCTGCTTTGCATTAAAATGCTTTTGAATCTTCAAACGCGCTTCTTCATAAGCATCTGTTGCTAATTGGCTTAATGTATGTACACCACGATGAATATTAGCGTTGTATTTGGAATAATAATCAACAATAGCATCAATTACTATCTGCGGTTTTTGAGAAGTAGCTCCATTATCGAAATATACTAGTGGTTTTCCGTTTACTTTTTGAGATAAAATTGGAAAATCTGCTCTTACTTTTTGAATATCAAACATTGTAAATCAATTTGGCTACAAATTTACAACTTGATTATTTAAAATTGGAATAAATAAAGGTTAAAATGGTTATAAAATACAACACAAAATAACTTGACAATTTTAATAAATAATATTTAAAACTAATAATTACATAAATGTATAGTTCAAACCTAAATTTAAGGTTATTCCACGAATCGAATTAGGAAAATCAAAACCATAGTTATTGACTTCAAGAAAAATACTCTGAAAATTTTCTTTTTCAGTATAGACACCATATCCAATAGAATATTTCTTAAAATAGCCACTTAGATGTTCATGCCCGATTTGAAAGCTTCTTCCATAACCAAAAGAAATCATTATTTTATTAGAATCAAAAATATCAAATCCCATTTTTGCATTCAAATAAACTGGAAGAATAAATATTTCAGATCTATAATTAATATCAGCTCCTGAATTAATTCCAAGGAAGAAAATTTCATCTGGATCATGTAACCCTATTCCACTTCTAATATTAATACCACCAAGATTAACAAAACTATTTGTTCCGTCTTCTTCCTTTACTAAGAACGAAGCAGTCCCAGCAATATCTCCCTCATAATACATAGTGTCATCTAAGAAAGATTCACTAAAAGATTGACTGAAAACATACTCAAAACTTAAAAAAAAGCATACTACTAAAAGACACCTGTTCAAAATCATCACTTATTAAATAGTTTAAAATCAAAACAAAAGCCACACATTGTGGCTTTTATTATAAATTAAATACATTATATTTTTACAAATCAAAACCCATTTTCACACCTAACTTCGTAGCTATTATTTTTGTAATTCTCTGTTTTAATTCTGGTATTTTAATGCTCGATATAACTTCGTTTGAAAAAGCATACATCAACAAGGCACGTGCTTCTTTTTTAGGAATTCCACGTTGTTGCATATAAAACATTGCGCTTTCATCTAATTGACCAATAGTACAACCATGCGAACACTTAACGTCGTCTGCAAAAATTTCTAGTTGTGGTTTAGCATTTATAGTCGCTTTTTCACTAATTAGAATGTTATTATTTTGCTGAAATGCATTTGTTTTTTGTGCTTCTTTCTCAACATATATTTTACCATTAAAGACTCCTGTAGAGTTGTCTCCAAAAATTCCTTTATAATCCTGATGACTTTCACAATTTGGTTGCGAATGATGAACCAATGTAAAATGATCCACATGTTGCTTATCTCCAATGATTGTAATACCTTTCAGTGTAGAATCGATACGTTCCCCAAAATGATAGAAATTTAAATTGTTTCTCGTGATATTTCCTCCAAAAGAGAAAGTATGCACAGAAACTCTGCTTTCTTGCTTTTGAGAAATATAAGTATTATCAATCAAATTAGCTGTTTGAACGTCATTTTGAATTTTATAATAATCTACATTAGCTCTTTTCTGAGCAAATATTTCTGTTACAGAGTTTGTTAACACAGGGTTTTCATTCAAACTTTGATGGCGCTCAATAATCTGAACGTGAGCATTTTCACCAACTACGATTAAATTCCTTGGCTGAACCATCATAGCGTCTTCAGTTCCCGTAGAAAAATATATTATCTCAATTGGCTTATCTGCAACTTTACTCTTAGGTATATTTATGAATGCTCCTTCTTGAGCAAAAGCAGTATTTAGAGAAGTTAGACTATCATCTTTTTTTGCAACCTGATTAAAATAGGTTTCTAAAACTAATCTATATTTTGGCTTAGTTAATACTGAAGAAAGTAAACATACATCTATTCCTTCGTGTGTGGTTGAAGATAAAAACGAACTGAATTTACCATCTATAAACACCAACTTATAAGTGTCAACTTCGTGAAGAAAATATTTTTTAACAGCAGGAAATTCAATTGCATTTTCATGCTTTGGAAAAACAGAAAAATCATTTTTCAATATTGAGTTTAATGATGTATATTTCCATGTTTCCTCTTTTTTAGTAGGAAACCCTTTTGTTTCGAAGTTTTTTATTGCTTGATTTCGTACTTCATGCAAAGTAGAGTCGTTATCAAATTTCTCTTCTAATGCAATGTATGACGAAAGTAATTTATCTTTTAAATCCATTGTTTTAAGTTTACAGTTTGCAATTTATAGTTTACAGCATTTATACTGAATTCTAAGATTGCTTACTGGATTTCAGCTTTAATCCAATCATATCCTTTTTCCTCTAATTCTAAAGCTAAAGCGGCTGTACCAGATTTAACAATTTTACCGTCCATTAATACATGTACAAAATCTGGAACGATATATTCTAACAAACGTTGGTAGTGTGTAATTACTACTACCGCATTGTCTTTACTCTTTAATTTATTAACACCGTTTGCAACGATACGAAGTGCATCAATATCTAAACCTGAATCTGTTTCATCAAGAATAGCGATCTTTGGCTCTAGCATTGCCATTTGAAAAATTTCATTTCTTTTCTTTTCACCCCCAGAAAAACCTTGATTTAATGAACGAGAAAGAAATTTTTTGTCCATTTCAAGTAGTTCCGATTTTTCACGAATTTTTTTCAACATTTCATTTGCAGGCATATCTTCTAAACCTTTTGCTTTTCTACTTTCGTTGATTGCTGTTTTAATGAAGTTAGTAACTGAAACTCCAGGGATTTCAACAGGGTACTGAAACGACAAGAATATTCCTTTATGTGCTCTTTCTTCTGGAGCTAATTCAGAAATTTCTTCATTATCTAAGAAGATTTCACCTTGAGATACTTCATAGTTTTCATTTCCTGCTATAATTGAAGAAAGTGTTGACTTTCCAGCTCCGTTTGGTCCCATTATAGCATGAACTTCTCCTGCTTTTACTTCAAGATTAATTCCTTTTAATATTTCTTTATCTTCAACTGAAGCATGTAAATTTTTAATTGATAACATTTTATTCTTTATTTTAAACCGTTTAAGGTATTAAGACTCATTTAGATTTAACCAACACTTCCTTCTAATGAAATTTCTAATAGTTTTTGAGCTTCCACCGCAAATTCCATTGGTAATTTATTCAACACTTCCTTACTAAATCCATTCACAATTAATGCAATAGCTTTTTCTGTAGGAATTCCACGTTGATTACAATAAAACACTTGGTCTTCACCAATTTTTGAAGTTGTTGCTTCGTGTTCAATTTTTGCAGTCGTATTTTTACTTTCTATGTATGGAAAAGTATGCGCTCCACATTCATTACCCATTAACAAACTATCACATTGAGAAAAGTTACGTGCGTTTTCAGCTCTAGAATTAATTTGTACCAATCCTCTATAACTATTTTGAGATTTTCCAGCAGATATTCCTTTTGAAATAATGGTAGATCTAGTATTTTTACCCAAGTGAATCATCTTTGTTCCTGTATCTGCTTGTTGATAATTATTAGTAACTGCAATAGAATAGAACTCACCAATAGAATTATCACCTTTTAAAATACAAGATGGATACTTCCAAGTAACTGCAGAACCAGTTTCAACTTGTGTCCAAGATATCTTTGCGTTTTTCTCACACAAACCTCTTTTAGTTACAAAATTGTAAACCCCACCTTTACCTTCTTTATTTCCAGGAAACCAGTTTTGAACTGTCGAATATTTTATTTCTGCATCATCCAAAGCAATTAATTCAACAACAGCAGCATGCAATTGGTTTTCATCTCGACTTGGAGCTGTACAACCTTCTAAGTAAGAAACATAACTTCCTTCATCTGCAATCACTAATGTTCTTTCAAACTGTCCTGTACCTCCTTGATTAATTCTAAAATAAGTCGAAAGCTCCATTGGACATCTCACTCCTTTTGGAATATAACAAAAACTACCATCTGAAAAAACAGCCGAATTTAATGCAGCATAAAAATTATCTTTAATCGGCACAATTGTACCTAAGTATTTCTTTACTAATTCTGGATGTTCTTTTATCGCTTCAGAAATTGGGCAGAAAATGATCCCCTTTTCTGCTAATGTTTTCTTAAAAGTAGTTGCAACTGAAACTGAATCTACAACAATATCCATTGCTATATTATTCATTTTCTTTTGTTCATCAATTGAAATACCTAACTTTTTATACATTTCTAAAAGCTCAGAATCAACATCATCAAGCGTTTTATTAGGGTCCGATTTTTTTGGAGCCGAATAATAAGCAATCGATTGAAAGTCAGGCTTTGTATAATGAACATTAGCCCATTCTGGTTCAATCATTTCTTTCCAAACTTTAAAAGCTTCAAGTCGCCATTCCGTCATCCATTCTGGCTCCTCTTTCTTTAAAGAAATTGCACGAACGATATCTTCATTTAACCCAATAGGAAAAGTTTCCGACTCTAATTCTGTATAAAATCCGTATTCGTATTCTTTGTTTTCTAATTCGACTTTTAAATCGTCTTCGGTGTATTTACTCATATATTTATATCTATAAAGAAAAAGATTCTCCACATCCACAAGTTCTCTGTGCATTTGGATTGTTAAAAACAAAACCTTTTCCATTCAAACCTCCTGAATATTCTAATACTGTTCCAACTAAGTAAAGAAAACTCTTTTTCTCTACAGCAATCTTCACATTATTATCTTCAAAAAGCTTATCATTTTCTCCTAATTCTTTGTCAAACTTTAATTCATAAGACAAACCAGAGCATCCTCCACTTTTAACACCTACTCTAACATAATCTCGAGTAGCATCAAAGCCATCATCTTTCATCATGTCGATGATTCTTTTGCTAGCAGTATCTGAAACTTTAATCATACCTATTTTGATTTTGTCTAAATTAACTGCAAATATAATTCATATAATGCTTATTACAAGGTTTCATAACATTATTATAACTTATTGCTTTATAATTTTTATTTATAATCAACACTAACTATAAAATCTTTTCGTTTTTTGTAAATTGCAGAAATTTTAATAAAATGAATCTTTATCCTATAGAATCTGGTAATTTCAAATTAGATGGTGGCGCAATGTTTGGAGTAGTTCCTAAAACAATATGGAACAGAACAAATCCAGCAGACGCTAATAACCTAATTGATATTGCAGCTCGATGTTTACTTATTGAAGATGGTAAAAAACTTATCCTAATTGATACTGGAATGGGTAATAAGCAATCCGAAAAATTTTTCGGGTATTATTCACTTTGGGGAAACCAAAACATTGATAAATCTTTAAAAGAAAAAGGTTTTCACAGAGATGATATTACCGATGTGTTTATGACGCATTTGCATTTTGATCATTGTGGAGGAGCTGTAAATTGGAATAACAACAAAACTGGCTATGAAGTAGCGTTTAAAAATGCTAAGTTCTGGACCAATGAAAATCATTGGAAATGGGCAACAGAACCAAATGTTAGAGAGAAAGCATCTTTCTTAAAAGAAAACATATTACCTATCGAAGAAAGTGGTCAACTTAACTTTATTTCTAGGACAGAAAATGGATTTTTAGAAAAAAGCGATTTAGACTTTGGTATATTCTTTGCAGATGGACATACAGAAAAACAAATGATTCCTATGATTAATTACAAAGGAAAGACTATTTGTTTTATGGCCGATTTGTTGCCAACTGCTGGTCATATACCATTACCTTACGTAACAGGATACGACACAAGGCCCTTATTATCAATGAATGAAAAAGATATCTTTTTAAAAAAAGCAGTTGAAAATAATTATTATCTTTTTTTAGAGCATGATGCTCATAATGAAATTATAACATTACAGAATACTGAAAAAGGGATTCGTTTAAAAGACGTTTTTAAATGTAATGAAATCTTAAAATAGTGTTAACACAATAGCAAAATGTAACTTTTATAGTCGATTTTTGTCTAATTGTATAGAATAATCAGATTAAAAAACCAAATACATGAAAAATTTAAAGCCAATCTATTTATCAGCTGCATTTGCATTAGCATTAGCAAGTTGTGGTGGTGCAAAACAAATGATCTCTACTCCTGTAGAAAATATTGATAATTTAGCATTAAAGATTACACCTTTAGCAGAAAATGATTTACAAAGATGGAGTCATTTAGATTTAGTTAAAGATACTGTTCCTGGAATGAGTGTTGATAAAGCTTATGAACAACTTTTAAAAGGTAAAAAAAGCACAACTGTAGTTGTTGGAATTGTAGATTCTGGTGTAGACATACGTCATGAAGATTTAAAAAGTGTAATTTGGGTTAACCCAAAAGAAATTGCTGGTAACGGTAAAGACGACGACAATAACGGATATATAGATGATGTTAATGGATGGAATTTCCTTGGCGACAGTAACAATGAACAGTTAGAAATGACTCGTATTGTTAAAATGGGACCTGGCACACCAGACTATGAAAAAGCAAAAGCAGAATTAGACGGAGAACTTAATGCTGCAATGGAGCAAAAAATGTTCTATGAAGGACTTTTAAAAGGTGGTAAAGATTTACAAACATTTTTAAAGAAAGAAGATTTTACTGCTGAAGACTTAAAAGCAATGAATTCTGACAACGAAGAATTAAACAACTCAAAAAACTTCTTTTTAACAAGAGTATTTCCTAGATCGACAGTTGCTGATTTCATGGAACAAGTTAAAGGGGGCATAAATCATTTTAATGACCAATTGAACTATAACTTCAATGTTGACTTTAATGGCCGTAAAGTTGTTGGAGACAACCCTAACGATATTAACGATACTAAATACGGTAACAATAACGTTATTGGATTAAATCCAGATGATGCATTACATGGAACTCACGTTGCAGGAATTGTAGCTCAAGTACGAAATAATAAAAAAGGTGGAGACGGTGTTGCCAACAACGTTAAAATAATGGCAGTTAGAGCCGTACCAAATGGTGATGAATACGATAAAGATATCGCATTAGGTATTCGTTATGCTGTAGACAATGGTGCAAAAGTAATTAACGGATCATTCGGAAAATATTATTCTCCAAACAAAGAATGGGTTCAAGATGCGTTAAAATATGCTGCTAAAAAAGACGTTTTAGTTATTTTTGCTGCTGGAAATGATTCTAAAGATTTAGATGTTATAAACAAATATCCAAGTGATTCTTATGATGGTGCTGAAGAAATTTCAGATAACGTTTTAATAATCGGCGCATTAGCTCCTAGCTATGGTTCTAAAATGGTAGCTTCATTCTCAAACTATGGTACAAAAAATGTTGATATTTTTGCTCCTGGTGTTCAAATTTATGCAACTATTCCAAATCAATCCTATAAATACCTTCAAGGAACTTCAATGGCTTCTCCAAATGTTGCAGGTGTTGCTGCATTAATCCGTTCTTATTATCCAAAATTATCTGCTAAACAAGTTAAGCAAATTATTATGGAAAGCGGAACTCCTTTAAAAAACGAAGTAACTGTTGGTGAGGGAGAAGGAAAACATCAAGCTAACTTTTCTATAGTTTCAAAAACTGGAAAAATAGTAAATGCATACAACGCATTACTAATGGCTGAGCAAATGTCTAAATAAATTCACTCAATAATTCATAAACAAACCACAAAGAAAACAACAGTTCCCTTTGTGGTTTTTAATTTTAAAAAAATGAAAAAATTAATATTATTAACCTTGTTCTCTGCTTTAAGCTTTGGACAAAACAATCCAAATCCTGGATATTGGCAACAACATGTTGACTACAAAATGGAATTGGACATGAATGTTAAAAACTATCAATACAATGGTAAGCAAGAATTAGTTTACACTAACAACTCTGCCGATACTTTACATAAAGTATTTTACCACCTGTACTTTAATGCTTTTCAACCTGGAAGTGAAATGGATAGTCGCTTAAAGACTATTGCCGATCCTGACAAGAGAATGGTTAAAACCTTTAAAGTTGCAGACAAAGAAGTAAAGGAAAGTAGAATTAGCACTTTAAAGCCTGAAGAAATTGGTTATTTAAAAATCAAGAACTTTAAACAGAATGGAGCAGATGCTAAAACAAGAGTAGTAGGAACCGTTCTAGAAGTAACACTTAACACTCCAATTACTCCTAATCAAAAAACAACATTCACTCTTGAATTTGATGGTCAAGTGCCTTTACAAGTGAGACGTTCAGGTAGAAACTCTGAAGAAGGTGTTGCATTATCAATGACACAATGGTATCCTAAAATGGCTGAATATGACTTCGAAGGGTGGCATGCTGATCCATATATAGGAAGAGAATTTCATGGTGTTTGGGGTAATTTTGATGTGAAAATTAACATTGATAAAAACTATACTATTGGAGGAACTGGATACCTTCAAAACAAAAATGAAATTGGTCACGGCTATCAAGATAATGGTGTTGAAGTAAAACACTCTAGAAAAACTAAAACATTAACTTGGCATTTTGTAGCTCCAAACGTACATGATTTTGCCTGGGGAGCAGATGATAATTACATTCACGATATAACTGTTGGGCCAAACAATGTTGAATTACATTTCTTCTATAAAAACAAAGCTGAAAATTTAGAAAACTGGAAAAAACTACAACCAAAAACCGCAGAAATATTAGATTATTTAAACAAAAGTGTTGGAGAATACCCATACAAACAATATTCAGTTATTCAAGGTGGTGATGGTGGAATGGAATATGCAATGTGTACTTTAATTACAGGAAACAGAAGTTTTGGAAGCCTTGTTGGTGTTACAGCTCACGAGTTTGCACATTCATGGTTTCAACACATTTTAGCGTCAAACGAATCCAAACATGAATGGATGGACGAAGGATTCACCTCTTTTATTTCTGATTTAGCGATGCAAAGTGTTCTTCCTTCAAAATCAGAAGAGGAAGAAAATCCATTTGAAGGTGCATATAGTAATTACCGTTATCTTGTTAAAACTGGAAAAGAACAACCTTTATCTACTCACGCAGACAGATACGACATTAATATGGCCTATGGAATTTCTGCTTACAGTAAAGGAGAAGTCTTCTTAGCACAATTAGGGTATATTATTGGTGTTGAGAATTTAATGAAAACAATCAAACGCTATTATAGTGACTATAAGTTTACACACCCAACTCCAAATGACATTAAAAGAACTGCAGAAAAGATTTCTGGTGCTAACTTAGATTGGTATTTAGTAGATTGGACACAAACTACCAACACTATTGATTATGCTATAAATGAAGTAACTGATGAAAACAACAAATCTAAAATTACATTAGAAAGAATTGGAAGAACACCAATGCCTATAGATATTTTAGTTGTTTATACAGATGGAACGCAAGAAACAATATACATTCCTAACACATTAATGCGTTGGGAAAAACCAAACCCTTATCAAACATTATCAAGAACAATTTTAAAAGGTTGGGATTGGGCCTACCCTACTTATACTTTTGAATTAGAGAAATCAAAAGAAAAAATTCAAGCAATTGTTATCGATCCTAGTGGATTAATGGCAGATGTTGAGCTTGATAATAATGTTTATGAAAAAGAATAATCTTAGTAAATTTCATTAAGAAAAGCGAACCAAATGGTTCGCTTTTCTTGTTTTAATACATAGAATTAATTCTTATACTCGCTTTTACTAAGGATTATATTTTAATTTTCGTCATTTCTACATATTTATCCTGATGATGCTTATTCTGACTAACTAATTTCACAAATCCGATTTGTTCTGATTTTTGGATTTACTTTACAGTGATATACCCATATCAAATAATTAACAAATACATTTCCTAAAAAAATTCGTCTTGAATTTTTAATAAATACTCTTCCCTATTAATAATCCAATCGGAGCTAAAAGAATGAAAATTTTCAACATGTAAATTATTTTAATTGATTTATTTCAACAAAACTAATCAAATAATCAAATACTTATGATGTAATTAGAAAATAATCTACAATTAATTAGTTATTTAGATTTATTTCTTTTATATTTGTACTCAATAAAGAAAAAAATCAATTAAAAAGCAATGAGTAATCATCAGAAGAGACAAATCAATAAAAGAATAAAGATATTTAATAGAAAATTTGACAATAGCACGTAGAAATTCTCATTATTAACAACTATAAAAAATTCATGCTAAAATCATAAGTAATTACTTAACTAAGTTTAAATGTACAATCTAAAGCTTTACATGCAAATACAGTAAAGATTAAAACAGAAAACCTCTTTTAACTTAAAAACACATTATAATTCTTTAAACAGATAGTTTAAAATCTGAATTATTCTTTTAAAAAAACAAGAATTATTCAGCGTGGAAATGCTATGTCTAATTTATACGTAAAACATAAAAAAAAATACAAACTAAACAATTGTAAATCAATCACTAAACTAAGAATTAAATAAAAAAAATAAAATTTTAAATTAAATAAATATGTCAACAAAAAATGATGCGTCACAAACGCTATTCAGAATGGTGAGTTTAAGAAACCCACAATTAACAGAAATTAAAAGCAGGAATTTAGGCTTTATTCAAAGACCAAATGGAGCAACAGGTATATTTGATGTCGTTATTAAAAATCGACCAGCAAATAGCACAAAAATTAGCGCTATGGAAAGTTTTATCAAAACTTCAGAATTTGAAAATGTTGCTTTCAAATCAGAAAAAGAATTAGAAGAAGGAACATTTGGTCAATTATTAATCATTGGAAGAAAAATAACAAGAAAAGAAGATGTAACAGATAACGATTGGCAATTTGTTAAAGAATTTTATGCGAATTTAATAGACACAAATAAGGAACTTACTATTGAAGGGGTTAAAGTATTTGAAAAACTTTGGAGCAACTTGATTTATCAAACAATTTCGCAAAAAGACTTCTACATTAAAGAAGGCATTTCTGATATTTTAAAGGCAATCCATTTAGGTTTTGCCCAGAGTATTACCATTGATGAAGACTTTAAAAGAGTGAATGGAGAAAAGACATTCAAAAATGGAATAAATGGTAAAATTGTTTTACCAAAAGAATTGTTTGTAGATGATGAAATTTATGAAAACAAAACAATTGCCAAAGCAAGTACGGAAACAAAATTATCTAAAGCAACCGAGTTTCGATTAATCACCGAAGCACAAGCGAATACATTAGTACAAAGTACCGTTCTAAAAAAAGAGAACCTTAAAAAGTTAGAAAGCGAATTAAAAACATTTCAAAAATCATACTATAAGCAAAAAGAACTAGCATATAAAGCATCGTTTGACAGTTATCTTGAAGAAAATAAAACAGTACTAGATGAATATGGAAAAATTTCGGAGGAAATTGAGCATCTTGTTGCGCTAAAAACACCCGAAGAAGAATTAAAACCTTTGTATGAAAAAATGAACAGTCTAGTCATTGCTTCACATGAATTTGCTTATAAAAATGAAATTGATTTAGCAGAATTTAATGCTAAACTGTCATCAAATTCATTTGACACAATGATAGAAAGAGTTTCAAAATCAGAAACAAAAAACCTTTCAGAACAAAAAAGTACACAAAATCTAGAAATTATTTCTAGTAGAGAAATGCGTATTGGAGCGAGCTTAATTAAAATAGATGATGCATATGAAACCTTAGATGATGTAATAACAAAAATTCAAGATGAAATTTCAAGTTTAACACAAATTACACTTGACAATACACCTTTAGTGCAAGAACACTATATTAATTTAGGAGGCGCAACCATACCTATCAATCAAAATATTGAAAGGACACCACTTGCTTATGCAGCTATTGCAAATATTGACCGATCGGGGTCATTTATAAGTTTTTCATTTGAAGTAGAAAATGCTACTTGGAACGTTGCATCTGCTAAAATTGTTGCCGATACAGATTATGGTCATTTTGAAGAAACATATAGCAACTTACTTGTAAGAAACAACAAAATCGTTTTCCCTCCAATTTTAGTTAAAAAGTTCAAGGCATCTCCAAGTTTTAAAATTGAAATTATTTTTACAAATGAAAGAGAAGCAACTGCACAAATAGACAATGTTGAGTACAATACTGTAAAAACAGGAATGTTACTATTCAAAACTATTGATGGAAACACATCACATTCGGGAAATACCAAAAGAGAAAACTTTGGAATTAAACGATTAGGTATTGCCGATTATCTAAAGGTGGTTCAAAGCGTACACGCGTATGTACCAGGCCTGGTTTCTAACATAGAAAATGTGATGGCTAGTGAGCTAAGACATAAATCTTCTGTTTCTAGAGATTATTCAGAGGTAACCGATACAACTTCAAAATCTCAAGAAAACGAAAAACTTTCGGATACATCTAAAACCTCAAGAACCGATATGCAAAGTGAAATTGCGAAAGAAATTGATAAACAAAAAAGCATTACTGCTAACACAAGGTTTAGCTATAATACTGGAGTTTACAATTTCGAAATATCCGGAGGCTTTGCGAATAATACTGCTCAACATGACAGCACACGTCAGGCTGTAACTAAATCGCAAGAAGTTACAGAAAAAGCGATGGAAAAGGTGTTGACTAAAATTTCGGAAGAGCGTATACAAAAAATTATTAAAGAATATACCGAAACAAACGTTCACGAATTTGACAACAGAGGAAAAGTTACCGAAACCGACAATGCGGAAGCAGCACAGCCTAAGCATATTTCAGGAGTTTATCGTTGGATTGACGTTAAATATAAAAATCAGATTTATAACTACGGTAAGCGCACCATGTTTGAATTTATGATACCAGAGCCAGCAAAACTTCATCGACTAGCATTGGCTACATCAAAAGGTCAAATTCTTACAGCTCCAATCGATCCAAGAAAGGCAGAAGGAGAATGGAATATGCCTGATACTAAAAAAGTAACTAAAGAATTGCTTGAATATTGGGCACAAATTTATAAAGTGGAGTTAACATCAATTTTACCAAACACGAAACAGGTACAACATCAAGCAATTAGCCGTCCAGATACAGATAATAATTTTGGAATACACTATACTCGCTTTGATATTCCAGAAAATTATATAGGTAAAAACGCAAAATTTATTTGTAGATCATCTAGAAATAGAGGTGGTGGCTGGTCAGGATCTCGTTATTCAGAAGTATTGTATACCAACTTTAAAGGGGGATTTATAGGAGGTAATTGGCGTGGTGATATTAATTGTGAACAACATGAATTTGGGTTGAATGTAAATGGCAGTGTTGACTTTGGAGTAAAAGGGCATAATGTTGACAATTATAATGTTACCGTAATTGTAAATTGTGAATTGAGCAGTCAATACATTGAGCAATGGAAAACCGAAAACTTCAATGCTATCATTGCTGCCTATGAAGAAGCGTATAATAATTTTAAAGAAGAACAAATCAAACTTGACGAAGAGCAAAAGATAAAAGAACAAGAAGCAAAAGATAAAATGGGGCAGTTTTATCGCTACATGGAACACGATGTATTAAAACACAATTGTATTGCTTATTTATTGCAAGATTATGCTAACATTTTAGGGACTAGCTTTACGCAAGGAGAAAAAATGGAAGATTTTCAAGTTCATTTGGGAGAAGACCTAGACAAATATACCGCTTTAGCCAAGTTCATGGAACAAGCTTTTGAATGGGAAGTTATGGATTACACTTTTTACTCCTACTATTGGGCAAAAAGAGAAATGTGGAAAGAAATGTACATTTCAGATTCAATAGATCCTTTGTTTAGAAGTTTTTTACAAGCAGGTTTAGCCAGAGTTATTGTAACGGTAAAGCCAGGATTTGAAGATGCTGTACAATTCTTCATGACCACAGGTAAAATATGGAACGGTGGAGAAGTGCCAGTTATTGGTGATCCACTATACATGAGCATTGTAGACGAAATGAGAGCTCCAGTAGGCGAACCACAAGGGAAATACTGGATTACCAAACTTCCTTCTACTTTAACCATCCTACAAGATAAGTCAACTGGTTTACCTGTAGAGAGACCTTTACCTATTTTCCCTGTAAATGATCCTGAAAAATGTGAGAATCCAAACGAGTTAGAAAATAATTCTAGCTTTAGATTGGACGAAGCAAATTTGTTAAGATCTGATAAAACTGAAAGTACGTTACCTAAAAATTAGGATTTTTCTTGAGATTTAGCGGTGGTTCAGTCACCGCTAAATTTTCATTAAAAAAATAATTAAGTGAAATAAAAAGAAATATGGATCAGCCTAAAAAAATAAAAATAAAAGCGTTAAGAATACCTGAAAACACTTTAGGAACTGTTAATCCTCAGGCTTCTAAAAATGCTTATAAAGCAGACTTTTACGGAAATAACGAAAGAGATGGAGTTGACTTCCCAGCTTTGTTACAGCTAATAAACAAAGTAAATACTAATCCTAAATGCATTTTCAAATGGAACGATTTTGAAAGACAACCAACTATTCGTACATATGATACGAGAGATGGTGAAGGTGGTACAATTCAAAGAATGAAAATTACCGCTAACAACATCCCATTTACCTATAAAAACGAATTTGGTCAAACAATAGAAACACAGTTACAAGCCAAACTTAATAAAAGAATAGATTTCATCGATTCCCAATGGAGTTTTAAGATAGACATAGATGGAAAAAAAAATAAGATTTTTGCACAGTTGTCATTGTATTATGTCAATACAGAAAAATTTAGAAAAGAAGTTGAATCGACAGCAAATCCTAATGATTTTAATATAAATGATAAATATAGAGCTATTATTTTTCAAACAGAAAATTTAACCGACTTTGCTCATTTAGTAAAAGAAATTGATGCAGACTCAAACTATTCTTATTATATAAAAGATAAAATAACAGAAAAAATGGTAGCAGCATTAAAGGCTACTAAAGATAAAGAAGAAATTGTGTTTCTTTTTGAGAATGCTCCAAGTTGGATTGCTGAAAATTTTAAAAGTGAAGAGCTAATAACTTTTTTAGAACTCATTTTGAGTTATGATGTAGATGGTTTTTGGAGTGGCTATGTAGATGGGAGTTCGGCATTTATCAATGTATTAAGAGGATTTAATACACAAGAAAAATGTGTGGATTTATATACTTTTTTTAAAAACAATCCTACCAAATTAAAAGAAATCTATCATGCATTAGATGGGACTTCCGTTTGGGAAGGAACTCAAATGGCTAACAAAACCATTTTTGCCTCTTTCCTAGTAAGTTTATGTTATGCGAATTATGATCAGTTAGAGTTTGCTTCGAAAACATTTTTTATTGGTGATGGCTATAAGGTGAATACATCTGCTATAGGAGCTTTAGATTTTAACAAAACCAAATACTTTTTAAAACAGGAAAGAACAAAATTGATAACAATGATTCCATTGGCAAATTTTGCGTACTATCCTTTAACGTATGATGAAGATTTAGAAAAAGGGAGTGAATACAATCCATTAGAAATGATAATCGTTTATGATTATGACCAAAAGCAACCTCCGTCTAAATCTAAAACCAAAACAGCACCTATTCCCATGATAGTGCCTGCTATTTTCTTGCACGATATGGCCTCAAGAGAAGAATTAGCAGAGATTGTAAAAGTAGTTCGCATAGGTGTAAACATATTTGTCATAGCTCTTTCAGTTGCTTCCTTTGGCTCTGCAAGTCCGCTAGTAGCCTTGATGCTTGCGGTAGATATTACCCTTGCAACTACCGATACTATTATAGCGCTGGCAGAAGACCACCTTTCGCAAGAATTTTTGGAAACATGGAGTAAAATTTATTTAATAGGTGGTGCTGTAGCAGCTACCCCATTGCTATTAGATAAAATTTTCACAATAGGCATAAAAGTATTGAATGGCACAGTGAAGGCAGAATTTAAAAATTTTGTAAGAGCCTTTATATTTAAAATAATTATTGAAAAAAATATTGCTAATTTTACAAAAAATACAATTAAAGAAATTCTTTTTGTAGAAGAAACAATAATTTCCAAAGGAGTTAGAATTGAATTTGCAAATATTACCCGATTACAAAAAGCTGGAACAACTTTTATAAAAGGTATAGATTTTGATGGAAAAGTAAAAGGTTATGCCGTAATTTACAAAGGTGAAGATATTGCAAGTGGCACAGCTAAAGAAATTAAAGAAACTTTAAAAAATGCATGGAAGGCTAGTGGAAGTAAATTAATTGAGGTTTTAGATAAATTACCTATTACAAGAAAATTTAAAGATGTAACATATAAAATAGTTAGAGAAGAGAATTATATAGAATGGATTATGAAAGAATCCAATTTAAAAAACAAAGCTAGACTATTTAGTGGTATGCTTGAATTTGATTTAAATACATTAGGAGCGGCAAAAGGTTTAGGACAAAAATTTACAAGTGAAGCTTTTGAGTTTTTTAAAGATAATATTAAAAGCGTTAAAGCTGAATGGCAACTGAATCCTAAATATCCAGGAGGAAGCTCGCTAGGTTATAAAGAATACACTAAAGCTTTATTAGAACTTGGCAATAAGACAGAAGCTGTAAAAAAGACTACATTTTACAGAACTATGAGTTTGTATCAATTTGACAAAGTTGATGATGTATTAGACTATTCTAGTACAGGTGGCAACATAATAATATTACTTAAAAAATAATTTATGAAAGACTTAAAAATAATATTTGCAGATAAGAGTCATATTAGCTTTTATCCTTCAATAAGGTTTTATGAATATCATATTGAATGTTTAGAGAATTTAGACAGAGAATTTATAAAAAAAATGATTGTTAAAGAAGAACATTTTTCTTTAAATGTTGACATTTTGAGCGTTTTAAAATCATCTATTGAAAATAGAATTGATTATCTTGTTCAGCATTCAGATTTTGATCCTTTTAAAAAAGAGTTACTAAAACAAGATAAAGAAGAATATGGTAATTATCCTTTTGAATGGAAATCAGTACAATACTATCTTTATCCAAGGATGGGTTTTGAAGTTGACAGGGAGATTGATAAATTTTCTTTACTAAACAAACTTTTAGAAAAACAAATTAATACTAATAAACCACTTGAGTTTGTCTTTGAAAAATTTGATGCAAAATCATAAAATTAAAACTGCAATATAAAAGTTGCAGTTTTTTTATTTAAAGTAGCGAAATCACTAGTTTATCAAGCTAGGTTAAAAGTACAAATGAGGAAGCTGAAGTTGCAAGAGAATTGAGTAAACTTGATAAAATAACAAATTTTGGCAATATTTATAAGATAGTTAAAAAAAGTAAAACATTAAATGATGCAGGAGATATTGATGTAGGAACCTCAAAATATATTATAGAATGTAAGGAGAGTGTTTCTAAAAATATTAAATCAAAAGACTATTTTGATCAATTTGATAAATATTTAAACCAATAAAACGAAAAATATATAAATCTTAACGGTAGGAAATCTGTTTTAGCGATAAAATCATTTAAAAATAATGCAATTGATATTACACATCCAGTTTTTAAAGCGCTTCAAAGAAAAGGTGTAATAATTATAACAGACATACAACAAATTAAAAATTTAAGATAATGGCAAATACAATTAATATAATTAGTAAAGAATACTTAAATACTGTGGAATTAATTAGGGTAATAGAAAAAATTGCAAAAAAATTAGTTTACCAAGCTGGAAAATCGTATTCGGAAGAATATGACATTACTGATATTGGTTTATTTAAGGAAAATTCAAATGATTATTTAAGCGTTAGAATTAGCTGTAAATCTGATTACAATGACACATTTAACAATCTTTATGGTATTAGTAATTATGGTATTATGATCAGTATTGAATATCGTTATGAAGATAAAATACTCATACCTTTTTTAAAGGAGATTATATCAGAAATACCGGATATGTTGGTTTACAACGAAGAGACTCCCAAAGGAATAGATAGTATTATATTTAATAAATCTCAAGTTTTGAATTTTCCTCAGAAAGATACTTACACTCTATTAAATACACCGTTAAATTAAATTGTTTTATTAAGATAATTTCTAAAAAAACAATTAATACAAAAAGTCAATAAACCATTATGCTAACAGATCAAGAAATGAAACAAATAGCTGAGAAATATTTGTTGTTTAAAATGCTTAATTCAAATATTGATATAGCATTATATGATTTTCAAACAAAAAAGGAGTATGGTAATATTTATTATTATCAGAGTAAAAACTTTTTATTAACTAATGATGAAAAATATCTTATAGGAGGAAATGCACCTTTTTTAGTAGAAAAAGCAACAGGTAGAATTGTTATTTTTGGAACAGCTTACCCTGAAGAACACTATATAAAAGCATATGAAAATGACGCATTAGAACCAGTTTTACGTAGATATTGGTATCCGGAAACTGAAACATATAGTCATAAGTAATAAGCTTATCATATTTCGTGTTAAAAAAGTTTGCAAGAAGCCAGTTCTAAAATTGAACTGGCTTTACTTTTGCTAAAAATTGCCTTACTATTAAAAATTTTATTAATAAAATAGGGTACAAAATTAGAAAAAGTAGATCATTATGATAAGCCATTTGATGATATGAAATAATTTTAAAAGAAATATAATCATGACCAAAAAAGAACAATTAGTAAAAAGAAATAATGAGGTACATGATATTGTTATTGTGAGTTTAAAAACTAGTGAAGAATTAGATGCACATAGAAAAACTAGAGAAACGGAAAGAAATGAATATTATGGCAATTACCAATAATCAAAAAATTAAAATGGGAATTAATAACACCTGAGGAACAGGCTAAAAGAATAGAAACTGTTCGCAAAGTAATGACAAAAAGAAATTCAAAAAGTCAGGCAGAAATATTAGAGACTATACAAAGTATAATTGCAAATGAAGGTGGGTTATAAAATTCTTTTTCCATTCGCTCAACTGTTTCAAATCTAAGCCTCTATCATTAAAGCGGAATTATATTCTGTGCGTACAAAGACAAGAAAAAAACTAAAAAGGCTACCTAAAATTAGGACAGCCTTTTCTTATATTAATGCATAGAATTAATTCTTATACTTGCTTTTACTAAGGCTAATGCTTTAATTTTCGTCATTTCAACATCTTTATCCTGGTGGTGTTTATTTTGACTAACTAATTTCACAAATCCGATTTGTTCCGATTTTTGGATATACTTTACGGTAATATACTCTTCTCCGCTCATGTCCATACTTAACAAATACATTTCTCCCCAAAAAATTTCATTCCTAATATCATTTACTTCTTTATAAAGAACAATATCACCACTTTTTAACAAAGGATACATACTGTCACCTGTTACATAAACTGCCCCATCACATTTTGGCAATCGAGGAATAGAAATATAGTCTAAAGGAGTTTGCGTTGTTCTGTCTTGAAATAATGGCACCAAACCAGCAACGGCTTCAATATCATATAACGGAATTTGTTGTCCATCAACACTTCTATCCGTTCGAAGTCCGTAGGTCTCAACGCTCTTGTTTAATAAGAAATCTTTTTCTTCTTTAAACATCGTTCCAGTTCCAGTTAACAACCAAATTGGATTTAAATCGGAATAAATCGACAGAATATTTTCTATAACATTAGAACCAATACTTTTTCCTTCTTTAACTGCTTTAGAGATACTACCTCTTCCCGCTCCTAAGCTATTTTCGAAAGCATAAAAGCTAAACCCTTTTTTTTCTATATATTCACCAAGACGTTCAGATACCATGATTTTTATCTTTAAATTTCAAACAAAAGTATGAAAATTTTCAACAAAATAAAAAATAGTTAGATTTTTTTCAAATAAAAAACACTTTTTCTATATAATAAATGAAATTCATCATAAATAATTTGTTATTTTTGATGTCCATCTTACAAAACACAAAAAGAACCTCAACATTTTAAACAATGGTTGATTAAACGCTGTGAACTTATCCTTTTTATGTCAAATTCATATTTTAAAAAATCCGCTTATATAGTATTATTTTTTGTTGTAATAATGGTTAATGCGCAAGAAACAAAAAACAAAAAACAGAACACAAAACTTATTGAGTTAATCGCAAAAGAGAAAGCAGAAATCAACACACTTTATGAATTATTAAATAATAGAAAAAGACAAGAAGCATATAAAAATGCTCACATCATGTTAAAAAAAATAAAAGCAAAAGAGTCTATTGTTAGAATGGATTTATTTTTTGCTAATTATTTTAACCGTGAAGCTGTCCTTGATTCTACTTTACATTATGCAAATAGAGCTTTAAAAAACTCTAGCTATATCATAAATGATACATTGAGAAGTAACGTACATGCGACGAGCTATAATTTAATTGGTCTTTGCAATAACAAAAGAGGACTGATGGAGGCGAGCAAAAAAGCACACTTGAAAGGTATTGAATCAGTAGATAAATATGAAAAAAGTTTCTCGTATTATGTGAACTTACATGGATTAGCAAATGTTTATATGAAACAAGGTGATCATATAAATGCGCTAAAATATTTCAAACAATGTCTAGAATATAAAAGTGAAGATGAAATTGGTGAAATTGCCATTGGAAGCTATATTAATATTGGAACTATTTATGGTGTCCAAAAGAAATTTGAATCTTCTAATCTTTATCTAAAAAAAGCCAATCAAATTTGTAAAGACACAGACAACAAAGATTGCCAAGCCATTACGGCTATCAATATTGGCTCTAATTATCAAGATTTAGGAGATTATGATCAAGCAATGAAATATTATAAAGAAAGTTTAATTATTGCTAAAGAAAACCAACTCTTTCAAACACAAGTATATGTTAATGAATACATTGGACATCTTTTATATACTCAAAAAAACTATACAGATTCTAAACTATACTATTTAAATGCTTTAACACTTTCTATTAAACATAACTTTCTTAGCAATCAAAAAGATATATATATGCGATTGAAAGACATTGCTGTTAAAGAAGGTGATTATAAAAATGCATATGCACTTATTGACCGTTATTCTCAAACACAAGACTCTATAATAACTTTAGAGAAAGACAAAGAAATTAATGAACTCGATATTAAATTTAAAACACTTCAAAAGGAGAATGAAATTAAAGATTTAGTATTTGAAAACAATAATAAATTTTTACAATTAAAAAATCAAGAAAAAGCGATTGAAAACCTTAACCTTCAGAAAACCATTGAAGGCAAAAAGAATGAAAATAGCTTATTACGATTACGAGAATCTTCACAAAACAAAGCAAATCAGATAAAATTATTAAAAAAGGAACAACAACTAAAAGATTCTGAAATTCAAAGGCAGAAAGAAACTCGAAAAATCATTTTTATTGGTTTTATTATCATATTAATTCCGGTTATAGCTTTATTAATCGTTTACTATCAAAAGCAAAAAGCTCAAATTCTTATCAACACAAAGCAGAAAGAAATTAGTGAACAAAAGAACAAATCTTTACTTAAAGAACAAGAACTAGAACTAATTAAAGCGCAAGTTGAAGGACAGGATAAGGAACGTTTAAGAATTGCACAAGAATTACATGATAGTATTGGTGGAAATCTCGCAGCTATTAAGCTTCAATTGAGCAACTCAGATTTTGGAAAGGAAAGAGAAATTAAGAACATAAACAATCAAATAAATGACACCTATAATCAGGTTAGAAGTTTATCACACAATATGTTACCAAAACGATTCAATCAAAACAAGTTTTGTGATGTGTTAGAAGATTACCAAAAGAAATTAGCAGAAGTTAGTAAGCTAACAGCTTCATTTTCTGCCTATCCAAGAAAAGATATAGATCATTTAAATGAAAAAATTCAGGTGGAGATTTATACTATTGTTCAAGAATTAATTACAAACACGATCAAACATGCTTATGCTAAAAAGATTGAGTTACAACTCAATCTAATTCAAAATTCTTTAAATATAATGTTTGAAGATGACGGAATTGGTTTTAACACAAAAAATAACAAAGAAGGAATTGGCTTCATTAACATAAAAAACAGAATTAACAGTCTTAAAGGAACCATAAACATTGATTCCTCTTTAAGCAGAGGTTCTATTTTCAATATTGAAATTCCAATATCATAATTATAGTAAATACAGACAAAATGGAAACAACAAAAATAATAATTGCAGACGATCACAATATGTTTCTAGAAGGGATTGCATCATTATTAAGTAATAGTGACGACGTTGAAATTGTTGGAAAAGCATCGAATGGAAAAGAAGCACTTTCTCTTCTCGAAAAAACAAAAACCGATATTATTGTTTTAGATATTAGTATGCCACAAATGGACGGAATTGAAGTTGCAAAGTACATAAAAAAGAAATATCCCGATTTAAAAACGTTAATTTTAAGTACTCATAGCAATTCACACATGATTGCAAAATTAATACGAATAGGAATTGACGGATACCTCTTAAAAAATGCAGAAAAAGACGAGTTACTCTATGCTATTAAGAAGATAAAATCTGGAAGCACCTATTATTCTAAAGAAGTTACAGAAATTCATAACGAATATGAAAGCAATCTTAAACAAAACCTTGCTACAACAACAGAACTAAGCAATAGAGAAAAAGAAATTCTAATTCTGATTGCACAACAATTAACAGCGGCTGAAATAGCTGAAAAAACTTTTATTAGTTTAAATACTGTAAACACACATAAAAGAAACTTATTATCAAAATTGAATGTAAAAAACACAGCGGGATTAGTTAAATATGCAATAGAACTCGGTTTGTTAGACTAACATATACAAAAAACACCATACAATTATACAAATTGTATGGTGCTATAATTATCCAAAAATCATCTTACTTACTTTGAATAATCTAAGTGAATCATGTTTGTTATTTGTTGTTTATTATAAAAGAGACTCTACATAACCTTTCAACACCTTTGGCCCGTGATTACTAAAAACACCACCTGCTAAAAGTTCAGTAAGATATAAAACATTGTCTTTCAACTCCATTTTAAAATCTTCTTCTTTATCAGAGTTAGAAATATGTATTCCCTTTACACTCTCTTGCATTGCTTCTTTACCCATATCGTCGCTACAAATTCCCTGTACAAATTCAGTAATATCACTAAATACATAATTTGCTAAACGGTTTAAAGGATATTGATCAAAAGCTGTAAAAGTATTCCAATCAATTTCTACTTTTAAATCGTAACCTGAAAGTTCATTCAGTTTAGATTGAAATTCCGGAAATTTGTCTGTCTTAATTGTTTCTGCTAAGCGTTTTTCTGCTAATCCCATAATTAATTTTTATTTGTTAATAATTTATACTGCAAATGTATATCCTCAGCTCATGTCTGGAATCACCATAAATAGTGATTTTGTAAAACACAGTAAAGTTGTTACACTTTTCTATATTGTAAAAATTACAACAATGACTCCAATTTTTCTTTCAAAGCCTTACAATCATTGATTATCGTGTTTTTTATTGTAGTTTTAACGCAAATAACAAACGCATTGGCTTCTATTCTAGTTGCTTCAGCATCACTAATAACTATTTTAATAGAACGAATAGTATCATTAAAAGAAGAGATACTCATTTCGTCCACTAAGACACTTTTAAAAACAGAAGGAATTTGCGCTACTATTCTATGAATTATCATTCTTTGTTTTTCTTCTAAAGTTTCCCATTCAATCATAATCGGAATGTTTTTTTTAAGGACATCGTAGATCTCTTCTTCTACTTTTTTATTTACTCTTTTCAATTCTAAAAGACCAATATTTCGGAAACTTTTACGCTCCTCTTTCAGTCTGAGAAAAGCATCAAAATCGATAATATTAATTCCAAAAATCTGATTGCAGTTTATCAAAGCGATACTACTTTTTGTTTCACTTTGATTTCTTGTTTCCAACCAAATATGCTGTACGGAAGGCGATTCTTGGTATTTAATAATTTTTCCATTAAGAGAAAAACCACTACTAAGAAACAATTCAACACGCAGCAATTGTTGACTATCTTCTTCTTTTTCCCCTAAGTGACTCAATTGCTTACACATTTCAACTACAGAAATGGGTTCTACTGTTTTAAAATATTCAAAATTCATATTATAATATAGGTTTCATATAATTTACAAGCACATTTGCCATATTATTACTAAAAGTATCTCCAACAAGTTGGTCAGTAATAAAAAGAGTCTCATCTCTAAACACAACTTCCATCTCTTTTTCATCCATACAGTTTCTCAATTGAATCCTTTTCAACTTGACTTGTAATCTTTGTTTCAGCATTTCATCATTACAAATACTTTTTACAAAATCGATAATATCAATAAAAACAAAATTCACTAGACGTTTTAAAGGAAATTCGTCATATAGAATATAGCTGTCCCATTCAATAGCAACCTCAACATCACTTCCAATTATCTTGTTTAATTGTTCCTTAAATAATGGTAAATCTATATTCTTCACCTGTACTATCTGACGTTTTTCTAATAAACCCATTTTCTACTATCTTGTTTTTTAAGATTATTTTCATTTATACTCAAAAACAAAGCTATACGATTTAGAATAGAATAAAATCACTATAAATAATGATTTCTTAAAAGTCTAGTGAATTCTTCTCCATTCAAAATCAATAACGAATAAATCAAACAAAAAGATTATTTTCAATTACAATACGTAAATAATCAAACAAATACATATTTATTTGATTATTTTCTATTTTTTGTTTGTGTAACTGAATATTTTCTTTTATATTTGCAGTGTTGTTAAGATTTAAAGCTTAATAATTAGAATATATTCTTTTAAAATAATAAGATGCGCAGCTTATTAATGAATTTTTCACCTTAAAAAAACAAAAAAAATGAGTACACAAATTAAAAACACGCTTTTCAGGTTTGTAACAATGAGAGCGCCAGAGTTAATTGAAAAAGAAAAAGTAGAATCTGGCTTTGTAAAACATCCAGAATCTGAAAAAAAATTAAATGAAGTTTTTCAAAGTAGTTATCTAGAACAAATTGCTCGAAATCCAGAAAAGAATAAAAATCAATTATTAAAAGATGTTTCAAAAGAATACGAAGTTGTTGCTTTATTAAAAAAAGAAGCACTAGTAGAGAAAAGTTTGGTTTCCCAAAAAGTCTATGATTTTTCAATTTGGTTAACTAAAAACAGAACCACATTAACATTAGAATCGTTAACCAAAACAATCACTGAGCTTGGTGAGACAGAAAAAATTGATAATGGTTCACTAATCAAACTTTGGGACAATCTATTCTTTCAAATAGTAACATCACAATCAGCCTATCTTAGAGATGCTATTCTTTCAATATTAGTAGCAGATTTCTTTCTTCAAAACTATACTCCTGTAAAAGGAGAAGTAGCTCTCTTAAGAAAATTAGCGCAAGCAAGAGTAATAATGCCGAAAACATTATTTGGAAAAACAGAAATTACGACAACCCAAAATGCAAAAACAGCTGTTTCAAGTAGAGCGACAATAGAACAATTAACAAAAGAAGTTGAAACTATTAAAAGTAATGAAAAAATAGCTTTATTAAACACTGCAACTGATGAGTTGAAGAGAGCTCAAAAAGCGTATCAAAAAGAAAATCAAATTGCCTACGATGCAGCATGTAAGTCACATCAACAAAATGTAGATGAGGCCTATGCAGCGGCAACCAAGGTAGAAAAAACAATTATAGATCCAGAAACGAATGCTGAGAAAACTATAGTTGAGTATGAAAATTTAAACTTACCCGCTTTTAATTTTGATAAAGCTGCTCAGTTAGATACTGAAGCACTTACCAATCGTGTTTCTACAACAACTTTAAAAATAGTAGAAAAAATAGTAGCAGAAAATAATTATGATTGTTTTGATGAGGTACTAAATGAAGTAAACCAAGAAGTAAGCACAACAACACAAACACTATTTGCTAATAATCAATTATCACAAACAATTGTAAGTGCTAATGGTGTCTTACTTCCAATAGCAAACACTACCAACGCAACCAATGAATTTGTAATAACAAATACAGGTCTAAATTTTGATGGAACCACTTCTTTACAATTATTATTTAGCGGAATTCCAAATTTAGAAAATGTCGATGCCTCAGATTACCAGATAACTATGGATAACAATCCAGTACCCGTAGAAGCCCATTCTTTCCAAAGCGAAATTATTAATGGCAAACTATCGGTTAAAATTTTTATAGATGGTATTGATTTGTCTGCAAACAAAAACATAAAAATATCGGGTACTTTCATTCTAGAAAATGATGACAAAATAGTATTTAGTGGTAATGCAAGTATAACTGGGAATGGTACAAGAGAACTGGCAAGTTATAATGTATTAGGCAGAGGTACTTATGAGTTAACATTAAATAATGCCGATACTGGAGATACTGGGAACCATTCAAATAATAGTTTAGAGTATATACCTTCTGGATATGGTATTAATCGTTTGGGTATTGCAGACTACAGAAAAGTAGAACAAGAAGTGTGTTGCTACGTTCCTGGAGAAGTATCGCATGTTGAAAATGTAATGGCTCGTGAATATAAAGAAAAAACAACCCGTCGTTTAAGAAGAACTGAAGACACCACAACAACTAGCAAAGAACAAGAAATTGAAAAACTGACAGATACCTCAACAACCGATCGTTTCGAAATGAACCAAGAAGTGAGTTCTCTATTGGCTGAAGACACGCATCAAGGCGCATTTGTTAACGCAGGATATTCAACTACAGGCTATTCTTTAAATGCTGGTGCCGATTTTGCAACCAACACAACGTCAGAAGAATCCAATTCGCAAGCGGTTACCCATGCTAAAGAAATTACAGAAAGAGCATTAGACCGAGTTGTTAAAAAGACAAAAGAAGAACGTATTTCTAAGATTATTGAAGAATATTCAGAAGAGAATACACATGGTTTCGACAACAGAAAAGGAGACAGTCATGTTTCGGGTGTATATCGTTGGATTGACAAAATTTACAAAAACAAAGTTGTGAATTATGGAAAACGATTGATGTATGAGTTCATGATTCCAGAGCCTGCAAATTTTCACAATGTAGCAGCAAGCAAAGAAAAAAAGAACGATTACGAAGTAGTTTTAGAAAAACCAATTGATCCAAGAACCGCAAATAATGAAGTAGCCTTAAAACTAGATGATACTTTTATATTTAAATACAAAAATTGGATTTCACATTATAACGTAACAGTAGCACCAGAGCCAGTAAAAGAAAAATGGAAAAGTGCAGCCATAATAACAGATGCTTCAACAAATTCATACAAAGTTGATGTTCCAGAAGGCTACCATTTAGTATACTATAAAGTAAGTTCTGGAGGAAGCTATAGCAATGCAGGCTATAATATTGCAGGAAACTATAATTATATTACTGGAAATAATGCTAAAGTATGGGATGGTACCGTTGATTCAAGATTATATGAAGATACCATTCATTTTGGAGCGCATTTAATTGGTGGTGCACCAGGGCATATTACCCTAGATTTAAAATTCGAAAGAAATGCCTATACCTATGAGCAATGGCAATTAGAAGCTTTTAATGCTATTATTAAAGCGTATGAAGAAAAATTAGCCGAATACAATGGGAAATTAGCCGAATTAAAATCGGTACAAGCAGAAAAAGCAAAAACGAACCCTGCCTTTTATCGCCAGATAGAAAACATGGTTTTAAGAAAAAATTGTATCGAATATTTAATTAGTCAAGAAGCTTTAGGAAAAGAGTCCTTAATAGCTGGAAGCAATGTAATAGACACAAGAGTTAAGTATGATGCTCCACTATTAGAAACCTATGCTGGAAAAGTAAAATTCTTTGAACAAGCTTTCGAATGGAATTTAATGAGCTACAATTTCTACCCTTTCTATTGGGCAAGCAAAGAAAACTGGGCAAGTTTATATAATATTAACGACATAGACGACTCTACTTTTAGAGCCTTTTTACAAAGCGGAATGGCAAGAGTAATTCTTACAGTGCGTCCAGGGTTTGAAGAAGCCGTTAACTGGTATATGGCAACTGGACAAGTATGGAATGGTGGACAAGTGCCAACAATGGACGACGAACTATTTGTATCTATCATAGAGGAGCTTCGCGTTAAGGAAGGAGATGTAGAAGAAACTTGGGAAAGCAGAGTACCTACGTCTTTAACAGTAATACAAGCAGGAAGCATTGGTTTAAACGTACAAGGATTGCCTTGTAATACCGATTGCGACGATCATTTATTATTTGGTTCAGATGGAAACCCTATCAAACAAAATGTAGATGCGAACGGAAACGATGTAGTATTAGGAAACAGTCAGAATGACACCACAACAACCGACCCTGATGGTCTTGTGGGCGGAGCTAGACCTGTAGAAGAAGGAGCAGCCTAATGGTATTGTATAACCCAAAACCCCAACAAATTGTTGGGGTTTTTAAACTAATGTAATAATGAGCGATTTCAAACAAATTATAAATTATTTAAAGTTTTTTAGACGATCAGAAGACGCTGCTTTAAATAACAAATATAAAGAAGCAATTATTGTAGATGAAAGTTATAAGCACAAAGAAATACCGCACGAGGACGATTTTATTTTTGTAGAAAAAAAAGCTGTAGAAAGCCAAAATGGATATATCTATTTAGGTCATGAAATTGAAGACACCTTATATCTTCAACAACAATCCAATGGAATAATTGAATATTATATTAAAAAAGATTTTCAAATAGACAATGAAACTATTACAAAGTATAGAAGAATTCCATTATATTTTAATGATTCATGGGAAGAAAAAGAAGGAGTTGAATTTGTAGAAATTGAAACACCTGGGAACTATTATTACAGTCAAGCTATAGATAGAATTGTAGAAATCTCTCTCGATAGTGTTTTTGTATTCCCAGATTATTTTGTATATCACCCAAATGACCTACAAGACATTACAAATGGCGATTATAGTTTTAACTACAAAGATGAAGAAGGTTACACTAGCGATTATAGCGACCTAGCATTAAGAGCTTTACTTTCTACAGGTTATAACTTAGTGAGTTCGGAAACAAAACGAAACGTCGGTTTTCACAAAAACGACAAAGCAGGTTTTGTGTTTCTCTTACCAAAAATAAGTCAAAGAGGAGGAAAATACTATTTAGAATATACCTATTACCAAAAAGGAATATCCTATAACAGTTTTATGACCGAAACCGCAATACGCCTAGAATTCAACTATTTTGGAGCTCTTTTGGAGTTTCTAAACCAAACTGTTTTTTATGGCTTAGAGGGTTTAGACGCATTTAATAGTAACGCAAAAAAGTTATTTTTAGAAGATTACACCGTTTTTGTAGAAAACCTTCTCCATTTTTCTAGTGGCACTAAAATTCTAGAAACACTCTATTTTGTACCTATCTTCTTCTTTAAAAAAATAGATCCTAACTTCCTATGGTATGTTTTAGAAAAAACATTAGAATATAGTGTAACAAACATTGGTTTAAACAAAGAAGACATTGTTTTGCGTATATTAGAAGGCATCTATGAAGGCTCAAAAAGTGACACAATTTTTCTTCAAGAAGTTGTAAACAAAAGAACCAAAAGTAAAAAATCACTCCTCCATGAATTAATTCATAGTATAGATGGCGATAATTTTAAAAAAATGCTACAATTTTTGTGGAATATCTGGAAAAATTCCGATTTTAGCACAATAGATCCAGAAAAAAACAAGTTCATTGATATAACCGATAAAAACCCTGTTTTAATTGACTATCGTTCAACTAAAAAACTAGGTTTTCACACAGATAACACTGCTATAGAATGGAAACTAAGCAGCAATAGCATAGCGCTAAAGGTTGTTTCTGGCACAGGTATTTATAAGGAAATTACTGTACGTACTGCCGATGGAAACGATATCCGATTCGTTGAGGAGAAAATAACGCATGATTATGATTACCACCCACTATCTCCTCTAGCAATAATCGAGGCAGACAATCCTACTTTTATTCTCAAAGATGAAGAACAACAAGAAGATAGTAAATTTACAATTTTACCCGCTTTTGTGCTATATGCTAATAACGAAAGTGCTTTTTGGGAAAATATAATGACGGGTGGTGAATATGCTATCGATGTACTAACAACACTTTCTGGAGTAGGAAACATTTTAAAAGTAGGTCGTTTAGCAAAAATACTAAAAGCAGGACATTCACTAATAGGAAAGTCTAAAGCTGTCACCAATGTAATTACAGGTGTAAAAGCCTTTGCTGGAGTTGTTGAAATTAGTAGCGGTGTGGGTAATGCATTATTAAAGCTGTTAGATGTAAACGATACCGAATTAGGTAGAGAAATAGCCGAATATTTGTTTTATTTAGAAATGATTTCCTTATCGGGAGAAATTACTGTTGCACTACATGTTGGATTGAAAAAAAATGCAAAAAAATTAGTAGGTAATGCAAAAAACAAAGCTAAATTAGAAAAAAAATTAGACGATTTAGTAGATCAAAAGCAGATTTCTAAATCAGAAGCAAATGAGGTTATTGAGCATTTAAAAATTGTGGCAAATGAGATAGAAAAAATTAGTTATGTTCCACTACGATTTGACAAACTATATAGTATTTCTGCAGCTGCATTAGATACTGCATTAAATGTATCAAAAAACATATTTTTCTATCTCAAAAACCTAACAAAAGCAAATACAGAAACGGTGTTTTATAAAGGTGTTGAAATATTTACGGATTCACCAGCAAAAGTAAAAGTTTTTTTAGATGATGCAGCAAAGGTTTTAAATGCCAAAGGGAATAAAGGAGTCGAACAATTTTTTGAATCAACAGGTTATGTTTTACCCAAAAAAAGATTACACTCTCAAACGGGAGAAACCTTTATTTGTAATCTAGTGCGTAAAAAAGAAATGAACAAATATTATTATTATGAAATAGAAGACTTTCAATATGGTGTTAAAAATTGGAATAGAAAACAAACTTTGAGAAGCGAAAGATTTGAATGTTTTGTTACACTAGCTGATAAACCAAGTATTCCCGAAACTATTGGGAAAAATATATTATATGCTGATTTATACGTTCCTAAATCTTTAAACGATACTTTTCAAGCCAATAAATTAGATTTAACCGATATAAGTTTAGGTAAAACAATGCTTGATGACGGATATGCTATTCTGAAAAAAGATTTAGGTAAAGATTTAGATGGCATTTATGGAGAATGGCTAAATAACCCAGGTTATAAAGATTTTGGAGGAGAATCTGTTAATTTAACTAAATTAAAAGAAGCAATGAGTAAACAAAAAATAACCAAAGAAAACCTAGAAATTGCTGCTATGGAAACTGTAACAGGCAAATGGGCAAAAAGCAAAGGGTTCACTAAAGCTATGGTGGTATCAAAATCAAATGTTTATGAATTTCTTGATGATGATATAAACCGATTAAAACAATTAGAAGTAATTTTTATAAAATAATAATTAAATGAAAGATAAAAGATTAAAATATGTAATAGTTGCAGTACAAGATTATAGAGTACACGGATATTCTAATACAGTTCATACAGATAAAGGATACGGAATAATTGTTGAAGATTATCCTGGTGGCAAAGAAGCACCTCATAATTTAACCAATTATGAAAGGATTACATTTGAAAAAGTATTAAGAGAAAAATTTGGGCATGAAGCCATAATTTTAGAACCAAAAAGCGAATTGTTTTTAGCATTGCTAACTGAAATGGAGTTGAAGTTAAAGGATTTATTAAAAACCCAATGTAGAGAATTTTTAGACCATATCAACTACAGATATGACGAAGAAATAGAATATTTTGGTGAAAAATATGTAATTAATGGCAGGAATTACGATGACAAAGCCTTACGTTACTTTTATGAGTTTTATGAAAAAATAAAAAGATTTTATGATTATAATTACCCATTGTATTTGGTTCCAGCCACTCAAGAAGACGAAGAAAAGTATTATGGAGACCATGAAAGAGGAAATTATTACGAACCTATTTCACCTCAAAAGTAAATACTTCTTGTTTAACATAAACCACCTTCGGGTGGTTTTTTTATGCTTTATAATTAGCCCTTCAAATCTTATCTTTGAGTGGAGAATTAACCGTTGCCATAAAAGGAGGTTTACGCAAAAGTGCCAAAGAAGTTCTAGAACATAGTGATGATTTAAAGAAAACAGCAAAAAATACAGAGGAAGCCAAGCAAATAGATGAGGTAATTGAGCATTTAAAAATTGTGGCAAATGAGGTAGAAAAAAATAGTTATATTCCACTACGATTTGACAAACTATATAGTATTTCTGCAGCTGCATTAGACACTGCATTAAATGTATCAAAAAACATATTTTTCTATCTCAAAAACCTAACAAAAGCAAATACAGAAACAGTATTTTATAAAGGGGTTGAAATATTTACGGATTCACCAGCAAAAGTAAAAGTTTTTTTAGATGATGCAGCAAAGGTTTTAAAAACAAAAGGGGTTGAAGGTGTCGAACAATTTTTTGAATCAACAGGTTCTGTTTTAACTAGAAAAAGATTACATTCACAAACTGGAGAAGATTATTTAGCAACATTAGTAAGACACAAAAAAGGAGAAAAATATATTTATGAATTAGAAGAATTTAAAGATTTCAAACCAAAATGGGACGCAAGTGCTAAAGATCCATCCGATAAATTTGATTGTACCATAAAATTTGCAGAAAAAGGACATCATACTGATGGTAAAAATATTTTGTATGCCGATTTATTTATACCCAAAAAATTAGGGGATTTTATGTCGTCATATAAAGGAACTGGTTTTAAAGACATAAGCTTAGGAAAAACCATGTTAGATGATGGTTATGTTATGTTAAAAAAAGAAATAGGCAAAGATTTAGATGGTATTTATGCGGAATGGTTAAAATCTTCTGCTTACAAAGATTTTCCTAATTCTGAATCTGTTAACCTATATGATTTAAAAACAGCTATGAAAGGCAAAAAAATCACTAAAGAAAACCTTGAAGAAGCTGCATTTAAAACATTTACGGGAAGCTGGGCTAAAAGCAAAGGATTTACGAAAGCAGTAGTGGTTTCTGAGAATGATGTTTATAAGGAACTTAATGGTGATATAAATAGATTAAAAGAATTAGAAGTAATATTTATAAAATAATAATATGGAAGATAAAAGATTAAAAGAAGTAATTATTGCAGTGCAAGATTATAGAATACACGGTTATTCCAATACTTTATTTACTGATAAAGGATACTTAATTATAGTTGAAGACTATCCAGGTGGGAATTCAAACATTAGTAACCTCACAAATTATAGAAGAGTATCATTTGAAAAAGTATTAGGTAATAAGTTCGGGAGTGAAGCTATTGTATTAGAACCTAAAAGTGCTTTATTTCTAGAGTTATTACAAGAGATGGAATTAAAAATTAAAGAATTATCAAAAGATAATCCTAATGAGTTCTTAGATCACGAACTTGATAGATATGATGAAAAAGTTACTTTTTTTGGAGAAGAAATTGTAGTGAATGCAAGAAATAAATATGATAGAGTGTTGGTTGAGTTTTATGAGTTTTATGAAAAAATAAAACGCTTTTATGATTATAACTATCCCTTGTATCTTGTACCTGCTACTAAAGAAGATGAAGAAAAGTACTATGGAGATCATGAAAGAGGAAATTATTACAAACCTATTTCACCTCAAAAGTAAATACTTCTTGTTTAACAAAACCACCTTCGGGTGGTTTTTTTATGCATTAAATTTGACATTCAAATCTTATCTTTGAGTGGAGAAATAACTGTTGCCATAAAAAATGGCTTGCAAAAAAGTGCCAAAGAAGTTCTAGAACATACTGATGATTTAAAGAAAACCGCAAAAAATGCAGACGAAGCCAAGCAGATAGATGAGGTAATTGAGCATTTAAGGAGAGTTTCGGGAGATAATATTAAAGGCAAAGGATTTTATGGAGGAAAAGTATTATCAAAATCTGATATAGAAAAATGGGCAAAACATTTAAAAAAAAAATATGGAACTAATCTTGAAAAAGTTGATGATTTTGAAAATCCTAATGTATTAGCTCAATTTGATGCCAATACCAATACAATTCGTTATAAAGATGATGTTACAGAGTATTTTATGTTACACGAATCTTTTCATGCTGAAGAGTTTAAGAAAATTGGTTTTGATGAATATGTGAAAGATGCACCATTAAGAGGAGTTAAAGAAGCAGATTATACAAATGAAAATTGGATAAGATTATATAAAAGAGAAAAATATGTGTATGATAGGTTAGTAGAAAACGCAAAAAAATATAAATTAAATTCTGAAGAAATATCTACACCACCTTTTGGTCATGCTTTCCAATATTTTGATGGACAAATTGTTTTACAATTAGAAATATACCAATCCCTAAAAATTAAAATCATGATAAATAAAGAATTAGAAAAAAAATTAGAACAGTTTTTAATAGAAAATATTATAAAGAATCAATTAAGTATTTAGGTTTAAGAGAAGGTTCGACAATTGGTAGAAAAATTGGAAATTTCCATATAGTTTCATATATGGTATCTATCACAAATCAGCCCTATGATGGGGATGCTTTTTTTAGTGCTCGTTTTGATGAAAAAGATTATCATTTGGTAGATATTATTGGTCCTCAATCATGGGAAAATTTTGAAGAATAATTTTTAAACCACCTTCAGGTGGTTTTTTTTATACTTTATAATTAGCCTTTCTAATCTTATCTTTGAGTGGAGAATTAACCGTTGCCATAAAAGGAGGTTTACGCAAAAGTGCCAAAGAAGTTCTAGAACATACTGATGATGTAAAGAAAACAGCAAAAAATGCAGACGAAGCCAAGCAAATAGATGAAGTAATTGAGCATTTGGAGGAGGTGGCTGAGTTAGAAATGAGGACTCTAAAAACGTTTCCTTTAGGTTTAGAGTTAGAAGTATTATCAAAAAACTTGCTAAAGAAATACATTCAAAGATTAGATGAAAAAATGCTTAAAAGCGGATATAAGTTAGAAATTGAATGGATTGATGAGTTGCATAGTCAATTCTATACAGGATTGCAAGGTAGAGTTATAGTGAATACTGAAGGTCCTATAAAACTTCTTATAAGAAAAGACTGTTCAAAAATGGCTTGGTTTCACGAAAATATCCATATTGATGATTTTTTAAAACTGGGCAGGAAACAATATAGGAAGATGGCAATTGAAGAACCTTGGCTTTTAGAATGGAATGTTTGGGAAGGGCTTTTTAAAAATAGAAATAAGTATAGAGAAGTAGAATTGGTAAGTGCTTATAAATATGTGAAAAAAATTTATGATGAAAAAAAGATTTTAAATTTATTCAAAGAAAATAAAGAAATGGAGCAATTAATAATTAAATACCAAAAATAATATGAAACTAACTGAGGAACAAGCAAAAAAAATAGTCTCAAAAGTTTTAAAAGATTTAAAACTATATTATGAAGATAAAATCCCTATAAAAGTCAACTTTATAAACAAAGATAGTAATGCAAATTGGGGTAAAATTAATTACTGGGCAGGATTTTATGATTACTCAAAACTACCAAAGGAGTTTAATCTCGATAAAGGTATACCATATGATTCAGTAGTTGTGGATGATGAAAAAGGAATTGCAATTGCAGTATCATTTTTTCCAGAGCCTAGCCCAATAAAATTGGATGAAAACGGAAAATATATTTGGGGGAATGAATAGAATTATTTAACAATTTAACCACCTTTGGGTGGTTTTTTTATACTTTATAATTAGCCATTCAAATCTTATCTTTGACTGGAAAATTAACCGTTGCCATAAAAGGAGGTTTACGCAAAAGTGCCAAAGAAGTTCTAGAACATACTGATGATTTAAAGAAAACAGCAAAAAATGCAGAGGAAGCTAAACAGATTGATGAGGTAATTGAGCATTTGGAAGATGTTGCAGGAGAAACCAATGAATTATATAGAAGAATAGAAGAATTATTTGATTTATCTCCTTTTATTAGAAAATTTACAAAAATCACATCTAAACAGAATGATAATGTATCCAAAATTGTTAAAGAAGCTGAAAAAAATATTTTAAAACAAGCAAGTTTAATACAAGATAGTTCAAAACAATTTGAATATGCTTTTGTATGGCATCCAAAAAAATTTTTAAATCCAAAAATTTTTACTTCAAATTCTAATGAATATGTAAGGCTATCCGAAGCTTTTGGAACAAGTGGAAATTTAACAAAAAAGCAAAGATATTTACTTAAAGGATCAGTTTTCACTCACAATCATCCAAATTTTAGTAGATTTAGTAATGAAGATATAAAAGTATTTTTGCAATTTCAATTAAAAGAACTTAGAGCTATAACCTCTGAAGGAATAGTATATAGTTTAAAAATGAAGTCTAATGTAAATAATTTTGCAAAAAGTGAGATTTCTCTTCTGTATAAAAATCTTGAAAAGGCAAAGTCTGATTTTGTAACTAAAAAACTACTTAATGCTAGAAGTTTTGATAAAAAAAATAAGATTTATTTTGAGTTGCAAGATTTTGAAGAAGAATTTATACTAAAAGAGATTAAAAATAAAATAGATTATAAAATTTTTAAATAATAAAAATATATGATAACAAATAAGAGATTAACAGATTGGTTATTTTATCGTTCTCCTTTTAAAGACACGCTTGATAAAGGAGAATATACTGACCCAAAATATATAGAATTAAATTTCCCTCACAGAAAAGAATTTTGTGATGAACTAAAGAGATGTAGCCTTAAAGAATTTGTAAGCACTTTAATTTGGATTTTTAAAGATAAATACCCTTTTGAATATAGGTATATTGAAATTTTTCAACTTGTAGAGGAGTCAGATGGGATGTTAAAACAAAACACGAATAACAGAGAATTAAAAGATATATTTCCATTGGAATTTATTGAAGACTCAGAAGTTTTTGGATATTTATTATCATTAAAAATAAAATTTAAAGAAACTCAGCCTTTATTATTAAACTGGGTAGAAGAAGTATTTGCAGGCGCAAATTTTAAAAAAGAGCAAAATGGAAATGTAATAATTTATTCAATAGAAAATTCACCAATAGAAACATTAGAAGTTTACAACAACTATATTCAAATAAATATAAATCAAGAAAAGATTGATGAATAGCTTTTTTGAAATTAAGTTTATTTATGAGGCTGTCCAAAAGCAAGGACAGCCTCTTTTATACTTTATAATTAGCTATTCTAATCTTATCTTTGAGTGGAGAATTAACCGTTGCCATAAAAGGAGGTTTACGTAAAAGTGCCAAAGAAGTTCTAGAACATAGTGATGATGTAAAGAAAACAGCAAAAAATGCAGAGGAAGCCAAGCAAATAGATGAGGTAATTAAGCATTTGGAAGATGTTGCAGAAGCTGGAATAAAAAACACCTCAAAGAGAGCCAAAAGAGTTGCGAGAACTGCTAAAGAGGGTGACATACATAAATCATTTTTTGAAAATGCAGGAATATCTCTCAAAAAAGAAGAAGGATTAGGTTTAATCTCAGGTCAAACCAAACCAAATACTTGCGCAGCTAACTCATTACGAATGGTCTTAGATGATTTAGGAATAACAAAATATGAAGATACTCTAGCAGCAGCATTAAAGACGGATAAAAATGGTGCGAATATTTTAGATATTCCTGAAGCTTTAAACAATGCATATATCGAAGGACTTCAAACCATAAGTAGAGGAGGAAGAAAAGATAGAAATATAACTTTTAATACTTTGGAAAAAGCTATGAAAACGGGTAATAAAAAAGCTGTCGTTAGTATTCATACTGATGATTTTGGAGCTCATGCAGTTGTTGTAAATAAAATAGAAAACGGAAGGGTTTTTGTTAGAGATCCTTTACCACTGAACATAGGCTCTTCTTATAGTGTTACTATTGAAGATTTTAAAAGTGTATTTTATGAAAAATTTGTAACCATAAATAGATAAAAAATGACAGAAATAGAAAGAATAAAAAATAATACAAATGGAGAGTTGCCTAAAGGAGAATATAGTTTTTTAATTGTACAGGATATACCTAATCCTAAACATGAGTTAGAAATTTTTAAACAAACTATGTTAGCTTTTCTTGAAAACAAAGAGTTGGATGAAGAAGATCCTAAATGGGAAAAACTACTGCCAAAGCAGCTTGTTGCATTTACTAATCAATTGGAAGAGGAAGATTATCATAAAGACGATTTGATTTCACACATACCTAATATGATAAGGAGGCTAAGAGAAATAAGAGAATGGGAATGGTATAGTTCTACGATGTTAGAAAATGACGAAGGTTTTGAAGTAATATATACAGGGAAGTTAAATGTTACGGCTCAGCCACTATTACACCATCAAGGTATTCCCCATGCCAGTATTTTTGTAGAGAAGAATGGAGAATTATATGCAACAAAAGCATTGACAGATGTTTTAACTTATAAAAAGTTTGATCCTGTAACAATGAAATTAACAAAAAAATAAATGTAAGCTACTTTCGAGTAGCTTTTTTTATACTTGAATATCTGGAAAAATTCCGATTTTAGCACAATAGATCCAGAAAAAAACAAGTTCATTGATATAACCGATAAAAACCCTGTTTTAATTGACTATCGTTCAACTAAAAAACTAGGTTTTCACACAGATAACACTGCTATAGAATGGAAACTAAGCAGCAATAGCATAGCGCTAAAGGTTGTTTCTGGCACAGGTATTTATAAGGAAATTATTGTACGTACTGCCGATGGAAACGATATCCGATTCGTTGAGGAGAAAATAACGCATGATTATGATTACCACCCACTATCTCCTCTAGCAATAATCGCGGCAGACAATCCTACTTTTATTCTCAAAGATGAAGAACAACAAGAAGATAGTAAATTTACAAATTTACCCGCTTTTGTGCTATATGCTAATAATGAAAGTGCTTTTTGGGAAAATATAATGACGGGGGGTGAATATGCTATCGATGTGCTAACAACACTTTCTGGAGTAGGAAATATTTTAAAAGTAGGTCGTTTAGCAAAAATACTAAAAGCAGGACATTCACTAATAGGAAAGTCTAAAGCTGTCACCAATGTAATTACAGGTGTAAAAGCCTTTGCTGGAGTTGTTGAAATTAGTAGCGGTGTGGGTAATGCATTATTAAAGCTGTTAGATGTAAACGATACCGAATTAGGTAGAGAAATAGCCGAATATTTGTTTTATTTAGAAATGATTTCCTTATCGGGAGAAATTACTGTTGCACTGCATGTTGGATTGAAAAAAAATGCAAAAAAATTAGTAGGTAATGCAAAAAACAAAGCTAAATTAGAAAAAAAATTAGACGATTTAGTAGATCAAAAGCAGATTTCTAAATCAGAAGCAGATGAGGTAATTGAGCATTTGAAAATTGTGGCAAATGAGGCAGAAAAAATTAGTTATGTTCCACTACGATTTGACAAACTATATAGTATTTCTGCAGCTGCATTAGACACTGCATTAAATGTATCAAAAAATATATTTTTCTATCTCAAAAACCTTACAAAAACTAATTCAGAAACAGTATTTTATAAAGGGGTTGAAATATTTACGGATTCACCAGCAAAAGTAAAAGTTTTTTTAGATGATGCAGCAAAGGTTTTAAAAACAAAAGGGGTTGAAGGTGTCGAACAATTTTTTGAATCAACAGGTTCTGTTTTAACTAGAAAAAGATTACATTCACAAACTGGAGAAGATTATTTAGCAACATTAGTAAGACACAAAAAAGGAGAAAAATATATTTATGAATTAGAAGAATTTCAAGATTTCAAACCAAAATGGGATGCAAGCGCTAAAGATCCTTCAGATAAATTTGATTGTACCATAAAATTTGCAGAAAAAGGACATCATACTGATGGTGAAAATATTTTGTATGCCGATTTATTTATACCTAAAAAATTAGGGGATTTTATGTCGTCATATAAAGGAACTGGTTTTAAAGACATAAGCATAGGAAAAACCATGTTAGATGATGGTTATGTTAAAAAAAGAAATAGGTAAAGATTTAGATGGTATTTATGCTGAATGGTTAAAATCTTCTGCTTACAAAGATTTTCCTAATTCAGAATCTGTTAACCTATATGATTTAAAAACAGCTATGAAAGGCAAAAAAATCACCAAAGAAAACCTAGAAGAAGCTGCATTTAAAACATTTACAGGAAGCTGGGCTAAAAGCAAAGGTTTTACGAAAGCAAAAGTGGTTTCTGAGAATGATGTTTATAAGGAACTTAATGGTGATATAAATAGATTAAAAGAATTAGAAGTAATATTTATAAAATAATAATATGGAAGATAAAAGATTAAAAGAAGTAATTATTGCAGTGCAAGATTATAGAATACACGGTTATTCCAATACTTTATTTACTGATAAAGGATACTTAATTATAGTTGAAGACTATCCAGGAGGAAATTCAAACATTAATAACCTCACAAATTATAAAAGAGTATCATTTGAAAAAGTATTAGGTAATAAGTTCGGGAGTGAAGCTATTGTATTAGAACCTAAAAGTGCTTTATTTCTAGAGTTATTACAAGAGATGGAATTAAAAATTAAAGAATTATCAAAAGATAATCCTAATGAGTTCTTAGATCACGAACTTGATAGATATGATGAAAAAGTTACTTTTTTTGGAGAAGAAATTGTAGTGAATGCAAGAAATAAATATGATAGAGTGTTGGTTGAGTTTTATGAGTTTTATGAAAAAATAAAACGCTTTTATGATTATAACTATCCCTTGTATCTTGTACCTGCTACTAAAGAAGATGAAGAAAAGTACTACGGAGATCATGAAAGAGGAAATTATTACGAACCTATTTCACCTCAAAAGTAAATACTTCTTGTTTAACATAAACCACCTTCGGGTGGTTTTTTAATTCTTTATAATTAGCCCTTCTAATCTTATCTTTGGGAGGTGAGTTAACCGTTACTATAAAAAATGGCTTGCAAAAAAGTGCCAAAGAAGATTTATTAGCAAAAGAAATGGATCTCCTTTTTCTTAAATAAACTTATACTAAACTAAATAGCTCAATTACTAAACTAAATAGCTCAATTACTAAATTAAATAGCTCAATTACTAAACTAAATAGCTTAAATACTAAATTAAATAGCGCAAATACTAAATTAAATAGCTTAAATACTAAATTTAATAGCGCAAATACTAAATTTAATAGCGCAAATACTAAACTAAATAGCTCAATTACTAAACTAAATAGCTCAATTACTAAACTAAATAGCTCAATTACTAAACTAAATAGCTCAATTACTAAATTAAATAGCACAGTTACTAAACTAAATAGCTTAAATACTAAACTAAATAGCTTAATTACTAAATTTAATAGCTCAAATACTAAACTAAATAGCGCAAATACTAAACTAAATAGAAGTTTTCAAGTTCACATAAAATTATGTCAAGTCTGGCTTTACCCTATTCATAAATCCTTTTTTAATTGTCCGTAGACCAGAATATACATTTAGAAGCTATTATTTTACTTTCTGTAAACCATTTTAAAGTGTTAAAAGACTTTAATTAGATGTTAGAAACCTATAGGAAATTGTCAGAAGACCATTAGAAGCTGTCCGTAGCGCATCGGAAGGTATAGAAGTATCTAATAAATTATCTTTTGTTGCTTTTAGTAGTTCAATCCTTGCTCATTACTAATTAATAAAATAGCAAAAGACGAAACTGAGCCTGTATGAGTAAAGAAAACAAAAAACAAACTAAGAAGAGCGTATTAAATTACACTTCTTAACTTCTCAATTTTAGAGACAACACTCCCTCTTTCAAACAAACGCAAAATTTTAAAAAGTAAAGACGGAATATAACCAGGGTTAGTAATCAAATCGGCAATTTTAGTAATAGAAGCATCACGCTCTTTTATTTTTTGCGTTAATGCTACACTATCTAAAGGAGCTAATGAAACTGCAAACTTCCACGCTCCGTTTCGTGCTTCTTGCATACTAAAATCAATAAGAAAGGTATCTACTTTTTGAGTTTTCTTTAAAATCCATTTCAAAATAGGCCAAACATCAGACAAGGCTGTTTCCACATTCGCAACTAATCCTGATAAAATGGTATTAATCGTATTAAAATCGTTTTTAAGATCTTCAATGACATCACCAGGCGCTACTTGTGCTGCTGCCACTCCTAAATCTAGATTAATATGAGCATTCATCCCTAATAATAAATGTTGCAAAACAATCATCCAAAAATCGTCAGCATGTTTAAAAGCAACTTCCCAACAAGAAGAAGCTTCCTCTCCATTTTTATATTGGTAATACGCTTTAATATATCTATTAGCAAAAATTACATCTAACTGCTCCATTCTTGGCCCGTTTTCAAACATTCCGTTAGCAATTCCTTCTTTTACTTTCTCAGTTACTTTGCAATATAAAACAGCAAAATACCCCAAGGTAGTACTATCTTCTATAGCTTCTTCAATTATAGTATTTAAAATTACAATTACTTCATCTATTGTTTTTGCTTGTGGAATATTTTCAGACATAAGGTTCTATTTTTCATTGGTAAATATAATCACTTTTAAATTATAAGCTTCACTAAAATAGCGTATTAGTGAATTATAACTATACGAAATAAATCTTTTGTTGAAAAGAATAAAATCTAATTATATTGATTATTTTCTTCTTTATGTTTGATAATTAAGATTATTTTCTTTATATTTGTACTATAATTTAAATTAAAAAACAATGGACAAACACACCCAAAAAAGAATCGAAAAACTTCATCCTTTCGTTAGAGATGAGGTTGAAAAAATCATTAACGAATGTAATGAAGTACTCACTGGAAATGCAAAAGTAAGAATTACACAAGGACTGCGAACATTTGAGGAGCAGAATGCATTATACAATAAAGGACGTACTGTTTCAGGGAAAAAAGTAACCAATGCAAAAGCAGGCCAATCCATTCATAACTATGGGTTTGCAGTAGATATTTGCCTCATTATTAATAACAAAATTGCTTCATGGAACACAGTAAAAGATTGGGACAATGATACTGTTGCTGATTGGTATGAATGTGTGAAAATTTTCTCAAAGTACGATTGGGAATGGGGCGGAAACTGGAAAAGCTTTAAAGACCTTCCCCACTTTGAAAAAAATGGTTTTAATAATTGGAGAAAACTTATCAAACTAGATAAAGACCAAAATGGTTATGTAGTTATATAAGAAAATCTAATAAAGATTAAAAATTTTATAATAAAAAACAAACAAAACATGAAAACACTAAAAATAAAACTCCTTCTATTAACAATGATAGCAATTGCAAGTTGTCAGTCGTTAAAAACAGCACTATTTGATCATTATTCGTATCAAAAAACAACAGCAGTTAAAGTAGAAACACTTCTTCTAATGGACAAATCGGCTTTTGCGTATGAAACACAAAAAGAAAACATTGAAAAACTTTTATTAGAGATAGACCAACTAAAAGAATACGAAAAAAACAAACCCAATAACGAAATCACTTATGAAATGTGGAATGTTTTAACCGATAAGGAAAAAAATCTAATAGGCGGTTATTTTAAATTTTGGAAAGAAAAACAAACCCTTTCCCCTCAATTTACAGCAGAAGCAAAAAAACAAATAAGTGAAGCTTTAGATTTATTAATTCAATATGAAGTTAAAAAAGACAGAACCTCTAAAGACAACTTACTAGAAATAATTACCCAATAAAAACAAACAAAACATCATGGAAATAGATAAATTAATAATTGATTTAGAAGAAGCTCTAGTGGCACTTCTTGGAAAAAAATACAGTGAACTAAAACCTGAAATTCAAAAGGATATTGATGATTTTTTAGAGAAATCTAAAGAGAAAATGAAACGTTGGACACTTCTGCTTGCCGAAACATCTATAACAATAGAAGAGTTTGAATGGTTACTAAAAAGTCAGAAAGACATTCTTGTTCTTAAAGCACTACAAAGTGCTGGAGTATCAAAAGTTCGATTAAACACAATAAAAAACAGCATTATCAAAACAACATTCGATATTGTTTTGGCTGCCTTAATAAAACAATAACTATGGCAAAAAAAATCAGAATATTAAGCCTAGATGGTGGTGGAATTAGAGGAATTATTAGTTGCGTTGTACTGAAATACATTCAAGAACAATTACAAAAAATTGACAATCCGAATGCGAAAATTGGTGATTATTTTGATTTAATTGCCGGAAGTAGCACAGGAGGTTTGTTATCCGCAATATTATTATTTCCAGACAACACAAAGAATGCAAAATTCTCTATTGAAGCCGCTTTAGATCTCTATGCAAAAAAAGGAGATACCATTTTTAACGTCTCCTTTTGGGAAGAAATAATAAACCCTTTCGGATTGTTTAATGAGAAGATATCGCAACGCAATTTAGAAAGACAATTGCATGAAGTTTTTGGTAATTTAGAATTGAGAGAATTAATAAAGCCTTGTTTAATAACATCTTATGATATAAATCAGCGAAAAGCAAAATTCTTTTGTAGTCATGAAGCCGAATCTGTATTAGAAAACTTCTATGTGAAAGACGTTTGTAGAGCAACAAGTGCAGCACCAACTTATTTTGAACCTGCAAAAATAAAATCGCTCTACGATCAAGAATTCACATTAATAGACGGTGGTGTTTATGCTAATAATCCCGCTTTGTGTGCCTATGCGGAAGCGAGAAAAATTCCATTTTCAAAAATATTGAAAGATTCCGAGAAAGTCGATTATCCAGACATTAACGACATGATCATCGTTTCCATTGGAACTGGAGAAGTTTTAAAACCTTATACTTTTGAGAAATTCGAAAATGCAGGAAAAATTAAATGGATTTCACCTTTGATTGATATACTATTGTCTGCCAATGTGGAAACTGTTAACTATCATCTTTCAAAGATGTTTGAATCTTTAGGGCCAAGAAACAGAAAAAATTACTATCGATTGATGCCTCAATTGCATAATGCTTCACCAGAAATGGACGACACTTCGAAGAAAAACATCTTTGAATTGATACAAGCAGGTTTGTATTTTGTGGATCAAAACAGAAAAACTTTAAATGAAGTCGCTAAGAAATTAGTGAAGAACAAATGATAAATGTTAAATAAAATCTTACTTTTGTAAAAAAAATATCATTATGAAATTAAAAAAATTACACTTACTATTTTGCTTTACATTATCAAGTTTTTCCTTTGCTCAATCAACTTATACAAATGGATCGATATCAACTGGGCAAACAACAAAAAGTGGTGTTTTAGCTCCAACTTTGCCTGCACAACATCAATGGAGTGAGATGCAAAATAATACTGGAAACACAACACAAACCAATAATATTTCTGGTTATAACGGGTATTATAATGGTAGTAATACAGATTTAAGAATTTTTGATGATTTCACAGTCCCATTTGGACAAACTTGGAATATTGAAAATGTAGATGTTTTTTGTTATCAATTAGATTACTTAGGGAGTACATCACCATTAGATGTTTTGAGAGTCAGAATTTGGAGTGGTTTTCCATATTTAAATACTTCTACAGTAGTTACAGGTAATATGACAACAAACATAATTGATTTAGCGAATTGTGAAGACACCTATACACTTAGAATTAGCAACACTCAGATTCCAAGCCCAGGAACACCTCCAACAGAAAGTAAAAGAATTTGGAAAATAAGAGGAAATCTAACTGCAAGTTTAACTGCTGGAAGGTATTGGATAGAATATCAAGGAAAAGCAGCAAATAACGCTAGTTTTAAATTTATACCAACTACAACAATAGACTCAAGAGGAAATGGTAATGCAAATCAATACAATGTAAACTCAAATACTTTTAGTTCTTTATCAGATACAGGATCTCCTTATTCATCACCAGATGTTCAACAAGATTTGGCTTTTAATATAAATTACACTACTCCACTTAGTACTGTATTAAATAATAAAACTAATTTTTCTATTTATCCTAATCCAGCATCTGACATTCTTAATATAGAAGTTGCAAATAAAAATGATAATTATAATTATCAAATAAATGACATAATGGGAAAAGTTATCAAATCAGGAATTATATCAACTGAAAGTATATTAATTGATGATTTAAAAAATGGCGTTTATTTTCTAAGTTTGAGCTCAGAAAACGAAAAGTTTAACATCAAATTTATCAAACAAAACTAAAAAATTTAAAATAATTACACTAAAGCTACTCTAACCAGTAGCTTTTTTTATCTCCAATAACCAAAAACACCAATTATGTAATCTAGCCAACATTTCAAAAAAAAACCATAGGCTACATTTGCACTATAATTTATTAAGATAAAAAAATGAAAAAAAGTATTTTAGCAATTAGTGCATTCGTAGTAATGCTTTTTGCATCTTGTAATGAGAAAAAAACAGAAGAAGTAATGGCAGAAGAAACTCCAGTTACAGAAGAAGTAATGGTTGAGGAAACTCCTACTACTGAAATTGTAAAACTAGAAGAAGTAGAAGGTGCTTTTACTACAACAGAATTGAAATTAAAACCAGGTAGCTATTCTTTCGAAGTAACAAACAAAGGAATTGACCATGAAGTGGCTTTTGTTTTAGCTCCTAATAAGGAAAACCTTCAAGAATCTGATTTTATTGCAGATGCCATGTTAAGGCAAACTATTAAAGACGGTGAAACGGCTTCTTCAAAAATGCCTGTAACCCTTGAAAAAGGAGAATATGTATATTTTTGTCCGTTAAACAATACTCCTAAATACAAGCTAATTGTTGAATAATTTATTAGAACAACTTTAGACCATCTTACTACGAGAAAAGCTCATCAAATTAATGATGAGCTTTTTTAAATTTTCCTTTATAGTTCACAACAAATCTATTATACCTAGGAATAGATTCTTCTATATATATAATCTTGTTGTTGTTATTCTTTAACAGGCAAAAACAATTCGTAAGGTTTCACTTCTCTAAAAATTGTATTGAGAAAAGCCTTTTCTTCATTTAATTGTTTTATTTTTCTCTCAATGCTTTCCTTTTCAGCTTAAGTACTTTAAAAAGCAACTATATATATTTCATTGTCTGTTTAAAAAATTAGTTATTCTAAAATAAAATTTAATGAATCATACAACGAATTATGGTAAGAACGAATCATCATGAAAGATATTCTCAAATTTCTATTGTTTTATATATCTTTGCCTCTTGTAAAATTATTATGACTTTCAATTACCCAAAAAACGAAAAGCTAAAAAGCAAAAACACAATTGATTTACTCTTTTCTGAGGGAAAATCGGTTTCTAAATATCCGCTACGTTTAGTTTTTGTTGAAAACCCTACTGAAAGTGAATTATTAAAATTTGGAGTTTCTGTTTCTAAACGGTATTTCAAAAAGGCTGTTGATCGAAATTACTTTAAAAGATTACTTAGAGAATGCTACCGATTAAACAAAAATATACTTCTAGAAAACATTGATAAGCCTTATGCTATTATGTTTTTCTACCAAACGAAAGACCAACTTTCTTATCATGAAATTCATGAAAAAACCATTTTATTGTTTGAAAAATTCATTTCAGAAATTAAAAAATAATTTTTGGCTAAGTTTTTGTGATTTGTTATATTTATTAATGTAAGTTTAAATAAACAAATTCCCATGAAAAAAATAGCAACCAGTATACTATTACTTTGTCTTTCTTTATCTTGTAGCAAAGGATCAGAAATGAAAGATAACATCACAGAAGAAGCTGTTGAAAGTGTTGCTCCAAATTCCAATTATTTTAAATCCGAGGATAGCGATTATAAATCATCCAATACTAGTAATGCAAAAGAAAAACAAGTTGCAGATCTAAAGATTATAAAAACCGCAGATCTAAGTTTTCAAACTACAAATTTATCTAACAGTTTTGCAACAATTCAAAATGCGTTAAAGAAACACAAAGCCTATGTTCAAAATGATAATTCAGGAAAAAACTATGGCACAACTTATAGAAACATAATTGTTCGTGTTCCAAACAATTACTTTGATTCTTTTATAAATGAAATAAGTAAAGGGGTAAAGCATTTTGATAGAAAAGAAATTTCAGCTCAAGATGTAACTGAAGAATTTGTTGATTTAGAAGCACGTTTAAAAGCAAAACGCACCTTAGAAAACAGATATTTAGAAATATTAAAAAAGGCTAATAAAATTTCGGAAATATTAGAAATAGAAAAAGAACTTTCAAAAATTCGTGAAGAAATAGAAGCTAAAGAAGGCCGATTAAAATATCTAGAAAGCAAAGTAGGAATGAGTACTGTTAGTATAGAAATGTATACCGAAAATCCAACCGGATCAGAAAACACAGTTTCCTATGGTAGTAAAATGTGGAATGCTATTGCTTCAGGATTTAACGGATTATCAAGTTTCTTCTTAGGAATACTACAAGTATGGCCATTTATCCTTATTTTCGTTGTATCATTTTTCTTTATCAGAAGAAAATTAAAAAATAAAAAATCATCCTAATGAAATCATTATTCAAGAAAAAATACATTCTAACTTTTTTTAGTGCAACCTTTCTTTTTGTTGCCGTAAGTTTTAAAAACGATTTTTTCGAAATTGCGAAACAGATTGAAATATTTACAGCTGCATTTAAAACTATTAATCAAAACTATGTCGATGAAACAAACCCTGGTGAATTGATGAATGTTGCAATTAAAAACATGTTGGCAGAATTAGACCCATATACCGTATTCTTCAATGAACAGGATGTTTTAAAATTCAAAATCAACAATACTGGTGAATATACAGGTATTGGAGCTATGGTTCAAAGAAAAGAAGGTCGTGTGTTTTTAAAAGAAATATACAAAGGGTTTCCTGCTGACAAAGCAGGTTTAAAAGCAGGAGATGAAATCATTCAAATTGGAGACATTAACTTAAAAGAATATAAAGAAGATGCGTCACAATTATTACAAGGTGTAAAAAACACTAAAGTGAATCTTGCATTCGAAAGACAAGGAAAAAAGCAAAATGCAACTATTATTTTAGATGAGGTTGAGGTAAAAGCTGTTCCATATTATTCATTATTGGCTGATAATTCAGGTTATATTGTGCTTTCAAAGTTTACTGAAAAATCGAGTAGTGAAACCAAAGCTGCTTTTTTAGAATTAAAAGAAAAAGGAGCGACGAAAATTATTTTAGATTTAAGAGGCAATCCTGGTGGATTACTTCATGAAGCTGTAAATATATGTAACTTCTTTGTGCCTAAAGATGAAACTATTGTAACAACAAAATCAAAATCTGAAAAACATAACTCAACCTATAAAACCAAATATGAACCCTTAGATTTGGAAATTCCATTAGTGGTTATTATAAATGAAAGAAGTGCTTCTGCCTCTGAAATTGTTTCGGGTGCTTTGCAAGATTTAGACAGAGCAGTTGTAGTTGGAAATAGAAGTTTTGGAAAAGGTTTAGTACAAAGACCATTAAACTTATCCTATGGTACACAAGTAAAAGTAACTATTTCGAGATATTATACTCCTTCAGGAAGATGTATTCAAGCTTTAGATTATGGAAACAAAGATGCTAATGGAAAGGCAATAAAAATTGACAAAGAAAACTTTAATGCATTTAAAACTAAAGGTGGAAGAACAGTTTATGATGGTGGTGGTGTTTTACCCGATGTTATAGTAGCTGAAGCCAAAACAAGTACTGTAACAGATGCATTACTTAAAAATGATGCAATATTTGATTTTGCTACTTCATTATATTACAAAAAACCAACATTAACGAATATTCCAAATGTTTCAGATTCGGATTTTAATGAGTTTAAAAACTTTATAAAGCAAGAAAAATACAATTTAGATACTGAAACGGGTAGAGCTTTAAAAACTTTATTAGAAAAAGCTAAAAAAGAAAAAGTAGACAGTAGTATCACAAATGAATACAAACAACTTCAAACGGCTTTAGAAAAAAGTCAAGAACAAGAGGTCTCAAAATATAAAAATGAGTTTGTAAAACTAATACAAGAAGAATTGATTACACGCTATCAATACAAACAAGGTCTATATGAATTTTATACACAAAATGACATCGAAATTAACAAAGCGAAAGCAGTATTAAATAATACTTCCAACTATAATTCGCTACTAAAAAAATAAGAAATGAAATGGGTTGCACTTCTTCTCCTTACCTTAACTCCTTTTTGCTTAAAGGCTCAGGAAGAAGAAGTACATTCTTTATATTTTGAGTTTGATAAATATAGTTTAAAAGAAAATCAAACTATTGCACTTCTCGAATTTGTAAAAAAACTAGACACTACAACTATAGAAACCATAGAAATTTTTGGTTATTGCGACGATAGAGGAAAAGATAAATACAATTTCAAACTTTCAACTAATAGAGCAAATACAGTAAAAGAAAAACTTGTTTCTGAAGGAATAAAAAACAAAATCATTATTACTATTGAAGGCAAAGGGAGAATATTAATAGATGATGATTTGTTAGATAATATTCCAGAAGTACGCTCTAAGAATAGAAGAGTTGATGTTGTTGTTAATTATAAGCCCATTATAATTGAAAACTTAAAAATTCCTGGCGTATATAGTTCAATTCCTAAAAAGCCGATCGTTGGTGACCGAATTTATCTTGACAAACTACTTTTTGATAGAGGTAGCAGTAAATTACTTTATCCTGCAAAAAAAGAATTAGACCGCTTGGTCAAGCAATTGTATAAATTTAAAAATATCGAGTTTGAAATTCAAGGACATGTTTGTTGCACACCAAAATTTCATAAAGAAGCTATAGATAGAGGTACAAAAAAAAGAGAACTTTCAGTTAACAGAGCTTTAGAAGTCTATAAGTATTTGAGTATAAAGAAAATTAAAAAAGAAAGAATGAGTTATAAAGGTTATGGCAACAGTCAACCGTTAGGAAAAGGACCTTTATTAGATAGACGTGTAGAAATAGTTATTACAAAAGTAGATTAAGAGATTTTCATTTGAAGGTGAGGAATATCATCTTCTAAATACATTTCACTAGTTTGTACAAAACCTAAAGAGTTGTAGAATTTCGTTAAATATTGTTGGGCAGAAATGGTTATTTCTTTTTCGCCAAAAATATCTTCCACAGCTTGTATTGAAGCCTTCATTAAATCATATCCCCATTTTTGGTCTCTATATTTTTCAGCTACTACTACCCTACCAATTGAAGCTTCTTCAAAATAATCTTTCTTATTGAATATTCTTGTATAGGCAACAACTTCATCATTAAAATATCCAATAACATGAATTGCTTTTTCATCTTTACCATCTATATCTTGATAGACGCAATTTTGCTCAACAACAAAGACTTCAGCTCTCAGCTTTAATACTGAATACAATTCCGATAAAGAAAACTCGTTAAAACGCTTTATTTTGAATGATATCATTTTATAAGTAGAATTAAGTGCTAAAATTATAAAAACAATTTGAACTAACTAAAAATCTCATTAAACAATTTGTCTAATGAGATTTTTAAAATTGTAAGTAAAAAAATTACTTAATAAATTTTACCGATTTAATAATAGCTTCTAATTCAAAAACTAAATCTCTTTTAACTTTTGATGGATTAAATGTAAAGCCTTCTAAAATTAAATAACGGTTGTTCTTTTCATCTTTAATAGCATAATTAATAAATGGTCCTGCCATGAAATCATTTTTTAAATACCAATTCCCTTTTGTTTCGAAAGTTTTTCTGCCAGCAACTTTTATATCAAAGAAATAAGGTGAATAGGCTTCTTCTGTAACCATCCATGTATCTTTTAATGTTCCATGAATAAATTGTTTACCAATTGAATCTCTCATTTTCACAACATTATTCACAACATTCGAATCGTTTTCAATAGTGTTAATTGGCACTTCATAAATAAGAATACTATTATATCCCGTTGTAAATTCTTTTCTAATCCACAAAAACTTATCATGAACCATATCGTATTTATAACCATGACCAATAGTTAAACCAATACCGAATCTATCTTTAATTTTTTTATCATCTACAGCTGCTTTCTTCAATCGAACTTGATTTTCTTCAATTTCAGAATCTTTAATAGACTTAATAATTTCGTTCGCTCTTTTTTCTAAGCCCGCTAAAATTTCTTCTTGATTCTTTCCTACTATATAAAATACACTTTGAGGTTTTGCAAACTCATTTTTTTTATAACTATAACCCGATTTATCCGATTTTTGAACAATTACAATATTTCTGCTTTTTCTAACAATACCGTCAAAAATTTTAGTAGGATATTGATTAAGGTTAAACATCGGCTCTTCGTTTAAAAGTCCATCTACTGGAGCAGCGAATTTTTTTCGAATTGAGTCACCAATTTCTCCATTCCATAAATTCTCATCAATAATAATAGAAACATTATTAATCATGCCATTAGACTCTGTAAGAACAGCATTTTTATCTCCTTCATTTTGTTTACAAGAGAAAAGGAGAAACAAACTAAAAAAAGTTATAAGTATTTTTTTCATAAAAGTAATTTTTTTATCCATTTATGTTAAGTATCATTCCTGGTTTAATATTGTTACCTCTAATATCGTTCCACTTTTTAATATCATCAGCAGAAATTCCAGGAAACTTCTTTGCAATTAAATACAAAGAGTCACCTTTTTTAACTCTATATGATTGACTATTAGTGCTTTTACTAGATTTTTTACTGTTTGTAGATGACACTTTTACGTTAGAATAAATTTTTAATTTTTTTCCAGCAATTATATTATTTCCTCTAATTCTATTCCATTTTCTCAAATTAGAGACAGATACACCATATTTTTGAGCAATTAATCCTAAACTTTCACCACTTCTAATCTTATGATATCTTAGATTGGTAGCATATGAACTTTCATTATCGGTATTTTCTGGTATAAATGTTTTTTCTCTTTTAGTATCCAAATGATCAATATAAGCATATATTTTATCTTCATTAGAAACGAAAGATCCAATTTTAGATTTAGGTAATCTTAAATAGTGAGCTTTATCTGATTGAAAAGGAATAACACTTAATTTATAAATTGGATTTAAAAACTCTATTTCATCTAATGAAACATCTAATAGATCAGAAATATCTTGAAAAGTCATTCTTCGTTTTATAACAATAGTATCTGTTTCAAAATAAGTTAAATTTGCTTTTCTAGGTTCAAATTTATGTTCCTTTTGAAATTCATACATGTACATCGTTGCAAAGAAAGCAGGAACATAGTTAGCTGTTTCCCTTGGTAAATTCTTTCGAATGTTCCAATAATTTTGACTACCACCAGAACGTCGTATTGCTTTAGATACATTTCCTGGCCCAGCATTATATGAAGCTAGAACCATACTCCAATCTCCAAATATTTTATATAAACTTGATAAATACTGACAAGCTGCTTCTGTTGCTTTCAAAGGATCGTAACGCTCGTCAACATAAGAATTCACCTCTAAGTTAAATTGCTTTCCTGTAGGATACATAAATTGCCATAAACCAGTTGCTCCTACTCTAGATCTAGCTTTAGGGTTTAAAGCAGATTCTACAATTGCTAAATATTTAATCTCTAAGGGAACGTCATATTTTGAAAGATGTTCCTCAAACATTGGGAAATAATATTCAGAAATTGCCATTAATCTTTCAAAAGATGTCTTTCTTCTATTCAAATAAGATTTAATAACATTTTCTAGAATAGGATTATATTCAATGTGAAATGGAGTTTTACTATCAAGAATTTTTAATCTTTCTTTCAATAAATCTGTTGACAATTCGTAAGAAACTAATGAATCAGCTTCAATCTCATTAATATCTTCATAAATTTCTTCAAATATATCTTCATTTGTAAGTTCTGCCAACCAGCGTTCATCAATACAATTACTAGTATTGTGATCTGTAAATGTTGCTTTAATAGAATCTAAAAAAGAAATATTTTTCGTTATTTCAGATTCATTACTTACTGACTCCTTCTGAGCAAATAAACATGAAAAAGAAAAAAAAGCAATTATTATCTTTATTTTGTGCATTATAATCTTTCTTGGTTAATAAACTAAAATCACTATTATTTAATCGTTCAAAATAGCCTCAATTCCGGGTAAAACTCTACCTTCAAGCATTTCTAACATTGCTCCGCCACCTGTAGAAACATAACTCATTTTTTCTTCAAGTCCGAATTGTTTAACTGCTGCAACACTATCACCACCTCCAACTAAAGAAAAAGCTCCATTGGAAGTCGCTTTAGCAATTGATTCTCCAAGACTAATTGTTCCTTTAGCAAAATTTTCCATTTCGAAAACTCCTAAAGGACCATTCCATAAAATTGTTTTAGAGTTATTCAATAATGTATCGAAAATGACTAATGATTTTGGTCCAGCATCTAAACCCTGCCAACCATCTGGTATTAAATTAACATCAAATACTTCTGTTTTAGCTTCATTTGAAAAGGAATCTGCACCAATAACATCGACAGGTAAATGAATTTGAACACCTTTATCTTTCGCTTTTTTCAAAATTTCAATTGCTAATTCCAACTTATCATCTTCGCAAATAGAATTACCAATCTTCCCTCCTAATGCTTTAACAAATGTGAAAGCCATTCCTCCTCCGATAATCAAATGATTAACTTTATCTAAAATATTCTCAATCACTGTAATTTTTGAAGAAACTTTGCTTCCGCCAAGAATAGCAGTTACAGGTTTTTCAGGATTAGAAAGAACTTTGTTAATACTCTCAATTTCTTTTGCTAATAAAATTCCAAAACATTTATTATTAGGAAAAAATTGTGCAATTATTGTAGTTGAAGCATGTGCTCTATGAGCAGTTCCAAAAGCATCATTTACATAGATATCACCAAAGTTAGCTAACTTCTTTGCAAATTCTAAATCGCCTTTTTCTTCTTCTGAATGAAAACGTAGATTTTCTAACAATAAAATTTCACCAACTTCTAGCTTATTCACTTCACCTTGGGCATCTTCACCAATACAATCCGAAACGAATTTAACTGGCTTATTATAAGCCTTTTCAATAGTCTTCAGAATATGTCTTAAAGAATATTTTTCTTCAATTCCTTTTGGACGTCCTAAATGACTCATTAAAACAACGCTACCTCCATCTTTTAAAATTTTATCAATGGTAGGTTTTGCAGCATCAATTCTAGTAGTATCTGTAACATTAAAATTTTCATCTAATGGTACGTTAAAATCTACTCTTACTATTGCTTTTTTATTATTAAAATTAAAATCATTTAATGTTTTCATCAAGACAATGTTGTTTTTAATTATTAAAGTTTACCCTGACTAGCGCATTAACCAGTAAAAGTAAACTTTAATTGAATTTATAATATATGTTATTTAGTAAACTATTCTATTTTGTGTACAAGGACAATTACTTAAACTTTGTAAAAAGTCAAAACCTAAAGTAATCATATGTGTACCTGAATTATAACCTAAAAGTTCATTAGTATTAATCTGATAAGAATATCCGAAATAGAAATCATTCTTTCTTAAACCAACCATTGGTCCAACCGTAACAGGCGTCATAGATTGCTCATTTAAGAAACGAGCAGTAACTCCAATCCAATAATAATCTTCAAAAATATGTTTCTTTAATTTCAGGTTTAAATCAGTTGTAGAACGACCATCACTTTGAAAATACTGAAACAAAGCAGACGGTTCAATTTCAAATGTAGAACCATTACCTCTCAATTTACCACCAACATATACTTGATGATTTAATAATAAATCGGGTTCAATAAAATTTACTTCTTTAATGTTTTTATCTAGAATATTAGAAGCATTATAACTCAAATAAAAATCTTTATTTCTATACAAAAAACCAATATCAAAATTATAATTTTGAGTAGCTCTATTATTTACTACAGATTGATCATTTTGACTTGTGAAATTCTCAATATCCAGTCTAAAGTGATTCAAATTAAAAGATAAACCTAGCGATAAATATTGTTCTGAATCATAATCTAGAATAAGGTGTTGTGCAAAAGAAAATTTAGCACCATATTGACGAGTATTTCCATTCTTATCATTATAAAAATAAGCACCAACACCAGATCTATCTGCAATTCTAAAATCTAAAGCAAGAGATTGGTTAATTGGAGAATCCTTAATTCCAACCCATTGTGTTAATCCATTTAAACGAATTCTAGCGTTATCACCAATACCAGCAAAAGTTGGAGACATAGAAAATGGATTATCAGCTAAGTACTGCGTCTGCTGAGGTATTGTTAGCTCTTGAGCTCGCAATTGACTCAAACAACAGAGTGTTAAAAATAATGCTAACTTTTTCATTTTATTTTTTTTTATTGTTTAATACTAAGCCTACAAAAGCAGGCTTAGTATATTTTATAATTTTATCTATATAATGTGACATTACCAATAAATTCTCTATCATCTTCATCTCCATTCAATTTCAATACATACCAATAATCTCCAGAAGGTAATTCATTCCCTTTATAAGTACCATCCCAAGTATCACCTGGTCTTAAAGTCTTAATTTTTCTACTATATCTATCAAAGATATAGGTTACAGCTTTAGGGAAATTATCTAGATATTGAGGGCTCCAACCGTCATTAGTACCATCTCCATCAGGTGTAAAGAAATTATCAATTTCAATGTCATAGAATGTCATTGGTATTGATTTTGTATCTGTACAGCCAAGAGCATCAGTTACAGTTACAGTATACACATCAGTTTGATTCACTAAATAACTAGTATTTGTACCTGTATAAAGTAGTGTACCTGCACTATTCCAGATTTGATATTCATAAACCGGTTGACCTCCCGTTGTAGACATCGTAAAGGTATTTAACGTTCCAGGACCATTTAATGTTAATACTAAAGGATTCGCTAAATTAACTGTAAAATTAACTTGCACTTGACATCCAGTAATGTTATCTGTTATAACAACATTATGATTACCATTTCCTACACTTGTAAAGATATTATCTCCGTTTTGAATCAAAGTACCATTATCTAAATCAAAAGTCAAATCAGCTAAATTAATCAAAGTATCATCATACGTAACAGTTACATTAGCATTAGGCAAGTCATTTAAACATGTATCATCTATGAAGGTATTACCTTGAATATCTAATCCTGGGTTAATTGTAAAGTTAAAATCAAATCTACAATTATTGTCGTCTGTAATATACATTGGATAATTACCAGGAGCTAAACTTCCAAAACTAGGAACATTAGTACTGTTAAACAATCCACTAACAGAATTAATAACCGCACCATTAAAGTGTAGGTTATATCCTTCTGATGTAGTAACAGAACCTCCTAATTGAGTTCCTCCTTCTATTTGAAATTCTGCAGAACCACCTTCATTAATACAAACTTCATCAACAATATTATAAACAATGAATCCAAATGAATCAATTGGATCAATTGTAATTACAGCCGTTTGTTTAAAACAACCATTACTATCTATAATTTTAATAGTATAATTACCAGGACCTAAATTGGTAAACACACCCGAATTTACTGTTTCAAAAGGGTTTGATGAAATCGAATACTGATATGGAGGAGATCCACCACTCGGTGTCACAATAATAGAACCATCAACAGCTTCGTCTGGACAAGAGATTTGACTTACTTGAGTTGTAAATGTTATCTCAATTGGAGCTACTATATCAAAGCTATTAGAAACCTCAGAACAATCACCGCTTGTTACACTTACACTATAATTAACTCCTGAAGGAACGTTAGTATAGGTAACCTGATTTCCAGTTACTGTAGTCAAAACACCCGCAGTTGCAGGGTTTAATGTAAATACATAATTACCAACACCTCCTGTAGCTGTTGCAACAATTTTTCCAAAATCAGATGCTGGTGTGTTTGTACATAAAATAACCGCTTCGCTTAAATCTAAATCAATAAGTACTTCGTCTAAAGGAGTTACAACAACAGCGTTAGAAACTTCAATAATACAGTTATTAGCATCAACAACATAGTATTGATAGCTTGTTGGTGTTGTAACAAAAGGAACTGTAATAGTAACATTACCACCAGTTAAAGGAGTAGTAAATGGCCCTGCAGGGTTAGTACTATATCTATATGGAGCCGTTCCCCCTGAAGCACTAAGCTCTAACTGCGCACTATTAACACACGATTGTTGAGTTACAGTAGATAAACTAGCAATAACATTTTCAGTTGGTTGATTTATTGTAACACTAGTTGTTGTAAATGTACAATTAAATGAATCCGTAACTGTTACAGTATAGTTACCTGCACCGACATTATTGAATATATTACTTGTTTGTGGACCAGATGTTTGTCCACCAATAGTATTAGTTAAAATATATAAATACCCACTACCAAAACCACCAGTTGTGCCATTAACAGTTATTGTTGCATTTGTATCACCGATACACGCTAACATTGTCGTTGAAGCACTTATCGTAGCATCGATTGGAGTTGGAGCATTTAGCGTTACATCTGTAGTAACAATACATCCAATATTATCTCTTACATTAACAGTATAAGTACCTGGAATAAGTCCTGTAAAAGTAGCCTGAGAAGACCAATCTACAAGTATTGTACCTTGTACTAATTGGTATTGATAAGGTGCCCCCCAACCATGACTTCCAACAGCAGAGATAGTTCCATCAGCTGCAGGTACACATGAAATAGGTGTACTACTTGTTGCTAAGGCTAAAGCTGTAATTGGTTGTGTGATTGTAAAGTTTGTAGTCGCAGGACAAAATGGACTACCATCAAGGGTAGTTTGCAGTTGATACGTTCCAGCAGGTAAATTAGGAACTGTAAAAGGGCCTGCGTTTGGACTTGATCCAGAACTTACAACAGCTAAAGTTACAGTATTTGTAATTACATAACTAAATGGTCCTGCATCATTTGTTGGTGTTAAATTTTGATCTACGAAAGTAAAACTTACACTTCCATCATTTCCACCAAAACATGTCACGTTATTATTAACTGTTGCATTTACAACAAAAGTGTTAGGACTAAATACATAATGTATTGTTTGTACACTACATCCTGTTGTTGCATTCTCGACAGTAATTTGATAATTACCAACAATTAATCCAGAAAAATTAGGGTTATTTGTTTGTGTAACATTATAAGTATTACCAGTATTTAAAGCAACTACTGAATAATTTAATGTAGTTGGAGTTCCACCAGTTGTTGCAATATTTATAGTTATATCCTCAGTATTCGTACAAGTAATTGGATTTGTAACTGTTACTGTTGGATTAGATATTCTGATAAACGGATTAATTGTTGCTGTTGTTGTTGCAAAACATCCATTATCATCATATACATTAATTGTATATGTTCCACCAAGTACGTTTGCTTCCACATAAGTATTACTAGTACCCCACTGAAGAATAGTATTTGATGCATCTAAAAATTCATAGTTTGTATATGTTCCAGAACCTCCAGTTACACCATTTACAACTATGGTTGCATTGTTTACAGAGTTTGAACCTGTATTACAAGCAAATTCTGTAACAACAGGTGCTGGAATGATAATTGGAGTTGCTTCCCCAACAATAACCGTTTGTGTAGTAACACAATTTCTTCCAGAAGTAACTTCAACGTCATAACTTCCTGCAGTTAATCCTGTAAATACATTTGAAGATTGTTGTACAAATGTTACTGGACCAGAAGTTATAGCATACATGTAAACAGGATCAGTATTAGTACCTGTTAAGTTTACTGTAATTGTACCATCTGAACCTAAATTACAAGTCGCACCAGTAACAGTAGTGTTAAATGTTGGAGCCGTAGGCTGTACTAACGTAATAGAGCTGTTAATGGAACAATTTGTTACGTTATCAGTAATTGTTACAGTGTAAAATCCAGCTGCAACATTTGAAAACACATTATTAGTTAGGGTAATACCAGTATTTGGACTAATTGTATATGTATAATTAGTTGAACCAGAACCACCAGAAGCGTTCACTGTTATTACTCCATCTGTAGCACCACAGTCTAATGTTGCTGCTAATGAAGATAAAAGTGTATTGTTTAATGGAGGTAATATTGTAATTGTTTCTGTTTCTGTACAACCATTAACATCTCTTACTATAACAGTATGCGTTCCAGCATTTAAATTTGTTAATTGGAATGAAAAAGCTACATCCTCAGTATATGTCGTAAATGCAGATCCATCAACACTATAAGTGAAAGGAGCAATTCCAACTGTATTATCTCTAGTTACTGTCACCGTATAATTTCCATCAGTAGTATTACATAATGTAGCTGCATCTAAAGTTAAAGAAATATTAGGAGTACTATCCGTTGGTACGAAAATTGATGTTGCCGATTGGATACAACCATTAGCATCCATAATGTATACATCATAACTACCTCCTTCAACATTAAATACATTAGAAGCTTGACCCGCCCAAGTAGCTTGAGTAGGAGCAGGAGATCCTGCTGTAACTATTTGATAAGAGTAAGCTGGTGTACCATTTAAACCCGTTACAGAAATCTGACCCGCATTAACATTACAGTTATCATTTTTGATCACTGTTGCTGTTAAAGATAATAATACTGGTGATTCAGAAATTGTAAAAGCAGTTGACGTTTGTGAACATCCCGCATTAGGACCGCCAACTTCTGTAAATAAAATATAATAGCTACCAGTTGGCAGTGTTCCAAAATTAGAAACAGTTGCTGGCGCTGGTCCTACAACATTACCAACTGAACTTACTGGCATATTATTTAAATTTTCAAATATTTGATACGAAACTCCTGTTCCTGTAAAATTATCAACCGTAAAACTTATACTACCATCATTTGCACCTGTACATGTAACATTATGAGGTGTTATTACAGATGTAATTGTTGAAGGTGTAGGAATTGGGCCAGGTGCTGTTTCAAAATAATAACAATTTGTTGTTTCATCAAATACAATAATTGTATAAGTAACTCCAGGTGTTAAACCTGTAAAAGTTGAACATAATCCAGTTGGATCACTAATATCAGCATCTTGATAACCTGGCCATGCAGGGTAAGTAGGATAGGGTGGGGTTGCTGGTGATAAATCTTGATAAAGTGCAAAATGATAAGGTCCTCCTCCAACAAATGTATTAACACATGCGGTTAAAGTACCTCCAGCAGTACAATCTGTTGTTGCAGCTGATATATCAATATTTAAACTATTAGGAGGAGATGCAATAGATATGTTATTACTAACTAAAGTACAACCATTTGCATCTACAACTGAAACAGTATAAATTCCAAAATTTAAAATAGTGAAAGAATGATCTTCAGATCCAATTGTATTATATGAAATAGGGAATCCAGCACTATTTAAACTATTTGTAACAGTATATGTATATGGTGCAGTCCCTCCAGTTACATTAGTAACATCAATAGCACCTGGATCTGTACCACTTGCTCCACATTGTATATCGGTTTTAATTATAGTGAAATTAACAGGATCAGGTTGAAGTAATGTAATGTTAGAAGTTGCAATACAAGAATTTGCATCAGTAACTGTAACAGTATAAATACCCGCAGTTAATCCAGAGGTTTGAGTACCGTAATTATTACCTGTAGTAGTATTAACTATGTTTATAACATAAGGTCCTTGTCCACCTGAAGGTGTAACTGATATTGCAGCATTACTATCACCATTACAACGATTAAATGCTGTTTGTACTAAAACCGGAGGATTTAGTACAGGTAATGGGTTAACAGTTACAAGATTAGTAACTACAGTACAACCAATAGCATCAGTAATTGTAAATCTATACGTTCCTGCTGTTGAAGCTATGTGTGTAAAAGTAGTACCCGTAACATTCGCTGATGCAGATAAAGTACCCGCATTAAATGAAACTTGATAAGTATAAGGAGCGTTACCACCATTAATAGTAACAGCAATCTCAGCATCTGGAGAAGCCGTACAATCTAAGCCTTTAATTAATACTGCACTTGCTGTTAATTGAGGAGCAATTGTTACAGCTGGCATTGTAAAAGTACAATTGTATGAGTCCCTTACTATTATAGTATATGTGTTAGAAGTTAAACCTGCAAATGTGTTACTATTTCCAAATGCTCCATTGTTTATACTATATTGATATGGAGGAACACCTCCACTAGCAGTAACAACAATAGTTGCCGCATTCGTTCCGTCATAACATAAATCTGAAGTAGTACTAACTACAGCAGTAGGAGGAGTTGGAGTTGGAATGTTTATTGCTACATTAATTGGGTCAATACAACCTGAAGCGTCTCTCACACGAACTATATAGTCTCCTGGAGTTAAATTTGCAAATACATTATTAACTTGATAAGATACAAGTATATTGTTTGAATTATCTTCTAACTGATATTGATAATTTAGTGTGCCTCCAGTTGCTGAAGCAGTAATTACTCCACCACCTGAACAAGTTGCAGGACTCGTTAAAACAGCATTCGCAACTAAAGCATTAGGTTCTGAGATAACTTGAGTTATAGGAAAGGAACATGTAGTTCCATTTATATCATAAGCAATAACAAGATTATAAGAACCAGCTACTAAACCTGTAATAGTAAAAGGAGAAGTAGTAACTTGAGTAAATGGTGCACCACCTGTTAATGAATAATAATATCCAGTAGGAGCATAATTTTGAGCAGCGATAGTAATTTGTCCGTCAGTATTTCCATTACAAGTAGCATTAGTAGAACTTGTTACTTGTGCAGAAAATGCAGCATTACAATCAATATGAATTGGATAAATAACTTCTGTTATACACGAAACTGGCTCTTGAAAAACGTTTAAATCGTCAATTACAACGTCATTACCACTAGTTGCTGTATTGTTAGAACGAATAACAAAAGCTAAACTTGAATTAGCACCTGGATTAAGTGATAAAATATAGTTTTGCCAAGTTTCTGTTTTTGGTACATCTCCAGTATCCTGAGAAGCAATTACAGTTTCAGTTGCTAAACCTAAATCTCTTACTAATTGAATAGTAAGGTTAGGATTAAATTGTGTATTACCAATTACTAATAAGTTCATTGCCCAAATTGAAGCTTGAACTGGCTGGTTTGGTATTATATCGTTAATTTGTTTACTGTATAGAATTCCTCCAACTCCTGCAGTACCTCCAATGTTTACACATAAGAATCTACCATTAGGATTTGTACCGTTTGAAGTATGATCTCTTGCATCTACCCATGCACCAAATCTTGGATTAATTCTTCTTGTTACAGCATAGTCACCATCATTAATTTGAATACTACCATTACACTGTGTAGCCGCAACTTGTCTTTCAAAACAATATGCTGGATTGATACCTGGTGAAGTAGTATTACTACCTTCTCCAAAGTCTTCAAACAATAAATTGCTATAAGTAGGAACTGTTAACCTTTCAAATTGAACAGTAACATCATGATCTCCGCAAGGTACATTTGTAAATACATTATTATCAGGAGGATTATTTGGATTACCATCTAATAAATAAGTATAGCTAAAGTTACCACCATTATTATTAACTGTAACAGTAGTTGTTGCAGTACCGTCACAATTAAAATCTGGATCATCTACCGAAATTGTAGGATCAGTTGGAGCAGGGTCTATAGTTACAGTTGTACAAAATGTACAATCATTTGAGTCTCTTATACATACCGTATGTGTTCCAGGCATTAAATAAGCTTCGTTAGTGGCAACCCAAGTTGAACCACCATCAAAACTATATTCATAACTTGGTACACCACCTTGAGGATTTGTTATTCTAACTCTTCCTTCCCCACTAGGTCCACAACCAGCTAATTCAGAAACACCCGCAGAAGCAGTTAATGCAGCAGCTGGTTCAGATATAATTATTGTTTGAGCAGTAGTTAAACAAACTGCAGTTCCTAATGTGTATCTAACAATAGTTTCATAAGTACCTGCTGATAAGTTAGAAAAAATTGGATTTGTTCCAAAGTTTCCACCATTATCAATACTATACTCTAAAGTATAACCATTTGTATTTGTTACATTAAATTGAATTTCTCCAGTCGCTTCCCCATAACATAATATATTAGTCTGAGAAACTGTAAATATAGGAGCTGG